>JAJEHX010000023.1 GCA_022823465.1 Candidatus Latescibacterota bacterium
GTCCGGAAACCCGACGCGTTCGGTTCCAGGGCCGAGCCTTTCAGGTAGGGTTTCCATACCTGCGCCCGTTGCCTGTGCCACAGAAACACGCCGGCCACGTCTTCCACCAGGAGCCGTTCCGCTTCTCTGTACAGGGCAATGCGGCGATCCGGGTCCCCGACCTCGGCGTCGGCCGCGGTCATCAGGCCGTCGAAGGCGGTATTGTTCCAGTTGTGCCGGCCATTGGACCGCCAGAGCCCGAGGAGGTTGCTCGGATCCACGAAGTCGAACTCGTAGGGCACCAGCCCAAAGGTAAGCGTATGGTTGTTCAGGCCGTCCATGAAGACCTTGTTCTCTACGTTACGCACTTCGACCTTCATATTGAGGTTGCGACTCAGCATCGCCTGCAGGCCCTCGGCCGCGTCGCGGTGCATGGCGATCTCGTTGCGCAGCCACATGTCCAGCTCGGGAAAACCGCGGCCATCCGGATAACCGGCCTCCGCCAGGAGTTGCCTGGCACGCACCGGATCGTATCGCTGGCTTTCCTCGTAGGCGTTTCCGGAATAGGCCGGGAATCCGGGAGGCAGCATGGCGTAGCCGGGTATGGCGAAGCCCTTGAGCGCGGAACGGCAGATCGCGGCCCGGTCGATGGCGAGACTCATGGCCAGGCGCACTCTCCGGTCGTTGAACGGAGCTTTCGTGGTATCAAAAAACAGGTAATGGGTCCAGAAATTGGGCCAGGTATGCACCTGGCCGCTCAAGTCGTCATCGGAAAGCAACCGGGCCAGCTCCGCCTGGTTCTCCACCTCGGTAAAGTCGATCTCGTCGGCCTCGTACGCCGGAATCCGCGGAGGCGGCGTGGTCAGGTTGAACATCTTGTAGATCAACCTTTCCAGGTAGGGCTTGTCGGCCCCCCGGTACATGGGATTGGCCTCGTAGACCATCCGTTCGCCCTTGGTCCATTCCACCATGACGAAGGGACCGGAGGAAACGCTGGTCTCGGGACGGGTGGACCAGGTGTCTCCGTGTTTCCGCACGACGTGCTCGGGCGATACCCAGGAATAGGTCAGCAGCAGGGGCAGGTGGGGCGTGGGTTCCTCGGTCGCGACATGAAGCGTAAGGTCGTCGGACGCCCATACGCCGAGGGAGTCCACGGGCGCCTTCCGGGCGACGACGGCCTGCCAGTTCCGGATCGGCTGGTAGTACCAACCGAAGTCGTAGGCGTTCTCCGGGTCGGCGCCCCGGCGCAGGGAAAAGACGTAATCGCGGGCCGTCAGTGGCCGGCCGTCGCTCCATTGCAGCCCAGGCCGCAGGTGGAAGGTCCACACCAGCCCGTCAGCGGACATCTCCCACCGCTCCGCGGCGCCGCCCCGCAACACGAAGTCCCGGTTTGTGCGCGTCAGCGGTTCGGCGATGATGTATTTGCCCGCGGCGCCTTTGTAGACCGTTCGGAACCACTCGTTATAGGGCCGGGATTCGGAGAATACGCGAAGGACCTGTTGTTCCGGGGGCAGGGCATCCACGGGCAAAGGCACCCCGATGGAGTTGACGTAGCGCGACCCGTTGGCGGAGTGGAGGGTATCGATCAGGCCGTAGGCGGACCATGTTAAACCCGCGGCGAGGAAGAGGAAGATCCAAGGCCGAAGAACCGATGTGCCGGTTTGTTTTCGCATGTTGCACCTGCCATGCGGCGGAGCTCCTACTCGTTCATCCTCGGGTCGAGGGCATCGCGGAGTCCGTCGCCAATGAGGGAGAACCCGAGCATGACCAGGGCGATCATGAAAACCGGAAAGAGGGCGAGGTGCCAGTAGTAGATCACGTTGGGCAGGTGGCTGCTGACCATCTGTCCCCAGCTCGGCGTGGGCGGGTTGATGCCCAGTCCGAGGAAGCTCAGTCCCGCCTCGGCGAAGATGGCCTGGGGAATGCCCATGGCCAGGCCGACGATGATGGGGCTGAGGGCGTTGGGCAGCATGTGGCGCACGATGGTGTGCACGTTGGAGGCGCCCATGGACCGGGCGGCCCGGACGAAATCGGACGCGCGGAGCGACAGGAACTGCGCGCGGACCAGGCGGCATACGCCCACCCAGCCGGTCACGCCGATGGCGAACAGCACGTTGCTCAGTCCGCTTCCCAGCCAGGCCATGATCAGTATGGCGAAGAGCAGGCTGGGGAAAACCGACATGACGTCCACCAGGCGCATGACGATGTAGTCGGCCTTGCCCCCCTTGAAACCGGCGATGGCCCCGAGGGGCACCCCGATCAGCAGGGAGATCATCTGCGCGACGAATCCCACGATGAGCGAGATCCGGGCGCCGTACACGATCCGGCTGAAGTAATCCCGGCCGATGCTGTCCGTGCCCATGGGGTGGGTCCAGGACGGAAACTGCCACGCCGCGTCGAAATTGGCCTCGGAATAATGGGACGGCGAGACCCATGGCGCGAAGATGGCCATGAACGAGATGACGATGATGATGATCCCCGCGGCGACGGACAGCTTGTTTTTCATGTAGCGGCGAAGGGCGTCGCGCCACAGGCCGCCGGTGGTTGGGGTGATTTCCGTCATGGTGCTGGTTTTCCGTTCGTTTGCTAGTCTTCCGTTTTTTCTGTGGAGCGCCTCGTCGCGAGATGCTCGATGACCAGTACGATCGCGCAGCCGGCGATGCCCAGGGTAATGGCCAGCAGGACTTCTTCCGACACGGCCGCGGGCAGGACGTTTTGCTCTATCAGGGGCTTCACCACACCTTGGCTGTTCGTGAACGTTTCCACCGTTTCCTTCCACGGCCAGATCTTCCGCAATGAGCCGGCCATGAGGCCGATGAGGGCCGCCACGGTCACGTCGTGGTAGCGACGTAACAGCCACCTGAGCACCCGCGCGAAGAAGATGAGCCCCAGGATGCCTCCGAATCCGAAGATCAGAATGGGCAGGAAATCGCGCTGGACCACGGCGTTGAGCATGTACTCGTACTTCCCCAGAATGACCAGGATGAAAGAACCCGAAATGCCGGGCAGGATCATCGCGCAGATGGCGATGGATCCGCTCAGGAACACGAACCACGCGGCGGAGGTCGTCTCGACAGGGACGGCGCCCACCAGTACGAAGGCCGCCGATGCCGCCAGCAGCAACGCGAGCACTTCCGTCGCGGTCCAGGCGGACACCTTGCCCCGAACGGTGATGATCGACGCGAACACCAGCCCGAAGAAAAAGGCCCACACCAGGACGGGATGGTGCGCAAGGGCCCATGCGAAAAACCGGGCCAGGCTGAAAATCGCCACCATGATGCCGGTGACGAGGGCGATCAGGAAGGGATAAGGGAAACCGGCAAGCGCTTCTTTGAACCGAAAGGTAACCAGTGCGCGAAGAAACCTTACGTTGACCGCGTGCACGGCGTCCAGCAGTTCTTCGTAAACGCCGAGGATGAAGGCCATCGTGCCCCCGGAAACGCCGGGTACGACGTCGGCGACCCCCATGCAGAATCCGCGGGCGGAGATGCCCAGGTAGTCCAGGAAAGTACGTCCCGAACGTGAAGACTCGTTGGCCATTACTTGCTCCCGCGTACGTATCTGACCCTGGGATCCACGAGCGCGTAGAGAATGTCGGTAATAAGGTAGACGATACCGATCAGCACCGCTACGAGCAGCGTCAGCGCCATGATCATGGGATAGTCCCGTTCGAAGATGCTGGTGACGAAGAACTGTCCCAGTCCCGGGATGCGGAAAATGCCTTCGACGAAGAGCGACCCGGTCATCACGCCGGGCAGCATCGGCCCCATGATGGTCAGCAGGGGGATCAGGGAGTTTTTCAGCACGTGGATGAACAGGACGCTCCGTTCCTTGAGCCCCTTTGCCCGGGCCGTGCGCACGTAATCCATGCGCAGGTTCTCGAGCACGCTCGAACGGGTGTACCGGGCGATGATGGCCATGGGACCCAGGGCGTAGACGATCACCGGCATGATCCAGGTCTCGGGTCCGCCCCATCCGCCCGTGGGCAGGACCCTCCATATGGTGGCGAAAAGGACGATGAACAGGATGGAAATGGCGAAACTGGGCACAGTGATCCCCAGGGTGGCGAGTATCGTGGTCCCGTAATCCATCCAGGTATTCTGTTTTATGGCGGACAGGATGCCCAGGAGGATGCCGAAGGAGAAGGCCACGGCGAGGCCCATGCCGCCCAGTTGCATGCTGATGGGCCAGGTCCGCGCAATGAGGTCCGTTACCGTCTCGCCCGGGCTCTGGAAGGGAATGCCGAAGTCGAATTGCAACGCGTTCCACATGTACCGTCCGTACTGCTCGTACAGGGGCCGGTCCAGACCGTACTTGCGCAGGATGTTGGCCTTGGCCTCGGCGGACAGAGGCATCTTCTCTTCGTCGAAGGGGCCGCCGGGCACCGCATGCATCAGGCTGAAGGTGATGATCGTGACCAGGAACAGCACGCCGACCAGGCCCAAGATGCGGTATATGATGTATCGGATCATAGGGTCAGATTTTCTAATGTACCGCGGTGATATCGGGGGAATCCACCGGTTCGTGACACGAGCGGGAATACCGGCGGTTCAGCCTCAATAGTGCAAGCAGGCGCGCCGGGGTGTCAAGATTTATTTGCCGGGGCCGGGCCGCACCGTAACGCGAATTCAACTACGGAAAATCCGATGCCGGAGCGGGGTTTTCAGGGGGCCGTGTTTTGCCCCGATCCGGGGGTATCTCCCCTTGACACCCCCCACGTCGTTTCACAAATTAGCGACGTGATTCCACGGTGCCGGATTGACGGACAAAGGAGGACGCGAGCGTGCGGATCGTCGAGGTTTCTGCGCTGGTTTTGCGGCTGCCGGAGATAACAGGGGCCTGCGACGGCACGCAGGATACCTGCCTGGTCAAAATCGAAACGGACGAAGGCATCACGGGCTGGGGCGAGGTCGATTCGTGTCCCACCGTGGTTAAGGCCGTCATCGACGCGCCCCTGTCCCACCAGATCTGCAACGGCCTGGCCAACGCGCTGGCCGGTGCCGATCCCCTGGATATCGACGCGTGCACGGACCGGATGATGGACGCGGCCAATTACTACGGCCGGATCGGAGTAGGGCGGCACGCCATGGCGGGTGTCAACCTGGCGCTCTGGGACATTGCCGGAAAGGCGAGCGGGCAGCCCGTCTACCAGCTCCTGGGCGGTGCGCACCGGCTCAGGTTCCGGGCCTATGCTTCCGTCCTGTTCGGCGACACGCCCGCGGCGACCCGGACCATCGGCCGGAAGTTCGCCGACCAGGGATTCACGGCGGTCAAGTTCGGCTGGGGACCCATGGGCAAGGACGAGAAGCAGGACGTCGCACTGGTGCGGGAGGCCCGCCGGGGAACAGGTGACGACGTGGACGTGCTCATCGACGCGGGGCAGGTGTGGGACTGGGAGACCGCGCTGACGCGCTCCCGGCAGTTCGCCGAATACCGGCCCTTCTGGATCGAGGAACCGCTGCACCCCGATGACATCGAAGGGTACGCCGCGCTGACCGCGGAGAGTCCGGTCCCCATTGCTACCGGTGAAGCCGAATCCCGTCTCGAGGACTTCGAGCGCCTGGTCACCGTGGGCGGGCTGGACTGGATTCAACCCGACCCGGGCCGCTGCGGGATTTCGACCATGGCGGCGGCGGGGCGGACTGCCCATAGCCATGGCCGCAAGGTCGTCAATCACAGTTACAAGAGCGGCATCACCATGGCGGCGTCGCTCCATGCCCTGGCTTCCCTGCCCAACGCGTCCGTCTTCGAATTCTGCATGTCGGATTCGCCGCTTCGGCACGAACTGACCCACGAGCGGTTTACCATCGATGACGACGGTTTCGTGGCGGTCCCCGACGGACCCGGACTGGGCGTCACGGTAAATGAAGAAACCATAGCCAGGTACCGGGTTGCCTGATTTCCGATCACAAGGAGCACCGCAATGGCCCCACCGAACCCAGTTATGCACGCCGCCCTCAACCGGATCAACGTCGATGAGATCAAGGAACAGATCGGTCCGCCTCCCGCCTCCTGCGCGGTCGTTGCCGCGGACCACGTAACGGCGGCTTTCATCTGGCAGGAATCCGGCACGATCAACGACAACCACTGCCACGACTACGACGAGTGGTGGCTGGTGCTGGAGGGAGAGATCGACTGGGTGATCGAGGGACGAGACGAAACCGTCCACGCGAAGGCGGGAGACTTCATCTACGTGCCTGCACTGACCTTCCATCACATCTTCCCCGTGGGCGGGAAGCCATCGATCCGCCTGGGCGTCGCCCTGACGGGGCACGGCCATCTGCACGAGCGTCCGGAGCGCAAGGTGAAGGTCACGTTGGAGTAGCGCCACAACGGAGTGGATCCATGTCTACGAGAGTTGAAAATCTCGCATCCATCAAGGCTGGGGGCGTGGTCGCGGTGCTCAGGGCGGACAGCCCCGACAACCTGGTCCATGTCGCTCAGGCCATCGGCAGGGGCGGCATCGGGGCCGTCGAGATCACCATGACGACGCCCGGCGCCCTGGGCGTCATTGGCGAATGCGCGGACCGGCTCGAGGGCGAGCTTCTCCTCGGCGCGGGTACCGTGCTGGACCCCGAGACGGCCCGCGCCGCGATCCTTGCCGGCGCCGAATACATCGTGACGCCGACGCTGAACCCGGACGTCATCACCCTCTGCCGACGATACGACAAGGTCGTGATCCCGGGGGCATTGACCCCGACGGAGATCCTGACGGCATGGGAATGCGGCGCGGATATCGTGAAGGTTTTTCCCGCAACGGCTGTGGGACCCCGCTATTTCAAGGACGTGAAGGGCCCGCTTCCCCAGATCGACCTCATCCCCACGGGTGGGGTGGACCTGGACAATGCGGGCGACTTCATCCGGGCGGGCGCCTGCGCCGTCGCCGTGGGCAGCAACCTGGTCGACAAGGCCGCCGTGGCCGCGGGCGAATGGCACGTGCTTACCGATACGGCGAGGCAATATGTGGAAACCGTGCGGACCGCGCGGCAGGACGGTGGGGGATGATCCGCAAGGCCGTGGTGCCCGTCGCGGGCCTGGGCACGCGGATGCTTCCGCTCACTCGTTCCGTTCCCAAGGAAATGCTGCCCCTGGGCCGCAAACCGGCGATCCATCGCGTGGTGGATGAACTGGCGGCCGCGGGGATCGAACGCATCCTCTTCGTGACGTCCGGCCATAAAAAAGCGATCGAGGAGTACTTCGAACCCGGCGGGCGGACGGCTGGGCCGCGTGGAGGGCGCCAGTCGAGCGAACCGCACCGTGATCCGCGCGGTCCAGACGAGCCGAACTATACCGGCCCGCACCGGGAACGACGCGGTCGGGATCCTTCGGATCAGACCGGACCGCCCGCGCTCGACTATTCGTTCGTCCGACAGGACGTCCCGGCCGGCAACGGAGACGCCGTGCGGTTGGGCGCGTCCTTCGCGGGATCGGACCCCTTCGTCGTAGCGTGGGGCGATGCCGTCATCCGGTCGTCGACGGAAGGCCGCGTGCTGCGGCGCATGATGGAGACCCACTTGAAGGAGGACGCCGCCTGCACTATCGCGGTGGAATACGTACCCGAAGAGAAGGTGTCTCGATACGGTATCGTACGACCCAGATACGAATCCGGATCGGCCTTCCCGGTCGATGATATCGTGGAGAAGCCGTCCCTGGAAAGTGCGCCCAGCCGCTACGCCGTGTCGGCCCGGTACATATGCGGTCCCGGCATCTTCCCGGTGCTGGAGGCGACGCCGCAGGGCCGGAACGGCGAACTGTGGCTTGCCGACGCCATCCGCAACCTGCTCCGGCAGGGCGGGACGGTATGGAGCGTTCCCCTCGGGGCCGGTAGCAGGCGCTACGACATCGGCACGCCCCTGACCTACTGGGAAGCCTTTGCGGATTACGCCCTGGAAGACGAGACGGACGGAACGGCCTTTCGGGACCTCCTGCAAAGGCGGTTGAACAGTTCATGATCGGCGCACGCATACCGCGTACAATTCGGTGCGCATACCGCCAGGAACAACTCGTGCCACTCGGCTCACGCCAATGGGAGTCCAATTGAACGGGACCGTGACCGCATCCGCGCCCGGCCGCGTCGGCATAGTAGGCAATCCGACCGACATGTACGGCGGCAGCGTGATCTCTTGTTCGACTAAGGAAAGGGCGAGGGTCGTGATCCGGCCGGCGGACCGCCTGGTCCTGGACGCCGGGGCCGAACAGCGGGTCGTTTCGACGCCGGACGACCTGGCCACGAGGAAAGATATTTTCGATATCGCCCGGGTCGCGCTGGCCGGAACCGAATCGACGGATCTGCGCGCCCAGGTATCCTGGTCGACCGATATCCCCTTCCGGGCAGGCCTTTCGGGATCGACCGCGCTGCTCGTGTCCATGGTCGCCGGCCTGCTCGCCTTCCGCGGCATCCGCCACGGTCCCTACCACCTGGCGGAACTCGTCCGCAGGATCGAGTACCGGAACCTGACTTTCTGCGGATACCAGGACGCCTACATGTGCACTTTCGGCGGGTTGCATTACATGGATTTCAGGGGGAAGGAGTTTCACCTGGAATACGGCACCGATCCTCTCGCCACCATGGAGCCGATGCCGGCGGCTGCGGCCCTGCCGGTCGTCGTGGTCATCACGGGAGGCCAGCGTGTTTCCGGCGGCGTGCATACCCCCTTGAGGGAAAGGTGGCTGGCCGGTGAATCCGAAGTGGTCGAAGCGTACAGGACCATCGCCTCCCTGGCACGGGAAGGCAAGAAAGCGATCCTCGAAAACCGGTTAGACAGGCTGGGAGCACTGATGAACGAAAACCAGGCGCTGACGCGGGAACTCGGCGGATCCAATCCGGAGGACGACCGTTTCATTGAACTCGCACGAGAGGCTGGCGCGTCCGGCGCCAAGCTCGCGGGCAGCAGCGGCGCCATCGTCGCGCTTCACGAATCACCCCGCGAACTGGCCAGGGCCATGATAGAGGCCGGCGCCGCGGGCATTCTCGAACCCGCCCCGGGACCGGGACTCGCAATCGAACAAGAAGACTCTTAGGAAGTCGTCGTGAACATTACACTCGACTATCATAAAACCGGGCTCGAAGTGATTGTGCCGGACGAGCATCTCGTGGCGGTCCTCAACATGCGGGATACGCCGCCGCTGGATGACTCCGTGGCCGAGACCAGGGAGGCGCTGCGCCGGCCCGTGGCGGGCCCGCCGCTCGAAGCCATCGCCCGAGGACGCCGGAACGCCTGCGTGGTCGTCTCCGACATCACCCGGCCCGTGCCCCACGACATCATCCTCCCGCCCCTCCTGGAATGCCTGGAGCGAAGCGGAATCGGGCCGGAGGACATAACCCTCCTGGTCGCCACCGGGCTGCACACGCCCATGAATGAGGATCAGCTCCGGGAGACCCTGACCGACGCCGTGGTGGACCGCTATCCTGTCGTGAATCACCAGGCGCGTATCGGCGCGGAACAGGCCTTCCTGGGTGCCACGAGTACCGGGATCCCGATCCACGTGGACCGCAGGTACGTGGAGAGCGACCTCAAGGTACTGACCGGGTTGATCGAAGCCCATTTCATGGCCGGGTATTCGGGCGGACGCAAGCTGGTCGCGCCCGGGCTGGTGGGCGTGGAGACGATCGAGCACCTGCATGGTCCGAAGATCCTCGAGCACCCCCGCGCCACGACGGGCGTGCTGGACGGCAATCCCCTCCACGAAGCAGCCCTCGAGATCGCCCGCCGCGCCGGCGTCGATTTCATCCTCAACGTCGCCATGGACGAGGACCGCCGCGTAACGGGGGTGTTCGCCGGCGAACTCGATCAGGCGCACCGGCACGGTGTCGGCCACGTGGACGGCATGGTCGTGGCCTCCGTGGAGGAACCGGTAGACATCGTCGTCACCTCCTCGGCCGGCTATCCACTGGATACCACCTTCTACCAAGCCGTAAAGGGCATGGTCGGCGTGCTGGACATCCTCCGGGAAGGCGGATCCATCGTCATCGCCGCCGGATGCGCCGACGGGATCGGCAGCGCGGAGTTCGAAGGACTGTTGCGGAAGACGACGGATATCGACGCTTTTATCGAGTGGATCCAGCAGCCGGGCGTATTCACCATCGACCAGTGGGAGATCGAGGAACTGGTCAAGGCGTTGAAGAAGGGCCGGGTATATCTTTACACCGATGGATTGAGCGACGACGACGTGCGGGACTGTCTCGTCGAGCCGGTCCCGTCCGTCGAGACGGGCATCGCACGCGCCCTGGACCGCCACGGTGCCGGTGCCACCATCGCCGTCGTCCCGCGGGGACCCTACGTCATTCCCCGGGTGCGCCGGGGACAGGATGCGGCGGGGTAGCGCGTTGAAGTAACCGGTCTCCCGGCGGACCGGTTTGCCGCCGTGGTCCACAGAACACGGGTGGATTACGAAGCCGCGGCCTGAAAACGAGTTCCCCATGACCTCCAACAGGTATGTCCACCATACTCCCCGTATCCATCCCTCCGCCTTCGTGGCGGAAAGCGCGGACATGATCGGGGCGGTCGGCATCGGCAAGGACGCGAGCGTCTGGTACCAGGTGGTGATCCGGGCGGACGACGAGCCCGTAACCATCGGCGAGGGAACCAACGTGCAGGACGGCAGCGTCATCCATATCGACACCGGACTGCCCACCGTGCTGGGGAAGGGCGTGACCGTGGGACACCGCGCCATCGTACACGGCGCGGTAGTGGAAGACCACGTGCTGATCTCCATGGGCGCCGTGATCCTCAGCGGCGCGCGCATAGGCGAGCACAGCATCATCGGTGCCGGCGCGCTGGTGCTGGAGAACATGGAAGTGCCGTCGGGATCCCTTGTGGTGGGCGTTCCCGGACGCGTGGTACGTTCCGTCACGGACGAGCAGATCGAGCGTATTCACCGGACCGCGGAAGGGTACGTCGAACGGCGTGGAATCTATCTCGAACGGCGCGCTCTCAAAAACGCCTGACCTCCCCATTTTCGACGTTCCGTACATCGTGTCCGACGTCAAAATCAACTTGACTTTTACGGTCCCGAACCATAATTTTCGGTGCTCTGGTTTGCTGGCCCTGAGCGCCTGTAGCTCAATTGGATAGAGCACCTGACTACGGATCAGGAGGTTGGGGGTTCGACTCCCTCCGGGCGTATTTTTCGCGGGACGCGGCAGCATGAGAAGCAATGACGGAGAACACGAAGGATGGCTTCGGCTGGCGCTTGAAGAAGCCAGGTCGGCCGGGGCCGCTGGCGATGTGCCTGTCGGAGCCGTGATCGTACACGACGGCGTGGTGATCGGGCGGGGTCAGAACCGCGTGGAGCGATTGCGCGACCCTACGGCCCATGCCGAAATGCTGGCGATCCGAGAGGCGAGTGCCGCCCTGGGATACGAACGGCTGGCCGGAGCCGCGCTCTACGTTACGCTGGAACCCTGCGCGATGTGCGCGGGAGCGATCGTGCTGGCCCGCCTTCAGAACCTGGTGTACGGTGCGGCCGATCCCAAGACCGGGGCCTGTGGCTCCCTTCGCGATATCGTGCGGGACAACCGGCTGAATCACCAGGTGGAGGTAACTGGAGGTGTTCTGTCGGAGACCTGCTCCGAACTGCTGAAGGACTTCTTCAGAACGAAAAGGGGGGCGGGCGAGCCGGTCAGCTGACCACGGATAACGGAGAGGTGCGAGAGTGGTTGAATCGGACGGTCTCGAAAACCGTTGTGCCTCCGGGCACCGTGGGTTCGAATCCCACCCTCTCCGCCACCTTTTATGAAGAAACATCTCAATAGCATACCCTTGAGCAAATCTTGGACGGAAAAGGGACAGTTTCACTGTAACCTTCGGTAAAGTTCGAGAAGTGTTTTCAGATGGCGAAGGCAGGGAAAGGGAAAAGTGATGCCAATAAGTAGTTTTAGGGTGACCTTCCCTGAGGATGACTGCTCTTTTCGTCTATTTTATGCCAAAAATACGTTCATAAAAGCTTTGGAACACATAGGTTGGATAAAGTTGAAGGATTGAGAATAAAGGGCTGTAAATCCCGCATCACTGTTAAAGGGCGGACTTGGTTTGGTACTCGTAAAACAGTCAAGTCGGCCAGAACGTACTGCATAGTTGTGGGGATAAGCAATCGGCAGAAGAAAAGATATCTTGAGAAGGTGTGTGAAGAACTGGATATAAAAATAAATGTCGAACTCTAACTCTCATCACACTTAGTATAGTTTCAGCGCACTGGGTTTCCTCTACCAGCCACCTAAGGGTTTGTGTTTTACCTCGTAGTTTACCCCCCACGTACGGACGCTCCAGATTCATTTCCCCATTTGCAAACGCAGAAACCTCATTAATAAATGTCTTACACGACACAATTGACGTCATTGTACTTGTACCCTTGACCGATACACAGAGTAAAGCTTCCTTCTGATCGAGGAGGTCAACATAGACTCATTTCAAACTGACACGCCATTCTGGTAATATCGTGTCTATCCTGATAACATATGTGAGGAATGTCGACAGTCAGAACGATGTCTGCGCTGTAAACTCTTGTGGGCAGTTGATAGAGTCGCTAAATTACGTAATACTGGTGGTTTGCACTCCTTCTGTAGTATAGTACCTGGTCCTCCTTGCCTAGTGTGAAGATTAGGAAATCCAAGGACGATATGACCTTTCGATCACACGTATAAGTCAAAATGCAAGTAATCGATCTTTTTTGCGGTGCTGGTGGATTTGGTTTGGGTGCTAGCCGAGCCGGATTCGATGTATCCGTATCGGTTGAAATTGATCCCCAAACGGTTTCAGTCCATCGTAAAAATCTTCCAAATTCAACGCTTTGGGAGAAAGATATTAATACTCTGTCGGGAGTGGAACTATTAAGTAATTTCGAACTCCAACATCGCGAAGTGGATGGTGTAATTGGGGGACCACCTTGTCAAGGGTTCAGCCTCATTGGACGTCGAAACGTTTGCGATCCGCGCAATCATTTATTCATTCGTTTTTTTGACATCGTAAGTGAAATAGTCCCGAAGTTTTTTTTGGCGGAGAATGTTCTAGGATTATTAAGCAAAAAAAACTCACATATCGTCAGAGAAGCACTATCTAGGGTGGAAGGAAAGTATGAGGTCTTCTCACCAATTAGACTTGTGGCTAGCAAATACGGTGTTCCCACAACCCGTGAAAGGGTGTTTTTTTTTGGATACTTGCAGGATGAGTTAAATCGGATTCAGCCTACAGACTTTATACCCGAAAATATAAAAACGGTGCGTGTAAAGGATGCATTGAAAGGATTGCCCAAAACAATAGATCCGTATTGGATTCGAGAAGAGGATGGATGGAGAAAGATTAAAAAAGTAATAACAGGGAATTTTGGTTCGAAGCTTTACAGTCATATACCCAATGGAGTTGGAGATGGGGACGCAATTAGACGGTTCATGAAACATAGTGAGGTGTCAGGATGTCTCGGTACTCGCCATACTGAGTTAGTGTTGCAAAGGTATTCCAAAATCGAACCAGGCAGGTGTGACCCTGTTTCAAAAAGCTATCGTCTAGATAACAACGGTTTTTGCCCAACACTTAGAGCTGGCACTACAAAGGAAATGGGTAGCTACCAAGCAGTTCGTCCGTTACATCCTTCCGAAAATCGAGTAATAACGCCACGAGAAGCTGCAAGACTTCAGGGATATCCAGATTGGTTTCAGTTTCACCCCACGAAATGGCATAGTTTCAGGCAAATTGGTAATAGCGTCAGCCCTATTCTTGCCGAACATATATTGCGAGTTATCAGAAGGGCACTCGATTGAGGGGGATCTAATGGACAATTTAAAGTACACGACAGTTGATGCGACGCCCGTGAAGTCCTTTTTTGTCGATATGCTTACCAGAGACATCGAATTGGACGATGCGATCTTAGATCTGCTAGATAACTGTGTCGATGGGATACTACGTCTCAGGGGCGAGAGTATCGGAGAAACTCCGTATGAGGGTTTTGAGGCTGAGATTCGATTTGATAAAGACTCGTTTTTAATATCGGATAACTGCGGGGGTATTCCTTGGAGCTTTCATGACTACGCTTTTCGAATGGGTAAAGATAGTCAGGAAAGAGATAATGATTTGCCAACAGTTGGAGTTTATGGAATTGGGATGAAAAGGGCGATTTTTAAGATAGGAAGACAGTGTCTTATATCAACTCAGCATGATCAGGATCAGTATGAAGTAGAAATATCTCCAGAATGGATTGCGGATCAAGCTAACTGGTCAATACCAGTACATGCAGCAGCACGCCGCGACAGGAGCGAAGATGGGACGACTATTGTCGTAGATAAATTAAACGAGAATATCGCTAAACATTTTACCTCCGATATCGAGAATTTCACACGTGAGTTAGTAAGGAAAATCGAGACACACTATGCGTTTATCATCGCTAAAGGGTTTAAAGTAACTGTAAATGGTAATGCAGTTGAACCTAGACCCACAAAGTTGATCTTCGTCGAAACAAACAATGGAAACAAACCTGTAATCAGACCGTTTATTTACAAAACTGAAGTCGACGACGTTAAGGTATACTTAACTGTCGGGTTTACAAGACCTATACCCACTCAAGAAGAAATCAACGACGAGCAGGAAGAAAAAAGGTACTCATCCATGGACGCAGGGTGGACTGTGGTCTGCAATGATCGCGCAGTTTTGTATTGTGATCGTTCGGAACTAACTGGATGGGGTGAGGCTGGAGTGCCGCGATATCATACTCAGTTTATCGCAATTTCCGGTATTGTAGAATTCCAAAGTAACGACGCATCAAAACTTCCTACCACGACCACTAAACGCGGGGTTGACGCATCTTCATATCTCTATCTACAGGTTAAGAACAAAATGAGAGAGGGAATGGCGATGTTTACAAACTTTACAAATAAATGGAAGGGGCGAGGGGATGAATCCAAAAAGTTCATAGATTCAGGTACCCCGCAACCGTTAGACCAAACAAAAGTGTTGGCTGAAAGACTTACGATGAATCCAGTTCATTCTGGACTGAGAGGAGAGCAATTCAAGCCTAAGCTCCCTATGCCCAAACCTGAACCAACATCAAGAAAACGGATTTCGTTTTTAAAGAAATTAGAAGAAATCCAAACTGTTCAACGATACCTATTTGGCGAGGAGGAAGTTACGGCTTCTCAAGTCGGAGAAAAGAGTTTCGATCAGATGCTGAGAGAGGCTCAGCAATGAAACACCCTCCGTACCACCTTAGAGTAAATAAAGCGATAGACAGGTTTCTACTCGTAGAACTCGTCAATATACTTGGAAAGCAAGTTAAACTATCTGACTACACTTACTATGGGTTTGGGGGGCCGTTTCTGGAGGACTGCAAGCTCATCCATGATCAATGTCCAGAGATCAAGATCGTTTCAATTGAAAAAAACACGGAGACATTCAAAAGACAACAGTTTCATCGATTTTCAAAAAAACTCGAGTTAAGACAAGAGGATTTCACGAGTTTTATATCGGATTTCTCAAGCACAGGCGGAGAGGTGTTCTGGCTTGATTACACCAATTTGAGATATGCTCATTTCGATGTATTCATGAGCGTTCTGGAAAGAATATCGGAAAACAGCATAGTAAAAATTACCATTCCAGCAGAATACAATGGCTTAGATTGGGAGCGTTTCCAGCGAGATTACAATCAAGTCTTACCTGCTTCGTGTAATGAGACATCCATATCGAGACCCTTACCATTTATTAAATTGCTTCTGGAAATGCTACAGATCGCATCACAACAAGCCCTTCCAGCGGCGAGAGAGGAGATATTCCAAATTTTGGATTCGTCGCATTACAACGACCAAAGTAAAATGCTGAGCGTCACGGGCATAGTCTGCAACAAGAGCCAATCTTCACAGGTCCTAGATTGGTTCAAAAACGACTGTTTTCTGAATCCGAGTTGGGATAGTCCTCGCAGAATAGACGTTCCTATTCTAAGCATTAAGGAAAGAATGCTTCTTGAGAGGTATTTACCAACTAATGCAAAAACAGGGCGTTACATTTCGCAGGTATTGGGATATCGGATTGACGATACAAACGAAGCAAATATCGAGAAACTGAAGCAGTATGAAGGGTTTTACCAATATTATCCATACTTTGCTCGGGTCTCGATCTAACCTACCGTTGATACCTTTTCGATGATGTCGTAGGCAAGATACTTGCGTTCGTTCAATCTAACGGCGTCAAGGATTAGACTCCACTAAACAACCTCAATCCATGACGGCTCAAATCCGACAGCATTCAATACGTTTTCCATTTGCAACTCTTCCGGTAGTCCTTTAATCCTGAATCTGGTGGCACTCGCAGGAATCGGCTCGATTAATGTCAACTGACTACCGTGCGGTTGCCAGGTAAACCGGTGGGTCTCTCCCTCAAATCCCTCGAGATTGCCCCTTGCGTTTTGACGCCACGTATAGCTGTTAACCGCAAAGGGAACTATAGGTCTTTCGAACATGGTAAACTCTCTTGTTTCCATGTTTCGAACAAACACCATGAGCCGAACGTCAGAGTAACGTCCACGTGATTCGGAAATCCGGTTGTTTTGTATTTCGAGAACTATGTTTCCAGTGGATTGAATATCAGCTGTAGGGTTGTCTACACCTGCTGAGTATGTAGGACTATTCCTTCCAATAATCAGCCGTAACGTTCTTTGTCTTTCGGGGCCCCTGCTCACCGTGGTAAGCGCGTGCGGCCTAGAGTTCTTTACAGTTTTTACGGACCAGCAGCAAGCGTTCCACGTCACATCAGCGATTCCTAATGGAGCATTTAGTGCGGTACCATCGACCGCTTCGGCAAAGATCCGACTGAATTCGTTGCCGTCTACGTCCGATTGCCCCACAACTCGCCTGTACACCAACCGTTTGCCCAACTCTTCGATTACAGAAGGTGGAAAGCCGTTCATGGGATACGGTTCAGAAACCGTGTATCCAGATCGTGTTCTTATATTTGCCATTTTAGTAAGTTGAGCTTGCAATCCTAAAATTCAAAACAATGGAACAATACTATTGTGTTTTAGACTGTTCCCGACCAATCACTCTGATCTTCGTCCCATACTACCTCAGTAATCAAATGTTCTAGAAGAATGGACCTTACCCGCGTTCCCTGATCGACCTTGTAACGATACACACCTTCTTGAACTACAATCCATCCATTTTGCAAATCGTGTCCTTCGATTGCGCGGATCATGGCTCTACTGCCAACTTCGGGCCAGCCAACCAATCCAGACTCCATTCTGAAGAAACGGTCTACTTGTTCTTGATCAAAGTTTTCTTGCATAGTAGCCCAAGCAGAAACTGGACAACCAACCACCTCGTTAATATCACCCAGTTCGTAATAGCCATGCCCTCGTGCATTCTTTATTATAACTCGTTGTATCCTTTCAAATTCCGGAGCCCAGACCATTCGTTCTTCGATGCCCAAATCTAAGCATGTCTGTATGTATCTAGATTGGTCGATTCTATCTCTTAGACCTTCGTTAGTCTTAAATGAATTTGCCGCACTTGGAAGAACTTGATCATCCGGCTTCGTAGATCCCGATATTACCGCGGACAAAAACGCTGCGAAGTACTCTTCGTCTAAAGCGAATTGCTCATTACAACCTCGACATGCCTTAATAGTCGGTAGGTCAGGTGGGTATGGCTTCTTCAACAGACTCTTTGACGGCACGTGATCGTTGGTAGGGTCCGAAACTCCTTGTTCGCAATATACACAATACCCTCTCAGCCTTTCGTCTGTAAACTCACGGATTTGTTTCACCAGATAATACCTATAGTGTATCGGCAATCGGCCATTCCTGAATTCTCATCAAATTTGCTTAACATGTCGTCCTACGAGATTTACGACGGACAGAATCACATCGTAGAATACGGATAGTCTTGATCTGAGGTTTGTCCTGTGTCTACCGATCATGTCGAAATCAAACGTAAAATCCTTGCGTTTTAAATCGTGTTCCCAGATACGAATTGCATTCCATTGGATGTTCTTGTAATAGGTATTTACCTTTTTGTCCCTTTTTCTATTGCGTTCGATTTTAAGAGTCCAGTATTCAGTTCTGGTGGAAGGTATGCGACAGTGTTTTTTGCACCCATGCCAAAAACATGAATCGATGAAAATCACCGTCTTGTGTTTTGGTAGAACGATGTCCGGCTTACCATAATACTTGGATGAGTTTTTAAGGTATCTATATCCCCGCTGCCAAAGTTCTTTACGAAATGCCACCTCGATTTTACTGTCTTTACTTTTAATTCGAGACATGATTTCGCTGCGTTTCTTCTTTGAAACTGTATCCATAGCGAAAAGTCTCGCAAACGCATCAAATCCAATCGCAAACCCACTTTTACGGAAAAGACTCTTCGAATAAATCGACCCAGGTAATCGTTATAGTGAATAACTAATGGGCGTGAATCCTATCCGACTGCTCGTTTCGGTCAAACAATTGGCTCTGGGAAAGTCTTCTTACAGGACCTTCCTCCATTGCCTGTATCATGGATTTAGCCACAGCTTCAATCTTGGGAATGACAACGCTGTTCCCCGCTTGTTTCCTTACCTGCGCGACCGGGACCACGATTTTGAAAGAGTCCGGGAACCCTTGGAGCCTTAACATTTCTCGAGGCGTGAATCTACGTTCGCCATTCACGGTCACGTAGTTATAAGACCCCTCCGCTCTCAGAGCACAAGTGAACGGATGAATGCCGATGTTTCCACTCTTGTTTTCGTGTAATACGACCGGACGATGCGTGACTCTTTTGTTTTGCTCTTTTAGTTTACGTTCGAGTTTAGAACGGAAGTATTCAGTCAAAAAGTGTCGTTTGTCTATCTGGGCTTCAGGTTCAAGTACATCAGATAACGATTTCGAATCCGAACCTTTTGTTGGAAACTCAAATGGGAAATCCCTGTTGAACCCAACTAGTATTATGCGTTCTCTCTTCTGCGGAACACCGAAATCAAGACCATTTAGTACTTTATAGTGTACGAAATACCCCAATGCTACCAAATGGTCCAATATGACCTTGAGGGTTCTCCCCTTGTCATGCGTGGTTAACTGCTTTACGTTTTCCAACAAAAACGCCTTGGGTCTTTTCGCTTTCAAGATCCTTTCTATGTCAAAAAACAAGGTGCCTCTGGTGTCCGTAAATCCATGCCGGTTCCCGATAATACTGAATGCCTGGCACGGGAAGCCTCCGGTTAATATGTCGTGATTCGGCACCTTAGATGCGTCTATTTGGGTTATATCTCCATGAGGTTTCTCTCCGAAATTGGCTTTGTACATCATTTGACACTGTTCATTCCATTCGGAGGTAAACACACATTTACCACCGATCCTTTCGAAGGCGATGCGAATTCCGCCTATGCCGGCGAACAAGTCTATAAAGGTAAATCTACTGTTGTTTCCGTTAGTCATTTCTGAACAAGCGTCCTTTCTGACTCCGCGATAGGCCAACGAAGGTTCTCTTTTGGTGTTGTTTTGTATGTGTTCATACTAAGTGCAGATCTCAATCGAAGCAAGTGAAAGGATAATCGTCGTTTACGATGTAAAAACACTTGATTAAGGGAATCTGGACGATGCTTTGTTGTTCCCTGATTCAAGTATAACTTGATAAGTCGTTCTATCGTGGATTCGGCACCTTCCCTCCAACAAAGGTATAGTGTTGCAAACATGTCGGATTCTGTTGAAGAAATAAAAAAACACAATAGGGACCTGCATGGATACAGTGGAGCGCTGCTGGTCGTAGTAGATAATGCACTGTGGGGAGCAAATATCGTAACATTCGGGCTTGCGACCCTTCTTGTTAGTCTACTCGCCTTTGTGTTCACCGGATTTGGTGTGTTTCTGGTTCAGAAGTTCCTCTCGGAAGATAGAACCGGTGTAGCTCTGGCGAAGGGATTTGTAACAGGTGTAATGGCAGGAGTTCCTACAGGCGTTGTAGGAACCGTGGGAGGAATTTACATTTTGAGTAAGGCGGGTATTCGGGCCATTCGCAGTAGAAACTGACCGTAATTACAGCTTCCGCGTTATACGAACTTGTCCTTTCCAGACCCCGAGGACACAACCAATCGTTTTGTCAATTCTGCCCGGTAGCGGTTGATCCATTGCGTGTTGAGTTCGTCAGCCAGACGCCTTTGACGAGTCTTGATCGGGCGTCCGGGCGGTAGCTTGAGGCCGAGGAATTCAAGGATTTCACAGGCTACACCGACCGGGTCGGCGTCAAGGTCTTCATAACGCACCATGTACGGCTGAATCCCAACGGAATCAAACCACGCCCGCCAGGCCGAATTGTGCTCTTCAATCATCTGCACAAACTTGCAGATTTGATCGAAGTCGAATCGTGGTTCTTGTTCCGCCTGTTTCGACTCCTCCTGATCGGTCTGGTGCCAGACATTGGTTTGCTCGGCTCGGTGCCACGACACAGCCTGCGCCAGCACATCGTCGCGATGCAGATAGATAAAGTCTGTATGGCCGAACGCTTGGTTCAACAGGTCTAAATCGCCACCAGCGAGAGTAGGAAAGACGGTAGCCAACCTGTCGACCAGATAGTCCATAGTTCCCCACATAATCCTGGCGGCAAACACTCCGTTTTCGGTCCTGCCCGCGGCAAGGGCAACTCGAACGAATTCGGAAAACTCAAAGACCCCATCGGACGAGCGGCCGATGTCCCATCGGGCAGCCCACAGTTGCTCGTCGGGTTGGCGGAAGTACGACTCAGGTTGCCCCGCGACTCTCGTGGACGCCATCAATCCGCACAGCAAGGTACTGCCTGTGCGCGGAGTGGCGCATATCAAGTACGAATCCATGTGTCCCATCCGGAATAGGCTTTCCTGACTGCTTCTTGATTTCCTGAATCTGTCATTTCGTAATACCTCCAACCGGATGCAGTTTTTCGACCCTGTTTGGAGTTGGTTCTCGCTAAAATGGCATCACGCAATAACTGAGGTGAATATAATCTCTGGAGCTCAAACACACGTGTACTACCGGACCATTCGAAGGCGACGCGATTCCAGTCGATTCCGACAAACGGGTCAGTAAAGGTGAAATTACTGTTGTTTCTACCCGTCATTTTTGTTAAATTTGCCCATCTGACTCTACGGTTGGACAAAGCGATTTGCTTTGGGTGAAACCACGTAGAGCAGAGGATGTTTCGGCGCGGCTCTGTGTGGGGATTCGTCTCTGGTGTTATAGCGGGAGTGCTGCCAGGCATAGTTGGTAACATCAGGAGGATTTGTATTCCGGGCAAGGCAGGAATCGGACCTGGACTACGGAGGGCATGAACACCTGGGAGAGGTGCGAGAGCGGTTGAATCGGCACGCCTGGAGAGCGTGTGTTCACCATGTGGACCGTGGGTTCGAATCCCACCCTCTCCGTTAATCCCCGGGGAAACCCGGACCCGGAACGAAGGGGTGGCGGCCCGTATGGACGCGCATGGTCCCGCCCGGACCTTTCGCCCCGCCAGGCCCTCGTTCCACGAAAGTTTTGGGGCAGTAGCTCAGTTGGGAGAGCGCCAGAATCGCAATCTGGAGGTCGGCGGTTCGATTCCGCTCTGCTCCACTCGGGTGGCCGGGGCCGCTATACATCGGCGTTCCTGGCCATCCCGTTATACAGCTTGGTTCGATTACGGTCGTGCTAGATGGGGAGTTAGCGGTGCCCTGTAACCCGCAACCCGCTACAGCGGGATCGAATTCCCATCCCGAGGATCGTCCTTGCTTCGCCGGTATGCGATGCATTCGGTATTGAAGGTCAGGTCCTGCGCAACGTGACAACGCCCAACCCCGTCAGGACCGGAAGGTAGCAGCGGTAAGCGCCTGAATCGTGTGCCGCGGGAGCGCCTGGCCGGAGCCGGCGGCACGGATGCCCCGATGCGAGGAGATTCGAGGGTGGGTGCACGACCGCTTAAACAGTTCCGCTCCGTTCCGCCTGCCTCTCGTCCCACGTAACCCAGGCATGGAGGTTTGGGCATTGGCCTACGAAGTCACGGCCCGAAAATGGCGTCCCCAGGAATTCGACGGCGTAATCGGCCAGGAACACGTCACCACGACGCTTAAAAACGCCATTCAGGCCGGCCAGACCGCCCATGCCTACTTGTTCGCCGGTCCCCGCGGCGTGGGCAAGACGACCACGGCCCGCATCCTGGCCAAGGCCCTGAACTGCGTCGACGGTCCCACTGTAACGCCCTGTAACGCCTGCTCGATTTGCCGGGAAATCTCGGAAGGACGCAGCGTCGACGTGCTGGAGATCGACGGCGCCTCCAACAACCGGGTCGAACAGGTCCGGACGCATCTGCTCGAGAGCGTCAAGTACACGCCCAGCCAGGGCAAGCACAAGATCTACATCATCGACGAAGTGCACATGCTGACTAAGGAGGCCTTCAACGCCCTGTTGAAGACGCTTGAAGAGCCGCCTCCCCACGTGTACTTCATCTTCGCGACGACGGATCCCCGGAAGGTGATCCCCACCGTGCTTTCCCGGTGCCAGCGATTCGACTTCCGGCGCATATCGGGACCCACCATCGTGGATCACCTGGCCATGATCAGCGAGCAGAGCGGGTACGACGTACAGCGCGAGGCCCTCGCCCTCATCGCGCGCCGGGTGGACGGCAGCATGCGGGACGCCGAAAGCCTGCTGGACCAGGTCGTCGCCTTCGGCGGCACCGGGCTGACCGCCGGTGAAGCGGCGGAGGTCCTGGGCATCGTGGACCAGGATGTCTACTTCGAACTGCTCGACATCGTGGCGGATCAGGACGTCCCCCGGGGGCTTGACCTGGTCGACCGGATCTTCCGGCAGGGCCACGACCTCGAAGAGATCATCCTGGGCGTGCTGGAACACCTGCGCAACCTGCTCGTCGTCAAGGCGGCGCCCGAAGCGGACGCGTTGCTCGGCGCAGCTGCGCTGGAATTCGACCGCTACAGGGCGCAGTCGGAGCGATTCGAGACGGAAGACCTGCTCAGGCTGTCCCAACTGGCCACGCAGATGGAAGAGGCCGTCAAGCAAAGCGCACTTCCCCGGGTGCAACTCGAGACGGGCGTCGTCCGCATGATACGCATGGCCAAATCGGTGCAGTTGACGGACGTCATGGCCCGTTTGTCCGAAATGGCCCGCCGCGTTGGATCGGGAGAAGGGGACGGCGCCGCTTCCGATACAGCGGCCTCCGAAGAAGCGAAACCAACTGCCGGCGCGCGGGAATCAACCCAGGTCGATGCGCCACCAGCCACGGCGCCGGCCATGTCGTCCTCCGGGGATCAGGGTCCTTCGCGGGACGCGTCGCCCGCACCGGTCGACAAAGCGCCCGAGCCTCAGGACCCCGTGGTCCCCGCTGGGCCCGCAACGGCCACGGAATCCGCAACAGCCACGGAGTCCGCAACGGCCACTCGGCCCGCAACGGCCACTCGGCCCGCAACGGCTACGGATCCCGTAACGGCCACGGCGGCTGCCCCTAAGCTTGACGTTCGGGAGGTCCGCAACCGTTGGCCTTCTATCGTAAAAGAGATCACGGCGCAGCGGAGCGCCCTGGGCAGTTTCATGGCGGAAGCGGAGGTCTCGGCTTGCACGCCGGCCGACGATGCCGGGTCGGGCGCCCCCGCCAGGGTTACCCTCAGGTTCGGGGCCAGCCGGGTCTTTCACAAGCAACAGGCGGAAAAGCGTGATAACGCGGTGCTGATACAGAGGATCTGCGCCGACGCGCTGGGATTTCCGGTTCGGATCGCCTGTGAAATCGGGGACAGTACCGGACCGGACGAGCGCACCATCCCCAATGAAAACCCGGCCGGGGATGAACAGGGAATCCCGCCGAGCGGCGCGGCCGGCACGGCGGGCACGACCGCCACATCGGCCGCTAAGGAGACGGGCGCCCGTTCAGGCGCCGCGAAAGATCCGGCGGTCATGAAAATCGTGGACGCTTTCGACGGGCAGATAGTGAAGGGCTGAAACCGGGTCGCGACGGCCTGGTGCAGACAGGAAAGGACAGGGTTATGGCCAAGGGCATGTCAGGCATGATGAAGCAGATGCAGAAGATGCAGAAGAAGATGATGCAGCTTCAGGAAGAAATCGCCGAGCGGCGGGTCGAAGGCACGGCCGGCGGCGGCATGGTCACCGCGGTGGTCGACGGCAAGCTGAACGTCGTGGAGCTCAGGATCGACCCGGCCGTGGTGGATCCCGAGGACGTGGAGATGCTCGAAGATCTCGTACTGGCTGCGGTAAACCAGGGTCAGCAGAAGGCACAGGATATGATGACCCAGGAGATGGGGCAGCTCACCGGCGGACTCAACATCCCCGGCCTGTAACGTCCCATCCAGCGGAGATTCGCGGATCCCGGTCCGGCTGACTGCCGGTTTTTCAAGGAACAGGTTGCATGGTGCGCAGGTACAGTTCCGAGGCCCTGGCCATCCTGGTGGACGAATTGAGCCGCCTGCCCAATATCGGCAGGGTTACGGCGCAGCGGCTGGCCTTCCATATTCTGAAGGGGCCGGCCGAACGCGCCTTTTCGCTTTCCGACGCCATCCGGGCGGTAAAGGAGAAGGTCCGGCACTGCAACGTGTGCTGGAACATCACCGAGTCCGAAACCTGCGAGATCTGTCACGATGCCCGTCGCAGGCCGGAGACCATCTGCGTGGTGGAAGAACCCCGGGACGTGATCACGCTCGAAAGCACGGGAGAGTACCGGGGCCTGTACCACGTGCTCCACGGCGCGCTTTCGCCCCTCGACAACATCACCCCGGACGACATACGCGCCCGGGAACTCGTGCAGCGTATGAACGATTCGGTGCAAGAGGTCATCATCGCGACCAATCCCAATATCGAAGGAGAAGCCACCGCGCTCTACCTGAGCCGGCTGATCAAGCCCCTTGGCGTGCGGGTTACCCGACTCGCCCGGGGTCTTCCCATGGGCGGCGACCTGGAATACGCCGACGAAGTGACCCTTGCCCGCGCCCTCGAAGGCCGAACGGAGTTGTAACTCGGAGGAATTGTAACTAGAATCGGTAATACAATCGCCGGACCGATCTACCGATCCCCTTGCCGCCATGAATCTGCCAAACAAACTGACCATATTCCGCATCATACTGAGTCCTATCTTCATGGTCTTCTTCCTGGTAGATACATTGTATACACGGTATATCGCCCTGGTGATCTTCATGATCGCTTCGCTGACCGATCTGTACGACGGTTACCTGGCCCGCAAGACCGGCGTGATCACCAGTTTCGGAAAGTTCATGGACCCCCTGGCGGACAAGATACTCACCTCCACCGCCCTGATCTGCTTCGCGTCCCTCGGCTACATCTACACCTGGATGGTCCTGGTCATCATCGGCCGGGACTTCATCGTGACCGGCCTGCGATGCATCGCGGCGTACCGGGGGCTCCTGATCCTGCCGACCCAGGTCGCCAAGTGGAAGACCGCTTCGCAGATGGTGGTCATCGTGATTATCCTGCTCTACATCAACGTCCAGACGACCATGATCGCCTTCGGCCAGTGGAACGGCGAGTTCGACGACGTCGCCTGGTGGATCCTCAACGGCATGGTCTTCGTCTCCATGACACTCACGGTCAGTTCCGGCCTGGACTACGTCGTCAAGAACCGGTCGATCATCACCAGTCTGCTGAGGTAGGCATGCGCGCCCTGATCATCCTGTTGTCGACCGGATGTTACGCCGGTTACACGCCCCGCGCGCCCGGCACGGCCGGCAGCTTGCTGGGACTCGGACTGGTCTGGGTGTTTTCCGGTCCCCTTGGCCTGTCCCTTCCCTACTACTTGCTGGTTACGGCGGTCCTGTTCCTCGTCGGCGTCTGGGTATCGGGCAGGGCCGAACCGCTGTTCGGACACGATGGGCCCGAGATCGTGATCGACGAGATCACCGGGGTCCTGATCGTCTTCCTTGTTGTCTTTGCCGGTATGCGTTTCGACGTCATGACAGTCGTTGCCGGCTTCGTCCTCTTTCGCGTCCTGGACATATGGAAGCCCTTCCCCTGCGACCCGATGCAGCGTCTTCCCGGCGGCCTGGGGGTCATGATGGACGACGCCGTTGCCGCGGTCTACACCTGTCTCCTGCTGTTGCTCACCGGATGGCTCATGTTATGAAATCCGCCGCGATCATCACGATCGGCGACGAGCTGCTATACGGTTCCGTGGTCGATACCAACGCCGCCTATATCGGCCAGCGCATGACGGAAGCCGGCATCGAACCGATATGTTCCATGACCGTGGGAGACGAGGGTCCCCGCATCGGCCAGGCCCTCGACGTCGTGTGCCGGCAGGCGGACGTGGTGCTCGTCACGGGCGGACTCGGACCGACCCACGACGACGTGACCAAGACGGTCATCGCGGAGGCGATCGGCCAGGACCTGGTCTTTCATCCCGATATCCTGGACACGGTGGAAGCCATGTTCACCCAGCGTGGCATGGACATGCCGGAATCGAACCGTATCCAGGCCTATATGCCCAGGGACGCCGAGGTCCTGGACAACCCCGTCGGCACGGCGCCCGGTTTCCTGGTGCGCCACCACGAAGCGGCCGTTTTCGTCATGCCGGGCGTGCCCCGCGAGATGAAGAAGATGCTGAACGAGCAGGTCCTCCCCCGGCTGAAGGAGCGGGGCGCGGGCAGGGTCATCCTGCACCGGTGGATCCGCACGACGGGGATCGGCGAATCGAGTCTTTCCCAGATCATCGGCGATGTCATCGCGGAGGCGGAGGACGTCAAGATAGCCTCCCTGCCCCAGGAAACCGGCGTCAACCTGCGTCTCACGGCCGAGGGAGGCAGCGAGGCAGAAGCCCGGCGGCGCATCGAGGCCGTCGAATCCAGGATGGTCGCACGGGCCGGCGAGCATATATACGGCATGGACGACGATACCCTCGAAGAAGTGGTGGGACGCCTGCTCCGGGAAGCGGGTGCGACGGTGGCGATCGCCGAATCCTGCACCGGCGGTCTCGTGGCTTCCCGCATGACCGACGTCCCGGGCAGTTCCGATTACCTGTTGGAGGGGGTCGTATCTTATAGCAATGCCGCGAAAATGGCGCGCCTGGAGGTGCCGGTCGGGACAATAGACCGGCACGGTGCGGTCAGCGCGGAAACGGCGGCCGCCATGGCCCAGGGCGTGCGGCAAACCAGCGGCGCCGACTACGGCCTGTCCACGACCGGTGTCGCGGGGCCCGGCGGCGGGACGCCGGAAAAGCCCGTCGGCCTGGTCTACCTGGGTCTGGCCGCGTCGGATGGCGTCGTGACGCGGAAACTCATGCTGGGTCCGGACCGTCACGTGAACAAGACGCGGGCCGCCCTGGCCGCCCTGAACCTGCTCCGGCTCGTGCTCACCCGCGCCGCCGGGGGGAACTGAACGCGCCGCCGGGAACTTGAAGACCCGCTGGCGCCGTAGAAAGGCTATCGATGCGCACGTTCATTGCCGTGGAAGTACCGGACACCATAAAAGACCGGATCGCGGAGCTGGAAAATCGACTAAAGGGTACAGGAACCGATGTCAAGTGGGTCGAGCCGGGTAATATCCACATCACGCTGAAGTTTCTTGGCAATGTCGAGACGCACCAGCCGGCAACGATACGGGACGGACTGTGCGAAGCCCTGGATCCCATATGCCCCTTCGCCCTGGCCCTCGGACGCGTAGGCGCTTTCCCGGACCTGAACCGGCCCCGCGTCTTCTGGGTTTCTGTCGGTGAGGGCAGGGACGAACTGACCGCCATGCAGCACCGCATCGAAACCGAATTGCACGCCCGCGGCTTCGTCCGCGAGGAACGGCCCTTTTCGCCCCACCTGACCATCGGCCGGGTACGGTCGCCCCGGGGCCTGGCAAAGCTGACGGAACTGGTCCGGAGCACGGAGTTCGAGACCGAACCGTTCCCGGTGATGCGCGTGGCGGTGGTGAAGAGCGACCTGAAACCGGACGGACCGGTCTACACGGTCATCGATCACGTCGAACTGGATTGACCATGCCGACCATTACGGATATCAGCAAACCGGGAAGCGGAAAGCGTCGGGAACGCAAGGTCACGATTGACGACGGGCGCGTCCTGACGATTACGGAAGAGACCTATGTCCGCTTCAATCTGGCCGGCGGCCAGGCGATGGACGCAGAACGACTGCGGGATGTGGAACTGGCCGACGGCGTAGCCCGGGCCATGATGGAAGCCCACCGGCTCATCGACCATCGCATGCGCACCCGGCACGAACTGGCGGCGAGACTCAGGTCCCGGGGCCGGCCGGAAGACGTCATCGCGGTGGTGCTGGACCGGCTCGAGAACGTGGGATTGATCGACGATGGACGCTTCGCCCGCCAGTGGATCGACGAACGCCTCCGAAGCCGTCCGGTCGGCCTGTCCCTGCTGCGCCGGGAGTTGAGGCAGAAGGGGATCGACGCCGGAATCGTCGAAACCGCCCTCGAGGAAAGTGCATCCGGCGAAGGGGAAACGGACAGGGCCTGCGAGGCGCTTCGCCGGCAGACCTATCGATACGCCCGCCTCGACCGCGCCGCGGCACACCGGCGCATGGTCGCCTTCCTGGGACGGCGGGGGTTCAGGCAGGATGTCATTTATCACGTCGTCCATCGCGTGCTGGACGAGATGGCGGAGTCCGGAAATTGACCGGAGCCGAACTGCGCAGATCGTTTACGGGCTTTTTTGCCGACCGCGACCATACCGTCGTGCCGAGCGCCAGCGTGGTGCCCTGGGACGATCCCACGCTGCTTTTTACGAACGCGGGGATGAACCAGTTCAAGGACGTTTTCCTGGGACGGAGCACCCGGGACTACGTGCGCGCGGTGGATTACCAGAAGTGCATGCGGGCCGGGGGTAAGCACAACGACCTGGAGGACGTGGGCAGATCGCCCATCCACCAGACCTTCTTCGAAATGCTGGGCAACTGGTCCTTCGGCGACTACTACAAGGAAGAAGCCATTGTCTGGGCCTGGGAATTGCTGACCGAAGTGTGGAAACTGCCCGCCGACCGGCTCTGGGCATCCGTGTTCCGGGAAGACGACGAAGCCGAACTGCTCTGGCAGCGGCACACCGGCGTTCCGGCCGGCCGCATACTCCGTTTCGACGAAAAGGACAACTTCTGGGAGATGGGCGAGACCGGTCCCTGCGGTCCCAACTCGGAAATCCACTACGACCTGGGACCGGAACGGTGCGATCGGGGAGACGACCCGGGCCATGTCTGCGAAGTCAACGGGGACTGCGTGCGATACGTGGAGATCTGGAACCTGGTCTTTATCCAGTACGACCGGGGAACCGACGGCGCGCTGACCACCCTGCCCGCCCGCCACGTGGATACCGGGATGGGATTCGAACGCGTGCTCAGCATCCTGCAGGGCGTGGATTCGAACTACGAGACCGACGTGTTCCAGCCGCTGATGAATCACATCGGCGAACTGTCGGAACATCCTTACGCTGAGGGAGATACGGCCGTGGCCTACCGCGTGCTCGCCGATCACGTCCGGGCCCTTGCTTTCGCCATTGCCGACGGCGCCCTGCCCTCCAATGAAGGGCGCGGCTACGTCCTGCGCCGGATCCTTCGCCGCGCGGCGCGATATGGCCGCACGCTCGGACTGACCGATCCCTTCCTCCACCGGCTTGTGTCGACGCTTACGGATCAGATGGGCGGAGCCTACCCTGAACTCCCGGTCGCAAGTGAGAAAGTGCAGACCGTGGTCCGGTCCGAGGAGGAAGCCTTCGGCCGCACGCTCGACAACGGGCTTGAACTCTTTGAGGGCATGGTGGAAAGGGCCGAGACGGAAGGGCGGCGCAAGATTCGGGGCGAAGAGGCCTTCAAGTTATACGATACGTACGGCTTTCCCCTGGACCTGACGCAACTTATGGCCGGCGAACGGGGCCTGACCGTGGACCTCGCCGGATTCGAGACAGAGATGGAGGCGCAGCGGACGCGGTCCAGAGTCGGCGGGAAGGCGGTCGATGCTAGGGCGACCGGAGTTGCCGGCCGGGCGGCGGGTGCATCGCCGGGTAAGGCCTCCGAACCGACCCGTTTCGTCGGCTACGAAACGCTTTCATCAGACCGAACCGCTGTTGTCGCCTGTGCAGATGGGGACGTCGTCCTCGCTGAAACGCCCTTCTACGGGGAATCGGGCGGACAGGTAGGCGACACCGGCTGGCTGGAGACGGAGTCGGGCGACCGGATCGCCGTGCTGGACGCCACGCGCGAGGGCGATATCGTCATTCACCAGTGCGATCCGGACGGCGCCTCGGGGCTCGAACCCGGGACGGCTGTGGCCGCGCACGTCGACGAGGCCCGCAGACAGTCCATCATGCGGAACCACACGGCGACCCACCTTCTCCACGCCGTGCTACGGGAAACTCTGGGCGCGCACGTGGAACAGCGGGGATCCGTGGTCGACCCGGGCCGGCTTCGTTTCGACTTCGCCCATTTCGGCGCCGTCACCCGGGACGAGCTGGACGCCATCGAGCGCAGAGTCAACGAGCTCGTATTGCGGAACATCGGCGTCGAGTGGTTCGAAACCGACCTCGAAGACGCCAGGAGCCGGGGCGCCATGGCGCTCTTCACGGAAAAATACGACGACCGGGTGCGCGTGGTTCGCATCGGGGACGTGAGCATGGAGCTTTGCGGGGGCACCCACCTGGGCGCGACGGGCGGGATCGGTATGTTCCGGCTGGTCCGGGAATCGGGCATCGCCGCCGGCGAACGGCGCATCGAGGCCCTGACCGGTACCGCCGCGTACGAAGCCGTCAAGCGGGACGAAGACCTCATCGCCGAGACCGCGGAGACCCTCAGGTGCGAGCCCGACGACCTGGCGAAGCGGGCGGGAGACCTGAACGCGCGGGTCCGTGAACTCGAACGGCACGTCCGCGATATGAGTGCGGATTCCGCGCGAAACTGGATCGACGACCTGGTCGGCGCCGCCGTGGACGCAGGCGGCGTCTCCGTGGCCGCGGGCCGCGTGGCCTGTCCGGACATCGATACCCTGCGCGCCATGGGAGACATGGTGCGCGAACGGCTCTCCGGCGCCGCGGTGGGCGTACTCTTCGCAAGCTTCGATGAACGGCCGGTCTGCATAGTCGTGGCCACCGATGCCGCAATCTCCGGGCACGGACTCCACGCGGGCAGGCTGGCGCGGGACGTGGCCGCATTCATCGGCGGCGGCGGCGGCGGGAAAGCCCACATGGCGCAGGCCGGGGGGAAGGACGCGTCCCGGATCGATGAAGCCGTGGCGCAGGCGCCCGGTGTGGTCGGGAACCACCTGCGAAGCACCTGACCGGCTGGCAACTTGAAGAGGCCGGACGCCCAGGTCGCGGGACCCCGGCCGCATGCGTCGACGACGACTCAGGCCCAGGTCGCGGGACCCCGGCCGCACGCGTCCCGCACGCGTCTACGACGACTCGGGCTAAATGATCGGCACGGATTCATGCGCATTCTCATAACCGGCGCTCGCGGGCAACTGGGCACGGACCTGCGGCGTTCGCTGCCGGGACACGAGCTCGTTCCCTGTACCCGGGATGAACTCGACGTCACCGAAAAGCACCGGGTATACGGCCTGTTGAAAGACCACCGGCCCGACGCGGTGATCAATACCGCCGCGTATCACCGGGTCGACGAATGCGAGTCGCATCCCGACCGGACATTCGCCGTCAACGCCTTCGGACCCTGGCACCTGGCCGCGGCCTGCCGCATGTACGAGGCGAAACTGGTGCATATCAGCACGAATTTCGTCTTCGGCGGCGAGGCGGACCGGCCCTATGCGGAAGATGACCTGCCTCTGCCCCTGAACGTGTACGGCACGGCCAAGCTGTCCGGGGAACACCTGGTTCGGTCGACCTGGGACCGCCATTTCATCATCCGGACCACCGGCCTGTTCGGCCTTTCCGGCGGAGGTGGAAAAGGATACAACTTCATCGAGGCCATGATCCGTGCGGGCATGGAAAGACGGGAGGTGGTCGTGGTAAGCGACCAGGTGATGGCGCCCACGGCGACGGCGGACCTGGCCCGGGCGCTGGCGGAACTCGTTACAACCGATGCATACGGCACGTACCATGTGACCAGCGGCGGCGCGTGCTCCTACTTCGAGTTCGCCCGGACCATCTACCGGAAGACGGGGATCGACGCGGCGGTGAAACCCACGTCCACCGAAGCCTACGGCGCGCCGGCCGTACGGCCCCTGTACACGGTGCTGGACAACGGCCGGTTCCGGTCCCTGGGCCTCGCGGCGAAGATGCCCCCCTGGGAAGACGCCCTGGACGGCTACCTGGCGCAACGGGCCGGCGGCGACGGAACGATCGGCATGAGCCCATGATCATTACCCAGACGCCCCTGCGCATCAGTTTCGCCGGCGGGCTCACGGATTTCGCCGATTTCTACACGCGGGAAGACGGCCTGGTCGTCAGCGCGGCCATCGACAAGTACATCTTCGTCATCATCAACGAACGGTTCGACGACCGGATCTACATCAACTATTCGAAGCGGGAGGCCGTCGATCATCCCGACGAGATCGAACACGATCTGATCCGGGAGGCCCTGCGTCTCACCGGCGTGACCCGGGGCGTGGAAATCACGACGCTGACGGACATCCCCTCCGAAGGATCGGGCCTGGGGTCTTCAAGCAGCATTACGGTGGGCCTGCTGAACGCCCTGTATACCTACTGCGGCAATCCGCAGCCAACGGAGAAACTGGCGCGGGACGCCTGCAAGATCGAGATCGAGCGGTGCGGCCAGCCCATCGGGAAACAGGACCAGTACATCGCGGCCTACGGCGGCCTGCGCGGGTTCACTTTCACGCCCGGCGGCGTGGAGGTGGAACGTCTGGGCCTTGCAAACGGCCATACGGAACGGCTGAGCGACAGCCTGATGCTGTTCTTCACCAACAAGACGCGTAAGGCGGAAACCGTACTGCGCGAGCAGAAGGCGAATATGACCACCAAGTTCGCCCTCCTGAAAGAGATCAGGTCCGTGGCGGAAAGCACGCGGGAAGCCCTCGCCTCAGGGTGCGTCGACCGCATGGGCGAATTGCTGGACCGGGGCTGGACGTGGAAGTACAGGATGTCCGGCCTGGTGAGCAACGCCGAGATCGACTCCATGTACCGGAAGGCCAGGGACGCCGGCGCCACGGGCGGCAAGGTATGCGGCGCGGGCGGCGGCGGCTTCCTGCTCCTGTTCTGTCCGCTACCGTCCCAGCCCCTGGTCCGCGAAGCGCTTTCCGATTACAGGGAACTGCCCTTCAACCTGGAACGGGACGGCACCAGGGTGATCTTCAACATGCGGAGGTAGGCATCGAATGATCCGCGAATACCTCGACCGGAGGCGGGAGGTCTGATGATCCGCGAATACCTCGACTGGACGCGGGAGGTCTGCGGCCGGATCGAACCCCGTGAAGTGCAGGCCCTGATCGACCTCCTGATGGAGGCCCGGAAGAACGGCAAGGGCATCTTCGTCATCGGGAACGGCGGCAGCGCGGCGACGGCTTCCCATCTCGCCGTGGACCTGGGCAAGGGCACGCTGCGCGGCACAGAGGATCGGCCCCGGTTCCGGGTCAACAGCCTGACGGACAACCTGCCCTACGTCACGGCGTGGGCCAACGACTTCGACTACGACCTGGTCTTCGAACAGCAGTTGCGCAATCTCGGCGGACCCGGGGACGTGGTCATCGGCATCAGCGCGTCGGGGAACAGCCCCAACGTGGTCCGCGCCATGGAATACGCCCGCTCGGCCGGGATGGTTCCGGCCGCGATGACGGGATTCTCCGGCGGGAAGCTGAAGGACCTGGCCGATCATTCGGTCCACGTCCCCGTGGACGACTACGGCATGGCGGAAAACATGCACATGATCATCGTCCATATCATCATCACGCAGACCACGGCCCGCGTAGCGAACGGCGAATGATCCTTCGTTCCTTTGCCAAGATCAACCTGGGCATCCACTTGCTCGGCAAGCGGCCCGACGGCTACCACGAGATCGTCACGCTGATGGAGACCGTGGACCTGGCCGATGACGTGGCGGTTTCCGGACAGGAAAGCGGGACGACCGTCACGTGCTCCGACCCGGCCGTGCCGGCGGACGGGCGCAACCTGGCGCACAAGGCGGCCGATCTCGTGCGGGACCGGTACGGACTCGCCGGCCGGGGCGTGCGCGTCCACATCGAGAAGCGCGTCCCGGTGGCGGCCGGACTCGCCGGCGGGAGCGGCAACGCGGCCATGACGCTGCACGGGCTCAACGCCCTCTGGTCACTGGGACTGCGGGAAGAAGAGTTGATGGACCTCGCCGCGGAACTGGGATCCGATGTGCCGTTCTGTCTCTACGGCGGCGCGGCGGTGGCATCCGGGCGGGGAGAGAAAGTCAAGTGGCTGGACGCGGCCGGATCCCGCCATTACGTACTGGTCTGTCCACCCTTCGAAGTCAGCAGCGGATGGGCCTATAGCCAATCGAAATTGGAATTGACAAAAGACAGCTCCTGTATTAATTTAGTTTCTTCTGTCATGCAGGCCGGGGATGTGGACAGACTGGCGTCCTGCCTGCATAACGACCTGGAACCGGCGGTCCGGGCGGCCTTCCCTGAGATCGACAGGGCAAGGGGCCTGCTGGCGGACGCCGGCCTGGAAGGTATTCTGATGTCCGGCAGCGGTCCGACGGTCTTCGGACTGGCGTCCGGTCGGGCGGCGGCGGAACGGATGGCATGCGATCTGCGGGGACGGGTCGAACCGTCCTGGCGGTTCTTCGCGGTCTCCTCGAAATCCCGGTGGGAAGCCGGGGTTTAATCGAGTTGCGGGAGGGAGGACGGCGCATGGCGGTCGGTTTGAAGATTCTGAGTGGAAATTCAAACGCGCCGCTCGCGCAAGACATCTGCGAATATCTCGGCGTATCTCTCGGGAACGCGGCCGTTTCGCGATTCAGCGACGAAGAGATCAGGATACATATCAACGAGGATATCCGCGGGACCGACGTGTTCGTGGTCCAGTCGACCAATTCCCCGGCGGAGAACCTCCTCGAGCTGCTGTTGCTGCTGGACGCGGCCAAACGGGCTTCGGCGCGCAGGGCCACCGCGGTGATCCCCTATTACGGCTATGCCCGCCAGGACCGCAAGGCGGGACCCCGGGTGCCCATCTCGGCCAAGGTCGTCGCGAATCTGATCGCCGCGGCCGGGGCGGACCGCGTACTGACGATGGACCTGCACGCGCCGCAGATCCAGGGATTCTTCGACATCCCCCTGGATCATCTGTATTCCGCGCCCGTATTTACGCGGCGGCTCAGGGAACTGGGGACGTCGGAGGACCTGGTGATCGCTTCCCCGGACGCGGGAGGCATGGCCATGGCCCGGTCCTACGGCCGGCGGCTGAACTGTCCCCTGGCCCTCGTGGACAAGCGGAGACCGAGGCCGAACGTCTCAGAGGTCGTCAACGTGATCGGCGAAGTGGAAGGAAAGAACGTGATCATCCGCGACGACATGATCGACACCGGGGGAAGCCTGACCGGCGCGGCCGCGGCCTTGAAGCAGAACGGCGCCGAGACGATTTACGCGGCCTGCACGCACGCGCTGCTCTCCGGGAACGCCGTGCAGAAGGTGGAGGATTCCGTACTGGACTGCCTGATCGTCTCGGACACGATACGCCTGAGCGAGGACAAGCAGAACGGCAAGCTGGAGCAGCTTTCCGTGGCCTCCCTCTTCGGCGAGGCGATCAAGCGCATACACGAGGAGAAATCCGTCAGTTCGCTCTTTGAATCGTCGGACCAGACCTGAGACAGGCCATCATGGACAGGCCATCATGGCCGATCCGCGGGAACGGAGCGGAAACCGGCGCTGATCGCAGTGGATCGAATTTGAACACGCAATAGAACACCGGGTATCGCACAGGAGAAGGAAATGAACCAGGTTTCTTTAAAAGCCCGTCAACGGACGGACACCGGAAAGCAGGTCGCCAAAACGCTTCGGCGGGACGGCAGCCTGCCCGCCGTGGTCTACGGTAGCGGAGAGCCCCCGACGCCGTTGACGCTCGACTACCGCGAGTTCGAAGGGTTCCTGAGGAAGACCAGGGGCGAAAGCGTCGTCATCAACCTGGAAATCGAAGGCATGGACGACAAGAAGGCCCTGTTGCGAGACCTGCAGCGGGACTACCTGAGGAACCAGTTGCTGCACGCCGATTTCCAGCAGATCAGGATGAGCGACCAGATCACCACGGAGGTATCGCTCGTGATGATCGGCGAGCCCGTCGGCGTGACGAGAGACGGCGGGGTGCTGGACCAGTCCCTGCGGGTGATCGAAATCAGTTGCGTCGCGTCCGAAATCCCCGAGCACCTGGAAGTGGACATCAGCAATCTGAGCATGGGCGAAACGATCCATATCAGTGATCTTTCCTTCGACAACGTCGAAATCGTGACCGATGGAGAGGTCGCCGTGGTGTCTGTCCTCACGCCGATGGCCGAGGAGCCTGAGGAAGAAGAAGCAGTGGAAGAGCTGGAAGAGCCGGAAATCATCGGCCGGGCCCAGGAAGACGGCGAGGGCGAGGAAGAAGAAGAGAACGAAGACTAAGGCAGCCCGGTTATGTGTCAGCATGCCGATTCCGGACCCTTGCGGCCTGAAGGTTCGTCCATGCACGCCTTCATCGGTCTCGGCAACCCGGGCGTTCGCTACGCGGGCACGCGCCACAACGCCGGTTTCGACGTGATCGACACCTGGCTGCGGCGGCTCGATCTCGAGCTTGCCCCGGTAAGTGACCGTTTTCATGGCGCCGTCGCAACGATCGCCGGTCTGCCCGTGGCGCTGGTGAAGCCGGTGACCTTCATGAACCGCAGCGGTTACGCGGTGCGGGAGGCGGCAGCACATTATGAACTCGACGTCGATCGCATCGTGGTCGTCTGCGACGACGTCAACCTGCCCTTCGGTACGCTGCGTATCAGGGCGAAGGGCAGTGATGGCGGCCACCGGGGACTGGAATCCATCATCGACGCGCTGGGAACGGAAGGATTCGCCCGCCAGCGTATCGGAGTCGACCTCCCCCGGGACGCGGATACGCTGGTCGACTACGTGCTGGAGGCGTTTACCGAAGAGGAAGCAACCGATCTGCCCATCGTCCTCGACCGGGCCTGCGACCAGCTGGCGCTGTTCGTAAGCGACGGCTGCGGCGAGGCCGCGAGCAGGTACAACGGCCCGTCGTTCACGGACTGAAGGGGCAATCCGGAAAGCGAACCCGCATACAACCAGGAGGAATGCACGTGCGGTCCTATGAAACAGTAGTGGTTATCGATTCCAAACTCGAAGAAGCGCCGCTCGAGGAGGAGATCTCCGCCATCGAGGGGCTCATCACGTCGAATCAGGGAGAGGTCGTCGACACGGAACGCTGGGGAAGCAGGAAGCTCAGCTACGAGATCAACGACGCCCACCATGGATTCTACACGCTGATCCGATTCGATGGCGAACCGACCGTGGTCGACGCGCTGGACCGGTCGTTCAAGTTGAACGATCGCGTACTCCGCCACATGACGAAGCGGGTCAGGAAGCATCCGGCCCATGTATACGAAAAGGCGGAACAGGCCGAAAAGGACACAGGAGCGGAAGCATGAACCAATCCAGGACGAGGATGACCAGGACAAGAAAGCAGAAGCGCATACCGGGCCGTATCAAGAACATCGATTACAAGGACCCGAAGCAGCTCCGGCGTTTCGTTACCGAGCGGGGCAAGATCGTGCCCAGCCGCATTTCCGGCGCCAGCGCGTTGTGCCAGCGGCGCCTGGCAAAGGCCATCAAACGGGCGCGTCATATCGGCCTGCTGCCTTTCATCGAAGAAACCTACAAGTAGCCGAGGAGTCGGACGTGAAGCTCATATTGACCGAATCTGTGCGGGACCTGGGAAACATCGGTGAGATCGTCGACGTTTCCAACGGGTACGGCAGAAACTACCTGATGCTGACGAAAAAGGCCGTTCCGGCGACGCCCGGTAACCTGAAAATGCTTCAGGGCAAACTGAAACAGCAACTGGCCCTGGAAGCCAAGACGGTAGAGCAGGCCTCCGAACTCGCCGGGATGCTCGAGGAAGTCTCCCTGACCGCCGTCGTGCAGGTCGGGGAAGAAGACCGCATGTTCGGTTCCGTCACCCAGCAGCATATCGCCGACCTGCTGAAGGAAAAAGGCTACGATATCGACCGGCGCAAGATCCACCTCGACGAGCCCATCAAGGCGCTGGGGATATACACGATTCCCATAGCGCTGCACGCCCGTGTAGAGGCCAACGTGAAGCTCTGGGTGGTCAAGGAATAGGGGCGGATCGCGCCTTAAAATTGACTTGACGCGGGCAGCCGGAATTCATATATTGGACGCCTGTGGAGGTGGGGGAGAAATGGCGAAAAGAACGCGGTCGGAGCCCGGTTCGCCCCGGTCGTCAGGACGGCGTCGCGCTACCGGAACCCAGACACATGTTCCACCCTTTCGGGGGTCCCATTACCGTCTCCTCGGTGCGGCACTCGGCGCTATACTACTGGGTTTTGTCGCGTTGGCGTACGAATCGATCACACTGGCGCCGCTGTTGATGGTTTCCGGTTATTGCGTGGGCATACCTCTGGTGCTGATTTGGAGAGGCAAGTCCGCAAGACAGGGTTCGGCCAACGACCGGGAATCGCGTCAAACGTAGTGTGGACGCGTACGGGCGATTAGCTCAGTTGGTTCAGAGCGCATGCCTTACAAGCATGAGGTCACTGGTTCGAATCCAGTATCGCCCATGCAACATATCGGGGGCGTAGTTCAATCTGGTTAGAGCACTGCCCTGTCACGGCAGAAGTTGCGGGTTCGAGTCCCGTCGTCCCCGTTGGAAATAAGATAGATAGCCCGTCGAACATGCATGGTTCCGGCGGGCTATCTTCGATTGTGCCGGAGTGGTGGAATTGGTAGACGCGAGGGACTCAAAATCCCTTGACCGCAAGGTCGTGTCGGTTCGAGTCCGACCTCCGGCATCCTTCTAAAAAGAAAGCAGGTTGAAACGATGTTCGATCCCGTCCAGGTCACCAGGGAGCTGATCGCATTCAATTCGATCAGCGCCAACAGCAACGCGCCCGTATCCGATTACCTGCAGGACCAGCTCGACCGGCTGGGCTTCGCGGTTGAGCGCATCACCTACCAGGACGCCAACGGCGTGGAGAAGGTCAATCTCGTCGGCCGCAAGGGAGAGGGTAGGGGCGGACTGGCGCTGCTGGGCCATTCCGACACCGTCCCGGTGGACGGCTGGGAGACGGACCCGTTCACAGCGGAGATCCGGGACAATCGGATTTACGGCCGGGGCAGCTGCGACATGAAAGGGGCCCTGGCCACCATGCTGGCGGCGGGTGGGGCCTTCGAGGCGTCGGAACTTTCCGCGCCGATCTACCTCGTGTTCACCGCCGACGAAGAAGTCGGGTGCTGGGGCGCGGCGGAAGTCAGCGACCGTTCCGAACTCCTGGCGGACAGCGGCCTGCGTTACGGCATCATCTGCGAACCCACACTCATGCAGGTGGTGCGGGCGCACAAGGGCGCCGTTTTCATGCGGGCGGAGACGAAAGGCCGGGCGGCCCACAGCAGCACCGGCAAAGGCGTCAACGCCCACCTCGCCATGATCCCCTTCCTCTCGGAGATGAAGGCCATCCACGACGAGTTGCGCAGGGACCCCGTCCACCTGAACGACGAATTCGATCCGCCTTTCTCCGACTGGAACATCGGGATAAACGACGGCGGGATCGCCCTGAACATGACGGCGCCCAGCAGCGTATGCACGGTCTACTACCGGCCGATGCCCGGACAGGACCAGGAAGCCCTCCTTGACCGCACGCGGCAGGCGGCCGAACGCTGCGGCGTGGAACTGAAGATCCAGAAGATCGGGGACCCCTTCAGCACCGACCCGGATTCGGACCTGGTCCGGACGGCCCTTCGCATTACCGGTACGGAGCAGGCCCACACGGTACCCTACGGCACCGATGGTCTGGTCTTCGGCAGGAAGATGGAGCTGATCCTGCTGGGCCCGGGGGATATCAGCCAGGCCCACACGGTGGACGAGTGGATGGACCTGGACCAGTTCGATCTGGCGATCGACACGTACAAGGCCATGATCCGTACATTCTGTGTTTGAGGGGAGGACACCGAATTGCAGATCGGCCTCGTCGGCCTGCCCGGTTCCGGGAAGACCACGTTGTTCAACGCCTTGGTGAGGGCAAATGCGGAAACCGGCGGTTACGCGGGGCTGAACAAGGTCAACCGGGGGACGATCAGGGTTCCGGACCAGAGAGTCGACCGCCTTTCCGGCCTGTTCAATCCACGCAAGACCACTTTCGCCACTGTGGAATACCTGGACATCGGCGGTATTACGACCGGCGCAGGGCGCCAGGAGGAGCAGCAGGACGCCGGGGGACTGGGCGACCTGCGCAACATGGATCTGCTGGTCCACGTGCTCCGGGGGTTTCCGGACCTGGCCGACGCGCCTATAACGCCTTCGGACGATTTCGAGACAGTGGAGCTGGAACTCGCCATCGCCGATCTGGAGATTATCGAGCGCCGGCTGTCACGCCTTTCCAAGGAGGCGCGGTCCACGAAGCGGCCGGATCTGGTCCGCGAATGGCAACTGCTCGAACGCTGCAAGGAGGAAATCGAAGGCGGCGGTGTCATCCGGAACCTCGAATTTGATCCGGAAGACGAGAAAAGGCTTAGAGGCTACCGGTTCCTGTCGCAGAAACCGGCGCTCCTCGTGCTGAATATCCGCGAGGAAGACCTGGGCTCGGAAGCGCAGCGGCTTGCGGCACTGGGTGAATGTGCCGATGGGCTGGACGCATTGGCGCTCTGCGCGAAGGTCGAAATGGAGATCGCCCAGCTCGAAGAGGACGACGCGGATGCCTTCCTGGAGGATCTGGGCATCCGGGAATCCGCCCTGAACCGCATGATCATCGCCTCGTACAGGCTGCTTAACCTGATTTCCTTCTTCACCGTTGGAGAGGATGAAGTAAAGGCATGGACCGTCGCGCGCGGCGTCACGGCGCCGGAAGCGGCCGGGACGATACACTCCGACCTGGAACGGGGGTTCATCCGGGCCGAAACGCTGGAGTGGGAATCTCTGCTCGATCTCGGGGGATGGCAGGCGGCGAAGGAGAAGGGCGTGCTGCGCGTCGAAGGCAAACAGTACGTCGTCCAGGACGGCGACGTGATCAACGTGCGATTTAACGTCTGATAGAACCAGATTCACAAGTTGAAGATTTCGCTTGTCAACCTGCAGGCAGTGTCGATATCATAGATTACCCTTTCGGCCCGGGACGACCCGGGCTCAATCCACCACAAGGAATAATGGATCTACGAAAATGAAAACCAGAAACCACCTGATGACCGCGTTGCTTCTCGCCGGAGGGCTGCTGTGGTCTTCTCCAGTCGGCGCCCAGCTCGGCGCCAACGCCGGCTTCAATCCTGAACCGCTCAGCCTTGTGGATTTCAAGAAGGCGTTCAACGGCGATACGGGCAAAATTCGCCTCGTCGTGATGTTCTCGCCTACATGAGGCCACTGCATAAGCGGCGCCGGGGCGGTGCAGCAAGAAATACTGAAGCGGTTTCCCTCAGACGACCTCCGGGTCTACGTGGTCTGGCAGCGGATACTCAGGAACGACGCGGTTAATGCGGCTCGTACCGCGGCCGTCAATGTGTTCGACGACGATAAGCGTGTCAGCCAGATGTGGGACCCCGCGAACGCGCTGGGATTCTGGTACAAGAAGTCGGGTGAACTGGAACACAAGGACCCCATGGTCTGGGACGCCTACTTCCTCTACGGCGCGGATGCCGAATGGAAGGACGCGCCTACCGGACTGATCGACGCCGGTTACACGGTGTGGAATATGAAAGACAGGCTCTTGAAATCGGTGGCGACCACGATGGAGACCGTGGACTGATCCCGGCTCCGGTCACCCCTCCAGGCTGAGGAGGAAGGGTTCCTCGAAGGCCTGTACAAGCCACTGCATGAAGCGGGCGCCGTCCGCGCCGTCTATGACTCTGTGATCGTAGGAGAGCATCAGCGGAAGCATGAGGCGCGGCTGGAACGCGCCGTCCACGTAAACCTGTTCCATGCGGCTTCGCGCCAATCCAAGGATGGCCACGTCCGGCGCGTTCACGATCGGCGCGAAGAAGGTCCCGCCGAACCCGCCCAGGTTCGAGATCGTAAACGTACTCCCCTGCATATCGTCCGGTGAGAGCTTCCTGTCCCGTGCCTTCGCGGCGACTTCGGACAACTCGACGGACAACTCGACCATGTTTTTCCGGTCCACGTCCCGGATGACCGGCACGACCAGGCCGCGGTCCGTGTCGACCGCCACGCCCACGTGGTAGTATTTCTTGTAGATGATCTCGTGCCGGGCCATGTCGACGCTTGCGTTGAACAGGGGAAACCGCTTGAGCGCCGCGGCCACGATTTTCAGGGCGATGGCCGTCATGGTCAGCTTGCCGCCGGCGGCTTCCGCCGCGGGGCCAAACTGCTTTCGCAGGGCTTCCATGTCTGTGACGTCGGCCTTGTCGCCATAGGTGACATGGGGGATGTTCGTCCACGCCGCGCTTAAGTGCTCCGCGGCGGCCCGGCGTAGATTGCTCATGGACTCGGTTTCCACCGGACCCCATTTCGTGAAGTCCGGCAGCGGAGCCGAAGGTGCGGATGGCCTGGGACCGGCCGCCGAGCCCCGGCCGGCGCTCAGGTCCCTGGAATGGGTCTTTACGTCTTCGACGGATATCCGCCCTCCCGGACCGGTTCCGGGCACCTGGCCGATATCTAGTCCGATCTCGCGGGCGAATCGGCGCACGGACGGAGCGGCCGGCACAGGTTCCCCGCCGGTTGTAGCCGGAACAGTCGTTGGCGGCGATGAAGACGGAGCAGGTGGCGCGGGCGGGGTTTCCCTCGAGGGAGACGGGACCTCCGAACCGGTTGCCGCCTTTTGATCCGGTGCTGCGGATGCGCCCGGATCCGCCTCCCCCGAGGCGGTTTCCTGAGCGGAAGGCTCCGTGACGGCCGTGTCCGGTGCCTCGGAAGCCGCTGCCCCGGAGGCCGGCGCCGCATCCGCGGCCGGTTCTTCCGCCTCCTTGCCGGCGGCTGCCTCGGCGCCCGCTTCTTCATACATGAGCACGGGAGCGCCCACTTCGGCCGTCGCGCCATTCTCCACGAGGATCTCGGTGACCACGCCGCTGAATCCCGACGGCACCTCCAGGTTGGCCTTGTCGGTCTCGATCTCCAGGACGGGTTGATTGACTTCGACCCTGTCCCCCACCGCGACCAGGATACCCACCACGGTCCCGTCGTCTATGTTCTCGCCAAGGGCTGGAAGATTGAAAGGCGTCGCCATGGTTCCGGTATCTCCAACGCTACAACATGAGCGGATTCGGCTTGTCGGCGTCGATCTCCAGATCGGTCATCGCCTGCTTCAGCCTGGAGGCAGGCAGTTTTCCGTCGCGCATCAGCCCGTAGAGGGCGGACAGCGTGATGTAACGGGCGTCCACCTCGAAGAAATCCCGTAAGGCGGCGCGGCCGTCGCTGCGGCCGAATCCATCGGCGCCGAGCGTGATCAAATGGCCCGGGAACCAGGCGGATACGGTGTCCGGCAGCGCTTTCACGTAGTCGCAGGCCGCCACGTACGGGCCCGGCACATCGGCCACGCAGGAAGTCACGTAGGGCACGCGGGGTGTTTCTTCGGGATGCATGATGTTCCATCGCTCCACGTCGACCGCCTCGTTGTGCAGCGCCTTGTAGCTGGTGATGCTCCAGACGTCCGCGGCCACGCCGTACTGTTCTTCCAGGATCCTGCCCGCCTTGAGCACCTCGTTCAGGATGGCGCCGCTGCCGAAGAGCTGGACGCGCAGGTCGCCGTCCTTCTTCTCCGATTCGCGGAAGCGGTACATGCCCTTGAGGATGCCCTCGCGGGTCGCCTCGGGATCGCCCGGCATGGGCGGCATGGCGTAGTTCTCGTTGTGCACGGTCAGGTAGTAGAACACGTCGTCCTGTTCTTCGTACATGCGCCGGATGCCTTCTTCGATGATCACGGCCAGTTCGTATCCGTAGGCCGGGTCGTAGGCCAGCAGGTTCGGCACCGGGTAGGCCAGCAGATGACTGTTGCCGTCCTGGTGCTGAAGTCCTTCGCCCGCCAGCGTGGTGCGGCCCGACGTGGCGCCGACCAGGAAGCCCTTGCAGCGCATGTCGCCCGCGGACCAGACCAGGTCGCCGACGCGTTGCAGTCCGAACATGGAATAGTAGATGAAGAAGGGGATGGTGTTGATGTCGTAGGTGGCGTAGGCCGTGCCCGCGGCGATGAAGGACGACATGGCGCCGGCTTCCGAGATGCCTTCCTCCAGCAGCTGGCCGTCCTTCGACTCGCGATAGTACAGGAGCGTTTCGCTGTCCACCGGGTCGTAGAGCTGACCCACCGGCGAGTAGATGCCGGACTGCCGGAACAGGGCCTCCATGCCGAAGGTCCGCGCCTCGTCGGGCACGATGGGCACGATGAGGTTGCCGATCTCCTTGTCCCGCATCAGGTCCGAGAGGATGTTGACGAAGGCCATGGTCGTCGACACCTGCCGGTCCGTTCCCTGGTAGTACTTGCTGTACTTGTCCTGCTTCGGCGCGTGGAGCGGCGTGAAGGTCGTCCGCCTGGAGGGCACGTAGCCGCCGAGGGCCCTGCGCCGCTCGTGGAGGTACTGAATCTCCTCGCTGTCCTCGGGCGGCTTGTAGAAGGGCACTTCGGCCACGTCCTCGTCGGAAATCGGGATCCGGAAGCGGTCCCGGAAGGCGAGCAGGTCGCTGTCTTCCATCTTCTTGATCTGGTGCGTGGCGTTGGCCCCCTGTCCGCTGTCGCCCAGTCCGTAGCCCTTGATCGTCTTCATCAGGATGACCGTCGGCGCCCCTTCGGTCTCCACGGCCGCCTGGTAGGCGTGGTAGACTTTGAGCGGATCGTGGCCGCCGCGCCGCAGGTGCTGCAGTTGGGAATCGGACAGGTGTTCCACCATCTTCTTGAGATCGGGATGGACGCCGAAGAACTTGTTCCGGATGTATTCGCCGGACGCCATGCTGTACTTCTGGTACTGGCCGTCCACCGTCTCGTGCATGCGGTTCACGAGGAGCCCGTCGCCGTCCTTCTCCAGCAGGGAATCCCAGTCGCTGCCCCAGATGCACTTGATGACGTTCCATCCCGCGCCCCGGAAGATGGCTTCCAGTTCCTGGATGATCTTGTGGTTGCCCCGGACGGGACCGTCGAGCCGCTGCAGATTGCAGTTGATTACGAAGATGAGGTTGTCGAGCTGCTCGACGACAGGCACGGTGATGGCGCCCAGGGATTCGGGTTCGTCCATTTCCCCGTCCCCCATCATGACCCACACTTTGGAATCGCTCGGTTTCTTGATCCCGCGGTTCTCCAGGTATTTCATGAAGCGGGCCTGGTAGATGCCGGTAATGGCGCCGAGGCCCATGGATACCGTGGGGAATTCCCAGAAGTCCGGCATCAGCCAGGGATGAGGATAGGACGACAGCCCGGGCGTATTCACCTCGTGGCGGAAATTCTTGAGCTGTTCTTCGGAGATCCGGCCTTCCAGGTAGGCCCGCGCGTAGATGCCGGGCGCGGCGTGCCCCTGGACAAAGAGGAGGTCGCCCTCGTGGCTTCCGTTCCGGTTGCGGAAGAAGTGGTTGAATCCCACCTCGTAAAGCGTTGCCGAGGAAGCGAATGTGGAGATGTGCCCGCCGATGGAGCCGTCGGCCCGGTTGGCCCGGACCACCATGGCCAGCGCGTTCCAGCGCACGATGTTCTTGATGCGCCGTTCCAGGTCGCGGTCGCCGGGATAGGGTTCCTGCAGTTCGACGGGTATGGTGTTTACGTACGGCGTGTTGGCTGAGAAGGGCAGGCGTACGCCGGACTCGGCGGCGCGGGACTCCAAAGCCGCGAGAATGCGGCGGGTCCGCTCCGGGTCGCCCTGCGATATGACGTACTCAATCGATTCGAGCCATTCGTGAAGTTCCAGCGATGCTACATCGGGTTCCACGTCCGTTGTCATCGAGCTTCCCCGGGGTGCGCCGCGCGTCGGCGTTCAGCTCTTTTCCCATTCGAAAACATCGACACAAAATAGGGGTGTGGCACCCCTTCTGTCAATCATTATATTGATTTGCGGCCGCGTCGCGGCGGCGTCCCGGACCCCTTCCGGAAAGGCGTCCGGGATACACATGGAGAGATGCTCAGAATCGTTCTTGGAGAAGCGCGCGGTTTACCTCTGGCGAGGTGCCGGAAGCAGTCCTTGGAGAGTGCTCCGAGTACTCCTCCGTATAAGCGCACAGTCAGGCCTGAAAGCACGATGAAAACCTGGGAGGTTGGCATGAAAAGCGACGGCCGGCACGGCTGGCACGGCATATTCACCATACCGCAGACCCCCTTTACGGACGATGGCGCGCTGGACGAAGACGGGCTGCGGAGGCAGATCGATTTCTGCGTGGACGTGGGCGCCCACGGCGTCGTCTATCCCGTCATGGTGAGCGAGTTCTGGCTGCTCTCGGACGACGAGCGGAAACGGGTCGTGGACGTGGCCGTGGAGCAGGTGGACGGGCGCATCCCCATGATCGCGGGCGTGGCGGGGGTGAGTACCGAGGTCGCCGTGATGTTCAGCCGCCACGCCCGCGAGGCCGGCGCCGACGGCGCGATCGCCCTGCCGCCCTACGTGCTCAAGCCGGGCCTGGACGGGCTGGTCGACTACTACAGGCAGGTTGCGGAGGCCGTGGGAAACCCCGTTTTCATCCAGAACTTCGATCCGCCCCTCGGCTCCAGCCTCTCGCCGGCCTTCATCCGGGAGTTGCTGCTGGACATTCCGCACGTGAAGTACATCAAGGAGGAGATGATGCCCTGCGGTCATTCGGTGACGGCACTGCTGGAGACCTGCGGGGACGAGCTACACGGCGTCTTCACCGGGTTCGGCGGCCGGTGGTTCATCGACGAGCTGAATCGCGGCGTGAGCGGCACCATGCCCGCCTGCGAGTTTACCGACGTGCTGGTCCGGCTATACGAACGGTACCGGTCGGGCGACGTGGAAGGGGCGCGGGAGATCCACAACCGGCTGCTGCCCCTCATCAACATCGAGAGCCTGCACGGGGTGATCTTCTGCAAGGAGATCCTGAAGCGGCGCGGCCTGATCGCGTCGACGTACACCCGGGCGCCGGGGCAACTGGACCGGCACGACTTCGCGGAGATCGACCGGCTCATCCGGGACGTAGAGCCATTGTATATACGGTGAGCGATACCGCGCCGACGTCCGCGCCGCGAAAGCCGCGCGGCGCCGAGGAAAGATCATCACTTGCGTCCCGTGCCCGCCCGCTACGTCCATTCGTGCAGGGCGTGTCCCTGGCCGGGAAACCAGATCCAGTCCACGAGGAACCCGAGAAACACCCCCACACTGTATCCTACCAGCACGCCCCAGGCAAAGGGCTGGGCCCGTCGATAGATGGTCACTCCGCCGATCCGCATCAACAGCATCTTGATCAGCCAGGCCAGGAACAGCGAGAACATGAGCAGGCGGATCACGTCGGCGAAGGCCACGGTAAAACCCACCGGCGCCAGGGGCCAGCCGGGAAAACGGTAGGTCAGGGCCGTCATGACCAGCATGATGACGCCGCCGAGGGCCATGAACAGGAACTCGGGCGGCTGCAGCTGGTCGGCGTTGCGTATCCACCGCACGATATCGTCAAAGTAGGTCTCGTTGATGCCGCCGAAGGCGTCGCGCGTGCCGAAGTTGTACGCGCCGATGGTCGTGTTCCCGATGTAGATCGTGTACAGGATGGACGTCAGCAGGCTGACGACGAAGGTGACGGACATGAGGGCGAGTATGCCTCGCTTGTCCCGCAGCAGGTCGGACGTCACCTTGTCGGACTGGGCGATGGTGCCGATCCCCATGCCCCGCCAGTTCCGGGCGTAGACGGACCCCAGGCCCAGGGTGGTCAGGCTCTGGGGGTCGATGTTTCCCGAGCCCACGGTCAGTATGGTGAAATGGTGGGCATTGACCGGAAGGTCCATGAAGGCCAGGCCCGTCTGGGCGATGATCCGGGCCGTGCCCAGGTACAGAATGAAGAGAAACAGCAGGTAAACGGGCAGCACCTGCCAGGAGAGGCCCGACCCCACGAGCCAGGCCACCAGGTAGACCAGGCAGCCGGCCAGTCCGAGGACGGCCACCCGGTAGGACATCAACTCCGAGGCCGGCCGCTCGCCGCTGCGCAGGGCCCGCCGAAAGACGTCGGCGATCTGTGCGCGCGCCGTCCAAAGGTGCCAGAAGACGAAGACGATGAATCCGCCGAAGAACTGGGCCTTCACCACGGCGTTCACCCCCACCGGACTGCCGGAATACTGGAGGCCGACGCGGTCCAGCAGTCCGCCTTCCAGCACGCCGCAAAGGGCGAAGAACCACAGGCTGAAGGTGATCTCGACCGGCGCCAGGAATGCGAAGCACAGGGCATAGATGTTGACGCTGATCCTTATGGCCGGTATGCCTTCCAGCAAGGTCAGGTTTGTGTGGTAGAGCGCGCCGATGGGAATGTGCGGGATGGCTCCCCAGAACGAGGAGATGTTCCAGATCATCAGGGCAAGGGATAAACTGAAGCCCACCTGGAACATGCGGTCGTAGACGAATCGCGGAAAGGTCCGTTCCGTCCCATCGTCATGGCGGATCAGGTCGACGGCCATCTGCACGAGCGGAAAGGACAGCCGCTCGTGGGCCACCCAGGTCCTCCTCATGATGGTGGACATGCAGGCGCCCATGAAGAACAGCACGACGAAGAAGGTCAGCCACCAGAAGAGGGGCGAAAACCAGGGCCCCCAGATGACGTCGCCGGCTCCTTCCGGGATCCCCTCGTAGAACCACACCAGCGTGTTGCCCTGGCCGCTGACCAGCAGCCAGTCCGGCAGATAGTCGAAGAAGGTGGCCTCCCACTGGTTCTCCGGCCGCGCGAAATAGTAGGGCGTGGCGATGACCCCCATGAGATAGGCGACCAGGACCTTGCCCGGCACGAGGGAGGAAACGAACATCATTACGAAGACCAGGGCCAGTTCGCTTCCGTTCAGCACCCAGGACGGCCGCCAGGTGCGCAGGGCCGGGTTGACGATGAGCAGGAGGAAGAAGAAGGGGATCAGGACCGCGATGGGCAGATGGGACACCGTCATGCGGGACGAATGCACGAGGAAGGAGCCGAAGGGGACCCAGATGTTGATCAGGACGGCGAGCAGCAGGCCCAGGACCACGGCGCGGCGTGATATGCCGGCTGATCGCAATGTTCCGGGTTGCGGGATACCAATGCGCAGTTTGGTTGCCATGGTCCGGTACGCCGAAAGGTCAAAGAAAACCGGGTTTTAAGCGGGGAAAGGATGCCGGGTCTGTACGACTTCAATATATCCGGTTCCCGACAGACGGCACAACCCTAGATTTAGAACGCGAAGCCGCGTCCTTGGTTTTTGCTTGAACCGGTGTGTCAACCTTTTTATATTGCTTTGTTCAAGCATGCAACGGCTCATTACGCTCGGGATGAATGCGACAGTTTGGGCCTCGCGGCCGTTCCGGGCATTCCCATGTTCCCCAACGATGCGAAACGCGGAAACGGCGGACTGCACGGCTTCGAGCGTGCGAAACCGCCGGTTGCCGGATACCGACAGGGGTAGCGCCTCATGTGGTCGAAGATAAAAACGGGGATCGGCATCGCCGTCGCGGCACTGATGTTGTCCTCTGTCACCATCTTCCATCCCAGGGATATTACCGAAAATATCCTGATGAAGCTGATCTCCCTGCCCGAACCCCAGGAGATACAGCCCTTCCTGGGCCATGACCGTTCGCTGGAGGAGGCCCTGGAGTCGGTCAGCGCGGAGTCGATCGAAAACACGGTGCGGACCCTCTCCTCCTATCCTTCCCGGGTCGTGGGTTACGCCGGCGCGGATTCGGCCTATGAATACATCAGGGACCAGTTCGACGAGATCGGCCTGCAGGACGTCCGGACCGAGACGTTTCCGGTCACGGTGCCCATCGACAAGGGCTCGAAACTCACCGTCCTGGAAACGGGCGAGGAGATCCCGCTCCACGCCCTCTGGCCCAATCTCGTGCGCACGCCCACCACGCCCCGCGAAGGGCTGTCCGGTCCGATCGTCTACGGCGGCAAGGGGGAATTCGGCGACTTCAACGGGTACGACATGCAGGGCAGCGTCGTACTCATGGATTTCGATTCCCAGGACCGGTTCATCAACGCCCGGATGCTCGGCGCCAGCGCCATCATCTTCTTCGACAACGGACGGGTGACCCGGAGCGAGGCGGAACTCAAATTCATGGGGCTTCCGCTCAACGTGCCCCGGTACTGGGTCGAAAAGGACCACGTGCCCGCACTGCTGGCCCTGGCCGAACCGGCGACGAACCAGGTAAACGTACAGGCCCGGATGGACTGGGAGGTCGTGGAAGGGAAGAACATCTTCGGGTGGATACCCGGGCTTGACGAGGAAATGCCAAATGCACGGGACGAGACCCGCACGAAATGGAAGGACTACACGATCGTCATCGAGTCCTTCTACGACGCCATGTCGGTGGTCCCAGGCGTTGCGCCCGGCGCCGAGAGCGCCACGGGCGTGGCCGCGCTGCTGGAAGTCGCCAGGGCGGTCAAGCAGTATAGCCCCAAGTACTCCGTGGTCATCCTGGCCACTTCCGCCCACTTCATGGGCCTGGAAGGCGCGCACAACTGGCTGTACCGGCACGGCAGGGCGAGCGGTTACTTCATGTCGAAGATCCCCGAGGAAGACAAGATCGACTTCGACATGTTCTTCGGTATCGACCTTTCCAGTCACGAATCCCGCGTCGGCGCTTTCGCCTTCGGCACCTTCGACAACGGCGCCTGGGCGACCAACCACTACATAAAGAACATCTTCGCGCCCTATTCGAGGAAATTCGCGGGCTACATCCAGGAAGCCTTCGGGGCGGGCGCCGACTCGGCCCGGTACGTCAACGCCATCGTGCCTCCCCAGCGGACCTGGAAGGACTTCATGCCCGTCAAGCTGGGCCTGGACAGCGAGGCCGTCACCTACTTCGGCAAGAAGGGCATGTCCTTCGTCACGCCGAACGGTACCCGGGGCCTGGTGGACACGCCCCACGACCGCTTCGAATCGGTCAACGTCGCAAATGTGACCGAGCAGGCGCGCTCCCTCGCGGTCATGCTCGCCCGGGCCACGACGGACGGCGAGCTCTTCGAAGAGACCAAGCTCAAGATCCAGGACACGGCCCACGACATGACCGGGACGGTCTACGAATTCGACCGGGACGTCAACTTCTTCGTGCCCAAGAAGCCCATCCCCGGCGCCCTGGTCACCTATTTCAAGAGCCTGACCAACACGGGCGTGCGGGGCATCCTGATCAACAAGGCCGATTCGCTGGGACGCTTCGCCTTCCGTCCGCTGAAGCAACAGAAGGGGCCGATTAAGCTTCGGTCCTACGCCCTGGACGAGGACGGCGAGATCATCTACGCGCCCGACCTGGGGCAGGAAGGCGACAAGACCTTCCCCCTGAACGCGGCCAGCGGCGCGAACGAAAACACGACCCTGCAGATCGTGTTCCGGGCCCGGGCCCTCGACGTGTACGAGATCATCGACTCCCGGTACCTCACCGCGCTGGACCAGTTGACCGTCCTGGGGCAGAACGACGCCGAGCCCCAGTGGTACGGCCACAGCTATATCGAGAAGCAGAGCGGCACGGAAGGGCGCACCGTTCCAGCCGCCGTCGTCTTCGCCAAGCCTGGGCAGCGCCTCAAGCTCCTCATGAGCACCAGCCTCTTCGGCGTCAAGTACCTGCTGACCAATGCGCCGGATGAATTTCTGAAGAATCCCGTCGAACCGGGCGAGGTGACCCTGGCGCTCCTGGAAGAGGCCCAGGGACAGGGCTACCTGGTCGACGAGGGGCTCATCGTCAATCCGTCCTACCAGGGCACGCGGGACATGTGGGTCGTGGACGACGTGCGGCTGAAGCAACTGGCCCGATTCGGCGTGGAGAACCAGCGCATCGAGCAACTGCACGAGGAGGCGCGCGTCGCCCTCCTGGAGGCGGAGGAGCATCTCGCGAACCGGGAATACGACGCCTTCATTTCCAAGTCGCGGGAGGCCTGGGGGCTCGAAGCGCGGGGATACCCGGAAGTCAAGTCCACGGCGGACGACACGGTCAAGGGCGTGATCTTCTATTTCATCCTGCTCCTGCCCTTCTCCTTCTTCATGGAACGCCTGGTCTTCGGGTTCCCGACGATCAACAAGCGGATCTTCGGATTCGCCGTCTTCTTCATCGCGGTTTTCCTCGTGCTGCAGCAGGTGCATCCCGCCTTCAAGCTCAGCACGTCGCCCTACGTCATCTTCCTGGCCTTCGTCATCTTCGCGCTGGGGACGACCGTGCTCATCATCGTCCTGTCCAAGTTCAACCAGGAAGTGCAGAAGATCAAGCGCGCGCAGACGGGCATGCACGAGGCCGATATCGGCCGGTTGAGCGCCACGGCCGTCGCCCTGTCGCTGGGCGTCTCCAACCTGCGGAAACGTAAAGTGCGCACGGCCCTCACGGCCGCCACCATCACGCTGCTGACCTTTACCGTGCTGTCCTTCACGTCCATCACGACGTCCCTCAGGTACTACAAGCTGGAGCGGTACAACGAGCCGGCCTATGACGGGACGCTGGTCCGGGACCGGAACTGGAAGGGGCTGCAGCCCTCCGTCTACGACTATCTCAAGAGCACCTTCCAGGATAAGGCCACGCTGATCCCCCGGGCCTGGTACATGTCCCAGGTTAAAGGCGAAAAGGGGTTCTTCTCCTTCTCGTCGCCCAGGTCGTCCCACGAAAGCTACGTGAACAGCATCCTGGGCCTGACCCCGGACGAGCCGAAGGCGACCCGCCTCGATGAATACCTCCTGGGCGGGAGATGGTTCGAGCCCGGCGAACGGAACGCCGCCATACTGCCCGACGACGTGGCCGCGGTGGTGGGCATCAGGCCGGAAGACGCCGGTTCCGCCTACATCGACATGTTCGGCATGAATCTGCAGGTCGTCGGCGTGATCGATTCCCGCAGGTTCAACCAGCTCAAGGACCTGGACGACGAGAAGCTGACGCCTGTCGACCTGGTCCAGGAAAAAGGCAAGATCGCGCAGCGTATCGGAGAGGACCCGCGGCTGCAGGCCGAATCGCCGCCGGAAGCCTTCATTCACCTCGAATCCAACAACGTGATGATCCTGCCGTTCGAGACGGTCATGGACCTCGACGGCAAGATGTACTCGGTCGCGATTACGGATTTCAGGGACGAAAGCGGGCAGCCGAATCCCGATTTCGACCGGGATATCGAGGACTTTCTGTCGCGGGTCGCCATGACCATGTTCGTGGGCAAGGACGGCACCGTAAACGTCTACAGTTCCATCGGCTCCACCTCCATCGGGGGCATCGGCAACTTCCTCATTCCCATTCTCGTCGCCGCCATGATCGTCCTGAACACCATGATGGGCGCGGTACACGAGCGCTTCCGGGAGATCGGCGTCTACAGCTCGGTCGGATTGGCGCCGAGCCACATCGCGGCCCTTTTCCTCGCGGAGTCTTCGGTCTTCGCCACGGTCGGCGCCGTGCTGGGATACCTGGGGGGGCAAACCATCACCCTCGTGCTGTCGAACTATGAGATCCTCGCCGGCCTGTCGCTGAACTATTCCTCCCTTTCGGCCGTCTGGTCGGTGGTCGTGGTGATGGCCACGGTCTTCCTGTCGACGGCCTATCCGGCGAAGAAGGCGGCGGACATGGCCGTGCCGGACGTGGGCCGGGAGTGGAAATTCCCCGAACCCGACGGGGACGACTGGAGTTTCGACTTCCCCTTCACCATCGGCAGCGTCGAGGTGCTGGGCATGTACGCCTATCTCACGCGGGTCTTCGAATCCTACGAGGAGGGTTCCCTGGGCGCCTTTGTCACGGAAAACGTCCAGTTGAGCGCCCAGGAGACGCCGTCGGGCCATCCCATGTACCATATCTCGATGATGACCTGGCTCGCGCCTTACGACCTGGGCATCAGCCAGCGCGTCTCCCTCAGCGCCGCGCCGGCCGAGAATGAAAGAGACCTGTACGCCGTCTGGGTGGACATCCACCGCGAGAGCGGCGACGTCGCGTCCTGGCAGCGCATCAACCGGCGATTCCTGAGCGTGCTGCGCAAGCGCTTCCTGGTCTGGCGCACCCTGCCGCAGGACTTGAAGAACCAGTACGCCGTCGCCGGCCGGGAAACGACCAAAGAGGCGCAAGAAGCGGGCCAACCCGTATGAAGTTCGCCTTCTGTAATGAAATGTTCCGGGACGTGCCCCTCCGGCAGGTCTTTCGCACCGCCGCGGAAATCGGTTACGACGGCGTGGAGATCGCCCCATTCACGGTGGCGCGTTCGGTGAACGAGGTCGGACCGGACGCAAGGAAGGCGATTCGCGACGAGGCCGCCGAATTCGGCCTGGAGATCACGGGACTGCACTGGGTCCTGCTCAGCCCGGAAGGCCTCTACCTCAATCACCCCGACGACGGCATCCGCTACTGCACCAGGCTGTATCTCTGCGACCTGGTGAAATTCTGCGGGGACCTGGGCGGCCGGGTCATCGTCCTCGGATCGCCGAAGCAGCGCAACGTGTTGCCGGACCAGACCTTCGAGGCGACCTGGGACCGGACCCGGACGGCCCTCGAGGAATGTCTGCCCGCGGCCGAAGAAAACGGCGTAACGATCTGCCTCGAGCCCCTGGACAGCGCCCAGACCAATTTCATCAACACCCCGGCCGAGGCCGCGCGGATGGTCCGGGAGATCGGTCATCCGAATCTCCGCATGATCATCGACGTGCGGGCGACCCTTTGCCAGGGCCTGGACGCCGCGGAGGCCGTTCGCGAACACAAGGACGACATGGCTTACATTCACTTCAATAACGCCAACGGCGATGGCCCGGGTTACGGCGACACCGATTTCGTGCCCATTCTGCGGGCGCTTCGGGAAACGGGTTACGAGGGGTACGGTTCGGTGGAAGTCTTCGACTATTCTTACGGCGCGGAGAACATAGCGCGAAAGAGCCTGGAAACGCTCCGGACGGCCTGGGCGGCCTGGGCGGCATAAGCCGGAGGCCAGCGTCCGGGAGCAGGCGGCACGAGCCGCGGAGCATGAGAGGGTGGCCGGGTGAATCAACAGGTCCTCGACAGAGAAGGCATCGCCAGGGCGGTATCTCGTATCGCCCACCAGATCCTGGAACGCAACAAGGGCGCGGCCGGCATCGTCATCGTCGGTATACAGAGGAGAGGGGACTGGCTGGCGCGCCGGCTGGCCGATGCCTTGCGCGAAGCAGAGGACACGGCCGTTCCCGTGGGCGTGCTGGACATCAACCTCTACCGCGACGACCTCCAGGTCCGCGCGGACTACCCCGTCGTCCGAACCACCGACATACCCTTCGACATCGAGGGACGCACCGTCATCCTGGTCGACGACGTCCTGTACACGGGCCGTACCATCCGGGCGGCGCTGGACGAACTGAAGGACTTCGGCCGGGCCAGGCGCATCGAACTCGCCGTCCTGATCAACCGGGAGGGGCGGGAACTGCCGATCCAGGCGGACTATATCGGGGAGGACATCGAAGTGGGCCCCGGCAGAACCGTGGTCGTGCACGTTCATGAACTCGACCGGAAAGATGACGTTTCCGTCGAGGAGGTGGTGTGATGGATGAAGCCCGCCTCCACGCGCTGCGCCACCGCCACCTTATCGGCCTCGAGGATTTCTCGCGCGAGGAAATCCGGCTGATCCTGGATACGGCGGACTCCTTCAAGGAAGTGATCCGGCGCCCCATCCGGAAGGTCCCCGCCTTAAGGGGGAAGAACGTCGTCAATCTCTTCTTCGAATCGAGCACCCGCACGCGGCTGTCCTTCGAACTGGCCGAGAAGCAGCTCTCCGCCGATACCCTGAATTTCGCATCCACCGGCAGCAGCGTGTCCAAGGGAGAGACCCTCGGCGACACGGCCCGGAACATCGAAGCCATGCAGGTGGACTGCGTGGTGGTGCGTCATTCGGCGGCGGGCGTCCCCTTCTTCCTTTCCCAGTGCCTGTCGAACGCCGTCGTCATCAACGCCGGCGACGGCGCCCACGAACATCCGACCCAGGGCCTGCTCGACCTGCTGACCATGCGGGACGCGCTGGGCGACCTGGAAGGGCTGAAGGTCGCGCTCATTGGCGACGTCGCCCACAGCCGGGTGGCGCGCTCCAACATATGGGGACTTCAGAAAATGGGCGCGAAGGTGGCCGTCTGCGGCCCGCCCACGCTGATCCCCGTCGACATCGAAGCAATGGGCGTTGAGGCTTGCCACCGGCTAGAGGACGCCCTCCGCGACGCCGACGTGGTCTACGCCCTGCGGATACAGCTTGAAAGGCAACAGGAAGCCTTCTTCCCTTCCCAGCGCGAATACACGCGGCTCTTCGGCATCGACCCGGAACGCCTCGAACTCGCCCGTCCCGGCGCCATCGTCATGCATCCCGGTCCCATCAACCGCGGCGTGGAACTCGACTCCCGCGTGGCGGACAGCGGCCGGTCCGTCATTCTCGACCAGGTAACCAACGGGGTCGCCGTCCGTATGGCGGTCCTCTATCTCCTCAACGGCGGGGGTGAGCGCGATGCGGCCTGACGGACGGGTTACAGGCGGACGGGTCACGTCGGGCGACGCGGAACTGTCGGTGGTCCGCAACGGACATATCGTCGATCCCGCTTCCGGCCGCGACGAGATCGGCGACCTCTGGTTTCGCGACGGCCGGATCATCGATCGTCCCTCGGACGACGAGGCGAAAGGGGCCTCCGTCGTCGATGCGGCCGGGCGTCTCGTTCTGCCGGGCCTGGTCGATATGCACACCCACCTCTGCGAACCGGGCTACGAGTACCGGGAGACCCTGGAAAGCGGGGCGGCGGCGGCGGCGGCCGGCGGCGTCACCGGCGTGGCGTGCATGCCGGATACCGAACCCGACCTGGACGATGCCCCCGCGGTGAGATTCGTCCGGGAACGGGCGGCGGGCGTCCCGGTGCATGTCTACCCCATCGCCGCGGTCACCGCCGGCCGTGCGGGCGAGCGCCTGACGGAGATTGGCGAGCTTGCCGACGCCGGCGCCGTCGCGCTTTCCGACGCCGAACGAACCGTCCGGAATCCTGCCATTCTGCGCCGGGCCCTCGAATACGCCAGGATGTTCGATCTGCCCATCATCGCGCACTGCGAAGATCCGTCGCTCTCCGCCGGCGGCCTCATGCACGAGGGGAGCCACGCTACCCGGCTGGGTCTCAAGGGCATCCCGTCCATCGCCGAGGAAACCATCGCCGCGCGGGACATCATGCTCGCGGAATGGACGGGGGGACGGCTGCACCTGACCCACGTGAGCACGGCCGTGACCGTGGGACTCGTCCGGTCCGCGAAGCAGCGGGGCGTCCGGGTGACTGCCGATGTCAGCCCCCCACACCTGGTGCTGACCGATGAAGCGCTCTCCTCGTACGACACCCATCTGAAAGTCAATCCGCCCCTGCGAACCCGGGCGGACGTGGAGGCGCTTCGGGAGGGCCTCGCGGACGGAACCATCGACGCGGTCGCTTCGGATCACACGCCGCGGTCCGTGGACGAGAAGAACACGGAGTTTCAGGAAGCGCTCCCCGGCGCCGCCGGACTCGAGACCATGCTGTCCGTCGTGTATACCGAGTTGATTGCGCCGGGCCTGCTGACCTGGAACGATGCCGTGCGGCGCATGTCGACGGCTCCCAGCGGAATACTGGGCACGGAAGGCGGCAGCCTGGCGTCCGGCAGTCCGGCCGACTTCATCCTCTTCCACCCGGACGGAACCTGGACCGTGGATCCCGCGTCCTTCAGGTCAAGGTCCGGCAATACGCCCTTCGCCGGTCGCGTGTTAAAAGGCGGCGTAACCATGACCGTCGTCGCCGGCCGGGTAGTTTATCGGTGCGACGACCCCGAATCATCTTGACTGAACGTGCCATATGAGTGTATTTTCAGGAAACTGTTTGTTCTGAATAAACCGGCATAGTCATCGAAACGCATCCCCGTGACAGGCCTCGGCGATGTGCCGTCGACGCGTCTGTCGAAAGGAGTCCGTAATGTTTTTCAGAAAGGTTTCCATCTGCGTGCTATTCGCCCTCGGCTTCGCCGTGCTGGCTCCCATCGCGGCGGACGCGCAGAAAATCGAGCTTCGTTCCGCGAAGATCTACATCCGTGAAACGCCGCCCCAGTGGGATAAGGCCCTGGCCCTGCTCGAGACCGCCCTTGAAAAGGACCCGGGCAACAACGACGCCCACTATCTCCTCGGGCTCATTCATTACTACCAGGGCAACTTCGACGCGATGTTCGAGAACTGGGAAGCGGTAACCCTCGACGACCTGGACAGGAAAGACAAGAACCAGTACAAAGATACCCTGAGCTCCATGATCCGTACGAACTACCAGGTGGGTCAGCAAAGCTACGAAAAAGGGGAATACGCGGAAGCCGCCGATTTCTACAGCCGTTCGGTGAATGCGACCTCGATGCTGCAGGACGCGTTGCGTTCCACGGGCAACAAGAACGATGCCAAAACTGCCGACGAACTGGAACCCGCCAAGCAGCAGGGTTACCTCTACTGGGGTTACGCCCACCTGGGCGCCGAGGATTACGACAACGCCAGATCGGCCCTGGAGAAGCTTCTTGAAATCGATCCCGACAAGTTCGAAGCCTGGGACGGCCTGATCAACGTGTACTACACCAGTGAAGCCTGGGACAAGCTAATCACGGCCTGTAACAAGGTTATCGAGATGTCGGAAGAGATCGATCTCAACACCTACCTCATTCTGCGTAACGCTTATTTCGGCGTGGCCGACACGGCCAGCGCAGTCTCAACGTACGAAAGGGCATTGGAAGCGTTTCCGGAAGAGAAGTCGCTGTACCGGGACGTCAGCTCCATCCATAGCGCCAAGAAAAACTACGATAAGGCGATCGAGACGCTCGAAAAGGGGCACTCCGCCCTGCCCGAGGATGTCGAACTGCTGAGATACCTGGGGACCAATTACTACAACAAGGGGTTGTCCGACAAGGAAGCCGGGGATGTCGAAGCCGCATCGACGGCATTTCACGGCGCCCTGGACAGCATGAACAGGCTGTTGGCGCTGCAACCGAACAACATAGATGGGCACGACATACTCAGTGACGCCTATTTCGGACTTTCCAGCGTCGAAACGGACGAGGCCAAAAAGCAGGAGTTCGCCGCCAAGGGAGAAGAACACCGGAAAAAGAGGCTGGACCTGATCACTTCCGGTGAGGGAATGTAATTCCCGGGTTGGTCGCCGGGGCGATAAAGCAGGTTGAACACTGGGTTTTAAGAGGATTCCGTGGGTTCTCCGGAATCCTCTTTTGTATTGTCCAAACTGATTGACACCCCGGTAGCGGCTTTCTATACTACCGTTGCCCTTTGCCCATTTCCTTCGTCTCGAGTATGGAGGTCTATCATGCGGTCCAATTCGTTGGCTTTAAAGCAATGCCGGATCGTAACGCTGATGCTCTGCCTGGGATTCGGCTTGCACGTCGCGGGTTGCGGTCCTTTTTCACTGGGGAGAAGCGTACCGGTTCCGCCGGATACGACGGCGGATGCTCCGGAGGCTACGGAGGCCCCGGAGGTCCCAGAGGCTTCGGATGCCCTGGAGGCTCCGACCAAAGCGGTGGAAAACGACGAAAACACGCCGCAGCCGGACCGCGACCGAACTGCGACCGAACCGGCTTCCGTATCGCCAACAGCCGCCCCGGTCCCGGATACCCTTTGGGGGTACAGGGTCCAGCTCTATTGGTTTACATCCCGGGACGCGGCTGAAGCAGCGGTAGAGCGGGTGGAACGGTTTCTGGCGGACTCGTCGCTGGCGGACTCTTCGCACGGTATATACCTGAACGAAGAAGCTGGGGGCTTCAGAGTCCGGGTGGGCGATTTCACGGACAAGGCCGATGCCGACCGCTTTCGCGACCGGATGAGAAGGGAAGGCTATGCCGATGCCTGGACGGCCAGGACCCGGATTCAGGCACCCTGACGGGCAAGTCCGATCAGGGTGCTCCACCGAAGGGAATTCCTCCAAATGACGGCACGTAACGGTTCGTTCGCCCCTCTGGACCCCGGCCGGCGCATTCTGATGGGGCCAGGTCCGAGCGATATGCATCCCAGGGTCTACCAGGCCATGGGCGCACCGCTTACAGGGCACCTGGACCCCTATTTCATCGGGGTCATGGACGATACCAAGGCCCTGCTCCGGTACGTGTTCCAGACTGAAAACGATCTGACTATTCCCATCTCGGCCACCGGCTCCGCGGGCATGGAGACCTGTATCTGCAATCTCGTCGAACCCGGAGACGAAGTGCTCATCTGCGTGGGCGGCGTATTCGGGGACCGCATGGCCCAGATGGTCGAACGGCACGGCGGCAGGCTGATTCGCCTGGAGGGCGACCCGGGCCGTCCGTTTACACCGGGGCAGGTCCGGGAAGCGCTGGCAGGTTGCCGCCCCAAACTCGTGGGTCTGGTACACGCGGAAACGTCCACGGGCGTGCTGCAGCCCCTCGAGGAAATCATCCGGATCGTCCATGAACACGACGCCCTCGTCCTGGTCGACACCGTGGCCTCCCTGGGTGGAACGCCCGTCAAGGTCGATGAATGGGGCATCGACGTCTGCTATACCGGCAGCCAGAAATGCCTGAGCGCGCCTCCGGGCCTGGCGCCCGTCACGCTGAACGAACGGGCGCTCGCTGCGGTTTCCGCGCGTAAGACGCCGGTTGACTGCTGGTACCTGGATCTTTCCCTGATCAATGCGTACTGGGACGGCGACCGGGTCTATCATCATACCGCGCCTGTGAGCTTGATCTACGCGTTGAGGGAAGCGCTTGTCCTCATTCACGAGGAGGGACTGGCGAAGGGCCATGCGCGGCATGTCCTGAACTACGAGGCGTTCAAGGCCGGCATCGACGCCATGGGGCTCGGGTTCTTCGTGGATGAACCCCACCGCGCCCCGACAATCAACCCTGTCCTCTCTCCGGAAGGGGTCGACGAAGCCAGCGTGCGCCGACGCCTCCTCGAAGACTACGGCATCGAATTCGGCGGCGGTCTCGGCGCATTGAAAGGCAAGGCCTGGCGCGTGGGCCTCATGGGTCAGTCCTCGCAGAAGGATCACGTCATGTTATGCCTGGGCACCCTCGAAGACGCGCTGCGAGCGGAAGGACACGAAGTCGCGGAAAGCGGTGTGGCCGCGGCAAGTGCCGTGTACGCCGGTTCGTCTTAGAGCGAACCGCGTGGCGGCAGTTAGGCGGACCGCGTGACGGCCATTCGTCATCACCGGGCATCCGTCGCATAAGCTGGAAGAGCTTTTGAGCAGCACTGGAGTAGTACTATGGCAGCACTGGAGGAGCTATGTATTTCGTTGAAGAAGAAAACATGTCCACAAAATCGATTGCACCGGGCGTAAGCATCGCCGTGGCAGGGGGCGAGCGGGCCCAGATGTCTTTCGTGACGCTCACGCCGGGATCTCAGGTGCCCATGCACGATCATCCCCACGAACAGATGGGCGTCGTACTGGAAGGTGAATTCGTCATGGTCATCGGAGAAGAAAGTAGGACCATAAAAACGGGGGACAAGTACGTGATTCCCGGCGGGGTTCGGCACGGCGTGACCGAAGTCATGGTCGAATCCGTCGCCCTCGACATATTCAGTCCGCCCCGCGAGGACTACGCTTAATCGACACCGGCAGCGAACCGACGCATTCCGCAGCCAACCAGTCAGGAGTGATCCATGTCCGATGCCCTACCCCTCGACCGTCCCGTACAGCTCTGGAAAATGACCCGCAGGCAGTTCCGCGAGGGGATCTACGCCGGCAACCTCAAGGGCGCGATTATCCCCACGGGGAGCACGGAACAGCACAACGAGCACCTGGAGATGTCCCACGACACCGCCAGCGCCGTGTACGTATCCGAACGTGCTGCGCAGAAGCTCTATCCGGAGGTCGTGGTCACCACGCCGCTGGCCATTGGCGTGTCGGAGCACTGGATGGACCACAAAGGGACGCTGACGACCCGGCCCGAGATCTTCACGGAACTCCTCTACGACGTGGCCGACAGCATGAAAAGGGGCGGGATCAACCATATCCTGGCCGTCAACGGCCATGCCGGGAACGCCGGTCCCGTCAACGCCGTGCTGGAGGATATCCAGTCCCGCCTGGGCGTCGATTTCGCCTTCTGCAGCTACTGGGAAGCCTACACCCCGGAAGTCGTGCGGAAATACATGGAATCGAACAACTGTCCCGGCCACGCCAGCGAGTTCGAGACCTCCTTTGCCTACGCGGCCTTCCCGGGACACGTCCACTGGGAAGGCGTCGATTACGATTCGGCCAGGCTGACCATTTCCGAGGCCGACCGGGCCGCTCAGGACCGGGAATTCCACCACGAAGCAAAGCTCGCCGACGCCGTGAAGGGCCAGGGCATGATCGACGTGGCGGTCGACTGGGTCGCGGCCAGGATGAAGGCGATGATCGAGGGCACCTGATCCGTGTCTGACGATACCCAACCCATCATCGCGTTTGAAAAAACAAACAAGTGGTTCGGCTCGTTTCAGGTGCTCAAAGACGTGGACCTGAGCGTGCGGGAAAGTGAGTGCATCGTCGTCTGCGGGCCGTCCGGGTCGGGCAAGTCCACGCTGATCCGCTGTATAAACCGGCTCGAAAAGCACGACCAGGGCGTCGTCCGGGTAGATGGCGTTTCGCTGGAACCGGGCGAGCCGCTTCCCCGTGAATTGCGCGGCAAGATCGGCATGGTGTTCCAGAGCTTCAACCTGTTCCCCCACATGACGGTCCTGCGCAACCTGGCACTCGCCCCCATGCGCAACCTCGGGATGGATAAAGAGAAGGCGGAAGAAACCGCCCTCGCCTATCTCGAGCGCGTGCACATCGGGGACCAGGCCGAAAAATACCCCGACCAGCTCTCCGGCGGGCAGCAGCAGCGCGTGGCGATCGCCCGTGCGCTGTGCATGCAGCCCGATATCCTGCTCTTCGACGAACCCACATCGTCCCTCGACCCGGAGATGATCCGGGAAGTCCTTGACGTGATCTACGAACTCACGGACGACGGCATCACCATGGTCTGCGTGACCCATGAGATGGGCTTCGCCCGCAAGGTATCCGACCGGGTCATCTTCATGGACCACGGCGAGATCGTGGAGAGCGCCACGCCGGACGAGTTCTTCGACGCGCCCCGGGAAGAAAGAACCCGGGCCTTCCTCAACCAGATCCTCCATTACGAGGCTTCCGCGTGATCGGCGTATTACGCAGGCCGTGGGTCAGGCGCGTCCTGTCGAACTGGATACAGCCGGCGGCCATTGCCGGCATCCTCGTCTTCGCGGTCACGCGCGGCGCGGAGAACATCAACTACCGGTGGCAGTGGTACCGGGTCGGCGATTTCCTGCTCACTTCTGAAAACGGCGCCTGGTCCGCGGGGCCCCTGGTCCAGGGCCTCTTCGTCACCCTCGAAATCTCCATCCTGAGCCTCTTGCTGACCCTCGTCATCGGACTCGCGACCGCCATGCTCCGCCTGTCTTCTTCCGTGATCGGGCGCGGGCTTGCCCGCGGGTACCTGGAGCTGATCCGGAACACTCCCCTGCTGATCCAGCTCTACGTGATGTATTTCGTCCTCGGTCCCATTCTCGGCTGGGGTCAGACCACGACGGCCATCGCGTGTCTCGCCGCGTTCCAGGGCGCCTACACGTCGGAGATCTTCCGGGCCGGCCTGCGCGCCATCCCCCGGGGGCAGGTCGAGGCGGGGGACAGCCTGGGACTGTCGCGCGTCGACAACTACCGGTACGTCATCCTGCCGCAGGTGATTCGCAACATGCTTCCGCCGCTCACCAACGAGGCGGTTTCCCTCGTGAAGAACTCCTCCATCGTCAGCGTCATCGCCATCTTCGACCTGACCACGCAGGGCCGGAACCTCATTGCGGACACCTTTCTGACTTTCGAGATATGGCTTACCGTGGCGGCGATCTACCTGGTTGTGACCCTGGCCCTTTCGACCGCGGCGGCCATGGCCGAACGACGCAAGGCGGGGGCGTGATGTCGACAACCGGACGCGACAGCAGGCGCGACAACGGACGTGTCGGCCGGGGAGACGGCACGCCCGTCGGCAGGCGTGACAACGGGCGTGTCAGCATACGCGAATCGACGCGTAGGTTCCGGCTCACACGGCTGGACGGCCTCCTTCTGGTTGTATTGATCGCTGCGGCCGGCTGGCTGTGGTACCGCTCGGCCATTGGCGTGGCGTACCGCTGGGACTGGCCCCAGGCGCTGGCGACCGTCTTCGCGTCCGGTGAGGGCGGCGATACGCCCTTCTTTCTTATGGGGATCTACGCGACCCTGCGGCTAAGCGTCTGGGGGGCGGTCCTGGCCACCATCCTGGGCGTGCTGATCGGCGTGGGTAGATACTCGGAGATACGCGCCCTGCGCATGTTCTGCGGGACGTACATCCAGATCCTTCGTAACATTCCGCCCCTGGTGTTCATATTCATCTTCTACTTCTTCATCAGCAGCCAGCTGATGCCCCTGCTCGGACTGGACGTCGTGTTCAACCGCCCCGCGGAGGACGCGTCGGGATGGCAGCGTTTCCTCTTCGGCCCCCCGGCGCTTTGGGAGAACCTGATCTCCGGCGTGCTGTGCATATCCTTCATCAGCGCCGCGTACATCGCGGAAGTCGTCCGCGCGGGCCTTTCCGCCATTCCCCGCGGCCAGTGGGAAGCCGGGGAAAGCCTGGGCATACCGGTCCTGGACCGCTACCGGTTCGTCATCCTCCCCCAGGCGCTGGCGCGTATCGCGTCGCCCCTGGCGGGCCAGTACATCTCCCTGGTGAAGGATTCGTCCATCGTCTCACTCATCTCCGTCCAGGAGCTCACCTTCGTCGGATCGGAGATCGCCAATTCGAGCGGACTGCTTTTCGAGGTGTGGCTGCTGGTGGCCTTCGTGTACTTCCTGCTCTGCCTGTCCCTGTCCGTCCTGCTCAGGCAGGTGGAGCGGCAGGTAACCCGGCATTTTCACCAGTTCGCCTAACGGCGGCGATTCTCCGCGTCGAGGCCGCCACGCAGGGGATCGAAGACTTTTTTCACCGTTTCGAACTGATCCTCGACGGTCAAGGGCCTGCCCAGCAACCGGTCGCTGAGCATACGCGCCGCCACCGTGGCATAGGCATTGCCCCGGCCCGTGAATCCGGCAACGATGTGGACGCCCGGCGTCTCGGTCTCGCCGACGAAGGGACTGCTGTCGTAGGAGAAGCCCATGACGCCGCCCCAGCGGTGGGAGCGGCCGAGATCGGCAAGGTGGGGGAACGTGGTGTTGAACGCCCGGTCGTTGGACCGCTGGACTGCCAGGGTCGGGCGTTCCTTGTAGCCCCTGTACGTCCTGAACGACCGGCCCCTGCGCCGGAGGAAATGAAACCCCCGTTCGGTGCGGACGTGGTGGTTCCGTCCGCCGCCATAGAGCAGTCTGCCGCCCTCGCCGGGCTCGTCGTGCAGCTGCCGCCAGAAATCCCATCCATCGTTGGCGTAGAAGACCCCGTTGAACAGGCGTTCGGAAACGGGTTCCGTCGTAAAGACCTGTCCCCGGTGTGGGATGATGCGCCGTTCGTACCGGGCATCGATCTGGGGCGTGTAAGCGTTCATGCCCAACAGCACGTGCTGGGTTCGGATCCTTCCGTTCGGGGTGTGAACCAGCAGGCCGCTGTCTTTCCGCTTGCCAGGGCGCCCATCTACACCTCCACGCCTCCCTGTTCCGGAACCGGATCGCTCGACTCCAGTAACGGCCGTGTTTTCAAAGAAATGCACGCCCAGGCTTTTGGCTGCGGACGCGAGACCGCGCACGTATTTGACCGGGTGGAGTTCGCCGTCGAACTTGTTCCATAGCGCCCCGGCGAGCAGGGGGCTGCGCTTGAGATCAAAGAGTCTCCCCTCGTCCAGGTACTCCACGTCGAATCCATCCTCCTGGAGCAGGTGGTACGATTGGACGATCCGTTCCATGGGATGCCCGTGAGAACCGTGATCCGGCCGCTTCATGGCCACCACGTAACTACCGTGCCGGTGATAGTCGCATTGAATGCTGTATTTGTCCATGAGACCGGCCATCAGCGCGTGGTTCTCCAGGGCGATCATCCATGCCTCCTGGGCCAGCTTCCTGCCGTCCGGTCCATACATGTCCGTCAGTTCCTCCACGGCTTCGACGTAATACTCGTGGGTCCCGGCCAGCATGAAACCCCCGTTGCGGCCCGTCGCGCCCGAGGCCACCTCGCGGCGTTCGAGCACGGCCACGCTTGCGCCGCCTTCGGCCAGGAACAAGGCGCCGGTCACGCCCGTTACGCCTCCGCCGATCACGACGACGTCCACGTCGATTTCTCCCGCCAGGGGATCCGAGGGCGTGTAGGGCATGTCCAGCCAGTAGGAATCGCGGATCATGGGTGCTTTACTGGACTCAAAGTCCTTATTACAGGCCGCTTACAAGACTACGTGACAAACAAAACAGAAGATCCATTACGAGTTTATCGGGTGTACTCCGACTAAAAAGGATATGAAGTCGTTGTACTGCGCGTCAAGGCGTACGTACAAAGACCTGTCCATTCTCTTCAAAGGTGGACTGAGGAAGTACTGGAGTGTATCCGCGACGGCCAACTGGCGCATCATCTTTCGATTTGTAAAGAACAATGTGCACGGTGTTGATTTGGTCGATTATCACTAGAAAGGGTCACACCTTTGAAGGTCGAGCGTTTTCAACCTCGTTAAGGAACAAGAAAGTTGACTCTAAAACCGTGGATTGACGTGACGATAAAGGCAGCATTGATTAGTGCGGCCGTTCTGATTTACCTGGACTTGAAAGCCGAAATCAGATCCGTGCGGGTCGATCTGGGAGCCAGGATTGACAAGTTGGAAACCAGGATTGACAAGTTGGAAACCAAGGTCGACCTGCTGGCAGTCAGGATTGGCCGGGTGGAAACAAAGGTCGACGAGGTACGGGGATATCTCAAGTTCAATGTCGCCGCGCCGACGGAAGATCCGTCTCCTTCAAATATGAAGAAGCAACCCGCCTCACCCGGAGTAAACTAAGGGGTAGCAAAGAGTACATCATCCTCGTATCAGACCTCCAGCACGGCTGCCAGCGTCTCCCCTTCGTGCACGCGGTTGAAGGTACGCAGGACCAGCACGTGACCGGACTGCGTGGACACGATCTCCTCCCTCCTTTCACCGAGCAGGTCGGTGACTACGCCAAAAACGTCTCCCGGTTCCACGCGATCCATCAGTTCGACCCAGGGCTCGAAGAATCCTGAAAAGGGCGACGGGTAGTTCAACTGGATGTGCCCCGCCCCTTCCCGATCGTCCTCCACCGTATGCCGGATTCTCGACGGCGGCTGGGCGCGCTCGATCATGCCCAGCACGCCCATGACGTTCAGACAGCCTTCATAGTATCCGTCAACGCCCTCGGGGTCGCAGTCCCCGGCCCCCATCCATTCCGAATAGATGGCGGGAATTCGGGCATCGCGGGCGATGGAAAGCGTGCGCCCGTCGTGTCCCGCATACGTCCCCCAGACGATCGGCATGTTGAATGCCCGTGCCATCTTCCGCTGGCACTCCAGGACGTCCGCGTCGGGATGCAACATGTACCCCACCGTCGGATAGAACCTGCAAATCAGGCCGCCGCTATGCAGGTCGATCAGGTAGTCGGCCTCTCGAATCAGCGCGGTCACCGCGAACGCAACGCGCTCGGTGATAGTACCGTCTTCCTTCCCAGGGCAGGTGCGCGCCAGGTCCAGGCCGTCCTCCGCGGTCCGCTCGCCGCGCCAGTAAGCCGCCTCGTTGACGACGGGAACCAGGGTTACCGTGCCGCGCAGTTCGTCCGGGTCCAGGGCCTCTTTCAAACGCCGTATGGTCCACATGGATTCGAACTCGTCTCCGTGTATACCCCCGAGTATGAGCAGTTTCGGGCCGGGCGCCTTTCCGGATATGGTAATGGACTTCAACATGACGGGGCCTGACATGGCCTGCTCCTTGATTTATATTCGTGAAAACCGATGGAGTCACTCTCGAGAAGCCACGATAGAATATACGGACGCGGTTGATTCGGATCAAGCTACCCGGACTGGTCAAAACAATCGGGAGAAGTCATGATTTCGATCCCCATCGTGTTTACCCATGACCCCGGGCGGAAGCCTACAGGCTGGCCCGTTACCCGGGGAGTCCCGTTGCCTGCGGGCGCGCTCCACGGGACAGAAGCTCTGGTCGTGTCGGATCCCGCCGGTGTCACTGTTCCCGCCCAGTTCCGGGTGCTCAGCCGATGGCCGGACGGATCGGTGAAGTGGGTGCTTGTGGACTTTCAGGCGGATGCCGTATCATCGGGCAAGGCGATTTATACGCTGACAGATGTATGGGCCGGGGAAACGAGCAATCTTCCTGCGCCCCCGCCTCCTGCCCCGTCCGTTCGTATCGAAGAAACAGAAAACGACCTTCACGTGGATACGGGCGCCTTGCGGTTCCGGGTTGGCCGTCATCAATACGGTCTCTTTCATTCCGTGTCCCACTCAAACGCCGGGAATCGGGATGGCGAGCAAGACCCCCGCGCTGCAGACCACGGCACCGGCGGCGATGCCTGGGCGCGCATCAGCGAAGGCGCCTCCGATCGGAGATTGAAACGCCGGCTCTACGGTCCGGGCGGTCTCTGCCGGGCATCCCTGGCCGGTGACTCCTATACTGCGAGCGTCGAGGAGCAGGGGCCTCTGCGCACCGTCATCCGGCTGGAAAGCGCCCTGGAAGCCGACATCCCCATGCACCATTACGGCGGATACAGGCCCCTGCGCTGCATCACCCGGATCCACGCCTATGCCGGCCACGCATTTGTCCGGGTGCTGCAAACCTACGTGTTCACCTGCAATCCCCGGGAGGTTGAAATCGAGGACCTCGCCGTGGATATCCCCATCCCTTTCTCGGGTTCTCTCCCGAACTACGCCTACGGATCGCGTGGCGTCGAGACCGGCGGATCGCGTGGCGTCGAGACCGGGACGCTGGATCGGGATGAACGGCTTCTTATCGCGCAGCAGAAAGATAACCAGGTGCGGGTACTCCGCGGCAGTTCGGGCATTGAAAAACTCATTGCGGAGGGCGAAGCCAGCGAGGGTTGGGTTACCCTCAGTGATGGTAGATCAGGGGTAGGCGTTGCATGCCGGAACATGGCCGAGGAATACCCGCGGGCCCTAGAAGTCATCGGTGACGGCGGGATGACCGTGTACGCGCGGCACGACCCGGACGGCAGCCGCCTCTCCCTGTCGAGATACGCCGAAGACGTCGCCTGGCACGAGGGCGAAGGGATGTACGCCGACGGGACCGGCATAGCGAAGACCACGGAGTGCTACGTGCTTTATTTCGATGAAGCGCATAAAGCCGAGGCGGTTGAAACACTGCGATGCGCCCTGTCCCGGCCCCATGCAACGGTTTCACCGGATTGGATGGCTCGATGTGAGGTCGCAGGTGGTCCAGACGATCAGACGCGCTCCACCGAGGAGACCGATACCGGTCACGAGGTGAACCATCAGGAAGTGATCCGGGCCGCGGAGCGCATGCTGACGGGTTTCGCGGACTGGCTCGCGCGGAACATCCGACTCGGCCGCTGGTACGGACACCTGGACTACGGCGACGTGCGCGTCGACTGGGACGAAACGAAGGACGACTGGAAATCCCAGGGCCGCTGGGGATGGTGTAACAGCGAGTGGGACCCGCGTCACGCGATCTGGATCCAATACCTGCGCACGGGTGATCCATGCTACTTCGAGTTGGGCGAAGCCATGACCCGCCATTCGATGGACGTGGATACGTGCCACTGGCATCCCTTCCGCCCCTACATGGTTGGTGGCTGCTACCGTCACGGGGTCGACCATTTCAGCGACGAACCCTGCGCATCGCATACCTTCATTGATAACTGGATGGATTACTATTACCTGACAGGCGACGGCAGGACCCTGGAGGTAATCAAAGAAGCCGGCGAATTTTTCCTGCGGTATCGGTGGACCGAGGATCCAACCTTCAGCTTCAGCCTGCGGTCCATCGCCAATACCCTGCGCGGACTACTCTACGCTTACGAAGTCACGGGTGAGGAACGCTACCTGCGAAGAGCGGAGGAAGTGTATTCCGTCGTCGCCCGGGGACAGAACGACGACGGGAGCTGGCACAAGCGCTTTCACGTCGCGACCCCGGACAGGCTGCCGAAACAGCTTCCCTACGGCATGGCGACGGAAGGCACCACCCTGGCGGTCGAAATGGGCACGGCCGCGCCGTTCACGGATGATGAATTCAAGACGCTCGGCGGCCCGTTCTCCGAGATGATCCGCGACCTGCCCTACGAGGAGCAGAAGGGCTACCAGACCCACTACCTGATGATCGGACTGGAGTTGATGCACCGGATGACTGGCCGAGAGGACGTGGCGGAGACCTACCTGCGCGCCGTGAACTGGTTCTGCGGCTATCCGGACGCTTTCGCGTCCGATCGTCCATACAATGAGCACTACGGCGGCATCCTCTGCCGGCACCTGGGCTACGCCTGCCGCCTCACCTGCGACCATCGATACCTGGAAACCGGCATGAAGATCCTGAAGCAACTCATCGACGCCCAGGACTGGAGCGACGACCCGCGCAAGCACGGATCCATCGACATGAGTCCAACCTACCTGAGCCTGTTGTTCTTCGGAGTGCCGGGACTTCTTGCGGCATTGCGGACCGAATAGCAATGATAGGGCCGGCGCCGCGGCTGCCTGGCTCTTCCTTCGCAGGGACGTGACGGGACCGCTTTCTGCTGCGCTCTCCTTGACGTGTGCAATTCGATCGCGCTTCTTTGAGTAAACCCCCGGCCCGCCGAACGATTCCACCCTGGATTTCGATTTACGATCAACCGGCCGATCTTATTCAGCGTTCACATCTCGGGATGGCATTGATTGAAACCGCTTATCTACCGATACCTCATACTCAGTACGCTGGTCATGTTGCTGTGCGTACACATCGGCATGGTTGCCTGGTCGACGATTCGATTGGGCAAGATCGACTCTTGGTCTTCCGGCATCCAGCTTTTTGGGAGTGAAAAGATTCCAACGGGAGGATTATCGAAAGGTATAGTTAACAATCTTCAAAAAGGTACCTGGCTGGATCTATTAATGGTTCGGTCGCTGGGAGGGTTTTTCATTGAGCGGGTCAAGCCCGGCAGCCCGGCCGATCGGGCAGGCCTGAGGGCGGGCGACAAACTCATATCCATCAACGGCATCGACCTGAAATCGAATCCTTCATCCTACTTTCAGGCGCACTTGCAAAACAAACCCGGAGATCGCCTGAATCTCTCATGGATTCGGGATGACCAGATACACACCGGCATCCTCGCACTCGAGCCCGACGAATTCATACGCGGCGCCTCCGGGCGTGGTCAGCGAGAAACCGCGATCAGCAACGAGTTAATGAGTTGGCTTCAGCGCGGACCGTTCCTGATCATCCCGCTTGTTCTTTTGTGCTTCGGCACCTGGATGGGATATCATGGCATGAAGAATACGGTGGCATTCCGGTGTGCGCTGCTTGTCCTTACTATCGCTATGATACCGTCACCCTTCTTCTATCTTATTGCCGCGTGGCCTGGTTGGATGATAACACTTAGCCTAGTCGTTATATTATCAGCGGGTTTTCTGAACAACATCCTGATCCTGTTGATTTTAACCGCCTATCCGACCACGACGAAGACCGGATCATGGATACGCAGAAGGATGTGGTTCATCCTTACGCCCCTGTTCGTCTTCGGGGCATTTCAGTATGTTAACTTTATAAGTTTGATCTATGAGTGGGATCACGATTGGGTTGGCCTGATCGGAAGCATTGTGTATCTGGTTCCCGCACCCGTTCCGGGCATGATCGTCGTGGTGACGGCTGGATGCCTTCTGATTGCACAGCGATACGTTGCACGCCGGCAACAACGAATGCGGCTGCATATCATCGAAACAGGATTTCTCTCGGCGCTCATACTCGCACCGTTATGGGTTTTTTTGCAACCCGGCACGCTCCTGGCTTCATGGGGTCTGGTTCCTGACAACAGCCAGATGCTGCTGATGAGCGTGTGGTTCCTCGATCGAGTCGTTCCGGCGGGATTGCAATGTATGCTGGCCCTCGCGTTTGCCTACGCGATTCTCGCTCATCGGGTCTTCGGTTTGAGGTTCGTCCTCGGAAAAAGCATAAGATATCTGATCACCAATCAGGCGGTGTATCTCATACTGAGCTTTGCGGTGTTCGTCATACTCTATGACACGATTTTCTCAGAAGCGTTCGTTATTGAGGCCTCAGATCTCGTTTTGGCGAGCGCTGTCGCGGGGCTCATGTTGATTCTCATGGGAGGGTGGAACTGGGTGAAGACACCGGTCCTCCGGATCATGGATCGATACTTCTTACGAAATGAACTGCTGAACCGGCAGCGGCTGCTCGAACTGGGGCGAACGCTATCGCGTTGTCAGGACCGAGATGCCCTTCTGCAAAAAACCGGCCGAGAGCTCCTGGAGGGACTGGACCTGTCCTGCATGGCGATTTATCTCAGTGGAAATTCGGGAAAGTCGCTGTCGCTTTCGTGGCATGGGGTAAAGGAGGCGCCCGACCAAAGCACGGTGCCCGGCAGGTCTTTTTTTGTCAAGTCCACCAGTATGGTCGAACGCCTCCTTCGAATTACTGCTGTCGGCAAATCCATAGTCGAACATGGAGACTTTAATTCCAGTGAATTACCAGAAGCACCAGGATTCGAGCTGGTCGTCTTACTCGGAGGAGAATCCGGCTATCGAGGGGCATTGGCACTGGGAGCGAAGCGATCCGAAGAACCGTTCGCCGGAGAAGAAAAAGAGCAGTTGCTTGTCCTGGCAGCAGAGTTGGAATTGGCATTGGAAAACATAGAAATGGGCGCGTCGCTGAAGGAGCAGGCCAATAGAATGAGAGCGCTTTCACGTCGACTCGTAGACGTGCAGGAATCCGAGCGCCGTCGTATCGCACGAGACCTGCATGACGATACCGGCCAGGACCTTTCGGCATTGAAGGTATCTCTGGAACTTACACAGAAAGAACTGGCCGGTGTCCCCGAAGGGACGCGGGAACGACTTCGCGACGCGGTAACGATAACCGGCGAAACCCTGGAAAAACTACGAACTATCGCCCATGATCTACGCCCGCCAACGCTCGATACGTTCGGACTGAACGCGTCGCTGGACGGACTTTGCAAGAGCTTTGCTCATCGTACCCGAATCTCGGTTGTATACCATGGCACGGATCGTGCCGGGCTCTCTAATACGATTGACGTCTGCCTGTATCGTATTCTGCAGGAGGGCCTTGCGAATTGCGTAAAACATGGTCACGCCACCCAAGTGGAAGTGGAATTGAAGCAGACCGACCAGGCCATACAGCTATCGATTCTTGACAATGGCCAGGGATTCGACCCTGACAGGACAACCGAGAATCAGGTTGACGCAGGCATGGGTTTAATCGACATGCGGGAACGCCTGGAACCATTTGACGGCAGCCTGGATATTCGTTCAAAGCCGGGCGCGGGTACCCTGGTGATCGCTTCGATACCCCGGGAGGAGATATGATAAAGGTCGTCATCGCCGATGATCATCATCTGTTTCGCCAAAGCATCAAATCTCTGCTTGAAACGACGGATGATATTGAAGTCGTCGGCGAGGCCGCGGATGGCCAGGAAACTCTAAAGCTGATTCAGCGGAAAAGGCCCGACGTAGCATTGGTGGATATAGCCATGCCTTTATTGAACGGCATAGAAGCCACACACCGAATACAGTCATTGGATTCCGGGACGCGCGTTGTCATCCTGTCCATGTATTCCGACGAGGATATGGTGCGTCAGGCGCTAAAGAATGGTGCGAAGGGATATCTCCTTAAGCGGTCTTTAGTCGAAGAACTTCTGCTCGCTATCCGGTCTGCCAGCATAGACGAAGTGTATCTGTCTCCCTCGGTTGCCCAAGCCGTATTATCAGGATACCTGCAGAATGAAACAGATGACCGCACACTTAGCCCCGTAGACCGCCTCTCGTCCCGAGAAAGAGAGGTCCTCCAGTTGATCGCCGAAGGCCATACGAGTCAGGCCGCGGCGCTCATCCTGAACGTCAGCGCCAAAACAGTCGAAACACATCGGACGAATCTGACAAAAAAGCTGAAAGCGCGCAGTCTGCCGGACCTCGTCCGAATCGCCCTGAAACATCGTCTTACTTTTCTCGATGAGTGAGTGATCCGCGGTTATGATAAGAGTTGTTATTGCAGACGACCATCATCTGTTTCGCCAGGGGCTGCGCGACTTACTTGGCAAAGAACCCGACATAAACGTAGTGGGCGAGGCAGGCGACGGCCAGGACGCTATGGACACGGTGCGCCGTACCCGGCCTGATGTAGTAGTGATGGACGTTGAAATGCCCGGTATGAACGGGATAGAAGCAACGGCCTGTATTCGTAAGTCGTTTCCCGCCATACAAGTGGTGATGCTTTCCATGCATTCCGACCCGGTACTGATCAGGCAGACCCTGGATAAAGGGGCAAAAGGCTATGTACTTAAGAAATCAGTCAGCACGGATCTGGTCAGCGCCATACGGACGGTTTGCGGGGGTATCACCTACCTTTCCCAGGCAATCGATCTGACAGAAAACGAGTATGATCCGTTACCTCGCGGCACCGTACCTCGATTAACCTCCCGTGAACTCGAAGTCCTGCAGCGGATCGCAGACGGCGAATCCAATCGAATGATCGCAGACGCCCTGCATATCAGTATCAAGACTGTCGAGCATCATCGAGCCAGCATGATGGCCAAGTTAAACACGCATAGCCTTCCCGACCTGATCCGTACAGCGATCAAACAAGGTCTGATCGATTTGAAGTAAGTCCTCCGCAGGACCTGCAATCACCTCCCGTCAGTTTCCAGCAAAATCCGGATTTTCCCGGGATTTAAGGGAAATTCCCACGCCAAATCAGGCAATCACCCTATAGGCAATCGGTCTGATCTTCCTACTGTTAACAGATAGAAGACACGATTGCGGGTACGGTTTACGTCGGCCGTACTTCCGCAAAGGCCCCTTCTACGCTGCTTAGGAAATCACCGACGAGAGCCAAAAGGAGCAGAAAGATGATCTGGAACTACCTGAAAACGGCCCTGAGAAACCTCCTCCGGAGCAAAGGGCACAGCGTCATCAACGTATTCGGCCTGTCCGTAGCCATGGCCCTGTGCATCCTGATCTTCCTGCTCGTCCGGCAGGAATTGAGTTACGATGGCTTCCACGAAAAGGGCGCCAACGTCTTTCGCGTCACCCAAACGGCATTCATGGGGGAGTATCGGACGATCGGGATGACGCCCGTTCCTCTTGCGCCGGCATTGGAAGACGCGTACGCGGGCATCGTCCGAACCGTTCGATATGCCAATACCGGACCGGTCCTGGTGAGTTATGAAGACGTGACCGTCCGCGAAGAAAAGGTCTTCTACGCCGACCCCGGGTTTTTCGAGATACTGACCTTTCAGGCCGTTGCAGGATATCTCGAAGGCGCCCTCGAAAGCAGATCCCGGGTTGTACTGAATGAGAAAAGCGCAGAGAAATACTTCGGAGACGCCGACCCCGTCGGGAAATGGCTGACCATGGACGACCGGCAACACCAGGTGGCCGGCGTGGTCCGCGTTCCCGCCAATACCATCTTTCAGTTCGACTTTCTGATTTCGATGAAGACCCTGACGGAGACGGGCGGGAACTGGAATCGGAACTGGGGCCAGTATATTGCGGCTACCTTCGTCGAATTGACCGGCCCGGAAGTCGCCGGGGCCCTGGAGCCCCAGTTTCCGGACTTCGTCGAAAAGCACTTCATCAGGTTTCGCGGGACAGATGCCAGCGTAATGCGGCTTCAGCCGTTAGCCGACATCTATCTGGATTCATCGATACTGTTCGACCTCTTTCCAAAGAGCGACGTCGTCGTTTCGTATGTGCTTGGAACGCTGGGCGTCTTCCTTCTGTTCATCGCGTGTATCAACTTCATCAACGTGACCCTGGGCAGGTCGGCTCTCCGCGGAAAGGAAGTCGGCGTGCGCAAGACGCTGGGCGGAACCCGCGCTCAGCTTATCGGCCAGTTCTGGGGGGAGGCGTTGCTGGTGGGCGTGGCCGCGCTGATACTGGGTTTGTCGCTGGCCCATCTGCTGCTTCCCGGATTCAACGGCATGTTCGCCAAAGACCTCCGGATCGATTACTTCGAAGACGGGACGACGCTCCTCGCGCTGATCGGCCTTACGGGTCTGGTCGTCCTCATATCCGGAAGCTATCCCGCGCTCTACATGTCCCGCCTCGCCCCCACCTCCATCCTTGTGCATCAAGTAAAGGCCGGAGCATTGACGATCTTAAGCAAAGTGCTCATCACCATGCAGTTCACGCTTTCGATCTTCCTGATGATCTGCCTCTTCACCATACTTCGTCAGCTTCAATACTTCGCCGACCAGGAACTCGGCTTCGACGCGACGGATGTGCTTGTTTTAAGCATGCCCGACCCCGGAATGCTCGGGCCCCTGAGAGAGGCGCTGGACGACTACCCTCGGATCACCCATATCTCAGCGGCGTCAAGCTCATTCGGACCGATGAGAGGGCTGGGGCAGATAGGTCACACCGACAAGTCGGGCAAGCAATTCTCGGCCTACGAATACCACGTGGATTACGACTATCTGCCCACGCTGGGCATAGCGTTGGCGGAAGGACGCGACTTTTCGAGAGCATACGCCACGGATGAGACCGAAGGCGTGATCGTCAATAAAGCGCTGGTAAGGGAAATGGGATGGGAAGATCCCATCGGAGAGGCTATTCCCGGTGGCAAATCCCGCGTGATCGGCGTGACTGAAGATTACCATTACCGGTCGTTGCAATACGCCTTAGAGCCGGTGGTGCTCCGTCTTGCTCCCGACAGAATCCGGTTTCTCCTGATCAGAACAAGGCCGGAGGGTTTGCCGCAGACCCTGTCGACCGTCAAATCGATCTGGGAGCAGGTTTCTGAGGGTTTGCCTTTCGAGTACTACTACCTGGAAGATGATATCGGCCGGTTCTATCAAAGAGAACGGTTGCTGGGAGATATAGCGCTATACATCTCAATCATCACGCTGTTGGTCGCCCTGCTGGGCGTTTACAGCCTGAGCCTGTTGAACATCAACAGGAGAACGAAGGAAATAGGTATCCGAAGAGTGCTGGGCGCGTCGACGTCCAACACGACGGCCCTGATCGGCAGGCAGTTCATGCTGCCTCTGGTGATCGCGATCCTGCTGGCGTGCCCGCCCGCCTATCTGTTGCTAAGCTTCTGGCTCGGGATGTATGAGTTCGATGCCGCGCTGGGAGCCGGCGAGTTCATATTGGCTGGTTCGGCGGCCCTGGCACTCGTGCTGGGTACGGTGGCCTTTCAGGTATTGAGGAATTATTCGAATCCGCTGGTCGAGTCACTGAAGTACGAATAAAGATAACGAATCCGACGCGCGATGTGCCAAGCGTTTGCTTGACGGACGCTCAGATCGCGATATAATTCCATGTTCCAGGGAGCTTACATGCCGACTGCCCTCAGATACTCCATAGAGTAAGCATCAATTGAATACCCTCATCTACCGATATCTCGCACTCAGCACACTGGTCATGTTCACGTGTGTGCATATAGGTCTGGTCGTGTGGACGCTGGTACGGTTTGCGCAAATCGAGCACTGGTCGCCGGGTATCCGGTTCTTCGGAAATGAGATGATAGAGACGAAGGGGCTGACAAAAAGTGCGGTGAGCAATCTGCAGGAGGGCACTTGGTTCCATCTCGTTCGCATACGCGAGGACGGCGGCATCACCGTCACGCAAGTAGACGCGGACAGCCCTGCCGACAAAGCCGGATTACGACCGGGTGACCTGGTGGTCTCCATTGACGGAACGGATCTCAGGACGCGTCCCGAAGCTTATTTCCAGGCGCGTTTGCGGAGCAATCCCGGCGACCGGTTCAATCTCGCCTGGCTTCGTGACGGTAACCTGCACGCCGGTATCCTTACGCTTGAGGCCACGGAACAGGTACGGTACGCCGTCGAGGTCAATCAGGAGGAACTCGTATTGGGCGCAGGCGCGATGACCTTGTTCCAGCGGGGTCCCTCCCTGATCTACCCTATTGCACTTTTATGTTTCGGTTCATGGATTGGATTCAGGCGCGCAGGCAATAAAATGGCTTTTCAATGCGCGTTGCTCTTCCTCGCAACAGCGCTTTCCGTGTCGCCCGCGTTCCATCCTATGATCGCCGGTTGGCCTGATTGGATATTGTCACTCAGTATTTTCGTCATTACCCTGGCGTACTTTCTCGAGTTCATGCTCCTGTTCAGCATCCTGACCGTATTTCCAATCGAAACTGAAATCGGATCATGGATGCGAAAACGGGCGTGGTGGATCCTGACACCGCTCTTCGCCTGGATCATCATTCGTACTGTCTATCTTCTAAGTCTGACCAATGGCTGGAATAGTGCATCGATACAAACCATCATCTCTCTGGTTGAATCTGTTCCAGTCCCTGCGTTACCCGTTCTCGTTGTTATCATGGCGGCCTGCCTGCTTCTCGCCCAACGTTCCGTCGCGCGTCGACAGCAGTACACGCGCCTGCAGTTCATCAACGTCGGATTCGTGTCAGCCTTCATTTTAGCACCGGTCTGGACCATAATTCAACCAGGCACATTCATGGCCACATGGGTAATAGTCCCGCTGCAAGGCGCCTTTTTGCCATTGATTGTCTGGTTGCTCGACCATATTGTCCTCGTAGGGTTGAAATGCATCCTGCCCCTTTCCTTTGCATATTCAGTTCTGGCTCACCGGGTATTCGGCCTCAGGTTCATCGTTGGAAAAAGCCTTCGGCGCACTGTATCCAACCAGGGCGTGAATCTCATACTGAGTCTCGGGCTGCTCCTGATCATCTATGAAACAATAACCTTCTGGTCTACCGGTGTAGAAGTCTCCGACCTGTTGATTACGGTTGTTACCGCGGGATTCATCCTGATACTCGTCTGTGGCTGGACCCTGGCAAAACCGGCAGTCATCCAGTTTATAGACAGATACCTGTTTCGTGATGAACTCGAGAACCGTCAACGAATCTTCAGGCTAAGACGCGAGTTAACGCATTTTCAGGAACGAAACGCCCTTCTTAACTCTACCGGACGCGAACTGCTTGACGTGCTGGACATCTCATATTTAGCAATCTACCTCGGCGATGGATCTGGGAAGTCGATATCGGTTGCCTGGTACGACGTAAACAAGAAGTTCAACAGTGAGCCGAAAAAGGACGGATCCTTCTTCAGTGAGTCAGTTGGGAAAATCGAAGCGTTGTTGAAGCTGATGTCCCCGGAACGGCCATTAGTCGAATCCGGAGACCCTTATGTCAAAAATCGGGTTTCAGATCTCGGTTACGAACTCATCATCTTACTGCGCGGTGAATTGCAGACTCAAGGTTGTATCGCAATCGGAGCCAAAGTTTCGGAAGAGCCATTTACCGACGAAGAAAAAGAACAGCTACTGGTACTGGCTGCCGAGCTGGAGATGGTGCTGAAGAATATAAAAACAACTACATCGCTGAGAATGCAGACACAACGCCTCAAGAGACTTTCCAGCCGGCTCATCAACATTCAGGAATCGGAAAGAAGCCGGCTGGCACGGGATCTTCATGACGATACGGGACAGGCGCTTACGGCGCTGAAGATGAGCCTGGAAATGACCCGGAACGAGTTGTCCGATGTCCCTGATCATACATCAGATCGCCTGAATGACGCTGTGGCGCTGGCCGACGATACACTGGAAAAACTCAGGACGATCTCCCACAGCCTCCGTCCGCCCGCCCTGGATGCGATCGGGCTGAATTCAACGTTGGAAAGACTATGCAAGAGTTTCACACAACGAACTCAAATGCCGGTCTCATACGTTGGCATGGATACTACAGAGATCTCCAATCCTATCGATATATGCCTCTATCGTATACTGCAGGAAGGACTGACGAACTGCGCCAAACACGGAAAAGCCTCTCAGGTGGAAGTCAGCTTGAAACGCAATGGCGAAGTTGTACAACTATCGATACAAGATAACGGCCGGGGCTTTGATCTTGCTGATACGCTTTCGGATCAGAATGAAACAGGAATCGGTTTGATCGATATGCAGGAACGCCTTGAATCGCTGAACGGCCGTATGAACGTTTACTCGAAACCGGGCGCGGGAGCCCGTCTGGTCGCTACAATTCCCTTGGAGGAGAAATGATCAGGATCGTTATTGCCGACGATCACCAACTGGTCCGTCAAAGCATCGTAGCTCTAATCGAAAAGGCCGAGGATATGGAAGTGGTCGGCGAAGCGGCCGATGGTCACGAGACCCTGAACCTGGTACAACAGAAGAGACCGGACGTAGCCATGTTGGATATCGCCATGCCTTTGCTGAACGGGATCGAGACCACGCGGCGGATACAGACGCTATCCGTCGATACCCGCGTCGTCATACTATCCATGCTTTCAGATGAAGACGTAGTGCGCCAGGCACTCAGATGCGGGGCCAGCGGGTATCTTCTCAAGAAATCCGTCGTGGAGGAACTCCTGATCGCCATCCGGTCCGCCAACAAGGGCGAAATCTATCTTTCTCCTTCGATTGCTCAAACCGTGCTATCCGGGTTTCTTCAGTCGGAATCGACGAATGCGTCATCGACCGTTCTGGAGCAGCTTTCATTCCGTGAACGGGAGATACTTCAGCTCATCGTCGAAGGACATACCAATCAGGCCGCGGCGGAGGTCCTGAGCATCAGCGCCAAGACCGTTGAAAAACACCGCGCGATCCTGATGAAGAAGTTGGAAGTTCACAACCTGCCGGATCTCATACTCCTTGCCCTCAAGCACCGTCTTGCCTTCCTGGATGAGTAATAGGTTGGCTTTCCCCGCCTGGTAGCAATCCGATTGGCCGCAGTCCATCTCTCCCGCCTCTTTCAACCCCCTGATACCGTCCGATAAATGTGGAACATAGGGAAACACCCTATGGATAATCCGCTTTTTCGGTGTTAAGTATTGAGCAAACGACGGATTTCGCCAGGCACCGACACCAGGACGGATGACGAATGATACGCGTAATTATCGCAGACGATCATCATCTGATTCGGCAGGGGCTGCGGGACCTGCTCGAAAAAGAGTCCGATATTCGAATAGTCGCCGAGGCCAAGGATGGCCGGGAGGTAATAGATGCCGTGCATCGAGTCGGGGCGGACGTCATCGTGATGGACGTTGAGATGCCCGGTATCGATGGTATTGAAGCGACGAGGCGGATACGCGCGTCGTTTCCCGATATCCAGGTGGTCATGCTGTCGATGCATTCCGATCCCGTACTGATCCGGAAAGCCCTGGACAACGGCGCCAGGGGCTACGTGCTCAAGAAATCAGCCGGCGAAGAGCTGGTCAAGGCGATACGCACCGTTTGCAGGGGCGCCACTTACCAATCCCGGGCCATGGATCATGCCGATTACCTGTATGGGGAGTACTCCCACGGCACACCGCCCCAGCTTACTCCCCGGGAGCGCGAAATCCTTCGACTGATTGCATCGGGGCGATCCAATCGCCAGATAGCCGAAACGATGCGAATCAGTATAAAAACCGTGCAAAATCATCGCATAAACCTGATGGCAAAACTGATATGTTTTGACCTGTGTCAACCCTCTTCCGAACGAGGATCTTCGGATGTTATCTTTGTCTGGTCTGCTGCCCGGGAACAGAAGGGACGATACAGCGACGGTTGATCCGACTGATATACGCGGGTTGGCTACCG
>JAJEHX010000012.1 GCA_022823465.1 Candidatus Latescibacterota bacterium
GCCTCCTCCTTCTCGATGGGGATAGGTCTTTGGGGGAACTGCCACTTTCCAAAGATAACCCCCGTATACCGAGTACGGAGGAGGTCTTTTTATAAACAGGTCAATACATAAGGTCTAAATATCATCGATTTTTCCTGCCTCGTTTGACGGCGGGATCCGAAAGTTGTTGTAAACGGGCAGGTTGCGTGGCATGCCGGACGGCGAGGTAAGGCAACGAGCTACCGGACTATGAGGTCTTAGGCGACGAGGTAATGCAACGTGGTGCTGGACTACTAAGTATCAGGCGAAGAAGCATTGCGGGACCAGGTTCGGCGAAGCGGTGTTTGGCGACGCGGCACTAGTCGAAATCGGTGATTGTACAATTGTACAATTGTACAATCACTGCCCCGATCCCGCCCGTGTCATCCCCCAGGTCCCTCGACCACCCAGTCGATGACCTGACGGATATCGGCGGGTTTGCGTTGCGTTCGAAGGCGGTCCGTCGCGCCGGCGGCGTGGTAGGCGTCTTCCGTGTCATCGGGGTCTAGCGCGGGTCCGGCGTTGTGCAGATAGAGGTCGGCGGGCGTTGCGAGCGCCGCGGCCGTGGACAGGCCGCCCAGACGCCGGATCATGGGTATGAACAGATTCTTCTCGTACGCCTCGTCGTCGTCGACGTCGAAACGGTCCAGGTCGATCACGGCCCGGACGATCTGAGGGCAGAGCCCGCAGGCCAGCAGGCTCCACGGCCCCGCGGCACCGATGCCGACGAGGCTGACCGAGGAAAACCCGCTGCGCCGCCGGAGACAGGCTACCGCCGTAACGACGTCCCTGACGCGGTTCGCGGTGACCGTACGGTTGTAGGTGGTGTGGTAGGCGAAGGACGAGGTATCCATCTCTCCTTCCGCCTCGCCGGTCAGGAAAACGTCCACCGCGTGGACCACCAGGCCCCTGCCCATCAATTGCTGGATGAGGCGGCCAGGTACCTGTCCGTCGTCCCCGGTCAGCGCCGTCCGCCCGTCGGGGTGGACGACCAGCACGGCGCCCCGGGCGTCGCCCGCCGGGCGAAACTCGGTAACGGGTATCCGTTCGCCCGCGTCTTGCCAACCGATGTATCCCTGCCGGACCGTACCGGAGTCGGTCTTGCGCAGTCCCAGCCACGCTTCCACGAGATCCTCACCCTGGAGTCCCGGCGTCCCGATAGCCGACCGAAATCCGGTCGACATGGCCTGCCGGAACCTGCGCAGCGACCTGGCGTCGTCAGGCTTCATCGTATTGAGCTGTTTTCGAACCCGTTCGATCCAGGTGCTCGTCAGGCCGTCCTCGTCGACCCAGAGGTCCGGTTCGTCGTCTGCCGTGACCGCCAGCATCTTTTCCGGGGGTTCCACTTCGACGGGCCTGTCTTTGAATCGATCCCCATCCTCCCGTCCATCCTCCCGTCCGTCTTCCTCCAGCACCCACCTGCCGAACCAGGCGTATACGGCCTCACGGCTCGCGGCATTGTAGTTGTGTCCCGCGTCAATCTGCGTTTCCGCCAGGCATTCCTCGGCATCGTAGAGCGCGTAGACGGCCCGGATGGCCGGATACTCCAGCACGGGCGTGTTGACCGTCCAGTCCCCGGTGGCCGATACCAGCAGGAGCGGACGCGGCGCGGCCAGGGCGGCGATTTCCATGTTGTTCGTGTCGATGCGCAGATTGGGGCCGTTTTCGCAGACACAGCCGCCCTGCATGTGTGCCGATACCATGTTGACGGGCGCGGCGGCCTTCACCCGGTCGTCTACTGCGGTGAGCATGAAGGTCTGCGTGCCGCCGCCGGAGGCCCCGGTACAGGCGATGCGGCTGTTGTCCACGTCCGGCAGCGACTGGAGGAAATCGATGGAACGCATGCCGTTCCAGAGCTGCAGTCCCATGAGGCTGAGTCCCCAGAGCTGCTTCCGGTTGTCGCCGAACGTCCGGTGCGCCAGTTGGGTGCTGTCGTTGTAGCCGGCCATGGACCAGGCGAAGGCCACGTAACCCTGCCGGGCGAAGTTGATGCACCGCGCGGGTATCGAACCGTCGGGCTCGTGGTTCAGCCGGCCCTCCTCCCAGTGGCCATGGGGATTCAGGATGGCCGGAAAGGGGCCTTCGGGACCGGGCGTGTTTTCGGCGCCGGCGGGGCGGTACAGGTTGCCCGTCAGGTAGAATCCGGGCAGGCTCTGGAATCGTACGTTCTCGATACTGTAGCCCTCCCGTTCGACCCGGCGGATGATCTCCGCGTTCAACGGGCTCCTGGCGGGGTTCGGCCAGAGTCCCATGCTGACTAGGATATGCTCCCTCAGCGCCCGGGCGCGTTTCTCCCAGGCTTCCTTCGTGGCCGGCGCGACGAATTCGCAGGGCAGGTTCAGGTGGCGTATCTCCGTCCTCCGGCGATCGACGGGCGGCAGGGGGTCATAGCTGTGCATGGAGGGCTCCGATGGATAGACGGGATGCCGGTTCAGGCGGTTCGGTGTATTGGCGCGGCCGGCGCGTCGAGCCGCCGAGTGCGTATTGGCTCGGCCGGATCAGGATACGTTCCAGGGCCCGGTGGGCCGCTGGTATTCCGCGCCGGCGGGCGGCAGGAACTGGCGAAGGTGGCGGCCGCCCAGGGCGAATCCGGCCAGGCCGGGCATGCCGCGGTCCTCGTTCTCGACGCAGAGCACGTAGTCGTAACCCGACTCGACCAGGGCGCCGATGACCGTCCCCCAGTTGAGCTGGCCCCGTCCAGGGACGCGGTACTGCCACCACGAGTTTCCGATGATGCCCTGGCGGAACAGCATGCGCCTGCTCACCTCGGCGTCCTTGACGTCCGCGTAGACCCACTTGCCCGCGAACATGCGGATGGCGTCCTCGGCGGGCAGGATCATCATCCACAGCCAGTGGGAGGGGTCGCAGGACAGGCCCAGGTGATCGGAAGGGACCGCGTCCAAGACCCGTTCCCACATCTCCGGATTGCAGGCGATGTTGCCCATCCGCACGGCCCCGTCCAGGGCGATGGTGACGCCGTGGTCTTCGGCCAGCTTCACCAGGGGTTCGTAGCGCTTCCTGAAGCGTTCCACCAGTTCCCGGGAACGGTCGCCCGGGTTGCCGGGGGGCGACGAGAACTGTCCGTAGAAATGCCAGCCCACGGGGCTGCCGGCATGGGTGACGACTACCGGCGCGCCCAGGGCCGAGGCCGCCAGGATGGCCTTGCGCAGGCGTTCTTCCGCGGCGTCCGCCTGTTCCGCGTCGTCGTCCAGGAGGTTGTTGTGTGCCGACAGCGCGGCAAGGTAGATGCCGTGTTCTTTCAGGGTGTCGTTGACTTCGTCGGGTCCGTCCGCGAGGATGCGATCCGGATCGACGGCGCCGCCGGCCGAGAGGCGCACCGCGTCGAAGCCATTCTCCTTCGACCATCGGGCGCATTCCTCCAGGGACCAGGCATCCCCTCCCGCGCTTGTGAAAAAGCTGAGATCCATAGATAGTCCGCCCTGTTTCCCTTCGTTCCTGCGACGCCCCTTACTCCGCTGCGCGTTATTCTGCTGTTGCCTTACTCCGATGCCGGCCCGTAGCGATCCGTCGGCGCCCTACTCCTCGGCCGCCCCATACCGATCCGTCGGCGTCTTCACAAGTTGGAGCGAGGGTATATAACCTTCCTTTTCGATGTAGTAGTGGGCGTGCTCATGACATCCGGGGGGCTTCGTCCCGTCCACGACATTGATCGTGAAGTCTTCGCTGTTCCGCCCGTCGCTGCCGTGTTCGAAACCCGCGGGGATCATCCAGACGTCGCCTGCTTCCAGCACGAAGTCTTCCCGGTTGCCGTCGTGATCGATCCAGAAACCCGTCCCGCTTCCTTTCAGGATCAGCCAGGTCTCGTCGTGGTCGTGGAAGTGTTTTTCGCAGGTGGGCAGGAGGAAGCCACCTTTTAAGAGGGCCTTGTGGTGGGCCATTTGGGAGTCCTTTCGTGTATATACGACAGATCAAGCCCGTTGGAAGTAATGGTTTACTAACGGAGGTCAGATGTGACCAAAGTACAAATAACCATATGGTTCAGCAAGGATCATAAGCGTGGCGAGGCGAGAGCAGTAGGATGCATTTGTACCGCGTCCCTGGCAGGGTCGCGCCACCCAGGCGTTCCCAGTGAAGACAAGTGCTCGTTGCTTACGCTATCGACCTGGTTACATCCCGGGATCCGGGTGGGAAGGAGGGTCTTTCATCTCAAAGATGGAACTGACATCGTTAAACCGAAGCACCTTGGCATCAGGCAGATCGGGCGTAAGGTCTCCCGCATAGACGATGTACCCCTTCTGCGCGGAGGACGCGATTTTCCGGAATTGCGTAATTCCTTTAACGAACTCCGGATGGAAGGTCATGGCCGATTTGATCTCTATAGGGATCAACTGCCGGTTCTGCCTGAACAGCAGGTCCACTTCGTTGCCCCGGTTGTCGCGGTAGAAGTAGAGTTCGGGTTCTTTCCCCGCATTGAGTCTGGATTTCAAAGCCTCGATGACGACCATGTTCTCAAAGAGATTGCCGATCAGTGGGTCTCTGCCGGTGTGCGTGGGCGATTCGATTCCGAGCAGGTAGGAGACCAGTCCGACCTCGGTAAAATAGATCTTCGGCGATTTGATGATGCGTTTGCCGAAGTTCTCGAAGTATGGATTCAACCTGAAGATGGCGTGCGACGCTTCGAGTACCGATAACCATTCCTTCAGCGTGGTGCTCGATACTCCCAGGTCACTGGCCAGGGAATTGAGATTCAGTACCTGGCCGACCCGCCCGGCCAACAGACGCATGAAATGTTCGAAATCCGTCAGCCGTCTGATGTTAATCATTTGTCTGATGTCGCGTTCGATGTAAGTTTGGAAGTAACCGCTGTAAAGTCTAGTCGGGTCTACTTTTTCGTTGTAGAGACGAGGCATGAATCCCTGGTGGATGTACTCGTCACGCGCACAAGTGATGCCGGCCGCCTTGAGTTCCGATATCGACAGGGGCAGCAGGCGCAAGAGGGCGGTGCGGCCGGCCAGAGACTGGGTAACCGCTTCCTGCGATCGCATCTGGTGGCTGTCCGTGAGAATGAACTGCCCGCGTTTCCGGCTGTTGTCGGCGAGGACCTGGATGACGGACAGCAGTTCGGGTACGCGCTGGATTTCATCGATTATGACGGGCGGTGGAAACTGTGAGAAAAACGCGTGGGGATCGCTCGTGGCAAGCAGGCGTATTTCGGGCGCTTCCAGGTTCGCGTAGGTGTGGTCCGGGAATTGCATACGCGCCAGCGTGGTCTTTCCGGCCTGGCGCGGACCGATGATAGTCACAACGGGGAACTCTGCCGCTGTCGCCGACAACTCGCTGGAGATTTGTCTTGAAATCATGGCCCCGATTCCGGTTCTTATGAATTCACCTGCACGATACAAATATACTGTGATTCGGTACAATTTTCAAGTTCAACTTGAATTCTGTACCGGATGTGCGTTTCAAAACACCAGAAGCCTCACCGTTGTTTGAAGCGGAAAGGGCGGCCTCCCATGCCAGACTACCAGCCCCTCGACCTGTCGTCCCTGTGCAATGCCGGCCTCCAGATCCTGAACGAAAAACCCAATACGCCCATCGGCGAACAGTCCTTCCGCGGCCTGCCCTTCCAGATAAACGATGACCCGTCGAACTGCTTCATCGCGTTCGGAGAACACTCCGGCGCCGCCAGCGCTCCGGACAGTGTCACGATCCCCATCAACAGTTCCGCGACGGGTCTCATCCTTGCCCACCGGCTGCTTGAATCCGACCTGATGGAAGGCGGCCAGTTGGGGAAACCCGTGGCGGATTACTTGTTCCGGCTGGCAGGGGGCGAAGAGGTACGTGTGCCCATTCGCGAGCGTTTTGAAATCGCCCACATTTCCCTGGGCGGCAAGCCTTTTGTCGCCCTTCCGGATCAGGGCCAGGTGAAGATGCGGCGCCACCGCGGGAACTGGGGCGATATGGGCCGGCGTCAGACCGAAGTTACGGGCGACTATTCCCGGGGATACTTCCTCTGGGCCTGGCGGAACCCCCATCCCGACCGCGAGATCGAATCGCTGGAGGTGATACCGGCCGGGCCTCCTTTCATTATCGCCGGTCTTACGGTTTCCCATGCGAACGAGCATCCCTTCGTCCGCCAGGGGAAGCGCGAGGCGCGCCTGATCCTGACCGATCCGGAAGACGCCGAAAAGCCCTTCGATCTGAGCGTGGACGTGGACCGGGGCGTCGCCTCCTACGTCCATCCCCTGCCCGAGGCTTCGGCCGATGATTTCGTCGACGATGATTTCGCGGGGTGGGGCGAGACGCAAAACCCGAAGTCGAGTCCGGCCTACGTCGAGGTCGCCGCTATCCCTTCGGCCACGGTGACGGTGAAGCAGGGCGAGGAAAAGGTGGGCGAGGTCAAATGGGGCGATGTCGAGGAGAAGAAGGTGGTAGAGACGCCTCGGATGAAGGTGGAACTCATGGACCGGGGCCGGAACTGGGTGAATGTCACCGTCCTGGACGACGATACGGGCAGGCCGGTCCCCTGTCGCGTCCACTTCCGCTCGCCGGAAGGCATACCCTACCAGCCGTATGGGCACCACAACCAGGTCAACTCCAACCTGGACACCTGGCATATCGACATCGGCGGGGACCTGCGGCTCGGGCAGATCACCTACGCGTACATAGACGGCAAGTGCCAGGGGTGGCTGCCCCGCGGCGAGGTGATCGTGGACGTGGCGCGGGGATTCGAGTACGAGCCGCTGCGGACCCGGGTGAAGATCGAGCCGGGGCAGCAGGAGCTGACTCTGCGGCTCAAGCGCTGGGTGAACATGAACGCCCAGGGCTGGTACAGCGGCGATTCCCACGTCCATTTCCTTTCCACCCAGGGCAGCCACACCGAATCCCAGGGCGAGGACCTGAACATCGTGAACCTGCTCCCCTCGCAGTGGGGCAATCTCTTTACCAACACGGAAGATTTCACGGGCCGGCCGAGTATCTCGCAGGACGGGAACAACATCGTCTACGTCGGCCAGGAGAACCGGCAGCACTTCCTGGGCCACCTCATCCTCTGGGGACTCAAGGAACCGGTCATGCCCTGGTGCAGCGACGGTCCCGGCGAGGCGGAGCTGGGCGGCACGCTGGAGATCACCATGAGCGACTGGGCGGACCAGTGCCACGCCCAGGGCGGCTCGGTCATCATCCCCCATCTCCCGAACCCGAACGGCGAGCCCGCCGCGCTGATCGCCACGGGCCGCGTGGACGGCGTGGAGATGCTGCGGCACCAGCCTTTCAATCACATCGAATACTACCGCTACCTGAACTGCGGCTACAAGCTGCCGCTGGTGGGCGGCACGGACAAGATGAGCAGCGACGTGCCCGTCGGGCTGTATCGCACCTACGCCTACATGCCCGACCAGGACTTCACTTATGACAACTGGTGCAACGCCGTGTCGAAGGGACGGACCTTCCACAGCGGCGGTCCCATCATCCACCTGTCCGTGGACGGGCACGATGTCGGCGATACCGTCCAGGTGTCGGGTCCCGGAACGGTGGAGGTCCAGGCCTGGTCGGAGAGCATCTTCCCGATCCATACGCTGGAGATCGTCCGGGGCGGGCGAGTCGTGGCTACCACGGAGGACCGAAATGGCACGCGGCGGCTGGAACTTAAGGCGCGGGTGAAGGTGGACGGGCACACGTGGCTGGCGGCCCGGTGCGCGGGGCCGGATTACACGAGCGTGCCCCATCACGACGGCTGGGGCCGGGGGATCTTCGCCCACACCTCGCCGATCTACGTGGCCTGCGGAGGCGAGTGGTGGATGTTCGACAGGGACGCGGCCCAGTACATGCTCACCCTGATCGACGGCGACCTGCAGTATATCCGCCGCACCGCGGCGAGGCACGAACCCGGCACCGCCACGCACCATCACGGCGAGGAAGACCACCTCGCCTACCTGGAGCGTCCCTTCGTCGAGGCCCGGGAGGCGATCCACCGGAGGATGCATCAACTGGGGATACCGCATTGACGTGATTGAGCGATCCACCGGAGGATACTCCAACCGGGGATCCCGCACTGACGAGTAGAAGTCTAATCTCGAAACATTGAAATGCTCTGAAATCCTTTACAGCTCGCATTTTAATCACGAGTAAAACACGAGGATAAACACGATGAGTACTAAGCAAACAGTCCGTATCGGATGTGTCCAGACGCCGGCCGCGGAGACCTTCGACGAGGCCATCGAGGTCGGCTGCCGCCTGGCTGGTGACGCGGTGGACGCCGGGGCCGAGTTTGTGTGCCTGCCGGAGTATTGCGGCGGGCTCAAGACCGATGGCGGGGCGCTGACGCCCCCTGCGGCGCCGGAGGCGAGCCATCCCGTGCTCGCGGCCCTGCGGGAATTCGCCCGCGACGCCGGCGTGTGGACGCTCATCGGGTCCGTGGCGGTGGAAGGACTCGACGATCGTCTCATCAACCGCGGTTTCCTGGTGGACGACCTGGGGGAAATCCGGGCACGCTATGACAAGATACACATGTTCGACGTCGATTTTTCCAGGACCGAGCGGTATCGCGAATCGGACGTGATCTCGCCGGGTGACACGGCCGTGGTCGTCGACACCCCCTGGGGAGGCCTGGGCATGTCCACCTGCTACGATCTACGCTTTCCCCATCTCTACCGGTCGCTGGCCCAGGCCGGCGCCGAGATGCTCGCGGTGCCGGCGGCGTTCACGAAGACGTCGGGACAGGCCCACTGGCACGTGCTGAACCGGGCCCGTGCGATAGAGAACGGCACCGTGCTGGTGGCCCCCTGCGCCGCCGGTTCGATACCGGGCGGCGGCGAAGTATACGGCCACTCGCTCATCATTTCACCCTGGGGCGAGGTCCTGGCCGACGGCGGTGAGGGCGTAGGTGTCATCATAGCCGACGTGGACATGGATAGCGTCGCCAGCGCGCGCGGGCGCGTGCCGAGCCTGCAACACGACCGTCCGTTCAATTTGGCTGCGAAGTCCGGGAAGGACCGGCGCTCGGTTGCGTGAGTCGCCCCAGGTTGCGTGGTCTGCGCCGGGAGACAGACGCATGTGATCACGGTCGACACGGCACCACGACGCGTGTGGTCCGGTTGACCCGGTCCGATCATACATTTACGGAGCGTTTCCCGGTGAAAGAACTGATCCTGGTGCGGCATGCCAAGTCGAGTTGGAAGGATCCCACGCTTTCAGATCATGAAAGGCCGTTGAACAAGCGTGGGAAGCGGGATGCGCCGGAAATGGGTGAGCGACTGGCTCGTGCTGGATTCAGGCCGGATCTGTTCATTTCGAGTTCCGCCGTCCGGGCACTGGAGACGGCACGGACCATCGCCGGCAAAGTCAGTTATCCCCGTAAGGACATACAGGTGGAGGATCGTCTCTACCATGCGGGCGTCAACGAACTGATCGGTGTGATCAGGGATGTGGATGATTCCGTCGTAAACCTGGCGATATTCGGACACAATCCCGGATTGACTGACCTGGCGAATCGCCTTGGGCCTCGTGAGATCCTCAATCTTCCCACCTGTGCCGTATTGCATCTCAGGTTCTACTTTGACGCCTGGTCAGGCCTGGAAGAAGCATCCGGTGAAGAAGTGGAGTACGATTTTCCCAAGAAGATTTCGACTTAAGAGTCTGTTCAATGCGTGTCGTGCGAATCGAAGTTAGGGAATGGCAGGAGGATTAAATGGCTGTGGAAACGAAGGACCTGAAGTTCACCGCGACGGAAGAAAAGGGCGAGGTGTCGGCCATCCTGGCGAAACCAGGCGGACCGGACGGCGCGAAGGCTTTGCTGGTGCTGGGCCACGGTTCGGGAACGAACATGCGGCACGGCTTCATGCAGGAACTGAGCGACGCGTTGAATGGCGCGGGGATCGCCACGTTCCGTTTCAACTATCCTTATTCCGAGAAGGGCGGCGGCGGGATGGACGGCGAGAAGGTGCGCCTTGCCACGGTGCGGGCCGCCGTCGAGACCGCGAAGACGGAAGCGGACGGCCTGCCGGTTTTCGCCGGCGGACATTCCATGAGCGGCCGCATGTTCTCGATGGCCTGTGCCAACGCGCCGATCGAAGGGCTTCGGGGCATCGTCTTCGTCGCCTTCCCGCTGCACGCGGGCAAGCCGAATACGGATCGGGCCGAGCACTTGAAGGACGTGGACGTGCCCATGCTGTTCCTGTCGGGCCAGCGGGACAAGATGGCCGATCTCGCGCTATTGCAACCGGTCGTGGACGCCCTTGAGCACGCGACGCTGCACGTCGTCGATACGGCGGATCACGGATTCAAGGTGCTCAAGCGCCGGAATACCGACGAACCCGTCATGGAGGAACTGGCGAGAGTGGCATCGGAATGGATGCTGAAGTAAGCGCAGGCCCCTCGGATTACTCCTTGATGTAGCCGCTTCTTTTCAGGTATGTTAGCGTCCATGGACACATTGACCCTCATACTGCTCATCGCTTTTTTTGCCAGCTTGGCAACGGCAATCGGCGTGCTGATTTGGAGTTTGAAAAACAGCAACAGGATAAGCACGCTCAGCGGCGAGAAGGCGGGTATGGAGAAAGAACTCGTTGTCGTACATGAGCAACTCGCCGAAGCCCAGAAAGCACTCGATGAGGTTCGGAAGCTGGAGATCGAACGGGCCGAGCTGAGTCAGAAACTTGCAAACGCGCAAGAACGCATCGGCGATCGCGACGAGGTGGAGAAGCGGTTCAGAGATTCCTTCAAAGCGCTATCGTCGGAAGTGCTGAAGTCCCAGCAGGAGTCCTTCAAAGAGAGCGCGGAGGAAACCTTGAAAGCCCGGCAGGAGGCGGTGGAGAAACTGGTCAAACCGCTGTCGGAGAAGATCGAGTCGCTGGACAAGGCCCGGGCCGAGAATGCGGGTGAATTCCGTACGCAGATGCTGAATCTCATGCAGACCAACAAGGAACTCGCCGGCGAGGCCCAGACGCTGTCTAACGCGCTCAAGCGGCCCGACGTGCGCGGCCGCTGGGGGGAGACCCAGCTCGAACGGGTGCTGGAACTGTCGGGCTTGCGGAAGGACATCGATTTCACCGTGCAGGATTCTTTCAACGCGGAAGGTGAGCGGCTCAGGACGGACGTGATCGTCCATCTGCCCCATGAGCGCACCGTGATTCTCGATTCGAAGGTTTCGCTGTCCGCCCTGATGGACGCATTCGAATCGAAGGACGAGGAGGCTAAGTCACAGGCGCTCGACCTTCACGTCACCCAGGTCAAGACCCATATCGACTCCCTGGCCAAAAAGGAGTATTGGAACGTCCTCGCCTCGACGCCGGACATGGTGGTGATGGTCATGCCCGAATTCGCCTTCCTGCCCGCTATCGAACGGGAACCGGGGCTGACTGAGCGCGCGCTGGAAAAAAACGTAATCATCGTCACGCCGCCCGCCCTGCTGGCCCTGCTCAAGGCCGTGGAGATGTCCTGGCAGCAGATCAAGGTCGCCGAAACGGCTCGGGAAATCAGCGACCTGGGCAAGGAGATGCATGAGCGGCTGGCCGTATTTGCCGGGCACTATGTCGCGGTCGGGAAGGCGCTGGGACAGGCCATAGACCGGTACAATCGAGGTGTTGGATCGTGGGATTCGCGCGTGGCCACTTCCGCGCAGAAATTCCCCGAGTTGAATGTGCCGGTCACGCGTGAATTACCGGAAGTGACGCCGGTGGAAGGCGTCCCGCATGCCATTCAGAAGCTGACGGACGGCCAGGACGGTCGGGACGGCCACATCGAGAGCGAGGATAAGCCCCAGACGCGAGCGGATGAAGACGAAGTGGAAGAGAAACAGCAGCGTCTGAAAACGTAGAACGTAGCTGCATGGTCCTCATTTCGGTTCACAATGCCTTCTTCGACCGGGACTTTCCACGAAGGCTCGATGATGAAAATCAATCACTTTGAAGACACGGACACCCTGCACATCGTATTCACAGGAAATGCAGCGGTAGAGACGCGGGAAATGTCCGAAGACGTCTATATAGATCTTGATGAGCATGGCCATCTCGTTTCCATGACCATTGAGCACGCCGAAATTAACGCGAACATCCTGGAATTCGCGTTTGCGCGAAGGACGAAAGCCAGCGCCTGACAGTCCTTCCTACCACGTCCTCTCCTTCAGCAGGTCCTGGATGGCTTCCTTCGGGACGGGCAACTCGTCCATGCGTCCCTCCAGCCATTCCGAGAAATCCGCCTCCATCTCGTCCGTCCATCGGTCGTCGATCTGGCCGGGCGTATACTTGCCTTCCCGTAGCCGCTGCTTGCCGAACATGTCCCTCAGTTGGACGAGTTCGGAGGTCTTCACCACCGTCTCCGCCAGGTGGGGCGGGATGAAGACGACGCCCTCGCGTTTGCCCAGGACCACGTCGCCCGGCATGACCGTGGCCTGGCCGATGCGTATTGCCGTGTTGACGCCCAGGAGCATGATCGTCGGCGAGGCGTAGGAAGGATGCCAGCCCCGGACGAAGCAGGCGAAGTCGGCCAGTTCCTCGATGCCTTCCAGGTCGCGGACCGACCCGTCGAAGACGACCCCGTTCCCCGAATTGGCGTAGATGGCCGTGGCCAGGTTGTCGCCGATGATGGGCCCCTCGTCTACCTTGCCGTAGGTGTCCGCCACGTAGACGTCGCCCGGCACCAGCATGTCGATGGGCCAGGAGATCTGGTCGCCGATGCAGCCGTGGGCGGCGCCCTTCGCTTCCATCACCGTGCGCATGGCGGGGCGCCGGGGCATGTACATGGCCGTCACCGCCCGTCCCACGAGGGTCTTGCCGGGATGGGTACGCTGCCAACCGCCCTCGTACTGGTATTCGTAGCCCGCGCCGCGCATCACGCCCCAGGCCTGGGTGATGGATACGTTTTTCGTCCGCTCGATGATCCCGTCCGGCACCTTCGGCCGGCCGTCGGCAAAGCGTTCGCCGTCCCAGTCCGGCGTGTATTCGATGAGTTCCTCTGGGGTCAGGTTCAGCGGGCAGAATTTACCGGACATGGGGGCTCCTCGGATATGACGCTAGTCTGAAATGCCGCAGGTCTGAAATGACACTAATCTGAAATTACGGCGGTCGGACTTGACGACGGTCGACAATGACGCCGGAGATTTTACGCCATGGCGTGACTGACGCTGTCCATGCCGGAAACAGCGGATCGGCACCGGCCTGCGGCATTCGTAACGGTTTCAGTGCTCACGTGAACTGCCCATGATCCCACTGCCAGAAAGAGAGACGCACGTCCCCGGTTTTCACGGCCAGCGCCCCGATGTAGTCCGGTCCGGGGTCGATACTTGCCATGGACCATCGTTGCGCGTCGGAGACGTCCCAGTGCGTGGCCAAAAGCTCGGCCGGTTCGTCGGGACCGACGGTAACGTCGAACTGGTCGAGGGGGCAGGACAGGCCCTGGCCGATGGCCTTGACGAAGGCCTCTTTCCGCGTCCAGCAGGCCAGGAAGGCGTGGTCGCGGCGGTAAGGCGGCATGGCCGCCAGCGCGTTGTACTCCCGGTCTGAAAAAAAGCGGTGGGCGATCTTCAGGCGGTCGACGATCGCGCGCCGGTGAAGGTATTCCACGTCCACCCCCACGGGTTGGCCGGCAGTCAGCGCGTAAACGGCCAGGTCGTGGGAATGGGATACGTTAAACGCGGGGGAAGTCGCGGGTCGGGCGAGGCGGGGCTTGCCGTATTCGGTATAGCTGAAACGCAGATCGGCCGGCGCTTCGGAAACGTACCGCGCCAGGATGTTTCGCAGGACGGCGCGGGCGATGGTGTATCGGTCCCGGGCGCTTCGCACGACGAAACGCTTCGCCCGGGCCAGTTCGTCCGGGGAAAGGAAGCGTTCGAGCTCCCGGGTCCGCCCTGAAGGCAGATCGAGAGAAGCGCGCCAGAGGTGGACCTGGCCGGGGACAAGCCGCCGTTCCGCGTCGGACTGCGTCTCCGCGTCGGACTGCGTCTCCACGCCGGACTGCCACTCCGCTTCGGAGGGCGCCGTCCGCCACATCCCTTCGTTCCTGGGGCCTTCACCGTTCATATGCGACTTTGCCGCCGACCACGGTCAGGTCCACCTTCGCATCCCGGATCTCCTCGGGCGCCATGGTGGTCAGGTCCCGGTCCAGGATCACGAAATCCGCGAGTTTCCCGGGTTCCAGCGAGCCCTTGAGGTCTTCCTCGTAGGAGGCGTAGGCGGCGTCGATGGTGTAGCCCCGCAGGGCTTCCTCCACGGTGATCTTCTGCTCCGGCACCCAGCCGTCCGGGTTCCGGTCGTCCAGCGTACGCCGTGTAACCGCCGCGTAGATGCCTTCGATGGGCGTCGCGGGCGCCACGGACCAGTCGCTGCCCAGGGCGAGGCGTGCGCCGTTGTCCAGCAGCGAGCGGAAGGCGTAGGTCGTCTTGATCCGCTCGGGACCGATGACCTTCTCCGCCCACCTGCCGTCGTCGATGGCGTGGTAGGGCTGCATGCTGGGTATGATCCCCAGGGCGGCGAACCGCGCGATGTCGGCCGGATCGATGTGCTGGGCGTGCTCGATTCGGAAGCGGCGGTCCCGGGGACCGTGCTCCGCCGCCACCCGTTCGAAGATATCGAGTTGCATCCGGATGGCCCGGTCTCCGATGGCGTGGACCATCACGTGCAGGCCCGCCTTATCGGCCCCGGAGGTCCAGGCGTACAGGTCTTCTTCGGTGCTGATGAGCAGGCCCGTATCGTCCGGCGCGTCGGTAAAGGGTTCCATGAAGGCGGCCGTGTGGGACCCCAGCGAGCCGTCCACGAAGCCTTTGAGTCCGCCCAGACGCACCCACTCGTCCCCCCGGCCGGTGGAGTCGATCCGTGCTTCGAGCTTCTGCCAGTCCCACAGCGGAATGGCGGCGTAGATACGGGTTTTCATCCGGCCTTCGTTTCGCGCCCGTTCGAAGACCTCCACGTTACTCCAGGATCCCATGTCGTGGACCGACGTGACCCCCTGGCCCGCCACGTAGTCCATCGCGGCGTCCAGGGCCCGGTCCTTCAACTCGTCGGGCGGATCGGGAATGACCCGGTCGACGAGGTACATGGCGTTGTCCTTCAGGATGCCCGCGGGTTCGCCGTCGTCATACCTTTCGATGGTGCCGCCGTCAACCTCCTCTGTATCCCGCGTCACCCCCGCGGCGATCAGCGCGGCCGTATTGGCCAGCGCCATGTGCCCGTCGAGCCGGTTGACCCAGACCGGGTTGTCCGTCGTGACCGAATCGATCCAGTCCCGGCGCGGAAGCACTCCGCCCCACTGTTCGTGGTCCCAGTCGCCGCCGAGAATCCAGACGCCCGGTTCCAGGTCCCGGGCGAATTCGGCGATGCGATTGATGAACGCCTGCGGGGTCGGCGCGTCCCGCAACAGGACGGACGACAGGTTGAACCCGCCCGATATGAAGTGCACGTGGGTGTCGATGAAGCCCGGGGTAACGAGGCGGCCGGCGCCTTCGATCTCGGTCGTCTCGCCAGTGACATACGCCTCGATTTCCTCGTTTTCACCCACCGCCAGGATGCGCTCGCCCGAAACAGCGACGGCTTCCGCCCAGGGCCGGGCATCGTCTCCGGTCCAGACGCGCGCGTCCCGGACGATCAGGGAGGCCGGTTCGGAAGATTGCGAGCAGCTTGTCAGCAGAACCAGCGCCGGCAGCAGGAACAGTGTTGGCAGCAGGAACAGTGCCGGCAGACGGGAAAGCGGCGCGGTAGCCGCGGTTATGATAGCCGCGGATGTGGATCTTAACATGCGGTACTCCTCAGGTTTTCATTATCACTCCGCCACGTTCCACCACAGTGCGGAATGATCCGGCCGCACTTCGGAAGATCTCCCGGCCTGTCGCTTACCAGTCGGCTACGCTGCCGTCCGTTTCGTAGAAGTGTTCGCCGCCCAGTTCTTCCTGGTACGGCGCCCGTTCGCTTACGGCCTTCTCGTCGATTTCGATCCCCAGTCCCGGTTTGTCGGGCAGCTCGATATGCCCGTCGACGACCTGCCAGTTCTCCGTCAAAATATCCCCGCCGAGCGCCCAGTCGACCTGTTCCTGGGCGAGGAAATTGGGAATCACGGCGTCCACGTGCATGCAGGACGTGAAGGCTACGGGGCCGATGGCGCAATGGGGGAGGACATGGACGTAATAAACCTCCGCCATGTTGGCGATCTTCTTGAGTTCCGTGATGCCGCCGGCGTGGGACCCGTCCGGCTGGATGTAGGCCGCCGCCTGTTTCTCGAAGATCTGGCGGAACTCCCAGCGGCTGAGCAGCCGTTCGCCCGTGGCGATGGGGAAGGTGACGTGATCCGAAACGAGCTTGAGGGCGTCGACGTTCTCCTGCGGTACCGGCTCCTCCACGAACATGGGCCGCATGTCTTTGATCTCGTGGCAGATCTCGATTGCCAGGGCTGGGGTCATCTTGCCGTGAAAGTCGAAGGCGAGTTCCACGTCCGGGCCCGCCCATTCCCGCATGAGATACGCGCATTCGACGAATTGGTCGATGGCGGCGGGCGGCTCATGGCCGCGCCACTTGCCCCCCGGGCCCGTCTTGAAGGCCGTGTATCCGCTCTTCCGCAGCATGTCCAGCCGCTTTCTGGCGGCGGCCTGTCCTTCGTCGGTGAGGTTCCCGATGCCCCAGTGGGCGTATACGCGGATGCGATCGCGCACCGCGCCGCCCAGGAGCTTGTAGACCGGGACGCCGTAGTGCTTGCCCGCGATATCCCAGAGCGCCTGGTCGACGCCGGATATGGCGGTCATGAGGATGGCGCCGCCCCGGAAGAAGGCCGACCGGTACATGTGCTGCCAGTGGTGCTCGATGCGCAGGGGATCCTTGCCGACCAGGTAGTCCGCGAGTTCCCTGACCGCGCCTTCCACGCTTTCGGGCTTTCCTTCGAGCGTGGTTTCACCCCAGCCGTCCAGCCCCGTGTCCGTGGTGATCTTGACGAGCCGGGTACGGTGGCGGGGAAAGAACTGTTCGACGGAAGCGATTTTCATGACAACCCGGATTCCGGGAGAACTTCCACGCTAAGAGAATGTCCGGGACGTCGGACCGACGGGCGGTCCGGCCCCTGACCTGGATGACGGATCCGGAAGGGAGGATTGGATCATCTGCCGAAGAGCTGCCCCGGATCGATGGATTCAATGGCGTATCCGGCCGGGACGACGAAGATCGACGGGTCGACGGCCTGGGGTTTCACCTCGGTTGCCGTAAGGGTCATGGTCATGGACGTACCGGGGAACGACGTGGTGATCTTAAGTGGAAAGCCGGACAGCCCCTCGGTCCAGAAGGGCATGGTGTCCTTTAATGCGCCCCCCAGCGAAGTGCCCAGGTCCAGTTGAATTGCCTCGGTGACCCACATGTACTGAATCATCCTGCCGGACGGATTGGTACGGGTGATCTTGTACTTCTTGCACTCGTACCCGGCTATGGCGATCGTTTCGTTTTCGTCCACAATGACCGGCGCGACCCGTTCTTTGAGGTTTACGTCCGCGACGATCTGGTAGGCCTTGTTGTTCATGTGGCTGATGACGTATCCGCGGCCCGTCGACCCGTCGATCACGACTTCGCCCATCGTCAGGCCTATCATGCCGCCCCGCATGAGGATTTTCGTCTGGTTGCCCTTGAAGTAGAGCCGGTACGACTCCGGCACCAGCATGGCCAACCGGGCCCGGTCCTGCATGTCGCCGCCGTTGAACTCCACGTTGAAATGGAGGTTTCCTTCAAAGGCGTTCCCGGCCGGTAGGCCCCAGGCGAAGGGCGCCGGGACGGCGCACAGAAGCACGAAGACCGCCGCGTATCGTGTCACGTTTTTTGACCCCGCAAGGTTGGAAGGTTTGCGCAGAGTATGGCGCCTAGTCCTCGGATATGATGGCGAGTTCACCGGCGTGACAGGTGTAACAGGTTACGGGTTGCAGGTTCTCTTTGTTCATGACGTTCTTGTTGATGGCCGCAACCTGCTCGTTGACCTGTTCTACGAGTTTGATGAACTCGCGTCCGATCAGCTTCGTTTCCTTTTCGTCGCTGGAATAATCTTTCAAATTGTGGCAGTAGACACACTTCTCCCCGATGCCGCTGCTGACCGACTTCATGTAGTCGCGGATTTCCCGGGTGGAAAGATCCGTCAGGACCTGAACGTTCTTGGGGGCGCGCTGGGCGTCTACGCTAACGTCGAGCAGGACGGTCATCACGAAGCACGCGGCAATCACCGGTATGATCCGTTTCATCGCGACTCCTTTCGTCATGGGCATTACGGGCGTGATGCGCGTCGCCGGGCAAGTTATCCGCCCGACGGGCGGTTCGGGAAACTTAAGGTATGCGCCGTTGCACTGTCAAGACCTTTCACATCGGTCGTCCCATGAGGCCGGCAGGTATTTTCAGCGCGCCTCGACGCCCCGTGATCCGCGTTGTCCAAGCCGGACCGGATCCGCCCGTCCGCCGGCCTTATTTGTGTTGACAGTTCCGCGCGATTACCGTTTCAATACCGGATATACGGTCCGGTATCGAAGACGTCCGCATAGAGGCCTTCCCAGGCGTTCAATCCGGACGGATCGTATCTACCGATTTGTTTGAACACCCCACCTGGAATCCGCCGTGATGGATTCGATTTTAGGCGCGCTCGGTTTGATCGGCGCGTCTGAGCACCTGGCTTTCAGAACCCCGATCCCGTTCTGGGGCATCGCGCTGCTTGCCGTGGCCGTGGCCGGGCTCGTGATCCTGTTCTACCGCCGCATGCCCGTGGCGGTGTCGCCAGGAATGAAAACGGTGTTTACCGCGCTGAAGATCCTGCCCCTGCTGCTGGTCGTTTTCTGTCTCATGGAACCCGTCATCGTAAAGTCCGAGGTATCCCCCCGGCAAGGGTTCCTGTTGTTGCTGTTCGATGACTCCGGGAGCATGGGCATTCAGGACGGCGGGCGGGGCCTGACCCGCGTGGAAGCGGTAAGGCGCCTGTTTCGGGACGATGGACTGCTGGAAGAACTGTCCAGCCTGTTCAGGGTAAGGACCTACCGTTTCGCGGCTCGGACTGAACGGGTTGAAGATATAGGGGAACTGGACGCATCCGGGGTGGCGACGGATATGGCGGGCGCCCTCGGCCAGGCGGCCGGCGAGTTCCGGGACCTGCCCGTGGCCGCCGTCGTGCTCGTGACGGACGGCGCGGACAACGCAAGCACGGGAACGGACGAGTTGGCAAATGCGGCCGCCTACCTCGAATCGCAGAACACGCCGGTCTATACCGTGGGGGTCGGCGAGGAGCGGATCGCCCGGGATGTCGAGATACTCAAGGTGGCCGCGTCGGACAGGGTGACGGAGGGGACGATTACCGACCTGGTGGTCACCCTGCGAAGTTCGGGATATGACGGGCGGTCGATCGACCTGAACATCAGGGAGGGCGGACGCGTCGTACAGACGGTGCCTGTTCGCCTTGGCCGGGACGGCGACATCCAGCGCGTCCGGGTGTTTCTGTCGCCGGAATCGCCGGGCATTCTCGAATACTCGGCGGAAGTCGCCCCGCAGAACGCGGAGACGATCGCGGAGAACAACACGCAGGCCTTCCTGCTGGACAACCGGTCCAGAACGGGCCGGGTCCTGTACGTGGAAGGATATCCCCGCAGGGAATTCAAGTTCATCCGGCGGGCCCTGGACGAAGACCCCCGGATCGACATGGTCTCGATGGTCAGGATCTCTCCGGACGGGCGGATCTACCGGCAGGGCATCCGGGATCCGAATCGGGAACTGTCGGATGGGTACCCCCGAAGCCGCGCGGAGTTGTTTTCATACGACGCCGTCGTGTTCGGAGATATCGAGGCGGCCTGGTTCACGCCCGAGCAGCTGCGGCTCACCGAGGCTTTTGTAAGCGATCGCGGCGGCGGCTTCCTCATGATCGGCGGCCTGAATTCTTTCCGGGAAGGCGGCTACGCGGGAACGCCGATAGAGGACGTGCTCCCCGTCCGGCTCACCGGCGGGAACTGGGCCATGGGCATCGTCGACCATGCCTTTCGCCTGGAGCCGGCCGAGGAAGGCATCAACCATCCGTTGCTACGTTTCGGATCGACCCAGGAGGAAAACAGGGCGATCTGGGACGGCCTGCCGGAACTGATCGGTTACAACCGTGTGGGAGGGGTCAAGCCCGGCGCCTCCGTGCTTGCGATCGATCCGGGGGCCGACGTGCTGGAAGGGTCGAATGTGCTCCTGGCCGCGCAGCGTTACGGTAAAGGGCGGTCCATGGCCTTCACCGGTTTCAGCACGTGGCGCTGGCAGATGCATCTTCCGTCGGAAGACCAGTCGCACGAACGCTTCTGGCGTCAGATGATCCGCTGGGCCGCACTCTATGCGCCAGGACGGGTTGCGGTCGCAACGGACAAGTCGAATTACAGCGGTCATGAGCCGGTCATCATCGAAAGCCGCCTGTTCGACCGGGAATTCGAACCGGTCGACGGCGCCGGCGTCTGGGCCCATGTAACCGGCCCCACCGGCCGGTCGCAGGCCGTACCGCTCGAGTGGTCCCTCGGGAAAGGCGGTCTGTATCGGGGCGAGTACCGTCCTGAACTGGGCGGCGTGCACAGGGTCGAAGTGTCGTTCCGCCCGGACCGCCCGCCCGGTTCGGTCCGTTCCGATGAAGAAGGTCTGCTGCGGGACCAGACCGGGTTTACCGTGGCCCCGTCGGCCGCCGAATTCACGAACGCGGAGCTTCACGCGGAAGACCTCGAGAGGCTGGCCGGATCCACGGGCGGCGCATACCTGCCTCTGTCCGAAGCGGACCGGCTGACGGAAATGATCCGGCCCGTCGAGGATACCGCTACGTCGACGCGTGAAAGAGACCTGCGGGACACCCCTTTCCTGTTTGCGGCCATTCTGCTCTTTCTGGGCGCCGAGTGGTTTCTGAGGCGCCATAAAGGACTGTCGTGATGAGCCGAAAATCAGGTATCTCCGCGGGGTTGCTGGTTGGCTGTCTGCTGGTTTCGTTGCCGTCTTCGGCACAGCCGGCTGGTCAGCCATTGGCACAGTCGGCCGATCCCTCGCTGCGGGCCCCCGCTACGCGGCCGGCCGATTCATCGCGGGAATCGACCGCACCGCCGACCGGCATGGACACAGGTCCGTCTTTCGGTGTGCAATACGGCCTGGTCATCGCGGGCCTCGGCGGCGAAAAGAAGTACGTGGACCGGAACCTGGCCTGGGCCCTTGGTTTCTGCGACGTGTTGAAATCCGACCATGGTTTCTCGGAAGACCGGCTGATCCTTCTGGTCGAGGATCCGGCCGCGGTGGGCGGGCCGCGGGCCGTGAAATCCACGCTTGAGGAGATTCAAAGCGCTCTGGCCGGCCTGGCCCTTCTCGTTCGCCCCGAAGACGACCTGTTCATCCTGCTGATCGGCCATGGCAGCGCCACGGGAAAAGGCGCCAGGTTGAATATCCCCGGTCCCGATCTGACGGCGGAATTGCTCGGCGACGCGCTCGGCGAAATCCGGGGGCGTTACACGGTCGTGGTGAACGGCGCGAGTGCCAGCGCCCCTTTCATCGAAGCCCTCAGCGGGCCGGGCCGGGTGATCGTGACGGCGACCAAGAGCGGCAGCGAACGTCTGTCCACGGTCTTCCCGGAGCACCTGCTCGCTTCGTTGGAGGGGGAGGCGGGCGATCTGGACAAGAACGGGCGGGTCTCCGTGCTGGAGTCTTTTGTCTACGCGAAGAACAAGACGGCGGAATGGTACGCCGGCCAGGGGCTGCTGGCCACCGAACATCCCCTGCTGGACGACAACGGCGACGGAAGGGGCACCCGGGAGCCGGGGCCCGGCGGTACGGACGGGGCGCTGGCCGGCAGGGTGTACTTCGGCCGCCGATCGGTACCTGCCCTGACGACCGGTTCGCCCGGGGAACGGTCTTTGCGGGCGCGGATGGAGGAGTTGCGATGGTTGATCGATGAGCTCAAAACCAGGAAGAACGAATTGGATCCGGAGGAATACGCGGCGGATATGGAGGACCTGCTGATCGAACTGGCACGGGCGGGCAGGCGACTCAGAACGCTGGAAGACAATCCGCCGTGACACGTTCCGTCTTGTCCTTGACGCATGGATCAGAGCCGTTAACATATTGAACGGCTGAAGTGGCGCATGGCGTTGGGGTGGCGTAGAGTCGCGGGGTCGTGTCGCGGTCTGGAGTCGCGTCATGGTGGCGCCCATGTGCACAGGCACAGGCGGAAGATGTTGACGATAACTCGAACTGCAGAAGGGGACGCGTCTGGATGACGGAAATCGTTTCGATACATGGCCGGGAAATACTGGATTCCAGGGGGAACCCCACTGTGGAGGCCGAAGTGCGGCTGTCCTGCGGCGCCTTCGGACGGGCGATCGTGCCTTCGGGCGCTTCGACCGGCGCCCATGAAGCGCACGAGCGCCGTGACGGCGACGGTTCCCGCTACCTTGGGAAAGGCGTGCTTCGGGCCGTTGCCAGCGTCAACGGCGAAATCGCCGCGGCGTTGCGCGGCCGGGACGGGACCGACCAGGCCGGGGTCGACCGCGCCATGATCGAACTCGACGGCTCGGCCAACAAGGACGTCATTGGAGCCAACGCCATCCTCGGCGTGTCGCTGGCGGTGGCCCACGCGGCGGCGGCGGCGGCGGGCCAGCCGCTTTACCGTTACCTCGGCGGCGACGAAGCCTGCACCCTCCCCGTACCCATGATGAACGTCCTGAACGGGGGATCACACGCCGACAACAACGTGGATCTGCAGGAGTTCATGGTCATGCCCGTCGGCGCCTCCTCCTTCTCCGAAGCGTTGCGCATGGGCGCCGAGGTCTTCCACAGCCTGAAGGCGGTGCTCCAGAAGCACGGCTACGTGACCTCGGTGGGCGACGAAGGCGGTTTCGCCCCGAATCTCTCGTCGAACGCGGAGGCCATCGAGGTGTTGATGTCGGGTATATCCGATGCCGGTTATGACCCGGGCGCCGACGTCGTGATCGCCCTCGACGCAGCGGCCTCAGAATTCCACGAGCAGGATGTCTACAGGCTGGAAGCTGAAACCACGCCCGAAAAGACCGCGCAGGAACTGATCGACTTCTACGCGGACCTGGCCGGCAAGTATCCCGTGGCGTCCATAGAAGACGGCGTGGGGGAGGACGACTGGACCGGCTGGAAACAGCTGACGGAGCGGCTCGGCAGTGACGTACAGCTCGTCGGAGACGATCTCTTCGTGACCAACACCGGCCGGCTCTCCCGCGGCATCCAGCGCGGCGTCGCCAACAGCATCCTGATCAAAATCAACCAGATCGGGACGCTGACTGAGACCTTCGAAGCCATCGACATGGCGCAGTCGTCGGGATATGCCACGGTGATCTCCCATCGGTCCGGGGAAACGGAAGACACGACGATTGCGGACATCGCGGTCGCGAAATCGGCCGGCCAGATCAAGACGGGCTCTCTTTGCCGTTCGGAGCGGACCGCGAAGTACAATCAGTTGCTGCGGATAGAAGAATCACTGGGCGACCGGGCCCGTTACGCGGGCCGGTCCGTCCTGCGCCGGGCTTCCTGACCGGGAGAGTCGTCATGGCCGATACGAACCCTATCAAAGGCGGAGCCGCCGGAGGCGAGGCCGCCCCTGTGTTCGAGTCCGGGCGGCGCAGGCGAACCGGAAAGAGCAACCGCCTGAGGTGGATTATCCTTGGCGTGATCGCCATCGTGTTCGGTTATCTCTATATCGGAGGCAGTTACGGCTGGTACAACATGTGGAAACTCAGGAAGCAGCGTGCCGACCTGCAGGCCGAGCTCAAGGAACTGGAATCCCGGAACCGGGACCTGACCGGCGAACTGGAACTGCTGGGAGGCGATGCCGAGGCCGATGAACGGACGCGCTTCGAGCTGGAGAGACTGGCCCGGGAGGAGCACGGCATGGCCCGGGAAGACGAGCTGATTTACCGATTCCCCGCGGAAGAAGGGGATACGACCGAAGTCGAGTCGCCAGATCCCGCCCCCTGAAGCGGAATTTCCCCCGGAACCTCCGGGCCTCCCATGGCCATTCAATCCTCGGAAGCCATCGTACTCAACCGGATCCCGCTGGGGGATACCAGTCTCCTGGTCACGGTGTACGCGCGGGCATTCGGAAAGGTCAAGCTCGTGGCCCGCGGAGCGCGGCGTCCGAAGAGCAGGATGGCGTCCTCTCTGCAGCCTTTCTGCGTGATCACGGTATCGTACAACCGCCGCGAAAACCGTGAATTGCAGAATCTATCCAAGGCCGAGGCAGGGCTCTTCTTCAGACACATCGGGGAAGACCTTACGAAGGTGGGCTATGCCAGCGCCGTTTGCGAACTGGTGAACAGGCTGGTCCTCGGCGAAGAACCCGGCGAGGAGCTCTTCGGACTGATCATCCGCACGCTGGACGCCATCGACCGTTTGTCGGCGGAAGCCTGCGAAATGCTGTTCTGGCGGTTTCAGCTCGAATTCGCCGACGTTTACGGCACGGGTCCGGAGTTCTCGTCCTGCATGGGATGCGGGAGGCGTCCGGAGGAAGCGTCGGTCCGTTTCAGTCCGTCCCTGGGCGGGATTCTGTGCCGCGACTGCCAGGTCCAGGCCGACCAGGACAGCGAGGCGATGCAACTCTCCCTGGGCACCACACGGCTGTTGTCCCGTGTGCGCGAAGTGCCGCTGGACCATCTGCCCAGGTTGAAGCCCGTCAGGACGTCCCGCCAGGAGATTAAGCGCGCGATCCGCGCTTTCTATCTGTACCAGATGGACGACGGACGGGAGTTGAAGTCGTTGAAGTTCCTGGAATCGATCGAGGCAGACGGCAAGGAGAACCGGCGATGAGGGAAAATGGAACCAGGTACGACGTAGTAGCCTGGGGCGAGGGCTTTCTGCGCCTTTCCCCGAGCGGGCGGGAGCGGTTCGAGCAGGCCGGGGGTTTCGGCGTATCCGTGGCCGGCGGCGCCCTGGAAACGGCGGTGGCCCTTGCGCGGCTCGGCCTCCGGACGGCGTGGCTGTCCGTCGTGGGTGACACGCCCCTGGGCATGAAGCTGGTCAACAAGGTCCGGGAGCACGGAGCGGACACGGAACAGGTGGTACGGATACCGGACGGACGCACCGGGCTGTGTTACACCGAGACGGGCAGCGCGCCCAGGCCGACCCGGTCCTGGTACGACATGGGCGACACCGCCTTTCGTTCAGCCCGCCCCGGCACCGAGGACTGGTCTGTCGCCCGTGAAACGGCGGTCTTTCACCTGGATCTCACGGTGCCCATGATCGATCCCGCCAACGCCGGACGACTGGAAGCCGCCCTCGAAACGGCGCGGGCAACAGACAGCCAGGTCAGTGTCCTGCTGGACGCGCCGGGCGGGGAGCCTCTCGACGCCGAGGTAAAAGGACGGGTGCTTGATCTCGTGGAAACCGCGGACATCCTCATGGTGACGCTACGGGCCCTGGAGTCGATCTGGGGATTCGACGGACCGCTGGCCTCTGCGGCCGACGAGGCGCGGACCAGATTCGGCGACAAGAAGACGGCGGTCGTGGAACACCGTTTCTCCGCTTCCCGGCCGGGTGTCTGGGACGGTATCGCGGTCTCGGATGCCGGAGCATCGTACAGCGGAAGCCCCGCCGAGGTGCACGTAATCGATTCCGACGGCGCGCTGGGCGCCTTTGCGGCCGGTTTCCTCTTCGGCTGCCTGCGGGAATGCACCGGTTCAGCCCTGAAGTACGGCAACGCGGCCGCGGCCCTGGCCTGCTCCGTGCCCGGGCCTTTGAACTGGTTCACCAGGCAGGACCTGGCGTCGCAGATCGAGGGAACCGGATCGGGACTGCAGCGTTAGATAAACCGAGAGGCGGATTTTCAACTTTTTTTGTCTTGAATCGAAGGAAAAGTGCATCCGAATTGTAGATACTTAGATGGCGTCCTTATACCCGCGGGAAACCTCTTAGCAATTCGCCATGGACGACTCGTATCACAAAGGCACTTGGTACCGGCGTCCGCCCCGGGATAATACACACAAAAGGAGGCATGAAGATGGCACCAGATATCCATGCAACGCGGTCCGCGACCGGACCGAAGGCCTTCGTCTCTGACGCCGGCGCGCAGTGCTCGTCTCCGGAGTGTTTTTGGCGCAGCCCCTGAAACCCGGATTTGCAAAGGGGTGTTACGCACGTCCTCCGGAGCCGCGAGACAAGAGTCACGCGGTTTTTTTTCTGTCCTTGAACGTATCGAACCGGAGGTAAAGTCAGTTCATGTATAATCCTGAATTCTGGGAAATACGATTGGATCAGGTTGATTTGGAACAGTTTCCCAACGAAGCGAATATCTGGTACGAAACGGGGGAAGACCGGGTGCATCGGTACCAGCGCGAGGATCGGGTGGACGAACTGGCCGACGCGGTCTACGACTTTCTCTCCCAGTACCTGACCCGGAAGCAGTGCGAGGTCGTGGTGCTGTACTTCATCTACCAGAAGACCCAGCAGGAGGTCGCGGAGATCCTCGGCATCTCGCGCAGGGTCGTCAGCCAGCACCTGTTCGGAATCTGCCGGGACGGCAAGCATATCGGCGGCGCGGTCAACAAGCTGCGCAAGCTGTGCGCCCGGCACGGTATAGACTTTCAACCGGAAGAGCAGGCCTTCGGCCCGGGAAACCATCATGGCCCTCTTGCCATATCCGCCTGAGAAGCAGTCCATTGTCCGAGACAACAAACAAAGCCGCCGGTTTCGAACTCCGGCGGCTTTTTAAATGAAAGCAATGGTTTTGATGGATCCTGATCGATTCGCGGACGCAATAGAACGTATCGACGCCGCCAACGGCGCGGACCCGGAATCCGAAGAAGTCGACGGCCGGCCGGTTCCGAAGGCGCTTCTGTACGGACAGCGGATGTCCGCCTGCCTGGAAGACCTGGCGCCCGATGCGTCGGAAGCATTGCGGCTTGCCGTGCGATGCCAGCATATTCAAAGATGGAAGATACCCCGCGGCGATTTCCCCGTCGGCCGGCTCGGCTACCGGCAGTGGCGAACGGAACTGGCCTGGTACCATGCCCAGACCGCGGGGTCGATCCTGCGGGACGTCGGCTATGACGATGCCCTCGTGGAACGCGTGCAGTCCCTCGTCAGAAAAGAGCGCTTCAAGGTCGATCCCGAAGCGCAGACCGTCGAGGACGTGGCCTGCCTGGTGTTTCTCCGGTATTACCTGCCTGCTTTCGCGGAAAAGCACAGCGAGGAGAAACTGGTCGAAATACTGGCAAAGACCTGGAAGAAGATGTCCGACGGGGGGCGCGCGGCCGCGCTGGACATCGAGCTGTCTCCCGCGTTGAAATTCTTGCTGGACCGGGCGGTCCAGCGCACGTAACAGGGCCCGGAGCGAGTAATACGCAGACCAATACGGAGACCGGGATACATGGCCGGGCGGGAATCTCCCAACATCGTATTCGTTTTCGGCGATCAGCACAGGTGGTGCAGCACCGGGTTCGGCGGAAGCCGCCAGGTACAGACGCCTTACATGGACCGCCTGGCCGGCGAAGGCGTCGTATTCGACCTGGCGGTCGCCAACATCCCGGTCTGCACGCCCTGGCGGGCGGCCTTTCTGACCGGCCAGTACCCGTTGACGACCGGCATGTTCATGAACGACGTCAGGTTGCCGGTGGACCGGCCGACCCTGGGCACGGCGCTGCGTGCGGCAGGTTATGACACGGCCTACATCGGGAAATGGCATCTCGACGGTCCTTCCCGGGGCGGCTATACCCCGCCCGGACCGCGGAGGCAGGGATTCGATTTCTGGGCCGTGGGCAACTGCACCCACGATTACATGCACTCTGTGTATTACCGGGATTCGGAGGATCCGCTCTACTGGAAGGGTTACGACGCGGAGGCCCAGACCTCCCTGGCCATCGATTACATACGGACCAGGAAAAAGGACCGTCCCTTCGCGCTGGTGCTTTCGTGGGGACCGCCTCATAATCCCTACGACGCCGTGCCCGGCCGCTATCTCGACCTGTATCCGCCGGATGAAGTCGAGGTGCGTCCCAACTGTCCCGAACCCAGCCGCACGGACCTGGCGGGTTACTACGCCCATATAACGGCCCTGGACGAACAGCTGGCGCGGCTCGGAAGCGTCCTCGACGAACAGGGACTTACGGACAACACGGTTTTCGTCTATACCTCGGACCACGGCGACATGCTCGGGTCGCACGGACGCCAGCGCAAGCAGCACCCATGGGACGAGTCCATTCGCGTCCCCTTCGTCATGCGTTGTCCGGACCAGGCGTACGGGGGGCTTCGTATCGATACCCCCTTAAACGTGGTGGACATCATGCCGACGCTGCTCGGACTGGCCGGCGTTCCCGTCCCCGAGACCTGCGAGGGCCGCGACCATGGGCCGGCGGTACGCGGCGAGGCCTTTACGGGCAACGAAGCCGCCTATATCATGAGCATCGCGCCTTTTTCGGAATACCGGGGCCAGCCCTGGCGGGGAATCCGGACCGGCAGGCATACCTACGTACGCAATCTCGATGGCCCATGGCTGCTGTATGACAACCGGGAAGATCCCTTCCAGATGCGGAACCTGGCCGGCAGTGCGGAACAGGCTGTCCTGCAGCGCCGGCTGGACGATCAACTGCAGAAGGAAATGGCCCGGCGGTGCGACGCGCTGCTTACCGCGGACCACTACCTGGAACGTTTCGGCTATGAAGTGAACGAAGTCGGTGCGATCCCTCACGACAACGCGGTTCGCCCGCCTGATCGACCCAGGTAGCCGGACCATAGCGGGAACTGATTGATACAAAGAGGAGACACGATGGCGGAAGAAGCCAATCTGCGGCTGATCGACCCCGTACGGGATGCCGCCGCCCTCGCCGAGATGTGGAACGAGAGCGACCTGGAATGGCCCGGCACGTGGAGCAACGGCGTGCCCGTGACGGCGCGGGATATCCGGGACTGGCACGAACGGGAGGAGTATACCGCGGTCTTCGTGTGGGACGAGGAGGAGCGGATCGGCGGATACTGTTCCCTGGTATACGACAAGGACGACGACGAGGCCCTGTACCTCGCGCTGCTGAACGTCTCACCGCGTTTCCAGGGCAGGAGTATCGGCCGGCGGATGCTCGTCCGGTCCGTTGAGAAGACCATCGAGGACAAGAAGGCTCACGTCGACCTCGATACCTGGTCAGGGAACGTGAAGGCGATGGCGCCGTACAAGCGGACGGGCTTCTTCTGGGATACCGGGGGTTGGCCGCTGATGCGCAATTATATGCCGGCGATCCTTGCGATGCCGTGTACACGATACTTCTTCGATCGGCACGACTGGTATAAGTCTCTCCAGAGGCAGATCGACCAGCGTCCCGATGAGGAAGAGTGGGAAGGGCTGCGGGTTTTCACCTACCGGTTTTCGGCCGAAGGCCGGGAGGAATTGACGGTCCGGGTGGACCGCGAGGCGCGGCACGTCGTCTCGGTGGAGACCGCGGAGTTGTCTGTATCGGCGACGGTGGACGACATCCAGCCGGTGCGAGGCGGTCAGACCACCCTGCGGTGGAGACTGCAGAACCGGAGAGACAGGCCGGTCGCCTTTGCGTTGACGGCAAAGGAGGCTGGCGATCTGTCCATCGACTGCCACCATCAGAAGACGTTGGGACCCGGTGAGACATTTACCCTCGAGGCGCCGGTAAGCGTATCGGCAAAGGCCGGGGCCGTGGCCAGGGACAAAACCGCGCCGCGGGTCCGCACCACGATTCGTTGGGACGATCTTCCCATCGAGCTCGCCACGGGTATTCGCCCGCGGGTCGAGATGTCTGTTTCCATCGATCCCGAGGAGATCACCCTGGCGCCCGGCACGCCGCGGCCTGTCCGCGTGATGCTGCGCAGCCAGCTGCCCGATGACGTCGAAGCACAGGTCCGCGTCACGGTTTCAGACGGCCTCTCGGCGGACCGGAGCGCACATTCCGTCGCGGTGCCCGCCCGGGGTTACGGAGCATTCGAAACGGTCCTCGAGGCGGACAGGCCGGGTGTTTTCGAATTGACCCTTTCGGGCCGCGTGGCATGGAAGGACAGAACGGTCGACCTGGCAGATGCGAAGCATGCCGTCTTCGCGCTGGAACCGGGCGGACTGCTGTATCACCAGGACGGCGCGGTACGGTTCGAGAACGAAATCTACAGGGCGACCCTGGAGGCCGGGGGCGGCCAGTTGAAGATCAGGGACCGGGCCACCGGAAGGTATCTGGGCACGGAAGGCGCGCGCCCCATACCGCCGAAGTGGCCCAGCGAATACAGCGAGTCGGACTTCAGGCTGAAAGCCGAAGGGGACGGACACGGCGTGGTCCTCACGGCGACCTTTGCACCGAAGAAAACCCCCGGCCTGGTCTTCAGCCGGATCATCCGGTTGAACGCCGGACCGGTTGTTTCGGTGGACCACGTGGTGGAAAACACCGGGTTCGACCCCCGTACCTTTCGCCTCTACCAGTTCGTGACGAACGGGGGGTCGGAGTCTACGACGCTGACGCTGCCGCTCCGGGAAGGGATGCTGAGGGCGCCATGCGCCGACCGTCCCGCGCCGGACGACCACGACTTCAAGCGCGGTGATTCATTCGCAGAGACGTGGGGCGCTTTTGAAATGCCCCACGGGACGATCGGGATCCTCTGGCCCGGCGGCCTGGACGAAATCGAATGGAACGGATTCGAATTCCAGTCGGTGAGCCGGGAGACGGCCTGCGCGCCGCAGTCGCGCGTAACCCTTGACCGCCTTCGTCTCTTCGTCGGCGACGGCGGCTGGCAGGGTGTGCGCCGCGTATGGCGGCGAATGAACGGGCGCCAGGCCAGCGAGCTCGACCCGGTCCCGCCGGTCCTGGGCGAATTCGAGGTGTCGACCGATCCGCCGATGGCCGTGGTCACCGGGGAAGAGACCGAGATCCGGTTCCGCGTAGCGCAATGGAAGACCCGGAAGGCCAGCGGGACCGTCACCTTCGACATGCCCGACGGCTGGCGCTGCGATCCCATGTGGGTTTCATTCTCGGAAATCGACTGGAAACATCCCTTCACCGGCTCGGTGCGATTGGCCACGTCCCGGCCACCGGGCGTATACAACGGCCGGATAGTGCTCGAAGGCGCGGACCGCAACGTCGAGGCCGATTTGCCCCTCGTTCGTCTGGGAGACGGGTCGGCCGTGGGGGTGGAGGAGGGCGAATCCTCGGGCCACAGGATATTCACCATGCTGAATCGACGGTTCGAAATCGATGTGGTCCCGTCCTTTCTCGGCACTGTGAGCGCAATCCGGGACGCGGGAAGCGAACGCAACCACCTGGCATCGGCATTTCCGGAACCCAGGGTTTTCGGACCGGATTACCCCTGGTACGGCGGTCTACAACCGGAAATCGAGGTGGACAGGATGTCCCCGACGGCCTCGCTCGAAGACGAGACGTTCACGGCGGAGACGGTTTCCCGCAAAGACGGGCGCGGCATCGAATGGACCGGCGTTCGCCAGCGGGCGGCGCTCTCCCTTGAAGAGACCCGCGGACTGACCCTGGAACTCGATACGCTGACCCTGGGCGGAAGCCCGGTGATCAAGCTGGTATGGAGACTTGTGAACGGTGGGGACGCGTCTCGCCGGCTGGGCGCAGGGTGGAATCTCTTTTTGCAGCCCGATGGCGAGTCGCACGACACTGTCCTGTTCTCGGCGGACTACGAGCGGAAGCGGCAGGCCGACTGGTATTTCCGCCACCATGCCGGTCATTGGGCCGCTGCCGCCAATCCGCGAACCGGACGAACTTTCGTGCTCGTATCGCCCTTGAAAGTCATCAGGCTGGACAGTTGGGGCACCAGCGGAGGACACTTCAGACTGAATACGAAGTCCGAGGTGCCCGCCCACGGCGTCAAGGAAGTGACTGCGTACCTGGTCCTGGCCGACTCCAGGGAAGAAGCGCGACGGTACGCGGTGTTGAAGGATCTGCAGTGATCCCGCCCGGGCTGGCGGGAATGTCCGGTAGGTAAAGTGTGATCAGCCGGACTGTGTCATCCCGGCTGTCCGTTCGAGCCCCACAGATCCGGGTTTTCCGTCAGAATCTCGGGACCGTCGGACAGGATGGCGACTGTATGCTCGAAATGGGCGGACAGCCGTCCGTCCGCGGTGGAAGTCGTCCATTCGTCGTCGTGGACCCTGATCCGCTCCCCACCCGCGCACACCATGGGTTCGATGGCGATGACCATGCCCGGCTTGAGCCGGATGCCGCGCTGAGGCCTGCCGTGATTGGGGACCTGCGGCTCCTCCCAGAGACTGCGGCCGATCCCGTGTCCGCACAGGTCCCGCACGACCGAGTACCCGTGGGACTCCGCGTGTTGCTGCACCGCGTGGCCAATGTCGCCTATGCGGTTTCCCGCCTTCGCTTCCTCGATCCCCTTGAATACCGAAGCCCGGGTGACGTCCAGCAGCCGCCGCGTTTCCGGCGAAATACGGCCGACGGGGAAGGTAAAGGCCGTATCGCCGTGGTATCCGTCGATGATCATGGCGAAATCGAGACTGAGGATGTCTCCCTCCTCGACCTTGCGCCGCGGACTCGGGATGCCGTGTACGATCTCATCGTTGATGGACGCGCATATCGTGGCGGGAAAGGGCGGATGGAAGTTGGGCCGGTATCCCAGGAAGGAGGAGGTGCCTCCGAAGTCCCGGATCATTTTGCGGGCGATCTTGTCCAGTTCGGAGGTGGCGACGCCCGGTTTGACGGCTTCCCCCATGCGCTGCAGCGTCGCCGTCGCGGCCTGGCCGCTGCGGCGAATGGTCTCGATCTGTTTTTCCGTCTTGAGAATGATGCCCATAATATGGTGCCCATATTCTTAATCACATGAAAACCGGCCAACGCAGACAACGAATGCGCGGTGCGTCGACGAATGCGCGGCACGGTCAGGCACGCGCTTGACTGACGCGACCCGAAACGCACCATGCATGATACAGGAAAAGGGGATGTAGTCAAGGGCATTCACCCCGGCACGGTCCTTGAAATATCTTGTCCCGCACCCGGGTGTCGTGTATGTTCTGTCGCGGAAATGGCCCCGTTTTTGGCGGCCGTCATGGCAATTGAGCGTATTCACCAGATAACCAGGAGCGTTCTGAACAGGATTATGGACCAATCAGCTCTCAACGAAGCGCCGGCGCGAAAGTGGCTGACCTATCGTCCGGAGATCAAGCTCATTGACTGCACGATACGGGACGGCGGCCTGATGAACGACCACCGTTTCGAAGCGGATACCGTCAGGGCGGTCTACCAGGCCTGCGTCGCCGGCGGAATCGACTACATGGAAATCGGCTACATCAACTCGCGGCAGATCTTTTCCCCCGATGAGCACGGACCGTGGAAGTTCTGCGCCGAAGAGGACATCCGCGGCATCGTGGGCGACAACGGCACGCCCCTTAAGCTGGCGGCCATGGCCGACGCGGAGAAATCCGATTACGAGACCGATATTCTGCCCTCCGATGAAAGCGTGCTGGACATGATTCGGGTCGCCACCTACATCCACCAGATCCCGCTGGCGCTGGACATGATACGGGACGCCCACGAAAAGGGTTACGAGACCACGTTGAACCTGATGGCGGCTTCGACGGTTCCCGAAAGCGAGATGGACGAGGCGCTTTCCATGCTGGCCGAATCCGATGTGGACGCCATCTACGTGGTGGACAGCTTCGGCGCGTTGTACAGCGAACAGGTCGAAGCGCTCGTGGACAAGTTCCTTAACGCCCTGCAGTCCACGGACAAGCAGGTAGGCATCCACGCCCACAACAACCAGCAACTGGCCTTCGCCAACACGATCCAGGCGCTGATCCGAGGGGCGAACTACCTGGACGCCAGCCTGGCCGGTCTCGGCCGCGGCGCGGGCAACTGTCCCATGGAACTGATCGTCGGATTCCTTCACAACCCGAAATTCCGCCTGCGGCCTTTGCTGGAATGCATCCAGTACGACGTCGAGCCGATGCGGGCCGAACTGATGTGGGGATTCGATCTTCCCTACATGATCACGGGCCTGATGAACCAGCACCCCCGGGCGGGCATGCGGTTCAACGCGGCGAAGGAAAGGGGCAGCATGGCCAGGTTCTACGACGAGATGGAGGACGCCGGGTAACCCGGCACAGGGCGCCCCGATGTCCACGGACCCGTTTATCCCGGGTCCCGTTACTATTCGCCACGCACCGGCACCGCACAAGCCACCCGTGAGCCCATGATCACCCCGCTGGAACAGCGTATCGTGGAACAGGTAGAGGCCATCCGCGAGGACATGCTGGGGTTTTTGCGGGAACTGATACGCATTCCCTCCGTCAATCCTCCGGGCGACGGATACCTGCCCTGCGCCCGGCTGGTGGGCGACCGGTTGAAGGCGCTGGGTTTCGAAACCCGATACGTAACCGCCGAGCACCATCCGGACCATTCCGCGGAACACCCCCGCGTAAACGTCGTCGGCCGTCTTCCAGGCCGGTCTCCGATGCCGACGCTTCACTTCAACGGCCACACCGACGTGGTACCGGCGGGCGAGGGCTGGACGGTCGATCCCTTCGGCGGGGCGGTAAAGGACGGCAGGATCTACGGACGCGGCGCGTGCGACATGAAGGGCGGAATCGCCGCCGCGCTCTTCGCGGTTGCCGCGGTGCGCGAGGCCGGCGTCGCCCTGCGCGGAAGCCTCGAGTTCAGCGCGACGGTGGACGAGGAAACCGGCGGGTTCGCCGGCATGGACCACCTCGCCCGAGAGGGCCTGATATCCCCGGAACGGACGTCGTACGTGATCATCCCCGAACCCTTCGGCCCGGGGCGCATCTGCCTGGGACACCGCGGGGTCTACTGGTTCCGGATCGACACCACCGGCCGCACCGCCCATGGCAGCATGCCCTTTCTGGGCGTCAGCGCCATCGGCCAGATGGAGCGGGTGCTGCGACAGATCGAATCAACCCTCGTGCCGGCGCTTCGCAAGCGCGCCACGGACATGCCGGTCGATCCCCCGGGCGCCCGCCACGCGACGATCAACGTGAACGGGATTACGGGAGGTCAGACGGACGGCGGCGTGGGTTCGCCGTGCGTGGCCGACCGGTGCTCCGCCGTCTTCGACCGCCGTTTCCTGAAAGAGGAGTCCTTTGACGAAGTGAAAAGAGAAATCGAAGCCCTGATCGACGGTCTCGCCGAGGCAGACGGGGATTTCAGCGCGGAACTTACCGACCTGATGGTCGTTCATCCGGTCGAGACCGATCCCGACGCCGAGTTGGTCGGGACGGCGGCCCGGACGATCGAGGATCTCACGGGCGCCCCGGCGGACTACGTGGCCAGCCCGGGCACCTACGACCACAAACACGTGTACAACACGGGACGGGTGAAGCAGTGTATCGCCTACGGGCCCGGACTGCTGCATCTCGCCCACCAGCCCGATGAATACTGCGAGATCGATCATCTCGTGCAGAGCTGCAAGGTCATGGCGGTCACCGCGGTCCGGTTGCTTGGCGTAAACTGAAGAGGAGAACCGATGGAATTCGCCTTAAGCAGCGACCAGGTCATGATGCGGGACACCGCCCGGCGGATCGCTGAAGAAAAGTTGAAACCCCACGCCCGGGACATCGACGAGCGCGAGGCCGTACATTACGAAACGATCCGGGAGCTCGGCGAGATGGGCTTCATGGCCATGATGGTCCCCGAGGAGTACGGCGGCGCGGGACTGGATACGATAAGCTACGTGCTGGCCGTGGAGGAGTTCTCCCGGGTGTGCGCGTCGACCGGCGTATGCGTCTCCGTCAACAACTCCCTTTTCGCCGACGGCGTCTACGCCTTCGGGACCGAAGACCAGCGGAAGACCTACCTGCCGTCCCTCGGTCGCGGCGCGGCGCAGGCCTGCCTCGCGCTGACCGAGCCCGGCGCCGGCACGGACGTGGGTTCGACGGCCACGTCGGCGCTGAAGGACGGGACCGATTATGTCGTCAACGGCAAGAAGCACTTCGTGACCAACGGCGGTTTCGCGGATTACCTCCTCGTCCTGGTGACCACCGCCCCCGGCACCGGCCACCGCGGCCTCAGCATGCTCCTCGTGGAAAAGGACACGCCGGGATTCGCCGTCGGCCGCCAGGAACAGAAGCTCGGAATCCGGGGTTCCGATACCAGCGAACTGCTTTTCGAGGATTGCCGCGTGCCGGAGACTAATCTGTTGGGCGAGGAAGGCCGGGGCCTGAACATCGCGCTGTCCATTCTGAACGGCGGCCGCATCGGAATCGCGGCCCAGGCCCTGGGTATCGCGCAGGGCGCCTACGACGCCTCCGTGCGGTACGCAAAGGAGCGGATCCAGTTCGGCAAGCCCATCGCCGAATTCCAGGCGATCGCCTTCAAGCTGGCCGAAATGGCCACCGAACTCGAGGCGGCCCGCCTCATGACCTACCGGGCCGCGTGGCTCAAGGATGCCGGCCAGGATTATATCACGGCCTCGTCCATGGCCAAGCTATACGCGTCGGAAGCGTCGATACGGATCACGAACGAAGCCATCCAGATCCACGGCGGCTACGGGTACATCCGCGACTTCGACGTGGAACGATTCTACCGGGACGCGCGGATCACCACCCTCTACGAAGGCACCTCCGAAGCCCAGAAGATCGTCATCTCGCGCAACATTCTCAAGTCGGACGGTGCCGGGTCTTAGACCTTCAGACGCCGCATCCGATGCGAAGAAGCCCCGCGCGGGCATGGTTTTGCCTTGACAAGTTACCAAACTGACGTAGGGTATATTGACACGTGTGCGTAGCATATTGCACAGCGCTTATTGACAGGTGCGGCCAGCGGCCATATATTGTGCCAACTACATGGCCTGGCACGACATGTTCTAATGCGTACGCGGCTTGGAATATGTCGTTCGACGTAATCTTGCGCAACCGGGGCAGGACCTATGGCCACACAAAACGGATCGGGCAACGGTAAGGACCGCCACACCCAGCTCGACCTGCTTACGCAGTCTGAAGAGACGGCGAACAGTGGTTCCGGAAACGGGAACGGCTCGCGCGGGAGCGGCGTTGCGTCGAACGGAAGCGCGGCCAAATCGGAAAACGGCGCGCGACCGGATGAAGGCAATGGATCCCCTGCCGCGGCGGAGACGGCCGTCTACGACGAAAGCAAGGTCAAGACCCTCTCGTCCCTGGAACACATCCGGCTCCGGACCGGCATGTATATCGGCCGGCTCGGAAGCGGCAGCGATCCGGAAGACGGCATCTACGTCCTCCTGAAGGAAGTGATCGACAACGCCGTGGACGAATTCATCATGGGCCATGGCCGGAAGATCGACGTGACCATCGAGGACAACCGCGTCCGCGTCCGCGATTTCGGCCGCGGGATTCCCCTCGGCAAGGTCGTGGAGTGCACCTCCATCATCAACACGGGCGCCAAGTACAACGACGAAGTCTTTCAGTTCAGCGTCGGGCTGAACGGCGTCGGCGCCAAGGCGGTCAACGCGCTCTCCGTGGATTTCCGGGTCGTGGCGTACCGGAACGGGAAATACGCGGAGGCGGTGTACGAGCGGGGACAGCTACTCGGCCAGGACGAGGGCGATTCGGACGAGCCGGACGGCACCTATGTCGAATTCCTGCCCGACGAGGAGATCTTCGGGGAATACGCTTTTCAGCCGGATTATGTGGAACGCCGCATGTGGAACTACGCCTGCCTGAACAGCGGCCTCCGCATGATCTTCAACAAGAAGCGTTTCGTTTCCCGGTACGGACTGCTGGATTTCCTGAAGGCCGAGGTGGGGGAGCAAATCCTCTACGAGCCCTCCTATCACAAGAGCCAGTACATCGAGTTCTCCTTCACGCACACCACCAATTACGGCGAAACGCTCTTCTCCTTCGTGAACGGCCAGTATACCGCGGACGGCGGGTCCCACCAGAGCGCTTTTCGCGAAGGCATGCTCAAGGGCGTCAACGAGTACTTCAAGAAGAGCTACGGAGGCGTGGACGTGCGGGAATCCATTGCCGGAGCCATCGCCATCAAGCTCAAGGAACCGATTTTCGAATCCCAGACCAAGAACAAGCTGGGCAATACGGAGATCCGGGGCTGGCTGGTTTCGGAGATTCGCAGCGCCGTAGTGGACTTTCTGCACAAGAACCAGGAGTCCGCCCAGAAGATACAGGAGAAGATCACTCAGAACGAGCGCCTCAGGAAAGAGCTGAACGCGGTCAAGAAGGAAGCCCGGGAGGCGGCCCGGCGCATCGCCATCAAGATCCCCAACTTCAAGGACTGCAAGTACCACTTCGGCCACGCCAAACACGGCGAGGAGTCCTCCATCTTCATCACCGAAGGACCCTCGGCCGCCGGTTCGATGGTCTCGGCGCGGGACCCGCTGACCCAGGCGATCTTCGGGCTGAAGGGCGTGCCGCTGAACGTCTTCTCCCGCACGCGGGCCGCCATCTACAAGAACGAGGAGCTGTACAACCTCATGATGGCCCTCGGCATCGAGGAGGGGATGTCCAATCTTCGGTTCAACAAGGTGATCATCGCGACGGACGCCGATTACGACGGCTACCACATACGCAACCTCCTGATGACCTTCTTCCTGAGTTATTTCGAGGACATGGTGCTCGCGGGCCACGTCCACATCCTGGAAACGCCGCTCTTCCGGGTACGCAATACGAAGGAGACCGCGTACTGCTACAGCGAGAAAGAACGCAACGCGGCCTTAGGCCGGATACGGGGCGCGGAGGTGACCCGGTTCAAGGGGCTGGGCGAGATCTCGCCGAGTGAATTCGGTCAGTTCATCGGGCCCGACATGCGGCTCGTGAAGGTCAATGTCCGTTCCATCCACAGCATACCGGAAACCTTGACTTTCTACATGGGCAAGAACACGCCCGAGCGCAGGGAATACATCGTGGAAAACCTGCTGGACGAAGTATAGGACCTCCATGGCCTACGCCGATATCCTTTTCGACGACTACTACCTGAAGTACGCCTCCTATTTCATCAAGGACCGGGCGATCCCTGAAATCGACGACGGGCTCAAGCCCGTCCAGCGGCGCATCCTCCATACCCTGTTCGAGATGGACGACGGGAAGTTTCACAAGGTCGCCAACCTGGTCGGACAGACCATGCGGTACCATCCCCACGGGGACCAGTCCATCTTCGGGTCGCTGGTCAATCTGGCCAACAAGGACATGTTCATCGAGAAGCAGGGCAATTTCGGTTCGATCCTGACCGGCGACCCCGCCTCCGCGGCCCGGTACATCGAATGTCGGCTGACCCCCCTTGCCAGGGACGTGCTGCACGATCCGGAAATCACCGAATACGTGGATTCCTACGACGGCCGCAACAGGGAGCCCGTGGCCTTTCCGGCGAAGATCCCCGTCCTCCTCGCCCTGGGCGCCGAAGGCATCGCCTCGAGCATGGCGACCCGGATCCTGCCCCACAATCTCATCGAGCTCATGGAGGCCCAGATAGCCTGCCTCCGGGACGAGCCCTTCGAGGTCCTGCCCGACTTTCCCACGGGGGGCCTGGTGGACGTCTCGGAATATAACGACGGCAACGGTAAGGTAATGGTTCGCGCCCACCTGGACGTCCGGGACCCCAAGCGCATTGTCATCCGCCAGTTGCCCTTTGGTTCGACGACCGAGAGCCTCATCGCCTCCATCGAGTCGGCGGCGAAGAAGAACAAGCTGAAGATCGCAGGCATATCCGACTTCACGGCGGACGAGGTGGAAATCGAGATCCGGCTCGCCCGGGGCGTGCATTCCGACGAAACCGTGGACGCCCTGTACGCCTTCACCGACTGCGAATCTTCCATCTCCACGAATATCCTGGTCATCCGGGCGGGGCATCCATGCATCCTGCCCGTGTCCGACGTGCTGGGGCACAATACGCAGCGGCTTCTGGAGATCCTCGAAGCGGAACTGAAGATCGAACGGAAACAGTTGCACGCGAAACTGCGCGCGAAGACGCTGGAACAGCTCTTCATCAAGGAGCGGATCTACAAGCGCATCGAGGAAATCCGGGAACAGGAAAAGATCCACGAAGCGGTCCGGGCGGGATTCGAACCCTTTGCGTCCAGGGTGAAAGACCTGGCTTCCGAGGATATCGATACACTGCTCAAGGTGCCCATCCGCCGGATTTCCCTGTACGACATCAACCGGTCCAACGAGGAGATGAAGGGTATCCGGAACCGCCTGCGCGAGATCAGGGATCACCTGGGTAGTCTTTCGGCCTACGCGGTCACGCTGCTGGAAGGGCTCATTGACCAGTACCGCGAAGCTTTTCCGCGCCGTACGACCATCACGTCCTTCAAGCGGGTGGACGCCCGGGAGGCGGCGCAGCGGAATCTCGCGCTCAGGTACGACCGGAACACGGGTTACCTGGGATACGAACTCGGCAGCGGCGACACCCTTTTCAACGTATCCCCCTACGACCGGGTGCTCGTGATCCGCAAGACAGGCGCCTATGCCCTGCACGACGAGATCGAACGGCTTTTCGTGGACAAGGGCATGCTGTACTGCGGATTCGTCGATCCCGATCTGGTCTTTACGATGGTCTACCGGGACAAAAACGCCCACCCCTGCGTCAAGCGTTGCAAGCTGGACAAATTCATCCTGAACAGGGGATATGAACTCGTGCCCGAGGGCTGCCGCATCCTCCACCTGACCACGGACCCCGATGTCATGGCGACCGTCACCTACAAGCCCACGCCCCGCATGCGGGTACTCGAGGAAGAATTCGACCTCTCCCTTTATCCGGTGCGGGGAAACCGGGCCAAGGGCATCCGGCTGGCCCCCAAGGCGCTTAAGGGCGTGAAGCTGTCCAGGAAACCCGATCGGCTCGACGGGCCGGAACAGAGGGAAGAACCCGGCCAGACGGACCTCCCGTCGATCCCGAACGGTGCGGATCCGACCGGCCCTTCGGAGGATCCCGCGAAAGGAACGGACTGACATGACCCTGGAAATGCGCATCGGCCTCGGCCAGTTCAACGTGCTCACCGATGAGAAACTCGCCTACATCAAGCAGCTCGGCGCCGATGATTTCCTCATGAACACGCCGCAATTGCCTGGGGACGAGCGCTGGGAGCTGGAAGACCTGGTCGACCTCAAACGGCGGGCGGACAACGCCGAACTGCGGCTCATGTGCCTGGAGAACGTGCCGGTTTCCTTCTACGACAAGGCCATGCTGGGGCTGCCGGGCCGCGACGGCCAGATCGAAAACATGAAATACACCATTCGGAACATGGGCCGGGCCGGTATCCCCATCCTGGGGTACCACTGGATGCCGAGCGCCGTATGGCGCACGCCGGACCCCGCCGTACTCCGGGGCGGCGCGACGGCCACGCGGTTCGATTTCGAGGCGCACAGGGACGTGGCGCCCACGCACGGCAGGGTATTCACGGCGGATGAGATGTGGGAGCACTACGCATACTACATGTCGCGGATCCTGCCGGTCGCCGAGGAAAACAATGTCAGGCTCGCCCTGCATCCCGACGACCCGCCCGTGCCCATGCTGGGCGGCGTGGCCCGGCTGTTCTGCAGCTTCGAGGGGTTCAAGCGCGCCATGGATACCTTTGACAGCCCGTACCACGGGCTGGATTTCTGCATGGGCTGCTGGTCGGAGATGGGCGGTCATGACTACGTGATAGACGCCGTGCGCCATTTCGGCGGCCGGGGCAAGATCATCTACGTCCATTTCCGCGACGTGCAGGGCAACGTCCCCTGCTTCAACGAATGCTTCATCAACGAGGGCAACGTCGATCCCTACGAAGTCATGCGGACGCTGAAGGAGGTCGGGTTCACCGGGTTCATGATCACCGACCACGTACCCAGTTTCGTGGATGATACCGACTGGAACCACCGCGGCCGCGCCTATGCCATCGGCTACATGACCGCCATGCTGGAGATGGTGAACAAGCTGCAGTCCGCTCCGGCAGGCGCCTAGAGCGAAAACCAGTAGTTGAATTTCAGCAGGAAGATGTTCGAGGGATAGGTGTCGAACAGGTCGTTCAGGTCCTGCCCCGCAGAAAACGCGCCCGTGCCGCCCGAGCGGCTGCGCTGCTGCTGCCACACGAGGAACAGGGTCGAGCCCGGCGTATATTCCCACCGCAAAACCAGGTTGGACCGGAATTGGCGAAAGTTGAAGTCGGGATCGTCGAAGGTGTAATCCGTCTGCCCGTCCAGATCCTCATCCACGCGGTAAGCCCCGTCTGAATCGTCGTACGCCAGCTGATCGTCTGAAAACAGTTCGAATCGGTCGCCGTACCGGCCGGCCCGCGGGTCCGTTATACGCTTGAAACGAGCGTACCGGCCGGCTGATATGTAAGGCCGGCCATAGTACTGGATAGACATGTTGTTGGTGATGCTGTAGTTGAGCCGGATACTGATCCCCAACGTCTTCTGGTCGACGCGGCCCAGCAAGTACCGGTCCGCCTGGTCCGCCATGTCCGCGTCGCCGAACGATTCATTGGACACGTACTGCATCTCGTTCCAGTTGGCGTCGAAGAAGGGGTTGATGCGGATATTCATGGCGTTACTTGGCCGGTAGCGCATGGACAGGTACACCCAACTCGAGCGCCCCGCGTCGTCGCGTAGGCGGTTGTGTCCCCCTCCAATGCCGAAACTGACCTTCTTGCGCCCATCGGTGTCGACATCGACGTTGAATTCCACGTTGCCTGGCGTTTTCAGGGCCGGTCCGCCGCGCAGGGCGGTGGTGGACAGGCCGGTTATCTCCGACATCATGCTAAACCAAACCCACCAGTAGTTGTTGAACTGCCCGCCCCCGTTGATGTTGCCGCCCAGGAATTTCCGCTCCCGGCCGAAGTTGAACCCCTGCCACTGGTTTATGAATACATTGTACGCGCGGAAGATCCGATTCGGTTTTTCCGACCGGTAACCGAACCAGCTGTTCTGCATGAATACGTCGGCCTGGCGCAGGAATCCCACGTCGTTCAGTTCGAGGCCCGGAGAGCGCCAGGTACCGGAGATCCCCATGTTCCACGGGCTGTTGCCCGAACGGCCTATGCCGAAGCTCCCGCCATGGCCGCTCAGGGCGGTCAGCGTGGAATCGAGCGCTACATAGGAGGCGTCGGGACGCTGGTAGTACCGCGCGGAGTTGCGCTGCACGCGGGTAATCGCTTCCGGTTCGCCCCGGATATGGCTGAACGACAGGCTCGCGTTGAGCCAGTAGGTCCGGTCGCTCCACTGGTGGCGGAAGTCGATCCCGCCCGTGTAGGCCGCCCGGTTGAGGAAATCGAAGTGGGCCCTGTTGTTGTTACGGTTGGTCGCCGTGAGCATCGTGCCCAGTGACGTGCCCCCGTCGTTGAAATCCTGCTGCAAGCGCGCGACCAGGTAGTTGGTCAGCGGTTCCACGGACTCCTCGCTCCGCACGCCCTCCGTGTCTATCCGGGCGGCGGCTTCCGAGGTGACCGCGTCCACGATGCCGATGGACAGGCCGCCCGGTGTCTTGCCGGTGATCTTCGCGGCGGCGAGTATGGGGGTATTCCGGGGCATATCCATGGTCTGGCCGTCCGAGAGATCCGGATTCCGCTGGGGGGACCGGCCGATACGCCGCGAGTAGAACAACTGGTCGTTCCGGAAAGGGCCGCCGCCGCCGACGCCGAACTCGGTGATATTCTTCCCTTCGACGAAAAGGGGCCGGCGTTCCTCGAAAAACAGCTCGAAGGCCGACAGGTTGACCCGCGAAGGGTCCGCCTCAACCTGGCCGAAGTCCGGGTTCACGGCCAGATCCATGGTCAGGTTGCCGGCGAGGCCGATCTTGCCGTCCAGTCCGATGCGTCCGGCGGCGCTCTGACCGTCGCGAAAGGGATTTTGCGCTTCGGCCTGGAATCGGTTGAGGTCACCCACCACATAGGGAAGTACCTCGATCCGGTGGGAAGACTCGATCCCTTCCAGTCCGCGCAGTTCTCCGAAGAGGCTGACCCAGCCCGGCGAATTCCTGTGGATGTGCTGCCAACCTGAACGCTCCTCGCGGCGGTAGAGCCTTCTTTGTACCTGGAGGCCCCATACCTGTCCCTCCTCGCCGGAGAACCGCAGCTGGCTCAGGGGGATGCGCATCTCGGCAAGCCATCCCTCTTCGTCGATGGTGGACGCGCCGTACCATACGGGATCCCAGCTCGCGTCCCAGTCGTTGCCGTCGTTCGATATGGCTTCGTCGCCCCGGCCGCCGGAGGCGGTCAGCGTAAAGGAAAAGGCCGTGCGCTTGTCGTGATAGCTGTCGAAATGGATTTCCACCCAGTCGTTGTCCCAGTCGTCCCGCCTGGTTACGCGGCTGGTAATCCGGTCCGGTTCGGTATCAAAGGCACGGATCAGCACGTAGAGGTTGTGATCATCGAAAATGATCTTGAAAGCCGTCTGCTGAGAGGGTTCCCCGCCATCGTCGGGATCCAGTTGGGTAAAGCCGCCGGACCATTCGACGTCGTCCCAGGCCGGATCGTCGCCTCTGCCGTCGATGTCCGGGGGCTGCGACACGATGTGCCTTGTGTTGTAAACCCGTTTTTCCGGCGCCGGCTGGCGCGCCTCCGATTCCACGGGTGCGAGTGCGAGTATGGGTATGATCGAAAGGGCCTTGATCCACCGAATCAGTCTTGCCATATGCAACGTGTTGCCTCCTGCAGTCTTCCCGCTGATTGTGAACTTCCCGAACCGTGTTGCTTCTATGACTTGAGGCCCGTGCGAATGGTTGCGTTTTTTTCCGTGTCGAACTTCCGCCAGGGCGCTTCCGACTCAGGCGTTATTTCATACATCCTCGTGGAAGTCCTTATTCACAAAACCTGTCCGCTTATTCCCCGGGATGGATGCACCGGTCCGCCTGGACCACCTGGTCCGCCCGGCACGCTTGACCCACCTGGTCCGCCCGGCACGCCCGGTTCCGCAGCAACCGCCCGGGCCGCCCACGGCAACCGCCCATTATAGTCCGCGCGCGCCGCCGAATATACTTTTGCCATAACGGAAACACGGCTGCATATTACCGATGTAACGCAGGACCTGCGAACCGCGCATCGGCGGAAGAGGCCGCCCGCGCCCGCACCCCGCTTTACGCGGAGAGTCCACATGCCCGGTGGTCGACCGAACGTACTCTTCATCATGACCGACCAGATGCGTGCGGACTGCATGTCCTGCGCCGGCCATCCCGTGGTCAGGACGCCCCACCTGGATGAGCTTGCCGGCGATGGCGTCCTGTTCCGGCGGGCCTACGTGCAGTCGGCGGTCTGCGGTCCGAGCCGCATGTGCTTCTACACGGGACGGTACCCCCACGCCAACCGCTCGCCCTGGAACGAGGTCCCCCTGCCCGCGGACGAGAAGACGATAGGGCATTACTTCGGTGACGCGGGCTACAGGGCGGCCTTGTGCGGAAAGACGCACTACACCCCGGATCCGCTCGACGATCCGCTGGCCCAGCCCGCCGAAGGCATCCGGCGCGCGACGCTGGCCGGTCTGGAGACCTGGGAATTGAACGACGGCCGGGGCGAAGGGTGGCTGGCGCATCTGAGAAGCGCCGGATATCCCGACGAAGTCGTACGCGACCCGTTCTCCGTGGACGCGCCCCCGGACGCCGACCGGGATCACGCCGCCTATCCGACGCGCTTCAGGAGAGAGGACAGCGATACCGCGTTCATGACGGACCGCGCCATGGCCTTCATGGCGGATGCCGCTGGACCGCCTGGACCGCCTGGGTCGCCTGGGTCGCCCTGGTTTCTCCACCTCTCCTATTTCAAGCCCCATCTGCCCATCGTGGCGCCCTATCCGTACAACGCGCTGTACGATCCCGCCGATTCCCCCGCGCCGAACCGGTCTCCGGAGGAACTGGCGCGGCCCCATCCCTTTCACGTCCCCTTCCGCATAGAACGCAAGGGCGTGGAGTATGACGACGAGGCAGTGTGGCGCCAGCGAAGGGCCACGTACTATGGCTTGATCACGGAGATCGACGATCACCTGGGCAGGCTGTTCCGCTTCATGAAGGACCGCGGGCTCTGGGAGGACACGCTGATCATCTTCACGTCGGATCACGGCGAATACGTGGGCGACCACTGGATGTTCGAAAAGGAACTCTTCTACGACGAGGCGTACAACGTCCCCTTCATCGTCCGCGATCCCCGGTCCTGCGCCGACGGAACGCGCGGCGCGGTGATGGACGATTTCGTCGAATCCCTCGATGTCCTTCCGACCTGCATGGACGTGTGCGGGCTAGGCGGACCAGGCGGACCGGGCGGACCGGGCGGACCGGACGCGCCGGCGGTTCTGCAGGGCCGGTCTCTCGCTCCCCTCCTGCGGGGGGAACGGCCGGACGACTGGCGCACGGAGGTACACGCGGACTGGGATTTCCGGTTTTACTGGACGCCGAAGAAACTCGGTATCCCGCCGGAGAGGTGCCGGGGCTGGATGGTACGGGACGACCGGTTCAAGTACTGGCATTTCAACGGCATGCCGGACGTGCTGTTCGACCTGGAAGCGGATCCTGGAGAGCTTCGCAACGTAGCCGGCGATCCACGCTACGCGGGGGCGGTCCGGGATCTTCGCGTGAGGCTCATGGACTGGCGGATGTCGAACGAGGACGTGAGCCGGGTCGCGTGGACCTATGGGCGCCGTCCCGGATTCGGGCGCAATCCCTTCGTGGCGTGACTCATCGCGTATCTCTTTCGCAGCACGTGGTACCGGAGACGAAATGAGCCGGTTCTTTTTCCTCGCCAGGCGATTTGTCGCCGGGGAATCCCTCGAAGCCGCGGTCGAAGTCGTCCGGACGTTGAACGGCGCGGGGCTCGACGTCACGTTGAACATGCTCGGCGAAGGAACCCGGGAGCGGGAAAAGGCGGAAGACGCCGTAAGGCAGTATCTCGTCATGCTGGACCTGATCCGGGACGGCGCGCTAAAGGCCAATATCTCCGTCAAACTCACCCACCTGGGGCTGGATATAGACGAAGATTACTGCGTGAGCAACCTGTACCGGATTCTGGAAGCCGCGAAGGAGAAGGACGTCTTCATCCGGCTGGATATGGAAGGGTCGCCCCATACGCAGCAGACCTTAGACATCTTTTACGACCTGTACGACAGTTACAAGAACACCGGCGTGGTGATCCAGGCCATGTTGCTGCGCAGTCCCCACGACATCTTCGTGCTCAACAAGATCGGCGCCCGCGTGCGGCTGTGCAAGGGATCCTACCGCGAACCCTCCGATCTGGCCCTGCAGCGGATGCCCAACATACGCGGCGCGTTTCTTTCGATGGCGGAACAGCTCCTGCAGGACGGCCACTTTCCCGCTTTCGCGACGCACGACGACTACCTGATCGAGGGCGTCGCCAGGTACGCCGAGCGTCTGGAGGTTCCGAAGGACGGCTTCGAGTTCCAGATGCTGTACGGACTGCGGCCCGGTTACCAGCGGGAAATGCGCAGACAGGGCTACCGCATGCGGATCTACGTGCCCTTCGGTACGGAGTGGATGCCCTATTTCTACCGGCGGCTCCGGGAACGCAGGGAAAACGTATGGTTCGTCCTGCGGAACCTGGTCAGGCGCTGAGACCGGCTCCCGACCGGTTGACCGGGCCGTATGCTCCGGCTCTTTCCTTTTTGCGGTAACATATCCCTCCCATACGGGGTCTAAAGTAGCAGGCGCGATGACCTCACAACCTTCGTTCGACGGGGTCCATCGCAAAGAAACTTCGGTCACCTGGATGGGGAGGTGCGTCATGTTTACGCTCGCGTACAGAGTCCTTGCCGCTGTCACCGTACTCACCTTGCTGCCTGGCGATCTGACGGGTTCTCCCGGGGACGCCTTCGCCAAGGTCAGGCATTACGCTAAAACAGTCGCCTTCGAACCGGGCGGCCACCTGGACATAAAAACCGGCAGGGGCAGCCTTGAACTGTCGTCATGGGACCGTAACGAGGTGGAGATCGTCGCCCGTATCGAGTCGCCCTTCGATATCAACCCCGAATACGCAAGTGAGATCGTAACGGCGCTGCGAATCGAAGTGGAGGGATCCGGCCGATCGTTGCGGATACGGTCCGACTACGACGAAATCCCCGCCTACAAACGCTGGTTCATCAGTATCCGGCACCTCCCCTACGTCCACTACGAAATCCGAACGCCGCGCCGTATCCATCTGGCGCTGGACGTCCGCCATACAGATACGAGGATCGAGGACGTGGAAGGCGCGATTCGTGTCCATGCGCATTACAGCGAGGTAACGGGCACGGACTGGACGGGTCCGGTGCGCCTCGACATGGATCATGGCATGCTTCGGCTGTCGGAACTGGAAGGCACCGTCGAACTGGACGCGAAACACGCGGACGTACGCATGGAAGCAACGCGACTCAGCGGCGATACGCGGATACGCGCGCACCGTGGCCTGACGGAACTGTACCTGCCCCGCTATCAGGGACTCGACCTCTACTCCGATGTCAGCCACCAGAGCGAACTGGATTCCGAATTCGAGATATCGACCCGGGTTTTCAGGCATGAAGAAGGCATCATAGCCGGCACGATCAACGGGGGCGGCTCATTGCTCGAACTCCGCGGCGACCACACCAGATTCCAATTGAGAAAGCGCGATCCCTAATCCGGTTGCGACGTACGCGCCGCTTACCCGACTCGCCTTGAAAATCATCCGCTGATATCCACGCCGGATCACACCACTCTTCCTTCACAACCCGCCCGTCCGCCGTTCCGGTACAAGGTCCGGGCGGTCCGGGCGGTCTGGGCGGTCTGGATACGTCATGTCCGCGGTGCAGCGGTGTATATGTCCGCTGCGCTGCGGGGTATTGCGACCTATTGCGGCCCTGGCGGCGCGATCCGCGGTATAATCATTGACAATGCCGCCGGTGTTACATCATAATCTGAAAACCAAAACGCGGTACATGGCCTTCGTTTCATCGAGTCAACCCCTGGGACGGGAGAAGCATTCGCTATGGATTTGACTTTTCCGTTGTGTCAGAAATGCGAGGAGGGCGTGTTGATTCCGCTCTCCGACTATGGCCGGGACGGCGCGACGATCGAGTACAAGGCCTGGGCGTGTACCAATCCGGAATGTGGTTTCAACATTCGCATCGACAACGGCGATATCAGTTACGGAAGACCCATGGCGCAGTCTCATAAGTGAGCAGATGGGGGTGCCGTGCTCATCCTCGGAATCGATACTTCCTGTGACGAAACCGCGGCCGCCGTCGTGCGCGACGAGACGACCGTCCAGTCCAACGTCATTTCCTCGCAGGGCATACACCAGGAGTATGGAGGCGTCGTACCGGAACTGGCCTCCCGGGCGCATCTGACCCTGCTTCTGCCCGCCATCGAATCCGCCCTGCAACAGGCTTCCTGCGAACCGGACGACCTGGATGCCCTTGCCGTGACCTATGGCCCCGGACTCTCGGGATGCCTGCTGATCGGACTTTCCACGGTCAAATCCATCGCGCTGGCGCTCGACAAGCCGCTGGTAGGCGTGAACCACATCGAAGGCCATGTGTTCGCCGGACGCCTGGCGGGCACCCGCCTCGACCCGCCTTTCATCGCGCTCGTCGTTTCCGGGGGCCACACCCAGCTTGTGCACGTCGAGGACTGGGGCCGGTACCGCATCCTGGGCAATACCCGCGATGACGCGGCCGGCGAGGCCTTCGACAAGGTTGCCAGGTTGATGAGGATCGGGTATCCAGGCGGCCCGGTCATCGACCGGCTGTCGCGGAACGGCGATCCGGAGTTCCTGGACTTTCCCCGGACGTACCTTGACCCGCAGGGTTTCGAGTTCAGCTTCAGCGGCCTCAAGAACGCGGTGCGTATGTACCTGTCGAAGCGATCCGAAGACGAAATAGACCGCGACCAGGCCCATATCGCCGCCGCCTTCCAGGAAGCCGTCGTAGACGTCCTGGTAGACAAGTCCACCGCCGCGGCGTTGGCCGCGGGCGCAGATACCATATTGATCACGGGCGGGGTGGCCTGCAACAGCCGCCTGCGCGAGCGGATGACCGTAAAGGGCGCAGAGCGGGGCATCGACGTGGTCTATCCCCCGCCCATCCTGTGTACGGACAACGGCGCCATGATCGCGGCGGCCGGCGCCTATCGTTTCAGGATGGGGCAACGGGACGGCCTGTCGCTTTCCGTCCATCCCCGCGCGCGCCTGTGCGGCTCGAACGGCTCAAACGGCTCGAAGGGGGCCGACTGACCGGGAGTTTACGATTCCGGTCGAATCGGAAGACATTTCGGAGACCGTGATACCTGCCATGAACCGGTTAGCGTCCTATTTCAGATTTGACGAATTGAACACGAACTGGCGCGCCGAAGCGACCGGCGGTTTGACCACGTTCATGACGATGGCCTACATCGTTGTGGTGAACCCGGGCATACTCTCGGAAGCGATGGGCGAAGCGCTTTTCGGGGAACTGCTTTTTGTGACGTGCGTATCCGCGGCGGCCGGCACGTTGTTGATGGCGCTTCTGGCGAACTATCCCTTTGCCCTGGCGCCCGGCATGGGCCTCAACGCCTTTTTTACCTATACGATTGTGCTCGGGATGGGCGTGGACTGGCGTGTTGCCCTCGCCGTGGTGCTGGCCTCGGGGCTCCTGTTCCTTTTGCTCACGGTGCTGCGGGTGCGGGAGGCGATCATTACGGCGGTTCCGGGACCGCTGAAACGCGCGACGGCTGCAGGTATCGGGCTCTTCATCGCTTTTGTCGGACTAAGGAACGCGGGCATCATCGTGGACAATCCGGCCACGCTGGTCGGCCTGGGCGACGTACGCTCCTGGACGGCGGCGCTTACGCTGGCCGGACTGCTGGGCACCGCCGTGATGCTTGCGCGGGGAATCCGCGGGGCGATCCTGCTGGGCGTCGCCGGCGTCGCGCTGCTCGCCATGATTGTCGGAGTGGCGCCGTGGCCGTCCGGTGTGGTCAGCTTACCCGTCTGGCCCGCAAGCCTCTTCGGCGAAGCCGTGGTCAACCTGCCTTTGATGCTGGAATCGGCCATGCTGCATCTCGTGTTCGCCTTTCTGTTTGTAGACCTCTTCGATACCATGGGCACGCTGGTCGGGCTGTCGGAACGTTCGGGATACCTGGACGCCCAGGGCCGGCTGCCCCGGGCCAACCGCGCCCTGCTTGCGGATTCCTTCGGGACGGTTTTCGGCAGTGTTTGGGGCTCGTCGACCGTGACGACCTATATCGAAAGCGCGACGGGGATATCGTCGGGCGCGCGATCGGGATTCGCCGGCCTGGTTGTCGCCGTCCTGTTCCTCGGCGCCCTGTTTCTGACGCCCCTGGTGGAGTCGATTCCGGTCTTTGCCACCGCGCCCGCCCTGGTCGTCACGGGTGTGCTTATGATGGCCTCGGCCGCGCAGGTCAAGTGGAGCGACGCCTCGGAGGCGGTCCCCGTCTTCCTGACGCTGGTCGCGATTCCGTTGACTTTCAGCATTGCCGACGGCCTGGCCGTCGGATTCGTCGCCTATCCGGTCATAAAGCGACTGAGCGGCAGGGGAGGCGAAGTGCATCCGCTCGTCGACGTGCTGGCCCTTGTCTTTATCGCACGGTACGTATTCTTGACGTGAGTGCTCGACTACAGGCCCGTATCACCGGCCTCCAATCGCCACCAGATATCGCAGGGAGGATCATCATGCGAATCACCAGTGTTGTTTTGCTTCTACTGTTCAGCGTATGGCCCGTGGCGGCCCAGGAAACCGGCGGCCTGTCGGGCAAGGTGGCAGCCGAAGACGGGACGGCGTTACTCGGCGCCAACATCGTCGTCAGGGGGACCGCTACCGAAGCACTGCGGGGAACGACGACCGACGGAGATGGGGCGTACCGTATCGATGGCCTGCCGCCGGGCGACTACGAGGTCACAGCGTCCTATCTCGGCTACGAATCGGTCACCATGGCCGGCGTGGCAGTCCGAGCCGGTGAAACCACGAGGCTGGACGTCGGCCTTGCGGCTACGACGCTGATCGGCCAGCAGGTCGTGGTTTCCGCGTCGCGCAAACAGGAGAAGCTGCTCGACGCGCCGGCTTCCATATCCGTGGTCGAACTGGACGAGATCATGAACCGGCCGGCCCTGTCGGCAACCGACTATATAAAGGACCTGGCCGGCGTGGACCAGGCCAAGGTGGGCGTTTCTCAGAGCTCCACCGTGATCCGGGGATTCAACCGCACGTTTACCGGATCCCTCCTGCAGATGGTGGACAACCGGATCGCGCGCATCGCCTCGCTCCGGCTCAACATGGGCAGTTCCATTCCCCTTACGAGCGAGGACATACAGCGCATCGAGGTCGTCCGCGGGCCGGGTTCCGCCCTTTACGGCCCTAACAGCGCCAATGGGGTCATGCACATCGTGACCCGTTCACCCATCGGTTCGGAGGGCAACGCGTTTTCCCTGTACGGCGGCGAGCGCAGTATGCGCAAAGCGACCTTTCGGCACGCCAGCAGCGTCGATGGTAAAATAGGATTCAAGGTTTCGGGCGAGTACTCGAAAGCCCGAGAATGGGAATACGAAGACCCCGCGGAGGTCATTCCACGGGACAACGACAACGAACGCCTGCTCGGGGAGATCCGGATTGACCTTCGTCCGACCGACGACCTGTCCATCATCGGATCGGCCGGATATTCCCGGATCAAAGCCATCCAGATGACCGGGCAGGGCGCGGCCCAGGCCGTCGACTGGTCTACCCGGTTCTTTCAGGCCCGCTCGCAGTACAAGGGGTGGTTCGCGCAGATCTTTCTCAACATGAACGACGCGGGCGATACCAAGCTCCTCCGGACCACCCAGCCGATCGTGGATACCTCGAGATTGACCGTGATGCAGCTTCAGCACAATTTCGGGCTGGGCGACCGGCAGCAGTTCACCTATGGAGCGGACGTGTTGCTGACCCGGCCCAACACCGGGAATACGACCCACGGCCAATTCGAAGACAACGACAATCTGGACGAATACGGGTTGTACCTGCAAAGCGAGACTAACCTGAACGACCAGGTCAGCCTGATGCTGGCCGGCCGGCTGGACAATCACAGCAAGATCGAAGACCCGGTATTCTCGCCCCGGGCGGCCCTGGTAATCAAGCCCTCGACGGAGAGTACGCTCAGGCTGACGTACAACCGGGCGTTTGGCACGCCCAGTTCGGTGCATTACTTTCTCGATCTGATAGCGGGTTCCGACCCCTTCGGTCTGGGCATGAATTTCGCCCCGTTGGGTTTGGGACCGGACCGCACCATCGATCTGCGCACGCAGGGCGTCAACTCGCAGTTCACGTTCCGGCGGGGAGACAACGGCCTGCCCATGTACCGTTCGCCTTTTGCCCCGGTGGCGGGACTGCCCGCGGACACGTACCTCCCCATGAACGACCCGGCGAGCACCAATCTCCTCTGGGGCGTGGCCCGCGGGGCCGTGCTGGCTCAGCTTACGCCACAACTCCAGGCGCTGGCGACCCCCCTCATCACGCAACTGTTGATCGCGCGTGGCCTCCCGGCCGAAACGGCCGCGCAATTGGCGGGTCAGCAGGCGACCCAACTGGCCGCCGCGTTCCCGGGCGTCATTCCGTCCGCGCTGCCGGGACTCACGAATTCCCTGGGCGTACTCGACACGGGTACGGGTACGTTCAACCCGGTCGCTCCGTCCTCGGTCAGGGACGTGGACCCGATGAGACCGTCCATCACCGAGACGTTCGAAGTGGGTTACAAGGGTGTCGTCGGCAACAGGCTGGTGCTGACCGCGGACTTCTATCGCAACAAGATCCACGACTTCATCAGTTCCATACACATCGTGACCCCCAACGTGTTCCTCGATCCCGGTCCGCTGGCCACGGCCCTGGGAGCCGGCATCGCGCAGCAGCTGGCCGACCCGGCGAACGCGCAACTTGCCCAGGTCGCCGCGGCGCTCGACGATCCCGCACTGGGCCTGGGCGGCAACGGGAATGGATCGCCAGTGGACGAACTGGCGGGGATCTTCGTGAGCACGGCGGCCATGATACCCTTCGGCACGGTGACTCCGGAGGAGGCCTCGGACCCCAATGCCGTGATGCTGACCTACCGCAACTTCGGAGAAGTTTCGTACTACGGAGCGGACATCGGATTCTCGTTCTATCCCAGTGACGTGTGGAACCTGTCGGGAAGTTACTCCTATATCAACACGAACCTCTTCGAGAACGTGGACGGCATCGACGACATACCTTTGAACGCGCCGCGTCACAAGTTGTCCCTGGCGTTGGGCCTGAAGCCGCCCGGCACGCCGCTCAATCTCGGCGCGCGCATGCGTTACCGCGGCGATTTTGAAATGGCCGACGGCGTCTACGTCGGTGACGTGGAATCCCATGCCGTCGTGGACGTGAGCGCTTCCTATGAATTTTCGAAGGTCACGTTGAGCGTGGAGGCCAGCAATCTGCTCAACAAGGAGTACCAGGCCTTCGTCGGGGCGCCGATGATCGGGCGCCTGGTCATGGCGGGTCTGGCGGTGCGTTTCTGAGGGACTGGCCGGTTAAAACCGCTTGACAAATCGGCATATGTTCATATTCTATAAGTAATTATGTAACATGAACTCATCGATCGCGCCGACGCGAAATCCAGATCGAAATCGTGTCGGCGCCGGATCCCTGCTTTCTCACGACGCATGCATATGGGAAGGAACCGTCCAGATGCGACTGGCAGGCGTTCTTCTGGCCATGATCATGACGGTTATGCCGACAGCGGCCCAGGAGACGGGCAGCCTGGCCGGCCGGGTTGCATCGGATAGGGGAGAAGCCCTCCTCGGAGCCAACATCGCGGTCAAAGGCCCCGCGATCGCAGTGTTGCGGGGCACGACGAGCGATGACCGGGGAATGTACCGTGTAGACGGCCTTCCCGCCGGCGAGTACGAAGTCACCGCTTCCTTCCTGGGATACGAGGCGGCGAGCGCCACCCGTGTCGTCATCAGGGAAGGCGAGCGCACGGTAAGGGATTTCAGCCTTGCCTCCACGGCGCTCGTGGGCCAGCAGGTCGTGGTATCCGCTTCCCGGAAGCAGGAGAAGGCGCTGGACGCCCCGGCATCCGTCGAAGTGGTCGAGATGAAGGATATCCGGGATTCCCAGGCGCTGTCCGTCAACGAGCACATCAAGAACCTCAGCGGCGTGGACCACGCGAAGACGGGCATCGTACAGGCCAGCACGGTGATCCGCGGCTTCAACAAAGCGCTCTCGGGTCTCCTGCTTACGATGGTGGACAACCGGATCGCGCGGATCCCTTCGCTGCGCATCAATTCCTTCCACGTCATTCCCATCACCAGCGAGGATATCGAACGCATCGAGATCGTCCGCGGTCCCGGTTCGGCGCTCTACGGCCCCAACAGCTCCAATGGCGTGATGCACATCATCTCCCGGTCCCCCTTCGGATCGGAAGGTAACTTCGTGTCTCTCTCCGGGGGGGAACGCAGCCTCAGGAAGGCGTCCTTCCGGCATGCCAGCAGCGTAAACGACATGATCGGACTCAAGGTTTCGGGGAAGTACCTGAAGGCCCGGGACTGGGAATACGACGACCCAAACGAAATCGTGCCGCGCAATCTCGACGTCGAGGGCCAGTACGGGGAAATCAGGGTCGACGTCCGTCCTTCGGAAGATCTGACCTTCATCACCTCGGCGGGGTATTCCAAGAGCTCCAGCATCCAGATGACGGGCCAGGGATCGGCCCAGGGCAAAGACTGGGTGTATGGTTACCTCCAGGGCCGGATGTTGTACAAGGGCTGGTTCGGCCAGTTCTTCTACAACAAGAGCGACGCGGGGGAAACCCAGTTGCTTCGCACAGGCGACGGCGTGGTGGACAAGTCGTCGTTGACTGTGATGCAGTTGCAGAACACCTCGGACGTCGGACTGCGCCAGCAGTTCATTTACGGCGTGGACCTGTTTCTGACCCGTCCGCGCACGGAAGGAACCATCCACGGCAGCTACGAAGACGATGACGACACCAACGAATACGGGGTATACCTCCAGAGCGAGACCCGGTTCACCGACCAGGTGAGCCTGATGCTCGCCGGCCGGCTGGACCGGCACAGCAGGTTGGATAACCCCGTATTCTCGCCGCGTGCGGCGGTGGTTATGAAGCCCAATCCGGAAAATACGTTCAGGGTCACCTACAACAGGGCGTTCAACACGCCCACGGTTACCACCATGTCGCTGGATCTCAGGGCGGTTAACGACGCATTCGGATTCGGCGACCTTTTCGGAGGACTGGGCCTGGGACCGGACAACACGATCGATATCCGGTCGTACGGCGCGCGCAATCCTTTCACCTTTCGGCGCGACGAGACCGGCCGGCCCATGTACCGATCGCCCTTCGCCACCGTGGCCGGGCTTTCCAGGGACACCTACCTTCGTCTCGACGATCCGGTGGCCAACAATATGCTGTGGGGGGCCGCGAGGGAACTCGTGGTCGCGGAGTTGATCAAACAACTGGGCGACGACAGCGGCGGCCTCGTCACCCCTGAACTGGCGGCCCAGTTCACCGGCGTGATACCCGAACATCTCGAAGGCCTGACGAACAACCTGCAGCTGCTCAACCCGGAAACGCAGGGTTTCGATCCGTACGACGTCTCGGCGGTCCAGGACATCGACAAGATACGGCCGACCATCACGCAGACCCTCGAGTTCGGATACAAGGGTGTCGTCCGGAACAATCTGGTCCTCGCGGCCGACTTCTACCGTACGCAGATGAACGACTACACCCTGCCGCTCTGGATCGTCACGCCCTCGGTGTTTATCGACGAAGGTTCCCTCCGAAGCGCCTTGAGCCAGGGCATCGCCGACTACCTGGCGGACCCTGAGAACATGCAACTGGCCGCCCTCATCGGGTTGCTCGATACGCCGCTTTTTGGCGGCAACGAGAATGGCGACCACACGGACGAGGTCGACGGGTACATTGCCGATATCGCGGAAGGCGCGGCGATGATTCCCTTCGGTACCGTTACGCCCGAGCAGGCGTCCGACCCGACGGCGGTGGCCCTGACCTATAGGAATTTCGGCGACGTCACGGTTTACGGCGCCGATCTTGGATTTTCTTATTTTCCCTCCCGGTCCTGGCATCTCACGGGCAGTTATTCGTATATACACCGGAACTTGTTCGAGAACGTGGAGAACCTCGGCGACGTCCCGTTGAACTCCCCGAAGCACAAATTCAGCGGAGGCGTTACGTTCCGCCCCTCCGGGATGCCCCTGACCCTGGGCGGCAAGGTCAGTCACCGCGGCGCCTTCCCGATGCTGGACGGCGTGTACGCGGGCCCCGTTGACTCCTACACCCTGTTGGACGTCAACGCCGCCTACGAGTTTTCCGCGATCACCTTCAGCGTGGAAGCCAGCAACCTGCTGAACACGAAATACCGGGCCTTCGTCGGCGCACCGGAAATCGGCCGTCTGCTTTCGGCAGGCGTGGCCGTCCGGTTCTGACGAACCGGCCCGGAACGTTTCCTCCAAACAGCGTAGCGCATTGGCGGACAGACAGAACGGCGGGCCTGCCCCGGGCCCGTTTTTTTCATTTACCCGGTTTCCGGGAATAGAAACCCACCCTCGATGGTCTAACGGGATACCGTCGTCTTCCAGCCCCGGGTTATACGTCGCGATCTTCATTATATCGAAACCAAGTCGGCGGATTTTCGTGCAATCCAGTATAGACGTGCGCCGGATGCCCATCATTCAGTCCTCGGCATGGGTACGCGAATGGTCCAAATTGGCTTGACACGGGGAGCGTCGGGCGGTAAGATGGATCCATCTTCAAGGAGACTCCAGATGCTACATCGGTTTCGGTATTTGCTGGCGGTCCTGTGCCTGCTGGCCACGCCGGCCGCGGTCCTCGCCCAGGGGGACTACTTCGGCCGGAACAAGGTCCAGTACCGGGATTTCAAGTGGGAGATCATATCCACGCCCCACTTCGAGATCTATTACTACCAGGGGGAAGAAGAAGCCGCCTACGATGCCGCCAGGATGGCCGAGCGGTCGTACAACCGGTTGAGCCGCATACTCCGGCACCGGTTCAGCGACAAGGTCCCGATCATCTTCTACGCCTCCCATACCGACTTCCAGCAGACCAATGTCCTGTCCGGTTTCATCAGCGAGGGCACCGGCGGCGTGACGGAATTCAACAAGAACCGCATATTGCTTCCCTTTACCGGGTCGTACGCGGAACTGGAGCACGTGCTCACCCACGAGCTCGTTCACGCCTTCCAGGGAGACGTACTCTACGGCGCCGGTCCCGGTGTGTCCATCCTGAACCCTATGGCTTTCGTCGCACCCCTCTGGTTCATGGAGGGCATGGCGGAATACCTGTCTTTGGGCGGTATCGACGCGTATACCCACATGTGGCTTCGGGACGCCGCGCTGCAAGGTTACCTTCCCCCGACCATACCGGCAATGGACTACAGTTTCGGCGTGTATCGGTTCGGCCAGGCTCTCTTTGCCTACATCGGGGACCGGTACGGGGATCGCAAGATCGGCGAGATACTCCGCAAGACGGGACGCATGCGAAACGTGAACGAAGCCTTCCGTTCCTCCATAGGCAAGGACATCGAGAAGCTGTCCGACGAGTGGAACGAGCACGTGCGCAAGACCTACCTTCCGCAGATCAAGGATTACGAGAAACCCCAGGCCTTCGCCCGGCAACTGACCGACGTCCGGGAATCCCGGGCGGGCCTGCACCTCGCTCCGGCGATTTCGCCGCGGGGCGACAAGCTCGTTTTCATCTCGAACAAAAGCCTTTACAACGACATCTATCTCGCTTCCGCCATCAATGGCGAGGTCATCTCGAAACTAGTCGAAGGGGAACGATCGGCCGATTTCGAGTCGCTCCGGTTTTTCTCCACGTCCATCTCCTGGTCGCCCGATGAGCAGTTCATCGCCTTCCCGGCGAAGGTGGGGGCGCGGGACGCCCTGTACGTCATGGACGTCAGGAAGAAGAAGGTGATCAGGCGTATCAAGGTGGACCTGGACGGCGCCACGTCGCCGAGCTGGTCGCCCGACGGGAGCAAGCTGGTCTTCGTCGGTCTCCAGGGCGGGCAGTCCGATCTGTACGTGGTGGACGCCACGGGCGGCAACCTGAAGGCCCTTACCCGGGACAGGTACACGGACCGCGATCCGGTATGGTCGCCCGACGGCAAGAAGATCGCCTTCTCCACCGACCGGGGCGATGTGACCAATTTCAGGACGCTCACCTTCGGATACCAGCAACTCGCGCTCTACGACCTGGCCACGGGAACGGTCGAAAAGATTCCCGGCCAGATCGGCAAGGGGATATCGCCACAATGGTCCGCCGACGGCGAGAAGATCGCCTTCATATCGGACCGCACCGGCATTTCCAATATTTTCATCTGGGACTCGAAGTCCAGGGAGACCTACCAGATTACCAATATCCTGACCGGGGTGACCAACATTACGGCCGCCGGTCCCGCCATCACCTGGGCGCAGAAGGCGGACCGCCTGATCTTTTCCTCCCTGTCCTGGGGAGGGTTCGACCTGTTCGCCATCACCGATCCGGCGTCGCTGATGAAAGAACCCTACGATCACGACGAGGCGGCGACGCCCGGTGCGGCGCCGTTGGGACAGCAACTAGCCCCGCCCCGGAGGACCGAACCTTCGGAAGAAACCGCTGCCGCCGGGGATGGCGAAGCGTCTTCGCCGGACACCACCGTGGCGATCGCCGATAGCCTGTCTGCCACGCCGTCCACATCGCCGGACGCCTCGACCGGTACCGGGCAATCGAATTCAAACGCTGAGCGGGAGAAGGTAAGCACGGTCCAGACCGTGCTTACGGCGCCTCCCGATACGACGTCCGCAAAGGATGCAACGACGCCGGATGAAGCACCCGATGAGACGAAAAGTACCGAACTCCTTCAGGAACCGGAGTTTCCTTTCGGACCCGTCACGGGCGGCATCGGACCGGGGGGCGAATTGCCCGACACGACCGCCTGGATCGACGGCACGTTCAAGAAGAAGAAGTACTCCCCCCGTTTCGGCCTCGATTATATCGGCGGAAACGCCGGTTACGCCACGAACGTCGGCCTGGTGGGCAGTTCCCTTCTGTCCTTCAGCGATATCCTGAACAACCACAAGATTCTTGTCGGCGCCAACGTTTTCGGTTCCCTGACGGATGCGAACCTGCTGCTTCAATACACCAACCTGACCCGGCGCGTCAACTGGAGCGTGGCCGCGTTTCAGTACAGTTACGACCTGTTCTACAACTACCAGAGCCCCATCCTTACCCAGGTGACCACCCAGATCAACCGCGGCGTTCATCTCTTCATAAGCCGGCCTTTCAGCCAGTTCAGCCGCCTCGAACTGGGCGTCCAGGGGGTGCACAGGACCCGTGAACTGGTGGATGTGAGTTTCAATTACTTCGGCATCCGCCGGACCCGGCGCGGGAACCTCGGCAGCGTGAATTTCATTCAACCCAGCGTCGCCCTGGTCACCGATCACACCCTCTATGGCGTTACCGGTCCGATCGCCGGCGCCAGGGGCCGCGTGGAAGTGATACCGACCTTCGGCGAACTGCAGTTTACACGTGCGGTCATCGACTACCGAACGTACTTCAACGTGTTGCAGCGCTACGCTTTTGCCTTCCGTCTGTTCGGGTTGGCCAGCGAGGGGCGCGACCAGGAACTCTATCCCTTCGGAGGTCCCTATGACTTCCGCGGCGCCAACTACTGGTCCGTCTGGGGGAGCAAGGTCGCGATGGCCAACGCGGAGTTCCGGTTTCCACTGATCGAAGTGCTGGCCATGGGCTGGCCGCTTCCGCTGGCTTTCCAGCAGATTCGGGGCTCGCTATTCGTAGACGCGGGAAGCGCCTGGGACCAGAACACCAGCGCCGTGCAGGCCAACCAGTACGCGGGCTACCCCAACGTGGGAGAGTTCGTCGACGGCAGGCTGGTCAGGCCGAACGGACTGGGACCGGGTACGATGGAGGAACTGGCGGGAGGGCCGATCGCCGTGGCCTATGGCATTGGTGCGCGGGCGCGCGTCGGCTTTCTGATCCTGAAGTTCGACGTCGCCCGTCAGTTTGACCTGGGCAGGCGGCCGTCATGGTATAACGCCGAAAACCTACCCAACGTGCCCAGGGGACTGGAATCCGAGTTCCCGGGTACGCGTTCGTACCGTCTGAGGAATGCGCTGAACGATACCCAGTTCTTCTTTACGATAGGCGCCGATTTTTAGGATAGCCCTGAACACCGGCCTGGCGGCCGCTATATCCCCCGTCGATTCACCAACGCCTATACACGGAGACACGGCAGGTATACATGCATACGTCAGAAGAGATCAAGGCCTTAAGGGAGCAACACTATAACGCCACGCTGACAGAAATCCATGAACTGAACCCCGAACTGTGGATCATCCGGGTGAAACCGGACGACGAACTCCCGCCGTACATGCCTGGACAGTACACGACCCTCGGCCTGGGCGATTGGGAGCCCACCAACGATCCCGCCCATAACGAGGATGTAAACGAGAACCTCAAGACAAAGCTTATCCGCCGTGCCTATTCCATGTCCTTTCCCATGTACGAGGACGACCCCGGCCAATTGCTGGAACCGGGGGACATGGATTACTACGAGTTTTACATTACGCTCGTGGCCCGTGACGGCGAAGAAGGCCAGGATCCTTCCCTCACGCCCAGGCTGTGGATGCTGAAGGAAGGCGACCGGCTCTTTATGGGACCCAAGGTGACGGGTCATTACACCCTGGAACACGTGACCCCGGACGACCAGGTCATCTTCGCCGCGACGGGCACCGGAGAGGCGCCCCACAACTGCATGATCGCCGATCTGATGCGGAACGGCCACAAGCCCGATATCATTTCGGTGGTCTGCGTGCGATATGCCCGGGACCTGGGTTACCAGGATACCAACGAGCGGCTGGAGCAACTTCACTCGAATTACCATTACATCACGCTGACCACCCGGGAGTCGCACAACCTCGATCGCAAGGTGTATATACAAGACCTGGTAAGGACCGGGGAACTGGAAGAAAGGACCGGTATCGTCCTGAATCCCGACAGGACCCACGTGTACATCTGTGGAAACCCCGACATGATCGGCGTGCCCAATTACACCAGGGAGGGCGACAAGTCCTATCCCTCGCCCACCGGCCTGGTCGAGCTGCTCGAATCGCGTGGATTCAAGGCGGATCATCGAAGAGACAAGGGAAACATACACTTCGAGGAATACTGGTAGCCGGAAGCCCGGCCGGTTTGCGGCGGGATAACAGGTAGCCGGCACCCCGGGTTTCCCGATCATTAAAAATGCCGGATCCGGGTCGCATCCTGTTCGACGAAGAGGCCGCCATGCAGAAACTGACGCTGGATACGGATGGCAATCCGGAGGTATCCAGCGGGGCCATGCCTTCCTGCGGCGACGTGGAAGTGTTGCTCAAGGCACGGGCGTGTGTGCTGTCTCGCAGGCGCGTCGCCGATGGCGACGCCACACCGGTATCGGCCATACCGGCCAGGCCGACCGCAAACGGTCGCCATGTATCGGTGGGCCGGTGTTTCACGGGGATCATCGAGAAAGCCGGGGGGCGCGTGGAAGCGCTCACCCCGGGCGACCGGGTCGTTGCCTGTCATACCGACGGCGGTTTCTCCGAATACCACAGCGTTCCCGCGTACCACGTCGTAAAATTGCCGGTCGGCATCAGTTTCGAAGAGGGCGCCATAGCCGCCCTGATGCCGGCGGTCCTGAACGGGATGGAGCGCGCGCAGGTGAAAGGCCGGTCGGTTTTCATCAGCGGCGCGGGGACCACCGGCCTGCTGAGTACGCAGATCGCGCGCATATCGGGCGCGACGACGATCATCGCGGCGGACCTGCACGCGACGCGTCTTCAGCGCGCGCGGGACGCGGGCGCGGACACTGTGGTCAACATCTCCACGGAGGACGCCCACCGGCGCGTCATGGACCAGACCGGCGGCCGGGGCGTGGATGTCTGTCTCGAGTGCGCCGGTAACGAAACTTCCTTTTTCCAATGTGCGGCGACGCTGCGCCCGGGCGGGAAGCTCGTCGTCCTCAAGCCTGTGACAAACCCCGTATCCATCGAAATGCGGGACTGGTCGGAACGATCGCTGCAACTGATCATGGGCCGGGAACAGCCCTTCGAAACCCCCTACCTGGTGGAACAGGGGTTGAAACTTGTGGGCATTGGCGCGGTGAGGCTGCGTCCCCTGCTGACCCATGTGTTTCCCGTCCACCGCATTGCCGAAGCCCTCGAACTGATCGATGGACAGCCGAACCTGGCCGTTGAAGTTGCGCTGATAAGGGCATAGGGATCGGCCATATCCGGACCCCGTAATGCTTGACGCGGATACTTCCGGGTCCGTACTTTCATGCCGCCGGCCAAGGGACGCGAGACCGATAGAAAGGGAAAGAAAGCGCTTTGTCTTCCGAAGTCAGTATCCTGAATCTGATTCTGGATTCGGGCACCGTCGCCAAGTTCGTTATCATCGTCCTGCTGATCTTCTCTATCGTGTCATGGGCGATTATGGCGGAGCGTTGGCGGTACTTCCGCCGGGCCCAGTCGCAGTCCCGGCATTTCCTCGCTTTCTTTCAATCCCAGCGGGACTACAGCCAGGTTTATACCGTGGCTTCGAAGTGGCCCTGCAGTCCCGCCGCCGTTGTCTTCCGCGAGGTATACGAGAAGCACGAGTCGGTCTTCTCCCCTCCCGGCGGCAACGAAGACCGGTCGAAGGAAGTCGTCCAGGACCTGATGGAATCCATCTATCGCGACCTGCGGCTGGCCGCCCATCGGGAACTGGCCCGGTTCGAACAACGACTGCCCATACTGGCCACCGCGGGAAGCGTGTGCCCCTTTCTCGGCCTCTTCGGAACGGTATGGGGCGTAATGACCGCTTTTCTGGACATCAGTACCAAGGGCTCCACCAACATCGTGGTCGTGGCGCCCGGTATCGCGGAGGCATTGATCACGACGATCGCGGGCCTGGCCGTGGCCATCCCGGCCATGGTGGCGTACAACTACTTCGTGCAGCGGTCGAGGGACCTGGGCCTGGAGCTTGAAGATCTGGCCACCGCGGTCATGAACATCCTCCAGTTGCGGGGACGTCATGAATTCGTTTGATTTCAATAGCGCGGGTTCGCCCCGCGCCCTATCGGAAATCAACGTAACGGCGCTGGTCGACGTCATGACCGTGCTCCTGATCATCTTCATGATCACCACGCCGATGATTCAGAGCGGCGTCCAGGTGGATCTGCCCAGGGCGAGCGCGGCCGCGCCGGACCTGGCCGAGGGGCTCGTCATCACCATAACGAGCGAAGGATCGCTGTACCTGGAAGACCGACTGCTCTCGATGAGCCAGTTCGACGGGGTGTTCAGGGAGATATTCGAAGGTCAGCAGGATAAACCGGTGTTTATCCGTGGAGACGAGCGGGTGCCCTACGGCGCCGTCATTGCCGTGCTCGATAAGCTCAAGGAGCACGGCGTAACCCAGATAGGACTGGCGACCAGTCTGAGACCGTCACGATAATGACCCGTATGATCTGGGCTTCCGGATTCCTGCATATCGCGGTGATCGCCGTGTTGACCGGTGTGAATGCCTGGTGGTCCACGTCGGCGTCGTCACTGGACCAGCAGGTCTACCGGGTCGATCTCGTAACGCTGGACGAAAGCCCGTCCATAAGGCGTCCGCCCATGATAGACGAGACGTACGAAGTCGTCTCGAAGAAGGAGGCCGCCGCGCCGCAGGAGGAGGCGGCCCTGGCGCTTGAACGGACGCCGCACCTGGTCTCCGAGGAACCGGACCCCGGACCGGAAACGCCTCAGTCCTTTGACACAGACTCCCCGGGAATCCGCCTGGACGAGAGGAACTTCGAATTCCCGTACTACCTCGGCATAATGCAGCGAAGGATACAACAGCATTTCAACGTGCCCAGGATGCTCGGAGTAACGCAGCTCGAAACCGTCATCTACTTTCGCGTCACGCGGTCGGGCCGGATTTCAAACGTCGTCGTGGAGCGTTCTTCTTCCAACCCGGTCTTCGACCTGGCGGCGCAACGGGCCTTAAACGCGGCCGATCCGCTGCCGCCGCTGCCGGAAGGGTACAGGAAGTCCTACCTGGGCGTGCATTTCGCCTTTCAATACGTGTTGTGATGCAGGCGCGAACGCACATAGCGCCAGGCCTGAGGCCATGATTGCCATGATTGGCTTCCGGCAAGGAAAGCCTGAAATGAGAAAACAGAGGCGTGTCCGGCGGTCAACGATCCTGCTGGTGGCACTCGTCCTGCCGCTGTTCGGCGCGAAGTCCGCGTCGGGTCAGGACGAGGTAAATCTCAGTGTGCAGGCCCGCGTCTCCCCCCGCATACCGATCGCCTTCAAGCCCTTAATCCCCCGGGATGGAACGGCCTTCGCCGCTGCCGTGCAGGACACCATCAACCAGGTGCTCATGCGGGACCTGTCGTTCTCCGGCGTCTTTGCCGTGCGGGACCTTTCCATCCCGGCCCGCGTGGGAGCGGACGATGGCTCCCCGGTGCTGACGGACAGCGCCGGGGACACCGCCTACGTGTTTCTGGACGCCGCCGGAGAAGTGGACCTCGAGCTGCTTCGCAAGTTATCCGTTCAGGTCATGGTGTCGGGGACTTATGAAATTTCGGGATCCCGGGTGGAAATCTCCGTGCGCCTTACCGACGTGGGCACCCGCCGAACGATCCTGGAAAAGGGGTACGCCGCCTTCGATCTGACCCTGAGAAGGATCGTGCATCTCATGGCCGACGACATCGTGTTCCAGTTGACCGGGGACCGGGGAATCGCCCAGACCCGCGTCGTCTTTGTTTCCCGGCGCAGCGGCGCCCCGGAACTGTACATATCGGACTACGACGGTTTCAATGTCCGCCAGTTGACCCGGGACGGCGCACGGAAATACTCGCCGAACTGGTCGCCGGACGGCACCAGGATCGCTTACACCTCCTACCGGGACGGGCCCCACGAACTGTATCTCCTGGACCTGCAGAGCGGGGAAACCAGCAAGGTCTCTTTCAGAGGGAGAACGGTGCTTTCTCCTCGCTGGTCGCCAGACGGCAGGCACCTGATCCTGGGCCTGGTCACGGAGGGGTTTTCCAAGCTTTACATCAGCACGTTGGACGGAAGCAGACTGATCCCTCTGGCGACCGGATACGGGATAAACATTTCACCGTCCTGGTCACCGCGGGGCGACCAGGTGGTATACATGTCGGACAGATTGACACAGAAGCACCTGTACGTTATTAATGTAGATGGCTCGGATGACCGGCGCATCACCTTCGAAGGCGGTTACAACGGATCGCCCGCGTGGTCGCCCAGGGGCGACCGTATCGCCTTCGTAGGCGGCGACCTGGCGCCGGGAAGGCGGGGAGGCTCCCAGCGGGTCTTCAATATCTACACCTGCGACGTCAACGGCAGTAACCTCGTGAAACTCACGGGAGTCCGCGGACCGGAAGGGGACAACGTGAACCCGACCTGGTCCCCGGACGGACTGCACATACTCTTCGGTTCGGACCGGGTCCGCAAGGGAGCGTACCAGATTTACCGCATGTACTGGAACGGAGGAGACGTCCATCCCGTCATCACGGAGGGCAACAACCGGCAAGCCAGTTGGGGACCGAGGCCCGTATCCTTAGAGACGGATTGAGAAGAAATGAATGAGTGGACCTTAAAACACCGCGGCCGCGGCATGCTGATGACGATCTGCGCCCTGGCCGTTACCAGTGCGTGCGGTGTCCAGTCCGACTTGACCAACTTGAAGGACGACACGACGCATCTTCGGGCCCAGATGCAGGTCATGCGCGAGGAGATCGCCCTTCAGGAGGACATAGACTCGCTCAGTGTGCAAATCAAGGGGCTGGAAGCCCTCGTGCGAGGCCAGATGGATGAATTGCTGAGCATGCGGGCGGACATGGGGCAGCGCGTAAGCGGCCTGGAAAGCCGGCTGCAGATCCTTGCCACGCGCATCACGGAAAGCGACCGTCAGTTCTCGGCTTTTGTGCGCAGGCTGGAGAGCATTCAGGTCCAGTTGAGCGCGCCGGTAAGCCCGGACACCTCCGTCGCACCGTCCCGGTCCTTCGATCCGGGGGAACTGTACGACCTTGCGTTGAGGGATTATCAGCGGGGCAGTTACGACGTGGCGGTCCGGCAGTTTGCCCAGTACATCGAGTACTTCCCGGACTCGGATCTGGCGGACGACGCGCAGTACTATATCGGCGACTGCTACTATACGCAGAGCCTGTACACCCAGGCGCTCGATGCTTACGAGATGCTGTTGGACGCGTATCCGGATGGGAACAAGGTGCCGGCCACGCTGTTGAAGATCGCTTTCATCAAGGTGGCCAGGAAGGAACTGCCTGAGGCGAGGTCCTATCTGGAACGGGTAATCGGCGAGTTTCCCGATACCGAGGAAGCCCAGCTGGCCCGGATGAGACTGGATCTGATGTCGGATGGATGATTTTTTTCAGATGCCTGTCATTCTACCTGGCCGCTGATAGCGATTTCCTTTTTATGTACGGGATAAGCACGCGCATTCTTAAAAAACATTGTGAGGTGGAGCAGGTGTCCATATACTTTCCGCATCAGTGCTGGATGTGAAACGCACCCATGTGAAAGGAGTGTTATAATGAAAAGATGGCGCATTACTACTCCGGTCCTGGCGCTCTGCCTTATGGTAGCCGCTCCCGCGTGGATGGGTGCCGGCTGTGCCACCGGGCCTTCCGCGGAAGAACTGGCCGCCATGGAGGCCGCGCGGCAACAAGCCATAGCGGATTCGCTCAGGGCTGTACGCGCTGAAGAGGAAGCCCGTCTCGCGGCCGAGGAGGAAGCCCGGCGCCTGGCCGAAGAGGAAGCCCGCAGGGCTGCCGAAGCCCTGCACCAGGAGATGATGAGCCTGTCGACCATCTACTTTGATTACGACATGTCAAACGTCCGGGAAGACCAGCTTTCGGCCATGGACGAAAACGCCCGGAAGTTGCGAGAGTATCAGCCCGAGGACATGGTGGTGGTCGAAGGCCACTGCGATGAGCGGGGTACGATCGAATACAACCTGGCGCTGGGCGAGCAGCGTGCCCAGGCGGTCAAGACGTACCTCGTGGATGCCGGTGTGGCGGACAGCCGCATCGAAACCGTCAGTTTCGGTGAAGAACAACCGGCGGTCATGGGTGGCGACGAAGGCTCCTGGGCGCAGAACCGGCGCGCGGAGTTGAAGCGCAAGTAAGCGTTTCACGCATCATCCGTACGGTTACAAGACAGGGGCGGCCCTTTAGTATTTTAGTATGGGCTGCCCTTTTTATGGCTTCCTGAGAAACGGTTCCGGTTTTCATAGATCATGTCGTGGATGGCTTGGCTTCATCCGGAAACACGACGGGGACGTATTCCGGGATAAATACGTGCATTGTAAAAAAACACTGTAAGGTGAAGAAGGTGTACATATACTTGCCGTGCGGGATGAAACTGCAGGATGAAACAAATGTTAAGCGGAAAATGGCAAGACTGGCCCGAATAAGTAACGGATGAATAACGCCAACTCATGCGAAAGGAGTTCTTCATGAAAAGATGGAGCAATACGGCTTCGGTCCTGGCGCTCTGCGTTGTGGTCGCCGCTCCCGTGTGGATGGGCGCCTGCTGCGCCGTAACCCGGGGGCCTTCCGCGGAAGAACTGGCCGCGATGGAGGCGGAACGTCAGCGGGCCATAGCGGATTCGATCAGAGCCGTACGCGCTGAAGAGGAAGCCCGTCTCGCGGCCGAGGCAGAAGCCCGGCGCATGGCCGAAGAGGAAGCCCGTCTCGCGGCCGAGGCAGAAGCCCGGCGCATGGCCGAAGAGGAAGCCCGTCTCGCGGCCGAGGCAGAAGCCCGGCACCAGGAGATGATGTCCCTGTCGACCATCTACTTCGATTACGACAGTTCAAGCGTTCGGGAAGACCAGCGTTCTGCCATGGATGAAAACGCCCGGAAGTTGCGAGAGTATCAGCCCGAAGACATGGTGGTGGTCGAGGGGCACAGCGATGAGCGGGGTACGATCGAATACAACCTGGCGCTGGGTGAACAGCGGGCGCAGGCGGTCAAGGCGTACCTCGTGGATGCCGGCGTGGCGGAAAGCCGCATCGAAACCGTCAGCCTGGGTGAGGAGCGGCCGGCGGTCACGGGAAGCGACGAAAGCACCTGGGCGCAGAACCGGCGCGTGGAACTGAAACGCAAGTAAGCGCTCCCGCATCATCCGTACCGTTACAAGACTGGGGCGGCCGTAAGGTCGCCCCTTTTTTATTGTGCTTCCGGCAGGAACGCCTTCCAGTTTTCATAGATCATGTTGTGGATGGCCTCGTCCGGAAACACGGGCAGGGACGTATTCCGTACGATGTCGTTCACCTTCCACTGCCCCGCTATGACCTGCGCCGGCGTGGCAGAGGGAAAATCGGAGCCGAAGATCAACTTGTGCTCCACGCCGTACTCCAGGGCGGACATGAACGCCATGTAATGCCGAAGCGGGCGGTAGTGCAGGGCCGATATGTCCGCATAGAGATTCGGATGCTTACGGATCAGGACCACGCATTCGTCTTCCCACGGATGTCCCATGTGGGCGATCATCATCCGAAGGTCCGGGCAGGCTACCGCGATGTCCTCCAGTTGTATCGGATTGGCCCATTTGAGAGGCCCCGGCCGCACGAAGGAAGTGCCCTGGTGCCAGATGACGGGGATGTCGAGCGTTTCCGCTTTCTTGAACAGAGGTAGATACGCCGGATCCTGCGGGTCGAAGTGCTGGTAGATCGGGGCGACCTTCAGTCCGCGCAGGCCAAGCTCGTTCACGTTGTATTCGAGTTGTTCGACGGCGTCTTCGTCGTTGGGGTCAACGGAACACCAGCCGATGAACCGGTCCGCGTTGTCCGCCACGAAGCCGGCGACGAGTTCCTGGGGCACGTCCATCCCGCAGTAGGGCGCTTTCAGCCCGAAGACCACCACCTTGTCGCAGTCTTCTGTCGCCTTCAGCAGCGTTTCCGGCGTGGAATCGAAGGCGTTTTTGTACCGGTCCTCGTGACCGGCGTAGTACACGTCCTCGGACAGCCGCATCTTGGCCTTCTTTGCCGCGTAGGCGAACTCCACGAATTCGTCGGACATATGGTCCGGGTACCACATCAGGTTGGTATGAATGTCGACTAGCATGGTTGACTTTCCCCGGGGCTGGAGTGATTGTTGCCGTTGCATACGTACGCGCGGATCATGTCCGCGGCTTCTTCCAGGTTGAAACAGCCGGTATCGACGGGGATCCCGGCTTCGCTGACGGCGGCCAGCAGGTTGCAAAGGCCGGGCCGTCCCGTAGACCGTGCATCGCCGCCGCCCTCCATGGCGAACAGGCGATCCGGCGTGGTGTCCGCCGCGATGCCGCCGCTCTCCATGACCAGGATCCGGTCGGCAAGGCGGGAGATCAGGTCCATGTCATGGGTGATCAGGAAAAGGGTCGCTCCCGTATCGCTATAGCTTTTGAAAATCGTCTCGACCTGTCCGGCACTTTGCGGATCGAGACCGGAAGTGGGCTCGTCGAGTGCGAGTACGGCAGGCTCCATGACGAGGATGCCGGCAATCGCGGCCCGACGTTTTTCCCCGCCGCTCAGCGACAGGGGATGCCGGTGTGAAAAGCGATCCGGATTGAGGCCGACCCGCTGGAGCGCCCGGTTCACCATGCCGGGGATTTCCGATGCCGCGGCACCCATCTGGCGGGGGCCGAAAGCCACGTCGTCGAAGACGGTTTCCTCGAACAGTTGGGCTTCGGGAAACTGGAAAACCAGCCCCACCTTCTGGCGTAGCTTCCGCAGGTCGGTCTCCGGGGAGGACACATCTTCGCCCGCTACCCGGACCGTGCCCGAGTCCGCTTTCAGCAGGCGGTTGAGGTGCTGAATCATCGTGGACTTTCCGGAACCGTTCGGCCCGGTCAACGCGACGCACTCTCCAGGGAATACCCGCGTGGTTACGTCGCGCAACGCCGGGATCTCCAGGGAGGTCCCGGGGGAGTAGGTATGGCACACCCGGTCGAATACGATGATAGGCGGCGCGGCTACTGGCCGGTTGGAAGGCAGTACGTCCGGTGTTGCGGAGGATGCCGCGGTGCGCGCCGGGGGACGGGCCGCGGCCGGCGGAGTGTCTTCTCCCGGTTCCCCGTCTGCCGGTGACACCGATTTTCGCTCCGATACCCACTGTACCAGGGATTCGGGATGGACGGTGCCGGCAGGCACTTCAACGCCACGGGCGCGCAGGGCATCCGCCAGCCGTTTGGCCAGTGGCGCCTCGAGGCCGTGCGTCGCGAGGCGTTTGGTATCCTGGTATACTTCCTCCGGCGTGCCCTCGGCGACGACGTCCCCGTCCGCCACCAGCGCGACGCGATCCATCCGGGCGGCTTCCTCGGGAGACTGCGTGATGAAGACCACGCTCAATCGGTATTCGTCCACGATGGCCATAAGGAGGTCGAGGATGTCCTGCCGGTCACCGGGATCCAACGAGGAGGTGGGCTCGTCGCAAATAAGATACCGAGGCCGCATCGCCGCCACGGAAGCGATGGCCAGCCGTTGTTTTTCGCCCCCCGATAACCTGTGTGGTGGATAATGGCGGTATTTAGCCAGGTGAAACCGGTCGAGCGCCCAGGCGACGCGCTGGTGGATCTCCCGGGAAGGCAGGCCGAGGTTCTCGAGGCCGAAGGCCACTTCCCGCTCCACTGTGGTCGAGACCAGTTGGTTGTCCGGATTCTGAAAGATCATCCCGGCCCGTTGATGGACCTGCCACTTGTTCCCTGGTTCGGCCGTATCCATGCCATCCACCAGGATCCGGCCGGACTGGGGCACGATCAACCCGTTGAGACAGCGGGCGAGGGTGCTCTTTCCCGAACCGTTGGGACCGATCACGGCCAGGCTTTCGGATTCGGCGATTTCGAGGGACAGGCCTCGCAGCGTGGGGACCTCGTCCCCCGACTGGAGGTGGTAACTGAAGGTAACGTCCTCGGCGACGATCACGGCAGGTTATCCAGGTCCAGGCGGCCGGCGGCCTGATGGACGGCCGCATAGACGTCGGCGAGCGGAATGCCGTTCTTCCGGGCGGCCTGGCGGCAGTCCTCGTATTCCGGGGTGTAACGCCGGGAGTCTCCGTGCCGGGCGATCTTGATCCGGATCGCGCCATAGCGGGTTTCGACGGTTGATACGTTCCGGGACAGCACGTTCCTGGAGACAGGGTAGCTTCTGAGGCCAATCGTGGTCGTTTCCTTGAAAATCACTTCGGACAGCCGGCCGGCGAGGGTGGTCGGCGCCAGCACGGTGAGCAGAACGCCCGGCCTGCTTTTTTTCATGATTACAGGCGTGAGAAAGGCGTCCAGCGCGCCGGCTTCGAGCAGCAGGTCCAGGACGTGGCCGTAGAACTGCGGATTCATGTCGTCAATCTGCGTTTCCAGGACCTGAACGGATTCCGTATCGACCGGTTGGACGACTTCGCCCAGGCACAGCCGGATCACGTCTCCATGATCACGGCCGGCGTCGTTGCCGCCATAGCCCACCTTCCGCAGCGTAAAGCCGGATCTGTGCATCGAACCCGCGGATAAGCCGGTCAAGACGGCGCATCCCGGCAGGTCGACGGGTGCGCGGTCGACGGGAAATATGGCGGCGCCCCGCATCAGGCCGGCCAGGAATGGCGGAGTGGCATCGATTCCCGCGGCGAAGGGCAGCGCCTCGTGGTAAATGGCATCGATCCCGTGAAGATGAAGGGCGTTGCAGAGGACGAGTATGCGCAAAGCCGCGTGGCGGCCGCCCAGCTCTTCCCTGGTCGGTGCCTGGTCTGCTGCTCCCCAAAGCTCGTTCACGTGCTGCTCGAGATGGGCGGTCACCCTGCCGAGGAGTGCGCCGGCCGGCGTGCCCGCTCCCGAATCCGGGATGGCCCGGTAGGTTTCAGGTACGGACGCCTCGACGCAGGAAATGGTGGCGCAGGTCACCTGGGTCCTGTCGACCCGCCCCGTGGTGACGTTGATCTCGCAGTCCACGCCATGGTGTCGTCTCAGGGCCGATTCAAGCGCGTTCCGGTCCGCTCCCGCGTCGATCAGCGCGCCGAGCAGCATGTCCGCGGTGAAACCGGATAACTGGTCGAAATAACCCGCCACAGCCATTGAACCCGCCGTCCCTATTCGTGCTTCCGGTTGATGAGGCCCGCCGCGTAACCGGCGTTGAACCCGCCGTCGATGTTCACCACCGTGACGCCCGAGGCACAGCTGTTCAGCATGGCCAGGAGCGCCGCCAGTCCATTGAAGCTGGCGCCGTACCCCACGCTCGTCGGCACGGCGATCACCGGCCGGGAGACCATTCCGCCTACTACGCTGGGCAGGGCGCCCTCCATGCCTGCCACGACGATGAGTACCGACGCGTTCATGATGGTGTCGCGATGGGATAGCAGGCGGTGTATCCCGGCCACGCCGACGTCGAAGAGGCATTGGACGCGGTTGCCCAGGACCCGGGCGGTCACCGCGGCTTCTTCGGCCACCGGGATATCGCTCGTGCCCGCCGAGACGACCAGGACCTCGCCGATGCCCTGGTCCCGCCAGGTCTCCTGGACAACGATCGCCCGGGCCGTCTCGTGGTACTCCGCGGAGGGACAACGCGCCGTCACGGCTTCGTACATGGCCGGGGTCGCCCGCGTGGCGAGCAGGTCGCTGCCTGAGGCGACGATGCGTTCCGCGATGGCGGCCACCTGTTCGTCGGTCTTCCCCGTGCAGAAGATTACCTCGGGGAACCCGCACCGCAGCGCCCTGTGGTGGTCCACCTGTGCGAATCCGAGGTCCTCGAAGGGCATGGACCGCAGCCGCGTGGAAGCTTCATCCACCGGCAAATCCCCCGATCGGACCTGTTCGAGCAGTTGCCTGATCTGCGATTCGTTCATAGATCCCTACTGTATCCGGGCAGGTGGCCTGTGCTTTGGGATGCCATGTGAGCGCCGGAGCTTTTGGGGTGTGACGGCGTACTGGCTGCCGCGCCTATTCTTCGTCCGTCGAGTCTCCGTCCAGGTCTTCGGCGTCCAGGACTTCAATGCGCGCGCCCGAGGGGTTGCGCTCCTGCTGCAGCCGGGCGGCCACCGCCTCGGCATCGCGCATCACGCGCAGCACGTTTTGTCCAAGTATCTTCATGACATCCTCGTCCGTATATCCCCGACGGATCAGTTCTGCCGTCAGCATGGGGTAGGTGGACACGTCCTCCAGCCCCACCGGGACCGTGGAAATGCCGTCGTAATCCCCACCGATGCCGATGTAGTCAATGCCGGCTACCTGCCGGATGTGGTCGATATGGTCGGCCACCTGGGCGAGGGTGGCGGGCGGCGTGGGATTGGCCTCGTTCCATGCGGCCATGCCTGCTGAAACCGATTCATCCGTGGCGCCCGGCAGTGCCTGAAGCCTGTCCCGTTCCTCGCCGCGCGTCACGCCGTGCAGGCGGGTCTCCTCCGAGATGTAGGCGGGCACGAAGGTGACCATGATCACGCCGCCGTTTTCGGCCAGCCGTTCCAGGACGTCGTCGGGGGCGTTGCGCACGTGGTTGCACATGGCCAGGGACGAGGAATGGCTGAAGATCACCGGAGCCTCCGACACCTCCAGGGCGTCCCGCATAGTCGCGGGGGACACGTGGGACAGGTCCACCAGCATGCCCAGGCGGTTCATCTCCCGGACCACTTCTTCCCCGAATTTCGTCAGCCCGTCGACCGCCACGGTATCCGTGGCCGAGTCGGCCCAGGGCACGTTGCGGCTATGGGTCAGCGTCATGTATCCGACGCCCAGCCGGTGAAACATGCGGAGCGCGCCGAGGGAGGAATCGATGGAATGCCCCCCTTCGATGCCCATCATGGACGCGATCTTGCCCGCCGCGAAGGCCGCCTCCACTTCGTCCGCCGTGGTGGCTAACTGGAAAGTGTCCGGGTACCGGGCGATCATCTGGTACACGATGTCGATTTCCTCCATGGTCGCCCGCACCGCCTCCTTGCCCTGCATGGACGCGGGTACGTAGACCGACCAGAACTGGGCGCCCAGCATGCCCTCGCGAAGGCGGGGGATGTCGGTGTGCAGGTCCGGCTGGGGCTCGGCGATATCCAGGGCCCAGACGTCCCGGTTCGCCTTCCTGCGTATCTGCCAGGGCAGGTCGTTATGTCCGTCGGTCAGCGGGACTTTCCCGTGCAGCGCTTTGGCGCGTTCGACGGGGTCGTCAGGCATGGGCTCTTCCGCGGGCGCGCACGAGGCGGTCAGCGCGATGAAACAAAGGCCGGTGAGTAACAGGGTGAATGATTGCATGGTTCCTCCGGGAGAGTACGAAGTCTCTGGTCGTTTCGGCTTCACGCAGGATCGATCATCCAATGCGCATGAGCATTGGTTACTTAAACTGACCAGTTACCGGTGTAGTCGATCTCCTCTAAAATTAACGAATTTTCAATCAGGGCAAGGGATTAATGGATGCCCCGACCGCCGGTTTCGCGCCATCTCCAATGTTTGAGACGGTCCCGTCAGGCATGGCACAAATCGGCATCGGATCATCGTCAAATTCTCATATTGCCATTCCCGTCGTCCCGCGTTACTTTTGACAGGTCGCAAGTGCCCCGATACCCCTTATCCGAAGGAGTCCGCATGGCTCGATTTACCATTCTCGCGCCCGGCAATCCCGATAATCCCGGTCCCAACCAGTATATCAGGGACGAACTGGAAACCATCGGCGCTGAACTGAAGATCAGGCCTTTCCGTACACGAGAGGAAATGCTCGAGGAGGCCCGGGACGTGGACGGCTTCACCCAGGGCGGCCTGACTTTCAACAGGGAAGAAGTGGAACGCCTGCCCGAACGCATACGCGTCGTGGGCGCGGGCGGGATCGGCGTGGATTTCATCGACGTGGAAGCAGCCACGGAGCGAGGCATCATCGTATACAACATCCAGGGCGTATTCGAACGGGAAGTCGCCCAGCACGCCATGATGCTGCTGCTTGCGTGCGCCCGCCGGCTGATGCCCATCAACCGGTCCATGCTCGAGGGCACCCCTGTCAGCCGCGGCACCATACAGCCTGTTTATGACCAGACCCTCGGCCTGGTTTCCTTCGGAAACATCGGACGGGCCATGGCGAAGATAGCCGCCGGTTTCGATCTCCGCGTCATCGCCTGCGACCCCTTCGTCAGCCAGGCGGACGCCGATCCCTGGGGCGTGACCATGGTGGACCAGGAAACGCTGTTCAAGGAATCGGACTTCGTTTCCTGTCACGTGCCCCTGACGCCCAGTACTCACCGCATTATCGGTGAGAAGGATTTCCGGAACATGAAGCCCTCCGCCTACTTCATCAATACGGGCCGCGGCAAGGTCGTGGACGAAAAGGCGCTGATCCGGGCCTTGCAGGAAGGGTGGCTTGCCGGCGCCGGACTGGACGTGCAGGAGCAGGAACCGCCGGCCCCGGACAACCCGCTGCGGACGATGGAACAGGTGGTCCTCACCCCCCATTACGCTTCGGCATCGGTCAGAGGTGGAATCGAGCGCGCCATAAAGGCCGGCCGGCAACTGGTCAGCATCCTCAGCGGCCGCTGGCCCGACGACGGCCTCGTAAACCCCGCCGTGAAGCCGCTCGCCGCCGAAAAATGGGGCATGCCCGCGGAGTGACGAGGCGGCAGCACGGATTCACCATGTTCTATGACACCGTGATCTTCGATGCGGCCGGTACGCTCGTCGGCCGGGATTCTCCCGATTTCTTCGAGGAGTTCTTCGTCGTCGCCGCCGGAGAACTCGGGACCGAGATCACACTGGAACAGGTGAAGGCGGCCCTGGCGAAGACCATGGAGGAGGAACCCCGGTTCCGGAAGCGCGAAGGCCGTATGAGCACGCCGGAACAGACGCGCCGGTACTTTCTGGATCTCTACGCCCATGTGTTTGATATTGCAGGTATCGAGGGTGACCTGCTGCCCGGATTGCAGAAATACTACGACCGGTTCCAGGACGGCAGGTACCTGGACGTGTACGGCGACGTCCGGCCTACATTGGAGAAGCTGCAGGGGCGGGGCGTGCGCCTCGGCGTGTTGTCGAACTGGTCGGAACACCTTGCCCTCGTACTGGAGCGGTTCGGTCTGGGCCGATACTTCTCCTTCCTCGTCGTTTCCGCCGAAGTCGGTTGCGAAAAGCCCGATGAGAAGATCTTTCACATGGCCATCGACCGGGCGGAAACACCCATCGGTCGGATTCTGTACATCGGCGACTATCCGGAGGAGGACATCCTGCCCGCGGAACGGGTCGGCCTGGACGCCCTCCTCATCGACCGGTATGACAAGTACGGTCGCTATCGTCTGCCTTCCATCAGGCAGTTGACGGACGTACCCGGACTTATAGGCCTGTCGTGAGGACGCATTATGAAGGCCGCGGCATGGACAGTGGAAGCGCCGCCCGGCCTTTGGGCGACGGGTCAGCCATGAGGGACACATCATGAACGAGGGCGTACCATGAATGGCCAGCCGATCCGCGTCGGCGTGGTGGGCGTGGGGCGCGGCAAGAGCTTCGCGCGGAGCGCGTCAGGCGCCGTGGGCATGCAGCTCGTCGCGCTGTGCGACATCTGGGAGGAGCGGCTGCGCGAACTCGCCGGAGACCTCTCCGTCGCCGCGTACACGGATTACGACGAGTTCCTCGCCCACGACATGGACGCCGTCGTCCTGGCCAACTACTTCAACGAACATGCGCCCTTCGCCGTGAAGGCCCTGCGGGCGGGCAAGCACGTCATGAGCGAGACGGCCTCGAACGCCACCCTGGCCGAGGGGGTCGCCCTCTGCCGCGCGGTGGAGGAGTCCGGCCGGATTTACATGCTGGCCGAGAACTACCCCTACACCGTCTTCAACCAGGAAATGCACCGGCTCTACCGCGCGGGAGAGATAGGCGAGGTGACCTACGCCGAGGGGGAGTACAACCACCCCATGGCCCGGGACGACAGCCTGCGGCTCTCACCGGGTTTCGACCACTGGAGGGCGTGGATACCTTCCACCTACTACTGCACCCACGCCCTGGCCCCGCTGGTCTGCATCACCGATACGCGGCCGGTCGGCGTCAATGCCCTTTCCATCGCCCGGCCCGAGCGCACGCTCACCCTCAGGAGGGGAGATCCCGGTTCGGTCATCCTCTGCCGCATGGACAACGGCGCGGTCTTCCGCATCTTCGGGCTCAGTATGCCCGGCCACAGCAACTGGTACCGCCTGCACGGCGAACGGGGCGCCATGGAGATCACACGGGGACCGGGCTATTTCGGACCGGGGGAGGTGCGGGTGTGGCATGAACCGTGGCACCTCCAGCCCGGAGAGGAGGCGGAACGGGTCTACCGGCCCGACTGGCCCGAACACGGCGATCTCGCCCGAGAGGCCGGACACGGCGGCGGCGACTTCTGGACGAGCTTCCACTTCGCCCGGGCCATCCGTTCGGGCGAGCAGCCCTTCCTGGACGTCTACCGCGGCGTGGCCATGTCCTCCGTGGGCATTCTGGCCTGGAAAAGCGCGCTGGAGGACGGGCGACCCTTCGAAGTGCCCGATTTCAGGGACGAAACCGCACGGAAACCCTGGGAAAACGACCACTGGTCGCCCTGGCCCAAACACGCCGCGCCCGGACAGCCGCCGCCCAGCATTCTGGGCCGCCGCGACCCGGATCCGGAGCACGTCCCATACGCCCGGCGCATATGGAAGGATATGGGTTACGAAGGGTAAAAAAGGCTTGCGTTACGAGGTCCCGTCCCATATTTTAGGACGGCTTTGGAAGAACGCGACCCCATCGTCTAGCCTGGCCAAGGACACCGCCCTTTCACGGCGGCAACACGGGTTCAAATCCCGTTGGGGTCATACCACACAAGCATAGCGAATTCAGGGGGTTGCGCGGACGCGCGACCCCCCTTTTGCCGTCCAGGCGGGTCGACCGGATTTAGTGTAAGAACGGAACGGTCCGGATGACTTCGATCGTTCCTAATTCGGTAAATTGCCAGACCGCCACGAAACCGGTGGCGAGGTCGCCGTTTTCGTCCCAATCCAGAGGCATGGCCGCGCCTTCGTAGTTGACGGCGCCGCCATTGGCCAGGATGTTCAGGCCATTCGCGATGCTGCCCGCCTCGGCGATAACGAGTTCACCAGGCGGCCGGCCGATGATACGCAATTTGTCGCGGATGGCCGATCCGTCCAGATTGCCTGCCGCCTGGGCCGCCAGGGCCACGGCCACGGTCGCGTCGTAGGTCTGTTTCACATAAGGGTAGGGCGGGGGATTCCCGTAGGCGCTCTTGTAGGCGTTCTCCCAGGCCACCGCCGAAGGTGTATCCTGCGCCGCGCCGGGCGATGTTCCGCGCATGCCGGCGAGGTGCTCCAGACCGATCGATCGGAGCAGGTCCAGGCTGCGGCCGGTGGGTCCGAAGATGAAGTGCTTGAAGAGCCCCTTGCTCAGGGCCTCGCGGACAATGGCTTCCTGCTGGGGCTGGAAGGCGAGGACGACAAGGGCCTGCGCCTGGAATTCCTCACCAAGCGTGATCCCCTTGCTTTCATTCAATGCATCCGCAAAGTCGGTTTGGGCGGGATCGACCGCGACCCTGTTCAGCTTGCCGTCCCAGGTGCCTTCGAAGGCGTCCGCCAGACCCCGGCCCCAGACGTCGTCGCGGTAGATCATGCCCACGTTGCCGAAACCCAGCTCAAGGGTGATCTTCGCGAGCACCGGTCCCTGATCATGATCGGACAGGGTCGTGCGGAACAGGAAATCGTTATCCATTGCGTCCGTGAGCGAGGGCGAAGAAGAAGCGGGCGAAATCACGGGAATACCCGCTTCGGCGGTCACGTTCTCTACGATGGCAAGCGTCGAAGAACTCGCCCAGGCTCCCACGATGGCGTGGACGCCTCTGTCTTCGACCAGGTCCATTGCTTCGGCCACCGCCGTTTCGGCGTCCAGTTCCGTATCGGCCACCACGCCCACGACCGGCTCGCCCAGCACCCCCACCTCGTTGATATGCTCGATCGCCATTTCGAATCCCCGCCGCATGGGTATGCCATGTTCCGATCCGCCTCCCGACAGATCGATCAGCAAGCCGATTTTAAGCGCGGGTTTCTCGACCGGCTCCGGTGGCTCAGTCGGCTCGGGAGCTACCGGGTCCTTCTTGCCGCACGCCATCGTTACCGCCAGCAACAGGCCGATCGCCACCCATGATCCCGTAGAGAAGAACGTTCCTCGCATTTTACGCATCTTCATGCCTCCTGCTCAACACGGCCCATCGTCAACCAGGTCCGATTCCGGGCTGCGGATTCGTGACAGATGTAGATATACAGCGTACCGCCTGCCCTGTCATCTCTTTTCTTATCTGTCGCGCAGACAACGACTTGGACGCGCATCGCCCCTGGGTGAATTGCCTTGCCGCTCCGCTCCTGCAAAAGTACATTACGGGCTATGCCCGACCATACTGCCGTTTCCCCGAAACCGGCCGACGAGGAGGTCCCGCCTTCCCAGGTTCTCCGCCACGTCTGGGCCATTGCCTGGCCCGTCGTCGTCGCTTCGCTGATCGACGCCACCGAAGGTCTTGTAGACATATACTTCGTGGGATTCCTGGGCCCCGCGGCGATTTCCGCCATCGGCATGAGCCGGCAGATCGTGTTCATCGTCATGGTCATGGCCATCTCGATTACGGGCGGCACGCGCACGCTGGTAGCCCAGTACTACGGGGCGGGCAGGCACGGCGACGTAAGCCGGACAGGTCAGCAGGCGATCCTGATGGGCACGTATCTGTCCCTCGGTCTCGCAGTCGTCAGTCTCGTGCTCACCCGGCCCGCGCTGGTCCTCCTCGGCGCCCCCGAAGAAGTGCTTACCCATGGCATCCTCTTCCTGAGACTCTACTTCGCCGGGATGATCTTCATGATCCTGAATTACGTCATGAGCGCCATCTTCGGAGGAGTCGGCGATACCCGCACCCCGCTTAAAATATCCGTTATCGTCATTATCGTGAAATGCGCGATCTCATACGGATTCATCTTCGGCGCCTGGGGACTGCCCGCGCTGGGCGTGGCCGGCGCGGCCGTGGGGATGATCGTCTCCCGTCTGGCCGGGTGCGTAATCGGTCTCGCGATCCTCGTCCGGGGACACGGACAGGTGCGTCTTTCCCGTAACTGGCGCGTTAAACCGGACTGGAGCATCATGTCCCGCATGCTCGATATCGGCCTGCCTTCCGGCGCGTCCGGCTTCTTCCGAAACGGCGCGCGCGTGCTCCTATATCGCGTGGTATCGGGGGTCAGCCGCCCGACGGCCGCCATCGCGGCCCTGACCATGGGGTTTCAGATCCGGCTCTTCGCGATCATGCCCGCCCTGGCCTTCTCGGTCGCGGCGACCTCCCTGGTCGGGCAGAGACTGGGCGGCCGCCAGGTCCGGTCAGCCGAACAGTACGGGGGACAGACCATCCTGCTCTGCATGGTCCTGATCGCGGCGGGCTCGGCACTGATCTGGCTGTTCGCCAGCGCGATCTCGGCCGTTTTCACGACGGATGAAACGGTCCTCGAAATCAGTTCCGTCATGTTGCGGTTCTTCGCCATCGCCCAGGTTTTTTCCGCGCTGTCCATTGTGGCCAGCGGCGTGCTGGCTGGCGGCGGCGAGACCCGCCCGTCCCTCTACTATACCCTCGTCTCCCAGTGGGGCATCATGCTGGTGTTCGCCTACGTCCTGGCCTTCCCCCTCGGACTGGACGTGACGGGCATCTGGATCGCCTGGCTTGCCGCGGCCGTATTGCAGGGCCTGCTCACCCTGAGGCGCTTCTTCAAGGGAACCTGGAAAAGAGCGGTGGTCTGACGGAGAGACTGCAATGCCAGGGGACGTGGACCGGAGACCTGGAGGGCAGTGCATCGACTATCCCGGGATCAGGCCTATTCGCGGAGTGTCCGGATGCCTTCGGCAATGCCATCCGGATGCTTGAACACGGCCGTGGCCGCCACCAGGACGTTCACGCCCGCCGACACGGCGGCCGGCGCGGTATCGGCGTTCACGCCGCCGTCCACCTCCAGGTCGCAGTCGATTCCCCGGTCTGATATTGTCTCGCGGACGCGGCGGATCTTCGGCAGTACGGATTCGATGAACCGCTGTCCCGAGAACCCCGGGTTGACGGACATGACCAGGACGAGATCGAGATCGTCGACGATCCCGTCGATGACCTGGGCGGGCGTGGCCGGGTTCAGGGCGACCCCGGCCTGCTTTCCCCGTTCCCTGACGGACTGCACCACGCGGTGAAGATGGGTCGTGTTCTCCTGGTGCACGATGATCACGTCCGCCCCGGCATCCATGAAGACATCGATATACCGGTCCGGCTCCTCGATCATCAGGTGGGCTTCCAGCGGCAGGTCCGTCAGCGAGTCGATGGCCTCGACGATGAAGGGGCCCATGGATATATTCGGTACGAACCGGCCATCCATCACATCGATATGTATCCGGTCCGCGCCCGCGCTTTCCACGGCGCGGACTTCTTCGGCCAGGCGGGTAAAGTCCGCGGACAGGATGGATGGAGCGATCTGGATCATGGTCATCCCCCGTTTTTGTTCTGTTCCACGTGACCGCCGAACTGGTGGCGCAGGGCCGAAAGCACCCGCATGGCGTAGGAGTTTTCCTGCCGCGACTGGAACCGCGTGAAGAGCGAGGCCGTGAGCACGTGGGCGGGCACGTCTTCCTCGATGGCCGTCTGCACCGTCCAACGTCCCTCTCCCGAGTCCTGCACGTAACCGGAATAGGCGGACAGGTCCCGGTCTTCCCGCAGGGCGATTTCGAGGAGGTCCAGCAGCCAGGAACTGACCACGCTTCCGTGTCGCCAGACTTCGGCTATGTCGTGCAGGTCCAGGTCGTATCGATGGCGCGGGTCCACACGGTCGGAGCCGGACTCGCGGAGGATTTCAAGCCCCTCGGCGAAGGCCTGCATCATGCCGTATTCGATCCCGTTGTGGATCATCTTCACGAAGTGCCCCGCGCCGGCGGGTCCCACGTGCACGTAGCCCTTGGGCGCCGTCGACCGGGGCGCCTCGCTCGTCTCTGAAGGGTCGTGCGCATCCGAACCCGGTGCGTCGCGCCCCTGCACCGCGCCGGCCTTCCCGGGCCCGGGGGCCAGCGTCTCGAACAGCGGATCCAGGCGTTCAACGATCTCGGCGGGGCCGCCAATGGTCATGCAATAACCTCTGTCGAGGCCCCATACACCGCCGCTGGTGCCCACGTCGACGTAGTGCAGATGTCCGGCGGCCAGTTTCTCCGCACGGGCGACGTCGTCCTTGAACCAGGTGTTTCCGCCGTCGATGACGGTGTCGCCCGGAGACAGCAGTCCGGCCAGTTCGGCAATGGCCTTCTCGGTGGCGTCGCCGGCCGGTACCATGACCCAGACCGTGCGAGGCGCTTCGAGACCGGCCACGAGGTCATCCAGGGTCGAGGAACCGACGGCCCCCGCCTTTACCGCCGCGCCGACCGCTTCACTGTCGCGGTCGTAGACGATGACCTCGTGACCGCCCCGCAACAGCCGCTGGGTCATGTTGCCGCCCATCCGGCCGAGTCCGACCATGCCCAGCTGCATGCATTCCTCCCCGGACGCAAGCGAATGCGCGTCCGGCCGGTGAATCTCACTGTTCACCGGTTTCTCCGGCCGCGATGCCAGTCGGAAATCAGGCCGGCTGCAATCGTTTCTGTTCGATAGCGTCGATCAGTTTCACGAAGGGGTCTACGAATTTCTTCACCCCTTCTTCGACGAGTTGGTCCGCGACCCGGTTCATCGAAATCCCGGCGCGCTCGACGTCGGCCATGACTGCCAAGGCGTCGCCGATATCCGCCTCCAGCGTATCGGAGAGGCGCCCGTGATCGCGGAAGGCGTTCAGCGTTTCATCGGGCAACGTATTGATGGTATCCCGGCCGATCAGCTCTTCCACGTACAGCACGTCCCGGTAGTCCGGGTTCTTGGTACTGGTACTGGCCCAAAGAAGCCGCTGGGTCCTGGCGCCCTTCCGCGCCAGCGACTTCCAGCGCGGAGTCGCGTACAGCGCCTTGTATCGCCGATAGGCCGTCTTCCCGTTGGCGATAGCGGCTTTTCCGACCAGGGCCATGAGCCTGGCACGCTCCGCCGGATCGGCTGACTGCGCCGCGCGTTCCGTCAGCAAAGCGTCTACCAGCGTGTCTATCCTGCTGATAAAGAAACTGGCCACGCTGGCGATCCCGCTGATCTCACCTCCGGCCGCGTGCCGGTCTTCCAGGCCGCCGATAAAGGCTTCGGCCACTTCGGCGTACACGTCGCTTGAAAACAGCAGCGTCACGTTGACGTTCAACCCCTCGCCGATCAGTTGCCGTACGGCCGGAATGCCCGCCCGGGTCGCTGGCACCTTGATCATGACGTTCCCGCGGTCCACGGACTTCCACAGCCGCCTGGCTTCCTCGATGGTGCCGGCGGTGTCGTCCGCCAGTTCCGGGGACACCTCCAGGCTCACGTGACCGTCGGCGCCCTCGGTGGATGCGTAGACCGCAGCCAGCAGATCCGCGGCCTCCCGGATATCCGAAATCGCCAGCGCTTCGTAGATTTCCACGGCGTTCCGATCCTGCGCCGCCATACGCCCGATGTCGGCGTCGTAATCCGTACTGCCGGTGATGGCTTTTTCAAAAATGGCCGGATTCGAGGTCATCCCTTTCAATCCGTCTTCCTCGATCAACCTCCTCAACCGGCCCGAAGAGATCAGTTCACGGCTGATGTTGTCCAGCCAGAAACTCTGGCCGTGTCGTGCGAGTTGGATGAGCGGGTTTGCCATGGAGGATTCCTTATGTGCGTGTGCGCCGGGCAGCGGCGTGTACGCGTGGTTCGTTCCGGCTCGTGAGCACGCGGTTCATTGCGGCTCATGAGCGCGTGGTTCGTTTCGGACCTTGCTGCGCGTTCGAGCCGGGGAGTCAAGGTGTCAGGACGATTTTTCCATAAGCGCCCGGTTCCATCACGGCGACATGGGCCTGTGCCGCGTCGGCCAGGGGAAACTCCGTTCCCACCACCGGGTTGAGCGTACCGTTTTCCAGTCCGGCGTGCAACCCGGCATGGATGGCGGCGAGGTCCTCCGGCGAGGCCAGCAGCAGGACCATGCCCAGGATGCTGGCGTCACGCGCCATGGCGTCCCGGGGATTGATCTCGATGACGCCCCGGTTGCCAATGACGACCACGCGTCCGCCGTAGGCCAGCATATTCAGGTCCTTGTCCAGGTTGACGTTGGCCAGCATTTCCATGATCACGTCTACGCCCAGGCCACCGGTGAGATCCATGATCTGTTCCGTGTAGTCGGCGTCATGGTGGTTGACCACGTAATGGGCGCCCTGTTCGGCCACCAGGGCCGCGCCCCGCTCCGAACCGGCGGTGCCAATGACGGTCATGCCGGCGGCCCGCGCGAGCTGCACGGCCGCGATGCCCACGCCGCCGCTGGCGCCGTGAACGAGCAACGTCTCGCCGGCCCGGCCCTCCGCGCGCTGGAATAGGCCGCGCCATGCCGTCGCGTAAGGGATGTATACCCCCGCGCCTTGCTTGAAGGAAACGTTATCGGGCAGTGGTTGCACCTGGCTTGCGGAGCACAGGGCGTGGGACGCGTAAGAGCCGGTCAGCGTACCGGCCAGGTATACGCGGTCGCCCACCGACACATGGGCCGTTTCGTCGCCGACGGCGGCGACGGTACCGGCGCCGTCCATGCCCGGCGTGAAGGGCAGGTCGGGTTTCATGGCATAGGTCCCCGCGCGGATATAGGTGTCCACCGGGTTCACGCCGGCGGCCCGCATGTCCACCAGGATCTGCCCGCCGCCTACCCGGAGTTCCGCGCAGGTTTCGAGCTTCATTACGCCGGGTTCGCCGAACTCGTGAATTCTAATTGCTTCCATATACGTCTCCTCAATTCAGAATCAGCCGCAGAGTCTTTCGATCACTTCGTAGAGAATCCGCGGACCCCGTTCCATGTTTTCCACGGAGATGCGTTCGTCGTTGCCGTGGATTCGGCGAAGTTCGTCGTCGATCAGCAGAAAGGGCATGAAGCCGTAGCAATGAATCCCCAGGTCGCGGAAGTAATGGCTGTCCGTGAAGCCCGAGAGCATGTTCGGCACGACCTCCACGTGGGCATGGTACCGGGAGACGACCTCCCTTACGGCGTCCACGAGAGGAGAATCGAAGGGCGATGACGAATTGCCGAAGTTCAGCATCGTTTCCATCTCGATCCTGTCGTCGTCGACCACCCTTTTCAGTTCCCGAATGAAGTCTTCCGGTCTTTCTCCCGGCAGCAGCCTGCAGTCCAACTCGGCCGTCGCCGCCTGAGGTATGATATTGATTTTCTCGCTACCCTGCAACATGGTTATCGAGATGGTGTTCCGGAGCATCGCCGCGTGATGCTGGTTCCGGAGCAGGTCGGCGAGGAACCCCTTGTCCCGGACGGAATCGCGGATGCGTTTGAAGCGATTGCGGTTTTGGCCTTTCTGCAGATGCGCGATGCCTTCGAAGTAGCACGCGGCGGCGTCTGTCACTTTTACCGGCGGCGTGTATTTCATGATGGCGTTCAGGGCCCGGATGAGCCGGTTCACGGCGGATTGGGGCTTGGGGCGGGAGCCATGGCCGGGTTCGCCGCGGGCGATCAGGCGTATCCAGCAGGGCGATTTCTCGGTGATGTCGATGGAATAGACGGCCTTTCCGTTCTCCAGGCGCCCCTTGCCGCTTTCGTTTATCAGGAACTCCGCGTCCGAGACGAGCTCCGGACGGATATGGGTAATCCAGCGGGCTCCGGCCGATCCGCCGGCCTCCTCATCTGCGGTGACGAGCAGGATCACGTCCCGCTTCAGCGGAAAGCGGTTCCGGTGCAGTGCGAGAAACACCACCAGCTCCGCGATGCCCAGGTTCTTCATGTCGAGGGCGCCCCGCCCCCAGACGTAGCCGTCGCGGACCAGGCCGTCGAATGGATCGACCGTCCAGTACGCGCGGTCGGCGGGAACCACGTCGCTGTGACTCAGCAGCACCACGGCCCGCTTCGAACCGTCCCCTTCCAGCCTCGCGTAGAGGTTGGAGCGTCCCGGGGCGGATTCGTACACCTGGCAGTCGATGCCCTCTTCGGAGAGGATGCGGCTGAGGAAGGCAGTCGCGCGATCTTCGTTTCCGGGGGGATTCGTCGTGTCGATCCGCAAGTATTCGCTCAGCAGTTGAACGGCTTCCCGTCCCAATGCGTTCCAGTCCAATGAACTACATGCTCCCTTCGGCCTGAGCCGCCTGCCGGATCACGGCGATGGCGGCGAGATCGCCCACGGCGTCACCCAGTCCGGCGGGCACGACTTGCACCGTGTCGTAGACGCGTGACCAGGTCTCGTTCCGGAGGTAGTTTCGAATGGGTTCCAATAGCAGGTCCCCGGCCTTGACCAGGATGGTGCCGATGACGATGATCTCCGGGTTCAGGACGTTCACGACGTTCCCCAGTCCGGTGGCCATGTAACGGGCCGTTTCGTCCACGATTTCCCGCGCGCAGGGATCGTCTTTCCTGGCTGCCGCCATGACGGTTTCCGCCGTGATGGCGGCCAGGCCCCCGCCGGAGAGATCGACCATGAGCGAGCCGGGCGTCCCGCGCGCCTTCTCCCGGGCCCGCCGGGCGATCGACGGGCCCGAACAGAGGGATTCCAGGCAGCCGCGCTTGCCGCATCCGCAGGCCGGTCCGTCCCTGACGATGGTCATGTGCCCCACTTCGCCGGCCGTGTCGTTCGGACCGCGGTAGAGCCTGCCGTCGAGTATGATGCCGCCGCCGATACCGGTGCTCATGGTCATGTACACCATGTGGCGAAAGTCCCGGCCGGCGCCGAAGGACCATTCCGCCAGGGCGCCGGCGTTGGCGTCGTTCTCGACAAAGGCCGGCAGCGAAAGCGCGTTTTCAAGCCACGCCTTCAACGGCACCTCGTCCCAGCCCGGCAGGTTGGGCGGGGCGTAGACCACACCCGTTTCCGTGTCCAGGGGGCCGCCGCAGCTGACCCCGACGCCGGCTACGTCCGCGGTGGCGAGCGAAGCGCGTGCCATGACTTCGCGGGACATGTCCACCAGGGATGCGACCACCGCTTCCGGTCCCCGTCCGGCCTCTGTCGGCCTTCGGACCTTGTGCAGGATGTTCCCGTTCCAGTCGGCGATGACCACGGCCAGCTTGGTGCCGCCGATATCATGGCCTAAGAGGTAAGGGGCGTTCCGATCCGGCTGGGGCATAGTCTAAGGGTCAGCAGGGTCAGCGCATGAATCACGGGGCTTGGCAGGCGCCTTTCGGCATACCGGAAAGCATGCAGTTATTATAGCCCGCGGACGGCTTGTGTCAACTGCTTTCAACCGAATGCGGCCCCCTTCCGCGCAACCAAAAACTGATTGACAGCACCTGGCCGATCCGGGCATTTTGCAGGAGTCGGAAGGCCGCTGGCCGGCAGGGGCGGCCCCGACCTCGGCGTACGGTTCCGCGGCCGTTCCACGGTCCGCTAAGGTATGGGAGGAGGACGGCGTATGTTGTTGGATACCAAGATTCTGTGGATGTGGCTGCACGTACTCGGCGTCATACTGTGGGCAGGCGGTTTCTTCTACGTCCTGGTCGCGCTCACCCCGGCGCTCCGGTCGGGCAGGGCGTCGGAGGAACGCGTGGAAATCATGCGCAGGACAGGCGCCATATTCCGGCGGGTGTCCTGGACGGCGATCATCATCCTGGTCGTGAGCGGTTCGTTCAGTCTGTATAACCGGATCATGGATGGAGTGGCCGCCCGGGCGATGTCGTCCCAGCCGGAACTCTACCCGCTGCTTCCCCCGGGGTACGAAGCCCTGATGACGGTCAAGCTCCTGATTGTGATCGCATTGATCGTGCACCATGCGGTCAGGCTGCTGGAACCCCGGGTCCTCGAAGACGGAAGTATCGGATTCAAGTCCAAAGCTTCGGGCATCGTGGGCGCCGTGCTCTTCGCGGCGGCGGTGCTGCTGGGCCTGGTGCTGCTGACCATGAACGTCTCTGTCTGAGCCCGCGTCCATGAAGGACTTCATCGCCCTTACCAAGCCCGGCCTGGTCGTCATGCTGGTGCTGACCACCTGTGTCGGATTCTACCTGGGGTCCGACGGACCGGTGGACTGGCTGCGGTTGCTTCACACGCTGGCCGGAACCACGCTGGCGGCCGGGGGCACGCTCGCCCTCAACCAGTTCATGGAAAGAGACCGGGACGCGCTTATGCGGCGTACCCGGAAGCGTCCGCTCCCCGCGGGGAAGTTGCGGCCCGGGCAGGCCCTCGGGTTCGGCGTGGCCATCACGGTGGCGGGACTGATCTACCTTGCGCTGGTGGTCAACGTCCTGAGCTGCGCGGTCACCGCGGCGATCACCGCCACCTACCTGTTTCTCTACACGCCGCTCAAGCACCGCACCACGCTGTCGACAGTGTTCGGCGCGGTCCCGGGCGCGTTGCCTCCGGTGACGGGATGGGCGGCGGCCCGGAATGAACTGGGGCCGGAGGCCGGCGTCCTGTTCGCCATCCTGTTTCTCTGGCAGATGCCCCACGCCCTCGCGCTGGCCTGGCTCTTTCGCGAAGACTACGCCCGCGCCGGATTTCAGCTGTTGCCCGCCGTCGATCCCGACGGCCGGTTCACGAGCGTGCAGATCCTGATCAACTGCCTGGCCCTGACCGCATTCAGCCTGGTCCCGACCATTCTGGGCATCGCCGGGGTCCTGTACTTCTACGCGGCCTTCGCCGCCGGCCTGGGTCTGCTTGCTTTCGCCATCCACCTGACCGTGACCCGGACCCAGGCGTCGGCACGGAACCTGTTTTTTGCGTCGCTGGTGTTCCTGCTGGTCCAGTTCTCCGTAATGGCCTACGACAAGGTGTAGCGCGTACTTAAAAGGAATACCATGCTGGAGCTGACCGATCTGCCCCTGGTGAACGCCTGCCTGAATACCATCAGCGCGGCGTTCCTGGTCGCGGGCTATATAAACATCAGGAAGCGCAGGGTAGCCGCGCACAGGGCATGCATGCTGGGCGCCGTAGCGACGTCGATCCTGTTTCTCACGACCTATCTGATCTACCACTTCAACCATGGAAGCACGCCCTTCACCGGCGAGGGATGGACGCGTTACGTCTATTTCACCATCCTCATCAGCCACACGATCCTGGCCACGGCCATCGTGCCCATGGTCGTGCTGACGCTGCGCCACGCGCTGAAGGGACGCTTCGAACGCCACGCGCCGCTGGCCCGGTGGACGCTGCCGATCTGGCTGTACGTGTCCGTCACCGGCGTGCTGGTGTACCTGATGCTGTACCACTGGCAGGGATAGGCGGCTGAAATGCCCCATGTTACCGTACGGAACATCACGCTGGCCGCGCTGATGATCGCGCTCATGACGCTGGCGACCCTGATCATCCGGATCCCGAACCCGGCCACCCAGGGATACATCAATCTCGGCGACGCCATGCTTATGACCATCGCACTCGTCTTCGGCTGGCGTATCGGCGGTCTGGCGGGCGGCGTCGGGTCCGCCCTGGCCGACGCCCTGGGCGGCTACTTTATCTGGGCGCCCTGGACGCTCGTCATCAAGGGGGTCGAAGGCATGCTGGTCGGAACGATCGCGGCATGGGGCGCGCGAGATGCCCGGGACGGTAACCATCTGCGCCGGATCATGGCCTTCGTCGCGGTAGTAGTGGGCGGCGCATGGATGGTATCCGGGTATTACATGGCCGGCTCGGTGCTGTTCGGAGGCGTCGCCGCGTTGACGGAGATCCCGGGCAACCTGACCCAGGCCGGGGTGGCGGTGGTCGTAGCCCTGCCTCTGTCTGTTATTTTGCGAAACGCCTTGCAACGGAGCGATTATGGACCTCTCGCATCTCGATGAAAAGGGACGCGTCCGCATGGTGGACGTGACGGATAAACCGATTACGGACAGGCGTGCGGTGGCCCATGGAGAAGTAAGGGCCGCAACCGAGACGATCCGGAAGATCGCCGACGACGAGATGGGGAAGGGGGACGTGCTGACCACGGCGAAGATCGCGGGCATCTCGGCGGCCAAAAAGGCTGGCGACCTCATTCCCATGTGCCATCCCATCCCGCTGACCCACGTGGAAATCGATATCACCCTGAACGAGGACGCGGGGAAGATCGGCCTTCTGGCCACGGCCGTCGCGTCCGGCAGGACCGGCGTGGAAATGGAAGCCCTGACGGCCGTCTCCGTGGCCGCCCTGACCATCTACGATATGTGCAAGGCCGTGGACCGGACCATGGAGATCGCGTCCATCCTGCTGGTGGAAAAGGAGGGCGGGAAGTCGGGCACGTTCAAAAGGCCGGGGTGGAAAGACCAATGAGCGATCGACCGAAAATCGGATGTTTCCGGCTCGTCTTCGCGGCCTTTGTCGGATGCGGCCTGGCTTTGATCCTGTGTGGCGGATAGACTGTAGTGAATGGGCTAATCCGTATCCAATTCCGGGAAATAGGATTCGTAGAAGCCACGGTCTCTCGTTAAAAAGGCGTCGGCTGAAACCATGGCGTGGGCACCGATGAGAAAGTCGGTGATGATCCGGTCCCTGGGGCCGCCCGCGCGACGATACCGCATCCATCGCATTCCCGCTTCATACGCAATTACGGTATCGACAGGGGAGGGTCTCGCTCCGATTTCCCTCAAGGCTCCATCCAGCGCATCCCGATCCTCGAATGCCGGCACGAGTTCAGCATAGACTACGTCGCACACGAGAATCGCGCCTCCGTCATATGCGTCCCGCAGAACCTCCAGGGACTGTGGGCCATGCCGCTCGTCGGAAAGAAACACGTCCAACAGGATGCTCGTGTCGACAGCGGTGATCATCTTCCCCTGATCTCTTCGATGTACTCGTCGGTGTTCTTACCAATGTCCAGCATGCCGTAGACGCGTTCCACGGGGTGTTGCGCCGCGGCTCGTTTCTGAATTAACAGACCCTGTTCTGTCGCGGTGATCACCACTTCGACATCCCGATGCATGCCAAAGCGGTCTCTCAGCCGTTTGGGTATGGTAATCTGCCCTCGCTCGGATATTTTCATATTTTCTCTATATGAAATTCATATTTAAATTATCATACTCATAATTAAAGGCCCTCACACCGGTTTGTCAACCTGGATCTGAACGCTTCCTGTAGATTATGAGTCGGTAAGTAACGTTTTTTCTTGACGGACTCCGAATCCTGCCTATATTGCGTTCGTGCAAGTTTGGAATAATAATTCTTAAAAATGGATAAATATTCTCCAGGTCGAGTATGAACGCCAAGCACCAGCGCCAGGGAACGATACGGTCGCTCATCGAGCGGGGGCACTTCCATACGCACAAGGAGGTCATCGCGGCCCTGCATACGGAAGGGATCCACGTCAACCAGGGCACGCTGTCCAAGGATTTCAAGGAACTGCACGTCATCAAGACGCGCCTCGCGGACGGACAGTACAAGTACGTACTGCCGCGCTACTACTCGGTAGAGACGCAGGACGAACTGGTCGATCGGGAGATCCGGGATTTCGTCGTCAGCGCGGACGACGCGATGAACCAGGTCGTCTTGCAGACCTCCGCCGGTCACGCGTCCGGGGTGTGCGAAGCCATCGACCAGGCGGAATGGCCGGAGATCGTGGGCAGTGTCGCGGGTGAGAATACGATTCTCCTGATTACCAAGTCTACCGCCCAGGCCAGGGAAACGCTGCGGCGCATCAGGAGCATCATGAAGGAAAAGAGGGAAGGCAAATGATTAAGCTGGGCATCATCGGCGCGACGGGATACACGGGTATGGAGCTGTACAGGCTGGCGTCCCGCCATCCCGGCATCGAGATCGTTTTCGCCACGTCGGAACAATACTGCGGCCAGCAACTCGGCGAGGTCTTTCCACGGGTCGATCCGGACCGGGATATCACGCTGAGATCCCTGGATGATATCGCGGAGGAACCGGCGGACGTGGTCTGTTTCTGCACGCCGGACGGGGTGGCCATGGACCGGGTCGGCACCTTCCTGGACCGGGGCGTACGCGTCGTGGACGTCAGCTCCGATTTCCGGTTCGACGATCCGGAGGTATACACGTCCTGGTACAGCCGTCCCCACACCGCCTCGTCGCTCCTCGATTCGGCGGTCTATGGGATCCCCGAATTGAACCGGGACCGCATACGGACAGCCGATCTCGTGGGCAATCCGGGCTGCTATCCCACTGGTGTGATACTCGGCCTGGCGCCGCTGCTCGAAGAGGGCGTGATAGACGCCGGGCAGATCATCGTCGACGCCAAGTCGGGGGTCAGCGGCGCCGGCCGCGGCCTGAAGCTGCGCAACCTCTACGTGGAGGTGAACGACAGCATCACGCCGTACAACATCGGTCACACGCACCGCCACGTGGGCGAAATCGAGCAGGAGCTGTCCAGGTTCTCCGATGAGCAGCCTTACGTCGTCTTTTCGCCCCACCTGACGCCCATGAGCCGGGGCATCCTGGCGACTACCTATGTACGGGTGAAGAACGGCGCGGCCAACGGAGACTTGGCCGCCCTGTACGAGAAGCGTTACGGTGATGAGCCTTTTATCCGGTTGTCGCAATCCGGCTATCCCGAGACGCGGTTCGTGACCTGGACGAACTGCTGCGACCTGCGTGTCGACCGGGTGGACGGTTCGGACCTGGCCATCGTAACCTCCGCCATCGACAACCTGGTCAAGGGCGCCGCCGGCCAGGCGCTCCAGAATGTGAACGTCATGTGCGGCTGGGACGAAACGACGGGGCTGATTTAGAAGCGACGGGCCCGATCTGGAAATGAAGAGTTTGAGTTCGCAATGACAGGCCTGATCCAATTACCACGGACAAGGTCTGGAACGAAGAGGTTGAACCTTTGGACAAGACAACGGCGGCGTCAAACGGAAACATCATGAACCGCAGCATCGTGGTAAAACTGGGCGGCGCGACCATCGAGCAGGACGGCGTGATCGAGGAACTGGCCGCCGATCTTCGGGACATGCCGGACGTGTTTCCGATCATCGTCCACGGCGGCGGCGCGGAAATCGGCCGGTACCTGGAGCTGCTGGGCAAGGAGTTCACCTTCGTGAACGGCCTCCGGGTCACAGACGGCGACATGGTCGAAATCGTGGAAATGGTACTGTCCGGCAAGGTCAACAAGGAACTGGTCTCGCGCTTTCAGCACTGTGGGGTGAACGCCCTCGGCGTGAGCGGGAAGGACATGGGCCTGCTCCGGGCTGAGAAGTACCGGGAGGACGGCATCGATATCGGCTTCGTGGGCGAGATCGTCGAGGTGAATACGGCCCTGTTCGATCTCTGCGCGTCGAACCGCGTCACCCCCGTGGTCTCGCCCATTTCCGGGGGGACGAACGGGGAAACCTACAACGTCAACGCGGATCACGCCGCGCTGGACATCGCCCGTGCCGTGGCCTGCGATGACGTCGTCTTCATCTCCGACGTGGCGGGCATCTACCGGTCGGACGGACGGCCCGTTCGCCGGCTTACCCCTGAACTGGCCGATTCGCTCATCGAAGCGGGCGAGGTCACGGGCGGGATGATACCCAAGGTACGCTCCGCCCTCGAATGCCTGTCCCACGGCGTCAGCCGCGCCCGCATCATCGCCTGGCAGGGCGCGGGGACCCTACTGAAGGAACTGGCATCGGAAGAAAGTGTTTATGGTACGGTAGTTACCACGGAATAGCACGCGACGTTACTACCGGCAGCGGCGCCGCAACTAGACGCAACTAAGTAAATAGGCGAAGCAACTAAAGGATGAAAGGATCAAGCATGACTACCGAAGAGATCATTGCCCTGGAGGAAGAGTACATCGCGCCGACCTACGTGCGTCCGCCCGTCGTGTTCGACCGGGGCAGCGGCGCCTACGTCTACGACCTCGAGGGCAGGCGGTATCTCGATTTCCTCGGCGGCATCGCGGTGAATTCCCTTGGCCACGGGGTGCCGGAGATCATCGGCGCCGTGGCGCAGCAGACCGCGAAGCTGATGCACATCTCCAACCTGTACCACACGGAACCCCACGTGAGGCTCGCGAAGCTGCTGGTGGAGAACGCCTTCCCGGCCAGGGTGTTCTTCTGCAACAGCGGATCGGAGTCCATCGAGGCGGCCCTGAAGTTCACGCGCCGGTGGGCGTCGGAGGTGGGCGGGGAAGCCAAGCACGAGATCGTGACTTTCGAGAACGCCTTTCACGGCCGGACGTACGGCGCCGTAAGCGCCACGGCCCAGCCCAAGTACCACGAAGGGTTCAAGCCCATGCTTCCAGGCATGGTCTATCTGCCTTTGAACGAGATCGAACCCCTCGAAGAAGCGATATCGGCGGAGAAGACCGCGGCCGTGATGGTGGAACCCGTCCAGGGAGAGGGCGGGGTGAATCCTGCGCACGTGGAATTCCTGACGCACCTGCGCAGGATCTGCGACGAACGCAAGGTCGCCCTGATCTTCGACGAAATCCAGTGCGGCCTGTGCCGGACGGGCAAGCTCTTCGCCTATCAGCATCACGGCATCGAGCCGGACGTGATGACCCTGGCCAAACCGCTGGCCGGCGGCCTGCCCATCGGCGCTGTCATGATGAAGTCCCACATCGCCGAGGTACTCAAGCCGGGCATGCACGGCTCCACCTTCGGGGCGAACCCGGTCGCCTGCCACGTGGCCCACGCCGTCGTCAGCAAGATGATCGACGAGGGTCTGGCGGACCGGGCCCTGGAAATGGGCGGCAAGCTGACCGCCGGTCTCAATGCGCTCGCCGAAACCCATACGGACATCAAAGAGGTCCGGGGTGCGGGCCTGTTGATCGGCGTGGAGTTCGAAGACAAGGTAGGTGACGTCATGAACGCGTGCCGGGACGCGGGCCTGATCGTGGGAACCGCCGGAGATAACGTGCTTCGCTGCGCACCGCCGCTGGTGATCGAGCAGCAACACGTGGACGAAGCGCTCGGGATCATCGGCGGGGTGCTGGACGCGCGGTGAGGCAGTCGTGAAGAGGTGAGGTACCTGTGACACGGCAACTCATGGGTGACGCGCGTTGAGCCAGCCGCGAAGTGTATGATTGATTTTGAATCAGGACGGAACAGGAAAATTATGACCGACAGCCGGGACCAGGTACTCAAGCAATTGATGGATGATTTCCATGCGTCGATCGACGTGGACCGCCGCCTGTTTCGCGTGGATATCCGGGGCAGCATAGCCTACGCACGGGGCCTGGCGCGCATCGGCGTGCTCACGGGTGAGGAAGTCCGGACGATCGAAAAGGCGCTTCTGGAGATCGAAGGCGAGATCGACAGCGGCGCCTATGCGCTGACGCGCGACCTGGAAGACATCCACATGGCGGTGGAGAAGCGTCTGATCGAGAAGGCGGGTCCCGTGGGCGGCAAGTTGCACACGGGCCGGAGCCGCAACGACCAGATCGCCACGGACGAGCGCCTCTATCTCCGCGAAGTGGTGGACGACGTCATAAACCGGATACGGGGCTGCCAGGAAGCCCTGCTGGGGCTGGCCGAACGCACCGTAGACATCGTCTTCCCGGGGTATACCCACCTTCAGCAGGCCCAACCGATCCGGTTCGCCCATTACGCGCTTTCCCTCTTTTTCGGACTCCAGCGGGACAGGGAGCGTCTGGTCGACTGCCGGAAGCGCATCAACGTCCTGCCCCTCGGCGCGGGGGCGATGGCGGGCAGCGCCTTTCCCGTCGACCGGACGTTTCTGGCCGAGGAACTGGGATTCGACGGCATTTCGCCAAATAGCATCGACGCGGTCAGCGACCGCGACTTCATCGTCGAGTTTCTCGCCGCCTGCACGACACTCATGATCCACGTCAGCCGAGCCTGCGAGGACCTGGTCATCTGGTCGTCCACGGAATTCGGGTACGTCACGCAGCATCCCCGGCTGGCGACGGGCAGCAGCATCATGCCGCAGAAGAAGAATCCGGACGCCGCCGAACTGCTCAGGGGCAAGGCCGGCCGTGTCGTGGGCGACCTGGTCTCTCTCGTCACCATGCTCAAGGGCCTGCCCCACGCCTACAACAAGGATATGCAGGAAGACAAGGAACCGCTCTTCGACGCCATCGACACGGTGACCGTCGCGCTGACCGTGTTCACAGCGATCTGGGAGACGCTGGACGTAAGAGGCGACCGGGTTCAAGAAAGCATGGACGACGCGATGCTGTCCACGGACCTGGCGGACTACCTGACCCGGTGCGGGGTGCCCTTCCGCGAAGGACACGGCATCGTGGCCGCCCTCGTGGACGAGGCCATGAACCGTGGCTGCAGTCTGCGGGACCTGCCGCTCGATCTGTACCGTCGGCATTCGGAGCATTTCGACGAAGCAACGATCAGGCAACTCAGGTTCGACGACAGCGCCGATAAACGCGCCCTGCCCGGCGGGACGGGCAAAGAGTCCGTCGAGCGTCAGCTGGAACAGGCCCGCGAAATCCTGGGGCGCGGTTAAGCAGCTGGAACAGGCCCGCGAAGTCATAGGATGTGGTTGAGCGGATGTGGTTTAGAGGTATGGGTAAGCCCGGCAGGAAAGGGAACGGGACGGCTATGAAAACAATGAATTCGTCCGCAGCACCGGATTCGAATGGCATAGAAACCACCATCCGGCCGGCCGTGATCGGGGACGTCCCCGAGATCATGGAGATCCTCCAGCCCTACATCGAGGAGGACATACTCCTTCCGGTGTCGGTCTACCGCCTCTTCGAGCACATCCGGTATTTCGTTGTCGCCGAGCGCGGCGGCCAGGTGATCGGCTGCGGATCCCTCGTGATCGTGTGGCACGACCTGGCCGAGGTCCGGTCCCTTGCCGTCCGGAGAGGATGCCAGGGCGGCGGCGCCGGCGGGCGCATCGTCGACGAACTGATCGCGGAGGCGGAGGAACTGGGCGTCGCCCGGGTCTTCGCCCTGACCTACGAGACCAGCTTCTTCGGCCGCCACGGGTTTGAAGTGGTCGACCGGGAGACGCTGCCCCACAAGGTCTGGAAGGATTGCACCCATTGCGCCCGATTCACCCATTGCGATGAGATCGCCATGGCCCGGACGCTGATCCCCGAAGACCGGCGCTCGCCGGAGCCTGCCCTGCCGGCGATGCAGCAGGACCCCACCCTGATCATGCCTTCTCCCGTCCCCGGTGATTGATACGCACGCGGCCATGATTGACAGATTCAGAAGTTTTCCATGCCGGGCCACGTGCTTGAGGGCCGTAAATGACTGAGCCTGGACGGTTTCCCATGTCGACCCACCTGACCGAAGCGGCGACACAGCTTAGATGGTGGTTGCGACTCCCTCCGACCAACCTCATCGACCGGGGCGATCACGTCCGCTTCCGGTACGCCCTCTACCTGATCATCCACCAGGTCGCCACCGTGCTCTACGGGATGAACGGCCTGCCGGAAACCATGTACTTTCCATCGCGGCTCGAAGGTGCGCGAAACCGGCTGAATGGTCTGCCCAGGGTGCCCGTAGACGCGGGAGGGCGCCTGTGGACGCTGGCCACGGAATGTGCACCGGAGAAAGCCTGGACTGCCGCGGCCGGGCTGATGCGAGATACCCTGGCGTTGCTGGACGAAGCGCCGGGCGATCATGGTTCATTGGGGAATGAATTGGATGAGGGGTCTTTCAAGCCGGATCAATCTCGAGATCCCAGTGAACTATATGCGCTGGCCACCGAAGTCGCGGAGAGGATTCGGCTCCTCAACGGAGCAAACGTCGTGGCCCTGGGCGGATCCCTTGGAAGGGGTTTCGCCGATCGCCAGTCGGATATCGACCTGCTCGTTTTCGGACCGGGCATTCCGAACGAAGACGATCGCCGCTGTCTGATCTCGGCCTGGCCGGACATACGGCATGGTCCCTTGATCGAACCGGCGTGCGACAGCGTGGTGCTCGATGGAGCGATGGTCCATATCCGCTACTGGACCAGGCAGACCGTGGAAGACATGCTGGCGTCGTTTCCCGGGCCGCCTGCGCAGCGTATGCTCGCCGAGGAGTTGCAGCATTGTCATGCGCTGATTGATCCGAACGGTCGGCTTAGCGCGTGGAAAAAGGTGTTGGAACATCTTCCGCCCGGGCTGGTTACGGCGATTTTCGAAGAAGCGCAGGGACGGCTCCCCCTGTTTCGCAAGCAGTGGCGGATCGCGCTGGATTCAGACGACCGGATTCACCTCTACTGTCTGGCCAACCAGGTTGTGAACGATCTCCTGATCGCGTTGTACATCCGGAATGGGCGGTTTTTGAGTACGCCCAGATGGACTCGTCTTGATATTCCCGCGCTCGATATCGTGCCGACGGACCTTGAAACGAGGTTGTTTCCACTGGCGGCCGGTTTCGCCGACCGGGAAGAAACGGCGGCGAGATGGCGTGCGCTGGAGGCTTTGTGGGATGAGTTGGCGGGTTCGCCGCCTCAATCGGCCTGACGGGTGTGTCGGTGGCCGGCGCCTGGAATTCATTGGGCACAGGATGGGAAGCACTACCTTTATCGCTCTGGCGGGACTGCCGTTGAATGAGGACCAAACAGGTGTAACAGATCGGCGAGGTCCTTTTCTTAGGTCCTTGTGCTCTGCGCCGTTGCCATAAGTGCCAGCATTGTTTACTATAGAATGGACATGTGCGGGGTGCGTGCTTACGGTAGTCGAGGGGGTGTGGCCCTGTTCTTCGGTTGGAAGCAATCGAGGAACGATCTCGTTTCTATTAAGGCTGAGGTGGCATTTCTATGGCGAGCCGACACGCGGATTGGATGAAACAAGGCCGGCGAGATCTGGCCCATGGACATCATTCGCTCGACGCCGGCGACTATGAGTGGGCTTGCTTTGCCGCCCAGCAGGGTGCTGAAAAAGCCGTCAAAGCGGTGATCGAGAAAGCGGGCGGCGTGGCTTGGGGACATTCGGTTACGGCCCTGCTCGAGGCCTTGCCCGAATCCCTGCAGTCCGGCCAGCGATTGCTGGACGCCGCCAAGGCGTTGGACAAACACTATATCCCCGCCCGGTACCCCAACTCGCATCCGCAAGGAGCTCCCTATGAATACTACACCCGAGCGGAAGCGGAATGCGCACTGGAAAACGCCGCGCAGGTCATCGACTTCTGTGAAGGTATTCTGGCTGGACCGCTCTCTACTGATGGAGCGTCTCGATCGAGTGGCCCGGACGCTGGGTGACCGTCACCCCGAAATCGAATCGATCTATCTGTTCGGCTCGTTAGCGCGGGGAGACGCCGTGCCGGGCAGTGACGCGGACCTGCTGATCGTGGTGAGCCACGGCACCGATCCTTTTCGGGATCGACCGGCCCGTTACCACACGACGGGCGTGGGTGTGGGCGTCGATATAGTGGTTTACACGCGGGAGGAACTGGACGCGCTACTGGAGGCGGGCAACGAATTCGCGCGGCGGGTTATGCGTGAGGGTGTTCGGTTGTTTCCATAATGTAGTATGGAGAGTTCTATCTAAGAAAAGACTGCCAAAATCGACTATTGTAGAAACCAATCTCCGTAATCTCAACACAGATAACCAACGTTCGCAGCCGATGTAGCCGACGACCATTTGCGCAATCCGGTCTCGATTTCTCGATGTATGATTCTCGGTCATCGGCCGTTCGACCTCCGAGCGGTATGTTGTCTAGTTTCCGATAGACTGATTACATACGACCAGAACCAACATGATAGGTATCGACTTATTCGCTGGCGTCGGCGGCATGACTAGAGGTGCCATTCAGGCAGGGATTGATGTTGATTTCGCCGTCGAACGTGATATGTATGCGGCTAGTGCGTATCTCAACAATAATCCGTGTAGCGATGTGTTTACTGACGATATTCGCAAATTAACCCCACAAAGGATCAAGCAAATACCTCGTGGTTCAAATGGTACCATCGTATTCGGTGGTCCACCGTGTCAGGGCTTCTCATACTCAAATTCACGTACCCGAGGGGCTCAAAACGAAAACAACTGGCTGTTTGAGCATTTCGTCCGGGTAGTTAAAATCTGGCGTCCTGATTTTATAGTACTCGAAAACGTCCAAGGAATTACCAATACCGCTGGAGGACTTATTTGTGAGGTTATTTTGGACCGTTTTGATCAATTGGGGTATGAATTGACCTATGGAACACTGGATGCGCTTGATTTCGGTGTGCCGCAGAGGCGTAGTCGGTTTTTTGTAATTGGATCACGTGGAAGGAAGATCGAATTACCTCCTAAGAGAACATTGCAACCGACGACTGTCAAAGATGCCATTTTCGATCTTCCGAATCTCGTAAACGGTGCGGCAAAATCGTGGTTATCCTATGGTGAGTGCCCGCCTTCCTTATACGCCAAGAAGCTCCGGAGAAATCTAAGCGGATGTTCCAGTAATTTGGTCACTAAGAATAGTGACAGGGTGATACGCAGATACAAATTCGTACCTCCCGGAGGCAATTGGGAAAACATTCCTTCAAAGATGATGGATAACTACAAAGATCGGAATAGGTGCCATACTGGTATCTATCATAGACTTCGTTATGACCGACCATCAGTCGTTATTGGGAACTATCGAAAGAACATGCTCATCCACCCATCGGAAGACCGAGGCCTTTCGGTCCGTGAGGCCGCACGTATACAATCATTCCCAGACTCATACGAATTCGCGGGCTCCATTGGATTTCAGCAGCAGCAGGTAGGCAACGCCGTACCTCCAATGCTAGCGCAAGCTGTGTTCAGCCAACTTCTTATTGGATAGAAGAGGATTCAATATGGATAGACAAACATTAAATTAAAAACGGAGAAATAGAAAAGGTGCCAGCCAAGAGCTTCGACGAACAGTTACGCGACAAAGTCTTGGGGGATTTCGACGATAACAAAGGACAGAAACTTGTCACCGACTATGACCAAACTCGGCTGAAGCTTAAGCAGGAGGTATACCCTCATATCCAGGGTCAAGTACCCAGTCTCTCAGATCATGGCATAGTTCATGTGCTGAATGTACAAGAAAATGCCATCAGTCTTCTGTCTGACGACGGCACGATTAGAGATCTGTCAGGAATCGAAATGTACTGTCTTGGAATGTGTATTCTCTTTCATGATGCAGGTATTATCTATGGACGAGAAGATCATCAAAACAAAGTCGCGGAGGTGTTTGACCTTATTCGTGGTACCAATACTTCGCTTCTTCATGAAAAGACATTGATTGTACGCAGTACACGTGCGCATACAGGTACTGCGCAAGATGGTACAAATGACACTCTCAAAGAAGTTGCCGAATTCGATCACTTGGAGGGAAAATCTGTGCAGTTGCGCGAGTTAGCGGCCATTCTTCGTTTTGCTGACGAACTGGCGGAAGGCCCTCAGCGCACATCGGGATTCATGCAAACAACAGGTCTATATGAAAAAGAGTCTCAGTTATTCCACGATTACGCAAGTATCACGCACACACGCATTGATCGTGGTACAGGCCGTGTGGTTCTAACCTACGAGATAAACATCGATATGTATCAGACTGATAAACTCCGTGATCTACTGGATTTTACTTTCAAGAGAATCAGAAAACTGATATGTTTTGACCTGTGTCAACCCTCTTCCGAACGAGGATCTTCGGATGTTATCTTTGTCTGGTCTGCTGCCCGGGAACAGAAGGGACGATACAGCGACGGTTGATCCGACTGATATACGCGGGTTGGCTACCG
>JAJEHX010000043.1 GCA_022823465.1 Candidatus Latescibacterota bacterium
GCCGACCAGGCAGCTCAGGCCCATGGCCGCGAAAGTCCTTACGTTAGGGAAAACCTGCGAAGAGTGCTTGAGTCCGGTCAACTGCGGCACACGGTCCTGGATCCTGCGCATCAGTTCCGGGGTGATCTCCACGCCCGTCGATTGAGGCAGATTGTAGACGAAGAGGGGGAGGTCCGCCGCGGCGGCCACGATCCGGTAGTGTTCGGCGATCGCATGATCCGTTCGACCGTAGAAGAAAGGCGGCACGCAGCAAATAGCCTCAACGCCGGCGCGGGCCGCATGTTCGGCAAGACGGGCCGCCCTCTCCGTGGTTGCGGCGCCGACATGCATGATGTTGTTTACGCGGCCCCGGGACTGGTCCGCCGCCGCCGAGGCAATCCGCATGTTCTCCTCGTCGCTGAGCAGTATGCTTTCCCCCGTGCCCCCGGCGATCCAGAATCCATGGACGCCGGCCTCGATATTGAATTCCATGACCCTGCGGAACGCTTCCTCGTGGAAACTACCGTCGCTGGTCATCGGGGTGATGATGGCAGGCAGAATACCTTCAAATGCGGACATGGAATGCGCTCCTTCCACGCTGGTCGACAGGATAAATGGATCCGGTAGTTCCCAGGCGCGCCGGGCAGGGCGCGGCGGCCCCATGAAAGTTATGTCGAAAGGTAAAAAACGGAAGGGTTAAATTGACCCGCCGATTCGACAAATTGCTTGACATCATGCCTTTAAACCGTTGTTATGTAACGATCAATACCATGTGATGCAATTCGCGCACACTGCTTCACATATCGGATTTCCCGGTGCGGTCCGATCGGCCGTGCCGGCCCGGAATACGGCCTCCCGCTACCGCCAGATCGGAATTCGTGCCGAATGACCACGCAGAACAGGCTGGTACGCGAATACGACAAGTTCCTCGACTGCGTGCACTGCGGCCTGTGCCTGCCGGCCTGCCCGACGTATTCGGAACTTGGCGTCGAAATGGATTCCCCCCGGGGCCGCATCCACCTGATGCGGGCCTACGCGGATGGACGCATAGATCTCACGGATAACTTTGAGACGCACATCGACCAGTGCCTGAACTGCCGGGCCTGCGAAACGGCATGTCCCGCGGGGGTCCACTACGGCAGCCTGGTCGAGGCGGCCCGCGCCGAGATCGTTGAAAAGCGGCCCAGGTCCGCTTCCGACAAGGCCCTCAGATGGCTCGTCTTCGAAAAGCTGTTGCCGTCGCGTTTCAAACTCTCCGTCCTTTTTCTACCCATGCGTATCTACCAGTTGACGGGACTGCAATGGCTCCTTCGCAGGCTGGGACTGACGAAGCTGCTTCCGTCCCGGCTTCGCGACATGGAATCCATGATGCCCTCCCTGCCCGATCCTTCGTTGAAGGGCCAGTTGAAATCCTTCATGCCGGCCCGGGGACCGGCGTCCTATCGCGTGGGTTTGGTAACGGGTTGTGTGATGAACGAAATGTTCACCCACGTAAACGTCGCCACGGCGCGGGTATTGAACGAAAACGGATGTGACGTCGTGATCCCCCGCCAACAGACCTGCTGCGGCGCGCTTCAGGTACACGCCGGGGAACGCGGCACCGCGCAGGCGCTCGCCCGAAAGAACATCGATATTTTCGAAGAGGCGGAAGTGGACGCCGTCATCATTAACGCCGCGGGCTGCGGGGCCCAGTTGAAAGAATACGGAGATCTCCTGGCCGGCGATCCGGCATACCGGGACCGTGCCCTTGCCTTCTCCGCCGGGGTAAAAGACGTGCACGAGTTTCTTGCCGGGATTCCGGTCAAAGAGGAGATGGGTACCATCGAGGCAAGGGTCGCCTATCACGACGCCTGTCACCTCGCCCATGGACAGCGCATCCGCGAGCAGCCCCGCGACCTGCTGAGCCGGATTCCCGGTCTCGAACTCGTCGAACTGGAGGAATCGGACTGGTGCTGCGGCAGCGCGGGGGTGTACAACATCACACATCCCGAAATAGCAGACCGGTTGCTTACCCGGAAAATGGGGCACGTCAGGCAGGCGAAGCCCGACGTGGTGGCCACCGGAAACCCGGGATGCATATTGCAGATTCAGCATGGCATACGCCGGGAGGGAAGGGAAATCGAGGTCCTGCACCCCGTGGAACTGCTCGACCGCGCCTATCGCATCAAGCATGAAGAAAAGGAAACCGGAACGAAAGACGCATGCAAATCGACTTGAAAATCGGACGTATCGGATCAGAAATCGATACCACCGTAATCATCGGGCTGTTCAAGGAGGACAGACTGGAGGAAGGCGACTCCCCCGTCATGGAATCCGCGCTTCGCCGTTATCTGCGCGAGATACAGGCGATGGGGGATTTCAAGGGCGATGGCGGGGAGGTCGCGGTACTGTATCCGCGAGGCCTGGCGCCGCCCGGCCGGGTTATCCTGGTCGGGCTCGGGAAACGGGACACATTCGACCTGGAATCGGTCCGCCGCGCTTCGGGCGCCGCCGTCAAAAAAGCCATCAAACTCGGCGTGACGGAACTCTCGTCGGCCATACACGGGCTGGACGTTCAGGGCCTTCTGCCTGAAGACTGCGCGCAGGCGACCGTAGAAGGGCTGTTGCTGGGCGCCTATAGCTATGACGACTTCAAGACCGACGGGGCTGATGGATCCAGTCTGGAAAGCCTGACGGTGTTGATCCCGCGGCGCGCGCAGTCCCGTGACATCAGGGCGGGGATTGAAGCCGGCCGAATCACCGCGGCGGGTACGAACCTGGCACGGGATCTGTCCAATGCGCCCGGCAACGCGCTGCCTCCGCGCAAGCTGGCTGCCGCCGCCCGGAAAATGGCTGCCCAAAACGGGCTGAAATGCCGGATCCTGACCCGGAAGCATATCGAAAAAGAACGCATGGGCGCTTTGATCGCCGTCAACGCCGGCAGCGAGGAACCCCCGCGTTTCATTGTGCTGGAGTATGGCGAACCATCCGACGGGCGGGATACGCTCGTGTTCATCGGAAAAGGAATTACCTTCGACAGCGGGGGCATCTCCATCAAGCCAAGCGGCGGCATGGAGGAAATGAAACACGACATGTCGGGAGCGGCCGCCGTGATCGGCGCCATGCGTGCCATCTCCGCGCTGAAACCGGCTGTCCACGTGGTGGGGCTCGTTCCGGCCGCGGAGAACATGCCGGACGGCAGGGCGCTAAAGCCCGGAGACGTCATCACGACCCTTTCGGGCAAGACGATCGAGGTTATCAACACCGACGCCGAAGGACGCCTCGTACTGGCCGACGCCCTGGGATTCGCGGAGCGGTACAACCCGGCGGCGGTGATCGATCTCGCCACGCTGACGGGGGCCTGCGTCGTCGCCCTCGGCCACGCCGCGTCCGGGATGATGGGCAACGACGAAGCGTTGCAGGACCGGGTTCGCGCGGCCGGCGAAGTCGCGGGAGAGCGGGTATGGCCGCTGCCGCTGTGGAAGGAATATCACGATCAGATCAAGAGCCACGTCGCCGACGTCAAGAATACCGGCGGCCGATGGGGAGGCGCCCTGACCGCCGGCGCTTTTCTCGAAAAGTTCGCCGGTCGGCCCTGGGTGCACCTCGACATCGCGGGTACGGCTTACACGGATACGGCCAGGCCCTATTGCCCCAAAGGGGCCACCGGGGTGGGGGTTCGTCTGCTCGTCCAGCTGGTAAAGGATTGGAAGCCCTGATCCATGCGCATCGTTCAGCTTTCCGATCCCCACATCGTACCGGCAGACCGGCAGCCCGTACACGGCCAGGACACGCTTGGACGGTTGCGGGCCGCCGTAGATGCCGTGAACCGGTTGATCCCCGCACCCGATCTAGTCGTCATGACGGGCGACCAGAGCAACGACGGATCCGAAGATTCCTACCGTGCCTTAAAAGAAGTCCTTTCCCTCCTTCGTTTTCCCTGCCACATGGCCATGGGCAATCACGATTACAGACCGGTCTTCCGCCGGATCATGCTGGAAGAGTCCGACGCGGATTCGGCTCCGTATTACTACACCCTGAACCGGACCGGCCACCGCGTTATCGTGCTCGATACCCAGGAAGAAGGGGAGGTTGCGGGATGGCTTGACGATGCGCAACTGAACTGGCTGGAACAGGAGTTGTCTTCCGGTCTTCCTTCCGTCATATGCATGCATCACCCGCCGGTGCCCGTGGGCGTGGCCTGGATGGATGAACTGATCCTCCAGGAAAGCGACCGGTTTCTCAGGATATGCGAAGCCCGGACCGCCTTGCGATTGATCCTTTGCGGTCACGTGCACCACGATTTTCGTATGAATCTGAAACATGTAACGGTCCTGACCGCGCCGAGCGTGGGCCTGCAGTTCAGGAAGGACCCCGTAATAAACGCGGACGGCACCCGCGTTATAGCTACCGACGAACCGGCCGCGTTCCGAATCGTCGATCTCGACGGGTCGGACTGGAAAACCTCGATACACCGACTCACCTCATAGCCGAACCTTACCGGACCAGGAAAATGCTGATTGATGATTTGAGGGAGATACAGGCGCGTCACGGATATCTGCCCGATGAGGAGCTGAAATCCCTGTCGGAACGCAAGGGCATTCCGCTTTACGAAGCCCACGGCGTGGCCAGTTTCTATCCTCATTTCAGGCTGAAACCTCCTCCTGACGCCACGCTTCGGGTCTGTACCGATCTCTCCTGTCATCTCCACGGGGCCTGCGACGTGCTCGAGACCCTGCGGGAAACCGTGGATTACGCAGGACTGGACAAGTGGGAGGTGAGCAGGACGTCATGCCTCGGACAATGCGACGGCGCCCCGGCTGTATCGATCAACGACCGCAGCTACCGGAGCATGACGGTGGACCGCCTCGCCAGATTCGTCGCCCGTCTTGCCGACAATGGAAAGATCAGCCGCCAACCTTTCAGGCGCCGGACCAACCCGGGGCGCATCGATCCCTATGATCATCCCCTGGCCGCCGAGTCCCTGAAACAGTGGATTTCTGGCGGAGATGCGGACCGGCTCGTGCAGACCATCAAGGATAGCGGCCTGCGCGGCATGGGCGGAGCCGGATTCCCGGCCGGCGTCAAGTGGGATCTGGTCAGAAAAACGGAATCCGAGGTCAAGTACGCGATCTGCAACGCGGATGAGAGCGAACCCGGCACGTTTAAGGATCGCGAGATCCTGTACCACTACCCCCATCTCGTCATTGAGGGCCTGATCCTGGGCGGGCTCGCCGTCGGCGCGAACCGGGGATACCTGTTTCTCCGGCACGAATACGACCGGGAGCGGGAAGTGCTTGAGAAGACGATCAGGGCGTTCTATTCCGCCGGATGCCTGGGCGACGGCATTTTGAATTCGGAACGATCGTTTCACCTGGAGATCTTCGACAGCCCCGGCGGATACATCTGCGGCGAGGAAACGGCCCTGCTTGAAGCGATGGAAGGAAAGCGGGCCGAACCCAGGAACAAGCCGCCGTTTCCAGGCACGCACGGTCTGCATGGCAGGCCCACGCTCATCAATAACGTCGAAACCTTCGCCTGGGTGCCTGCCATTCTGCAGCGCGGCGCCGACTGGTTCCGGTCCCAGGGAACAAACGGCGCTTCGGGGCGCAAGTACATTGCCCTCAGCGGCCACGTCGAAAGACCGGGGGTCTATGAAATCCCGCTCGGGACACGGGTATGCGATCTCATCCAGGACTACGGCGGAGGCGTTTCCGGTGGGCGTGAGCTCAAAGCCTTCGCTCCGGGTGGCACTTCATCGGGATTCCTGCCCGCTTCCATGGCGGAGATCCCCCTTGATTTCAAACCACTTGCAGATGCCGGATCCATGCTGGGATCCGGTGCGGTCATCGTCCTGGCCGAGGGGACGGATATGGCGGACCTGGCGTGTAACGCGGTAACCTTCTTCCGCAACGAGTCTTGCGGGAAGTGCGTGCCCTGTCGAACGGGCACGGAGCACCTGGTGCGTATGCTTGGCGCCGTGCTCGAAGGGAACGGCCGGTCCGATACGCTGGAACCCGTGGCGGACGTCGCAGAAGCGATGGAACTCACCTCCATCTGCGGCCTCGGCCAGGCGGCGGCGCTGCCGCTTACCTCCGCGCTCAGGTATTTTCCGGACGAATTCGAGACCCCACGCCGGAATGCGGCGGACCGCCGGGGGGAGGAAGCCGGAGGCGGTTCGGATGGGTAGCGGGAACGTAACACTGACAATTGACGGCAGCCGTGTCACCGCGCCGGAAGGGACCACGATCTGGGAAGCGGCCCAGTCAGCAGGCATCGATATCCCCACCCTGTGCCACGATCCCAAACTGCACCCTGTCGCCGTATGCCGCGTGTGCGCGGTCGACGTCGAAAACTCCCGTACGCTGCCCGCGGCCTGCATCCGCCAGGCGGAAGAAGGCATGGTGGTGCACACGGACACGGAGCGGGTACGTCGCGCGCGCCGCACCCTGGTGGAACTCCTCCAGGCCGGACAACCCCCTGAAGAGAAACGGCGCAAACCGTTGGCGCAGGACGAACTGGCGCAGCTGGGCGGACAACTGCGGTCGGACCCCGCGCGGTATGCGTCAACCTGTTCGAACCCGGTAGCGCAGCAGGACCTGTCCTCACCCGTCATCGCGGTGGACCACGACGCCTGCATTCTGTGCGACCGATGTATCCGCGCCTGCGACGACGTCCAGGTAAACGACGTCATCGGCCGTGCCGGCAAGGGGTGCGATACCCGCATCGCCTTCGATAACGACCTGCCCATGGGTAAATCGTCATGCGTCGCCTGCGGCGAGTGCGTGGCCGCGTGCCCTACCGGCGCGCTGACGGACCTCCCCCTGGTGAGCGCGGTCCGAGGGACCGCGGAAACCCCACCGGAGAAAGTCGATTCGGTTTGTGCCTATTGCGGCGTGGGTTGCGGCATCACGTACCATGTGCAGGACGCCAGGATCACAAGGGTGACGGGGCGTGAAGATACCCACACCGAAGGCCGGCTGTGCGTCAAGGGCAGATACGGCTACGACTATACCCACCATCCGCAGCGGCTCCACAAACCGCTCATCAGAAGGGAAGACGCCTATCCGAAGCGGCCGCTTTCGGCGGACTTCCAGGATTACCGGGAGTTCCGGCGCTCGCTCCGGTCGCCGGAATGGAACGACCGTATCAGGGAAGTATTCCGTGAGGCCGAGTGGGACGAGGCGCTGGATCTGGCGGCCCGCCGGTTGCTGGAAATCAAGCAAAAGAAGGGACCTGGCGCGCTGGCCGGCTTCGGGTCGGCCAAGGTGACCAATGAAGAAGCCTACCTCTTCCAGAAGCTGATCCGCGTGGCCTTCGGTACCAATAACGTGGACCACTGCACGCGCCTCTGCCACGCGTCCTCCGTGGCGGCCCTCACGGAGGCCATCGGGAGCGGGGCGGTCTCAAACGCCTTTCAGGAGGTCCTTGAAACCGACGTCATCTTCGTGATCGGTTCCAATACGGAAGACAACCATCCCGTGGCCGCTTCCTACATGAAACAGGCCGTTGACCGCGGTGCCAGGATGATTGTCCTCGATCCCCGGCGGCCGACCATCGCCGACCACGCCACCCGGTACGTACGGTTCAAGCCGGGTACCGACATAGCGCTGCTCAACGGAATGATGCACGTTATTCTGCGCGAAGGGCTGCAGGACGATGGCTTCATCGCACAGAGGACGGAAGGCTTCGACGCGCTCGAACCGGCCCTGCGGCCCTATACGCCCGAACTGGCTTCGAAGATCACCGGCGTACCCGCTTCGGTGATCGAAGAAATCGCCGTCGAGTACGGCCGCGCACGGCGCGCGATGGTTTTCTGGGGCATGGGGATCAGCCAGCATGTCAACGGGACGGACAATGCCCGTGCCCTGATCTCCCTTTGTCTCATGACCGGCAACATCGGACGTCCAGGTACGGGCCTGCACCCGCTGCGGGGGCAGAACAACGTCCAGGGCGCTTCCGACGTGGGGCTGATTCCGAGATTCTATCCGGGCTACCAGCCCGCGGATGATCCGGCCGTGCGGAAGCGTTTCGAGGAGGCCTGGCGTACCCCGCTCGACCCCCAGTCGGGCCTGACTGTCGTGGAAATCATGCACGGCGCCCTCGACGGCGGCATCGAGGGTATGTTCATGATGGGCGAGAACCCCTTCCTTTCGGATCCGAACATGAACAAGGTTCGCAAAGCCCTTCAGAACCTGTCATTCCTTGTCGTACAGGACATCTTCCTGACGGAGACTGCCGAGTTCGCGGACGTGATCCTGCCCGCTTCCACCGCGGCGGAGAAGCGGGGCACCTACGTCAATACGAACCGCATGGTGCAGATCGGAAGAAAGGCGCTCGATCCCCCCGGCGAAGCGCGCCTGGACGGAGACATCCTGGTCGACCTGGCCAACCGGATGCTTCGCATGGAGCAGGGCGAGCACGATATATGCTGGGACTACGACGGGCCGGAAGCGGTATGGGAGGAAATCATCTCGCTGACGCCGATTTTCAAGGGGATCACCTACGAAGCGATGGAAAGGGAAACCGTGGTATGGCCCCTGGGCGAGCCGGTACTCTTCACCGACTCGTTTCCCCTCGGCCGAGGCGGATTCACGCCCGTATCCTTCGCGCCGCCCGATGAGCTGCCTGACGAGGAATATCCCTTTGTCCTGAACACCGGCCGCGTCCTGCAGCACTGGCACACGGGCACCATGACGCGCCGCGCCCGCGCCCTCGACGCCATTTCCCCGGAGCCCTTCGTGGAGCTGACGCCCCGGGACCTGGCCAACCTGGGCGTCCAAGACGGTGACCTTGTGGTCGTCTCCTCCCGCCGCGGCGCCATCACCCTGAAGTCGAAGTCCTCCACCCGTGTGTCCGACGGCAACGTCTTCATCCCCTTCCATTTCAAGGAAGCCGCCGCCAATGTCCTGACCAACGACGCCCTCGACCCCGACGGCAAGATCCCCGAATTCAAGTACTGCGCGGTGGCTGTGGAAAGAGCGTTATCAAGCGGGTAGAGGCTGCCTTTTTGAAGCATGTGACGCCATTGGCCCATAATCCGGTTTCATTCTTTCCCCCAACCCCCTTTCCTGCCTGACGCCAGACCTTCATCGGCGGATGTGAAACTCTTACGCTCAGGTATTCGTAGTAGTGGTATGAACTCGACCGCAGGCAGCCCGCACACGCCAGATCAGAATTTCGACAAGACCCACCGAACGCATTACCGCCGGATTCTCGCACTCTGCCGGTATCTCTTGAAGTCTGTCGATGATGCCGAGGACGCGGCGCAGGAAGTCTTCTTCCGCGCATACCAGAAGCGTTCGACGGTCGACAGTTCGAAGTCCTATCTGAACTGGCTCTTAAAAATAGCCACCAATCATTGTCTTGACCAGTTACGGCGCCGGAGCAGCGAGGCCAGGATCTATGAATCCATCGATCCCGAACGGATAGGTCCTTCCCGGGTATCCGAGAACACACTCGATTTTCTGGTCCGGGCAGAAAAGGGCGAACGAGTCCGATCCGCGATACAGTTGCTCTCCGACAAGTATCGTGTACCGCTCGTACTGGCCTACTATAACGAGTTCACCTATGAAGAAATCGGCGAAGCGCTCGAACTGAACAGGAACACGGTAGCGACGCTGATTTTACGCGCCAAGCAACGATTGCGAGAGGAGCTGAAGGGGCTATGACGGACGAAAAGGTGCGCAGGGAGGATTGTCCATCTGAACTCAGTAGCTCGATGTACGCCGATGGTGAGTTGTCCGGGGCCGAAGCGCTCGAGTTCGAAGATCATCTGAACCGCTGCCCGCGGTGCCGGGACCTTGTGGGTGCGTTAAAGATGGAGCGGGATGCGCTCGTCGGGGTATTGGGAAAGACCGAAGCTTTCCTGGCCGAAACGAATCCGGCCCATGCGCCTTCTCCAATCCATGCCTTGATATTGCTGGGACTGGTCACGGCATTCGCGGCGCTGTTGAGGTTGAATTTTGACTCGATTATGGGCCTGGAGCTACCCTGGGGCTTTGAGTGGCTCAGCCCGTTGCGCGTCACCGGACAGTTGTCTCTGATATTCAGCTCGGGGTTTTACTTCATCCAGGAAGGGGGTTCGATCATGGAATCGCTGATCAGCTACGCTGGTGTCGCTGCGTTAGCCATTATGCTGCTGTGTACTGTATTCGTACTGGTACGTAGGTTACCAGGGGCTTCGAAGCTAATTGCATGCCTGGCCCTTTCGGCGGGGTTGTCCGCTCCGGCGGAGGCCATCGAAACACGCTCCACCGAAAATGTCTCCATTGAGGCAGACGAGATCATTGACGACACGCTCATTGTCTTCGGCCGCACGGCCAGAATCGACGGCGTGGTGACCGGAGACCTGATCGTCTTCGCCCGGTCGATCGAAATCGCGGGTTCGGTCCATGGAGATGTTTTTTCTTTTGGAAGGAACGTCGAAATTGAGGGTGAGGTGGGCGGCGGGATCGCAGGGTTCGGACAGGTGATTCGCATCGGACATACCGTCGGTCAGAGCATCTATGGGTTCGGCCAGTCGATTCTCTCCAGACGGGACGCTTCGATCGGGGGAGATTTCTTTGCATTCGCAGAAGATATCAACGTGGGCGGGTCGGTCGACCGCAACGTGATGGCGTTTGGCAACACCCTTACAGTAACGGGCGAGGTGAAGAGGGACGTTACTTTCTCGGGTAACCATACGGCCGTTCATTCGTCCGCGTCGATCGGTGGAAACCTCGACGTCGATCTGCCGACCGGGAAAAACCTGCAATTGGATTCCACCTCGTCCGTAGCCGGCGAAACGATCGTCGAGTTGTGGGAAACGGATCAGGACGAGGAGGATACGCTGTCGGTCTGGACGTTCGTGCCCATGGCCCTGTGGCTGGCCGCGGCGTTCATATCGGGCATGCTGCTACTCTGGGCGCTTCCGGCGCTGCGGCGCATGCCGCTGGACGACCTGCGCGCCATGCTACAGTCCGCGGGGGTCGGATTCCTGGTCCTCATCGCGATGCCGGTTGCGGCGGTCCTGCTCTGCGTGACGCTTATCGGCCTCCCGGCCGGCCTCGTGATGGGTGCCGTCTGGGCGCTGGGCCTGTATGCGTCCAAGATCGCCGTGGCGCACTTCCTGGGCAGCGCATTGCTGAGGCCGAAAGGACAGGATCTGGGCGCAATGGCGCTGCCGCTGCTCGTCGGACTGTTGCTGGTGCTGATCGCGGTAAGCCTTCCCTATGTCGGCTGGGTCATCAATCTGCTGCTGGTCATCATCGGCCTGGGGGCGATTGGACTGGTCCTTTTCCGGTCCGCCAGGAGCCGTATAGCCCCGGCCTGATGCGCCGATTTCCTAGTTCACCAGCGACGCCAGTCCGGTCGGCGAGTCTTCCCCGACGCCGAACTCGTGGGTGTCCCCGGCCTGCGTCGCTAATCCGGTAAGCGGATCCAGCGTGTACAGCCGGGCCGTCCATCCGCCGGCCATGTACAGCCTGCCCTGATGCGACGTCAACCCCGTGGGCAGGTCCTCGCCCACGCCGAATTCCACGGCGCTGCCCACGGGCGCCGCGACTCCCGTGGACTCGTCTACCCTGTAGAGCCTGGCGGAGTTGTAGCTGACCATGTACAGTTCGCCTTCGTGGGAGGCCAGGCCGAAGGGCTGGTATTCCCCGACGCCGAACTCCACGGCGTCGCCGACCGCGGCGGCTTCCCCGGTCCCCGTGTCCAGCGCGTAGAGCATGACGTTCATCCCGCCCACCATGTACAATGTGCCGTCGTGCGAAGTCAACCCCATGGGCTGGGATTCGCCCACGCCGAACTCGACGGCGCTGCCGACCCGTGTGGCCGCACCGGACATCGGATCCAGCGTGTAGAGGGCCGAGTTCCAGCCGCCGACCATGTACAACACGCCTTCATGCAGGGCCAGTCCAGTGGGCCGGTACTCGCCCACGCCGAACCGCGTTTCGTCACCCACCGGCCGGGCCTCCCCGGTCTCCGGATTGAGCATGTAGAGCCGATCGGTACCCTCTCCGACCATGACGAGCCCGGACATGAAACCGGGGTCGTCGCAGGTCGATCCCTCGGTTTCGTCGATTTGAGCTATCCAATCGAGGAAGGACATTTCCCTCGGCAGGCACAGCCCGTCGTTGCCCTGGAACAGAAACTGCTCAAGCTCCGTAAGTTCCACAAAGGAAACGGGTATCATGCCCGTAAGCAGGTTGTCGTGGATATGCATGCTCTTGAGCCTGGCGAGCCGGCCCAGTTCCCCGGGTACGGCTCCCGTCAACTGGTTCCTGTCCAGGTGGAGGTATTCAAGGTTGTGCAGATCACCCAGCGAAGCCGGTATGGGGCCCGAAAGATTATTGACGTGAAGGTACAGCACGAAAAGACCGGTCATCCGGCCCAGTTCATCCGGTATGGGGCCGGTCAGGGCATTGTCGTTGAGATACATGACTTCCACTTCAGCCAGTTGCCCGAGATCCGGGGGAATCTGTCCGGTTAACTGGTTATTGGAAAGGGCCAGAGACTCAAGCTTGTCGAGCTGTCCCAATTCCCGGGGGATCGGGCCGGTCAACGCGTTGAAGTGGAGCCACAGGTATTGGAGGTTTGCAAGCCGGCCCAGTTCCGAAGGTATGGGCCCCGACAGGTCGTTGGCGTAAAGGCTGAGCACGGCCAGATCGGGCAGATCTCCGAGAACCGCCGGGATGGGACCGGAAAGCTGGTTCCGATCCAGGTGCAGGGTTTCCAGATCGGACAGTGCACCGAGTTCGACGGGAATCGGTCCTGTCAGTTGATTCGTGTCGAGGTCCAGATGTTCCAGAAGGCCGAGTCGGCCGAGTTCGGCGGGTATGGTCCCGGTCAGTCCGTTGCGCCAGAGATTGAGCATGCGCAGGTTCGACAGGTCGCCCAGTTCCGGCGGGATCGTTCCGGTCAACTGATTGTTGTCCAGGTGCAGCCGTTCCAGTTTGGACAGGCGGGCCAGCTCGATGGGAATCGGTCCCGACAACCGGTTGAAATGAAGGTCCAGGACGGTGAGGGCGGTCAATCCGCCGAGTTCTCGTGGTATGGCCCCCGATATGCCGTTCAGTCCGAGGTCCAGGTGTTCGAGCCGCGTCAGCAATGCCAGTTCGGCCGGAATCGGTCCTGAAAGACCGTTTCTGTCCAGGTCGAGGATCCTCAAGTCCTCGAGTTCCGACAGTACCGCGGGAACAGCGCCCGACAATTCGTTATTGCCGAGCCTGAGTTCCCGCAGAAGATGCAGATGGACGATATCCGAGGGGATCGGGCCGGCCAGCTTGTTGCCCTGGAGATCGAGCCGGATTACACGGCCGTTGGCATCGGTGGTCACGCCGTGCCAGTCGCTGAGCGGTTCGTCGCTCAACCAGTTGGTTCCTTCCTCCCAGCCCGGACCGTTCGTCGCGTGGTAGAAACCGGCGAGCGTGGTACGATCGGTAATCACAATCTCCACCCTGACCGTCACGTTTGCCGACGCTTCGCCGGATGTGGCCGTGATCACCGAAGTGCCGTTGCCTTGGGCTGTTACCAGTCCGCCGTCGCTCACGCTGGCGACCGTGGTATCGGCGCTCGACCAATGTACGGCGGCTCCTTCGATGGCCTTGCCGTTCTCGTCCACGATCGAGGCGTTCAACTGTGCGGTCTCTCCTTCATCGGTGAACGTGACGATGGCTGGCGTCACCACGATACTGCCGGCCGCCTGGGCCACGGTTATAGCCGCAACGGCCTGTTTCTGTCCCGTGGTCGCCCGGATTTCCGCGGTTCCGTTCCGGACTGCCGTGACAATCCCTCCGCTACTCACCGTGGCCACGCCGGGGTTCGTGCTCGACCAGGTGAAGTCGGCGCCCGTCAGGGTCTGTCCGTTACCGTCCTGCAACTGTGCGTCGATCTGTACGGTTTGACCGATGGCGGTGAGTTTAGCGGAAGCGGGTGAAACAACGACACGGTCGGGACCGGTCGGACCGGTCGGATTATCCTTCCCACACGCGGTCATTCCGAACAAGAAGCAGGAAGCGACGATCCAGATCAGTGATCGCGCGGCTGTACACGTGCTCGAACAGATTCGGAGCGCGTCAGACGAACGCGGGTGGATAACCGTCGGGGTGGACGTGAACTTGGCTGGCATGTGCGTGCGCTCCTGATTAGAATGCATGTTTTGGATATGCTTGTGACCGGCGGTGCGTTGATTCACGGGTATGTGTTCAGGACGCATCGTAGCCTGCCCAGAAGGCCCCGCCCCACTCGCTGCCGGCATCATCCCAATCATCACGCCAGGCAAAGAGTCGGTTCCGCAGGCCGTGCAAACGGTCCCTGTAGGACTCGATTCCGGCCAGATTGTGACATTCCCAGGGGTCCTGTACCAGGTCGAACAACTGCGTGGTGCGGCGTCCGCCGACCACGTACTCGATCAGCTTGAAGCGTTCGTCCTTCACCATGCGCTGCCACTGCCGGTACGCGCCGAACAGCGTATCCCTCGGACGCGCGCCGGGGTCGTCGAATACGGACGCGAGGCTCTTCCCTTCCACGGAATCAGGCGTGTCGAAGCCGATCAGGTCGCACAGGGTGGGGAAGATGTCGAGCAGATACGCGTAAGCGTTCCGCCGGACACCTCGGGGGATGCCCGGACCGGAGAACACCAGGGGCACGCGAACGCTGTGTTCGTAAAGGTTCTGCTTTCCAAAAAGTCCATGCTGGCCGACAGCCAGTCCGTTGTCCCCTGCGAAGACCACGATGGTGTCATCCGCCTTTCCGGATGCGTCCAGCGCGTCCAGGATCCTTCCCGCCTGGGCGTCGAGATGGGTAATCATCCCGTAGTATTCCGCGATATGGCGCCGCGTCGCGTCCGGGTCGCGGGGAAAGTCCTCGAGCAATTCGTCCCTTACTTTCAGGTCGCCGTTGTCGAAGGGATGACCACCCATGAAATTGTCCGGGAGCGATATGCTTTTAGGATCATACAATGCCAGGTATTCTTCCGGCATGGTCCGCGGGTCGTGAGGCGCCATGAACGAGACGTACATGAAGAAGGGATCGCGTGAGTCAGAAGCGTGCAGCCATTCGGCGGCGCAGTCTGCGAAAACCTCGCTGGAATGCCTGCCGGCGTGTACGTGGTCCCCTTTTCGGATATTCAACGCGTTCGTCCTGAAGGCATCAGGGCATTGTGGAAGCGTCCCGTCGTACCGGCCTGCCGCGTCGTAGTCGAAGACCGGCACGTTCCAGTGATCGTCCATGCCGCCGAAGAAGATCTCCGCTCCATCCGAAAAACTGCGGGAGAACGACGAGGGCCCGTTATGCCATTTGCCCGTTCCCCAGGTACAGTAGCCGCGGGACTGCAGGTATTCCCCGATCATCACGTGTTCCGGGGGAATGTCCGCGCCGGCCCCGTCAAGATGAAACAGGGTCCGCCCCGTGTGCAGCATGGCCCGGCTGGGCATGCAAACCGCCGCCGAGGTACCTCCGGGTATGTGTGCATGGGTAAACGCGGTACCCCGGGACACCAGCCGGTCCAGCGCCGGCGTTTGCACGCAGGGGTTGCCGAGCGCCCCTATCGTGTCGAAGCGCTGGTCGTCTGTGAACAGGAACAGGACGTTTGGCGGTTTGCGTGACAAGATGTTATATCCTCCCTGAAGACATGAGTCCAAAATACCTGGATCCGGGAATAATGCTTGAGGAAGATGTGATGAATTTATGAGCAGGCGCAGACTCGTCGGGTAATCCGTCAATAAAGCCGGCGCCACCCGGCAAAGTCAAGATACAAGGCAGTTGACACCAGGCGCGCCAATCGTGGATTGCGCTACCAGCTCCTGGTACACCCCGTTATATTGTACGCTTGCACGGGTTGGAACGGGGCCATGGTTGAATGAACGTGCTCGCCAGTCTGCCGCCGCGGGTACTCACCAGAAAGCAGGCTGACCGTCAAAATCGTCAAACAATACCAGATTCGTGTGGATGACGTGGAGGCGGACGTCTACAGGAAGCGGATCAGGCACCTGTATCTCAGGGTGGGACCGCCCGACGGACGCGTGCGGGTTTCCGCCCCGGTCCACCTGGACGATGAAGCGATCCGGAAGGCTGTGATCAAGCGTATGTCGTGGATCCGGCGGCAACAGGAAAAACAACGCCGTCGCGGCACCGAACCCGATTACCAACTCGTTACCGGGGAACGGCATTACGTAGAAGGCATGAGTATCCCACTCAATCTCACCACCTATAATGGACCGCCCACCGTTTATCTGCTGGGTGAATCGACCCTCGAGATGCGGGTACGCCCCGATGACGACCTGCCGGCGCGCCGGGATCTGCTCTCCCGCTGGTACCGCCGCCGGCTGGAGTCCCGGGTGCCCGCGATGATCGCGGCGTGGGAGCCGGTAATGGGGGTCACGGTGGCGGAATGGCGCATCCGGAAGATGAAGACCCGCTGGGGTACCTGCAACTGCCGAGCCTCCCGGATCTGGTTGAACCTGGAACTGGCCAAGAAACCCGTCCGTTGCCTCGAATACGTGATCGTCCACGAGATGGCGCACCTGATCGAGCCTTCGCACAACCGGCGGTTCTGGGGTATCCTCGACAGACTGATGCCAGACTGGCGGACGTACCGGGAAGAACTGAACCGGTTTCCGGATACGGGACATGAAGGGTAATAAAGTTCAGCGCGCGCTTCCCCGCCCGCCCGATCAGTACCCCAGAATTACCTTGTGTACCGATATCTTACCGCCTATTTTCTGACCGGCGTTCCAGGCCGGCCTTCAAGCCGTCGCAGTGCGTTTTTTCGATCGCCGGCAGGTGTTGCGCATGGCCTGGACTGCGGAACGCGCCTGCGGCCTGGATCGCTGTACGCGGTCTGACTCCGGATCGCTGTACGCGGTCTGGCAGTTCGTTGAATCATGTAGCAACGGGTGGGTTGCATGAAGTTCAAACCCTTTGATGGAAAGATGGAATACCCCGCCATGGAGGAGCGCATTCTCGCGTGGTGGGAAGACCACCGAATCTTCGAGAAACTGCGAACGCAACTGGCGGATAGCCCGGTCTGGTCCTTTATCGACGGTCCGATCACGGCGAACAACGCCATGGGCGTCCACCATGCATGGGGCCGCACTTACAAGGACATGTACTGCCGCTACAAGGCCATGAAGGGGTTCAACCAGCGGTGGCAGAACGGGTTCGATTGCCAGGGCCTGTGGGTGGAAGTCGAGGTGGAGCGGGCGCTGGGTTTCGATTCGAAACGGGATATCGAGACCTTCGGCCTGGCCGAGTTCTCGAGAGCCTGCCGCGCCCGGGTGGACGAGTACGCGGAGCGGATCACGCGGCAGTCCATACGCATGGGGCACTGGATGCAGTGGTACCATGACGACGGCCATCCGGCCTCCTACTACACTCTGGACGACAACAACATCGAACACATCTGGCACTTTCTCAAGGCCTGCGACGCCAGGAAATGGCTCTACCGCGGTTACCGGTCCATGCCCTGGTGCTGGCGTTGCGGTACCAGCCTGAGCCAGCACGAGCTGGTGGATTCGTACCAGGAGCAGACCGATCCATCCTGTTTCTTCCGCTGCCGCGTCGGGGGCCGCGAAGACGAGTACTTCCTGGTCTGGACCACCACGCCGTGGACCCTCACCGCCAATACGGCGCTGGCGCTGCACCCCGAGGCGGAATACGCGAAGGCGAGTCTGGACGGCGAACACTACTACCTGATGAAAACGCTCGTCGAGACCGTCCTGCCGCCGGAAGCCGAAGTAGTCGAGATCATGAAGGGCGAAGACCTGATCGGGCTGCCGTTCCACGGTCCCCTGGAAGATCTGCCCGCGCAGCGGGACGTTAACCGGACCACGGTGGCGTGGGACATGGTCTCGGACGAGGAAGGCACGGGGATCGTCCACATCGCGCCGGGCTGCGGCGCCGAGGATTACCAACTCGGCCAGGAACTCGGCCTGGCCATCATCGTGCCTATTGACGAAAACGGCTATTTTACAGGCGATATCGGTCCGCTCGCCGAAACCCACGTCCGGGAATCGGCCGAAGGGGTGAGGCGGGAGCTGGAGTCCCGGGGCGTGCTGTTCCGCTGGGAAGACTACACGCACCGTTATCCCTTCTGCTGGCGATGCAAGACCCCCCTGGTCTTTCGTCTGGCCGACGAGTGGTTCATTTCCGCGGACGAGATCAGGGCGCCGATGAAGCAGGCCGCCGCGACGGTCCGGTGGGTGCCCGAGTACAGCGGACTCCTGATGCAGGACTGGCTGGACAATATGGGGGACTGGTGCATATCGCGCCGCCGTTTCTGGGGGCTGCCCCTGCCCTTCTACTGTTGCGGGAGCTGCGACCACGTGAACGTATTGGGGAGCACGGCCGAACTGCGTGAGCGGGCCGTGAATCCCGGGCTCGTCGACGAGCTGCCAGAACTCCACCGGCCCTGGATCGATGAGATCGAGATCACCTGCGAGCGGTGCGGCGAGGCCGTCAGCAGGGTGACCGAAGTGGGCGACTGCTGGCTGGATGCGGGGATCGTACCCTTTTCGACGCTAAACTACCTGCCGGAGCACCGCGGCATCGAAGGCACGATCCGGTCGGAACGCGGGCCGGAGGCCGAGCGGGACAAGGCGGGTATTGCCCTTGCGGGCGGATCGGAGTCCACCTGGGAATCCTGGTTTCCCGCGGACTGGATCACGGAAATGCGGGAACAGATCAGGCTCTGGTTCTATTCCCAGCTGTTCATGTCGGTGACGCTCTATGACCGCCCCCCGTTCAAGGCGGTACTCACCTACGAAGAGATGCGGGACGAGAATGGCGAACCCTTCAGCAAGAGCGGCGACAACGCGATCGCCGTGGAGGACGCCACGGCCCGCATGGGGGCCGACGTGATGCGATGGCAGTACGCCGGCGCGCCGCTGAACATGGTCTTCCGGTTCGGCTACGGCCCGGCCGAAGAGGTTACACGGAAAATGCTGAGGCTGTGGAACGTCTACGCTTTCTTCGTGACCTACGCCAACCTGCCGGACTGTCCTCCCATTGCCGCTTCCGCGCCTGTTTCGGGCCGCGGCGAACTCGACCGGTGGGTGCTTTCCCGGCTCCATAAGCTGATCCGTCACTGCAACGACAGACTGGACCATTTCGATTCGGCGTCCGTAGTCCGCGAAACCGAGCGTTTCATCGACGTGCTTTCCACCTGGTATGTCCGCCGGAGCAGGCGCCGGTTCTGGAAGAGCGGGGACGACGCGGACAAGCAGTCGGCCATCCAGACGCTCTACGAAGTGCTGGTGGCGACGAGCAAGCTGATCGCGCCCATACTGCCCTTCTCCGCGGAAGAGCTCTACCAGAGCCTGGTCCCTCCCGTCGATCCATCAGCGCCCGAGAGCGTCCATCTCTGCCGTTACCCGGAGGCCGACGATGCGTTGATAGACCAGGACCTCATGGACGACATGGAAGATCTCATGCAGGTCATCGAACTGGGCCGCGCCGTGCGCAACGAAGCCCGGATGAAGGTCCGCCAGCCCGCGTTGCGGCTGTTGGTGAAACCCGCAAGCGCCCGGCAGGGCGGGACTATTGCGCGGCTGCAGGCGCAGATCCTGGAAGAATTGAACGTGAAGGCCCTGGCCCTGGTCGATAGCGAGGATGCCTTCCGCGGGTATGCCGTAAAGCCGGATTTCTCCAAATGGGGTCCCCGTTTCGGCAAGCAGTTGAACTCGATTCGCCAGGCCCTGGAGGCCCTGGACGGCGACGAAACCGGCGCCCGCGTCGCGGGGGGCGAGTCGCTGTCGCTGGAGGTGGACGGCGCGCGGGTCGAATTGTCGCCGGACGAACTCGTTGTCGAGCGGGTGGACGCGGACGGACTGGCCGTGATATCCGATTTTGGCTGCACCGTCGCCATCGACACGACGGTCACCCGCGATCTCCTGCTGGAAGGATTGATGCGGGACTTCGTCCGTCATGTGCAGAATCTGCGCAAGGAAGCGGACTTCAATGTGAACGACCGGATCACCCTGTTCTACCAGGCCGACGGCGATCTGGCCGAGGCCATAGACGCCCACGCCGACTACATCAGGACGGAGACGCTTTCAACGGATCTTCGCGACGAGCCCGTACCGGAGGATGTGCACGCCGGCGAACTCAAGCTCGGCGGGCACGTCGTGCGCATCGGGGTGTTGAAGTAAGCTTCGGAGGCAGGATGCGGTCCGGGCCGGGCCGGCCCATCCGCCGAATCCTTACCTGGCCGGACATCGAACCTGCGAACAGCACGCAAAAGGACCAGCCGATGCGACGCACTAAAATCGTTTGCACCGTGGGTCCCGCGACCAGTTCGCCCGAAATGATCCGCCAGGTCCTCGAGGCCGGCGTAGACGTCTTCCGCCTGAATTTCTCCCATGGCAATCCAGACGATCATCGAAAATGCGTCCACCGTATACGATGCGCCGCGGATGACGTCGGTAAACCCGTCGCCGTCCTCCAGGACCTGCCCGGCCCCAAAATACGCATAGGAAAATTCAAGGACGGTCCCGTACGGCTGGGCGTGGGCGATGGATTCACCCTGACTGCGGATCCGGTGCCCGGCGACCGGACCAGGGTATCAGTGAATTACGCCCGGCTGGCGGACGAAGTACGGTCGGGTCAGCGCCTGCTGCTGGCCGACGGCGTGGTCGAATTGCGCATCGAGGCTGTGGAACCACCCGAAATACGTTGCAGGGTGCTTCTGGGGGGCACGCTCTCCGATCATAAGGGCATCACGGTACCGCGCGGCGCCACGGGTATCGCCGCCTTCACGGAAAATGACCGGGACCTGTTGCTGGCCGGGCTCGACATGGGCGTGGACATGGCCGCCTTATCCTTTGTCCGCAACAGGGCTGACGTGATGAGCGCGCGAAGACTGCTGGACAGCCGGGGATCGGGCCTGCCCCTGATGGCCAAGATCGAGAAACCGGAGGCCGTGGAGGCGCTCGACGATATCCTGCCGGCCGTGGAGGCACTCATGGTCGCCCGAGGAGACCTGGGCGTGGAAATCCCCTACCAGGATGTCCCGCTGGTACAGAAAGACATCATAGCCAAGGCCCTGCATGCCGCGCGGCCCGTCGTCACGGCCACGCAGATGCTGCGGTCCATGGTCGAGAGTCCCAGGCCCACGCGGGCCGAGGCGGCCGACGTGGCCAATGCCGTCCTTGACGGATCTGACGCGGTGATGCTGTCGGAAGAGAGCGCCACCGGCGCCTATCCGGTGGAAGCCGTGCGCGCGCTGGCGGCCATCGCGGAACAGGCCGAAGCAAGGTTGTTCCAGCGAACCCCACATGGGATCCATGAGCGAAGCGGAATACCCGATGTCTCGGAGGCGCTCAGCCATGCCTCCTGCGTACTGGCCCTGGAAGCCGGCGCGAAGGCCATTGTCTGTTGCACGCGATCCGGACACACCGCCCGGATGGCCGCGCGGCACCGCATCAGCGTTCCGATCATCGCGGTCAGTCCGGAGGAATCGACCGTCCGGCGGCTCGCCCTGGTCTGGGGGGTCAAACCGGTTCTATGCGATGAGTTCGATTCGACGGACGGGATGATCCGTACATCGCTCGATGCGGCTCGAACAGCCGGGGGGCTCAGCTCGGGCGATCACATCGTCGTCATTGGCGGATCGCCGTCGGCAGGCCCCGGTCACACGGACTTCCTCCGGGTCGCAGCCGTGCCCTAGCAGAGCGCGGCGTCAAGAAACCCGCAAGAATCGTTGGACTTAACGTTGAATGGAAGGGAGGCGCCATGCCTTCCGGCGGACTGACATTCGTCGACTGGACCATCATCGTCGGATATGCCCTCGCGACCATCTCGCTGGGCTACTACTACAGCCGCAGGCAAAGCACGGTCAGCGAGTATTTCACTGGCGGCGGGCGCATGCCGCCGACCCTGATCGGCTTCTCGCTGTTCGCCACCCTGCTCAGCACCATCTCCTACCTGTCCATCCCGGGCGAGGCCATCGGCAAGGGGCCCGTCTGGATGCTCAACTACCTTACGATTCCGATCATCTTCCTTGTGGTGGGCTACGGCCTGATTCCGGTTTACATGAGGACGCGCGTAACGAGCGCCTATGAACTGCTGGAGGACAGGCTCGGCGTGGGCATCCGCCTGCTGGGCGCGGTCATGTTCATCCTGCTCCGACTGGTATGGATGGCCCTGCTGATCTACCTGTCCGCAAAGGCCATGACCGTCATGCTGGGCGTGGGCGACGACTGGATCCCCGCCATTACGCTGGTTACCGGGCTCGTCGCGGTCATTTACACTTCGCTGGGCGGCCTGCGGGCGGTGGTGATTACCGATACGCTGCAAACCCTGCTCATGCTGGGCGGCGCCATTCTGGTCATCGTCACGGTTACCATGCATTTCGGAGGATTCGGCTGGTTTCCGAACTCCTGGCAGCCCCATTGGGATGAACAACCGGTCTTCAGCCTGGACCCGTCCGTGCGCCTGACCGTGATCGGATCCATGATGGCGTCAATGGTGTGGGCCATCGCCACGGCCGGTGGCGACCAGACCGTGGTGCAGCGGTTCATGGCGACGACAGACGCCCGCGCGGCCCGGCGGTCCTATCTGACCCAGCAACTAGTGGGACTCTGCATCGGGGTCACCCTGTGGGTCGCCGGATTCGCACTACTCGGCTTCTTCCAGGACCAGCCCGGCCTGCTGCCCACCGGCGCCGATCTGGACGGCCAGGCAGACCACGTGTTCCCCCATTACATCGCCTACTACCTGCCTCCCGGCGTATCCGGGTTCGTGGTGGCCGCCATGTTCGCGGCCGCCATGTCGAGCCTGGACTCCGGGGTCAATGCCATTACGGCCGTGGTTTCGACTGATTTCATCGGCCGGTTCAGAAGGTCGCCGGCAACGGAACAGCAGTTGACGCGAACGGCGAAAACGCTCGCCTTCATCATTGGGGCCATTGTGGTCGGCGCGAGTTCATTGATGGAACTGGTGCCTGGTAATATCACGGCGGTGACCAACAAGACTTCTAACCTGCTGACAACGCCGATTTTCGCCCTGTTCTTCTTCGCTTTGTTCGTACCGTTCGCCCGGCCGGCCGGCGTCGTCGCGGGCGCGGTGTGCGGCATCCTCACCGCCTCGCTGATCGCCTTTTCCGGTCCGCTATTCGGCATGTTGCCCGATGGGAACGACCCGGTCAGTTTCATGTGGATCAGTCCGGTAGCTCTGGCAGTGAACTTGAGCGTCGGCACGGCGGTGAGCTGGATCCTGGCCAGGCGCGCATACGCTCGCGGAGACCAGATTAAGGAATAAGGTGAACCGATACGTGTCTGGCAGCCGATAATTCGACAGCAGGCAGGTAGATTAATTCGTTCCGGAGAAGCAAGATTGTGCTACACCAGAAAAAACTAACCCGGTTACAGACCTCGCGCGGGATGCGCATGTGGAACGTGAACGGCATGCTCGAGTCTGTCCATTCGGCGATTACCACGGGCGTATACACCACCGGTTACGCGCTGCATCTCGGCGCATCAACCGCCATGATCGGCTTTATCTCCGCGTCCATTTCCATCGGCCAGTTGCTCCAGGCCTTCACACCGCTTCTGATCGAACGCCTGTCCCGGCGCAAACCGCTCTGTCTGTTCGCCAATGGTGTCAGTTCGTCCCTCTGGCTTCCTGTCGCCTTCATCCCCTTCCTCTTCTTCGAGGGGTACCAACTGTTGGCGCTCATAGCCTGCATCGCCCTCTCGAAGGCCGCCATGTCCCTGGTATCTCCGGCGCGGCAGTCCTGGCTGACCGATCTTGTCCCCGACGAGATCCGCGGCCGATTCGTTGCCCGGCAGCGCAGTCTGACGGCGTCCGCCGGCCTGGTCACTTCGGTCTGTGCGGGCTTCTTCCTGAGTACGTACGCCGCGGGAGATTCACAAGAAGGCTTCAGCACCATATTCGTCGTGGCCGTGGTCTTTTCCGGCTTAGGGGTCTGGGCCTGGTCCCGTATTCCCGAACCACAGAAAAACCGGGGAGAAAACATCCCTTCGAACCAGTTGCTTCGCCTCCCCTTCCAGCACGGTCCGTTTCGCAGGTTGATGTTCCTGGTTTCGGGACGGCTCCTCATCGCCCAGATCGCCGCGCCCTTTTTCACCGTCTACATGCTGAGGACGCTCGAGGTCTCCTTCGCCCAGATCGCGATTTTTTCGGCCATACAGACCATTGCCACGATCATCATGAATCCCTTCTGGGGTTATCTGGCCGACAAATACGGTTACAAACCGGTCATGTCGATTACCGCCATGGGGCTCGCCCTGTTTCCGCTGGGTTGGGGATTCGTGACCCTGGAAAACTACTGGATCATGGTGCCGCTGGTTCAGATCTGGGGCGGCAGCATGAGCGCGGGCTGGAGCACGGCCCGGTTCAATCTCATCGTCAAAACCGCGCCGGCGGTCAACCGCTCCGCGTTCCTGGGATGCTACTCCGCGGTATCGCGGGCCTGCGCGGCCTGCGGCGCCGTACTGGGCGGAATAGCAGCCGGCCTGTGTACCTCCATCCCCGCCGTTTCCTTCTTCGGTTACACCTTCGCGGGCCTGCAGTACCTCTTCCTTTCCAACGGGGTGCTGCGTATTGCCTACATGGGGCTGTTGGGCCGCGTGGCCGCCGATTCACAGGTTTCGTCTCGCGACGTGATCAACCGCGTGCGCAGGGGAAATCCCATCGCGACGCTCTGGCACCTGGTGCGTATGGGCAAATCCAGCAACCCATCGGTCCGGGCACGGGCCGCCCGTGAACTGGGCGAGACCGGCAGCCACCTAGCTGTGGACGAACTGATCGCGTTGCTGAATGACAGCGACCGCAACGTGCGTCGGGAGGCGGTACAGTCCCTGAGCAGGATCGGCGCGGAAGAGGCCGTCAACCCGCTCCTCGAATGCGTGGGCAGCCCATCGTCGGACATCGCCGAAGAGGCGGTGGAAGCTTTGGGCGCGGTGCCGTCGTCGCTCAGCCTCAACATCCTGGTGACCCTGCTGCACGATGAACGGCCGGGTATCCGCAGAAGTGCGATTCTAGCCCTCGACCGCATCGGAGACCGCCGCGCGGAAACGGCGCTGGAAGCCCTGCTCGCCCATGAGCGGGACCCGGCGATTATCCAGTCCGCCCTGGAAACGCTGGCCAGGATGGGCAATACAGGTATCCTGAACCGGCTTCAGGATCTCATCAGAACCAGCGAGACCAGTCTCGAGCGGGGCGTCCTGGTCATGTCGGCGGGTCATCTTCTCGGCGCCCCGGATCTCCTGTACCGGCTGCTCCAGGCCGAGGAGATGGTACAGGATCGGGCGACGGTGCGGATATTCAGGTCCGTCCGCCGACAGCTCGGCGGCTGGTCGGATGTCGAAAGGGATTTAAGGAACCGGTACATGGCCGTAGTCGACCGTGCGTTAAGCGCTTTTGAGCGGCAACAGACCGGAGAGATGCTGAAGGGGCTTGTCGAAGTCGCCCAGGCCGTTCTTCGTACGAAGCGTGCGGGTTTGCCGGGTCGTTCCGACGACGATGCGACGCCTCCCGGCGGGGCCGCAGCGGAATCGGACGATGCGGAACTGGCGTACAGGGTCCTGACGGATCTGGAAACCGAAGGCCGTAACAGAACCCTGCACGCCGAGGAAAGACTGCTGGCAGTGGTGGCCATACAACGCATCGCGGATCTGGCCACCGGCTGAGGATTGAGGGATCAGCCCTTATTCGCTTTCCAGGCTTCGTATTCGGCGAGGGTGTTTTCATCGGGCGGGTACACGCCGATGATGCTGTGTCCCTGCTGGATCTTCTGCAGAATGAATACTTCCCGGTCTTCTTGCGCCACGGCCTTGACCGCCACCTCTTCGGCCAGGTGACGAGGGATGACCACCACGCCTTCGGCGTCTCCCACGACGATATCTCCCGGGAACACCGCCACGCCTCCGCAGGCGATGGGGCGCTGTATGTCGCTCGGGTAGTGTATGCTCTTGCTGTTGTGGGCGTTCTTGCTCTGCGCGTATGCGGCGATCCCGGCTTCGACAATGGCCGGCGTATCCCGGAATGCGCCGTCGCTCACGATCCCCGCGCCGCCGCGCTGCTGGATTCTCGTGGCGAGTATGTCGCCCATGACGCCGGCCCGGGTGTCTCCACGGGCGTCGATCACGAGCACCTCGCCTTGCTGTATGCTCTCGATGCCGATGCGCTGCATATCCGTCAGATTGTCCACGGGCACGTGCGTGATGTCTTCCCGGCCGGGTATGTACCGCAGGGTAAATGCCGGGCCTGCCATGCGTGAACCCGGAGCCAGCGGTGTGACGTCCTGCATAAAGGTGTTATACAGGCCGTATTCGGTGAGCACGGAAGTGAGTGTGGCAGTGCTCGGTATGAGCAGGGATTCGAGCGTTTCGCGTGATGGTGCTTCCTGTGCAGACATGGTAGTCGGATTCCTTTTCGCTATTTGAACGGCGGACCGTGCCGCCATTGGGTTAAACCTGTTCTCATGACTTAGGGTTGACTGTCAGTTCCGGCCTTCCGGCTCATTCGCGGAGGTCAGGGTACTCGCTAATCCCGTGGACCGGCGAAAGCCGCCACGGCCTCGACATATCCATGGGGCGATCCCGTGTCGAAGTGATCGCCCTTTATTTCCAGACCGAAAGCCGCTCTTCGCGACGATAGCATGGCCTGTGCCCCGGTAAGCTGCAGTTCGCCTCCTTCCGTGGCGCCGTCCCTTTCCATCCGCTCCAGGCAGTTGAAAATTTCAGGCGTCAGGGCGTGCAGGCCAAACCAGCAGAGAAAGGTGTCCACCGGCAGGCCCTCCACGCGCAACCGGTCTCGTGCCACACTTTTTTCCGGTTTTTCCACCACGGAGTCAAGGGTGTAAAGCCCCTTCGACCGGGGTACGGGACGACCGGAAACCGTACCGAAGTGTCCGATGGCATCCACGGACTTTCGGATCAGGCCCGATACCGGGGCCTGAAGATCCTCGTAGGCGTCCAGCAACTGACGCGCACAGCACCGGCTCTCCCCGCTGATATACAGATGGTCGCCGAGCATGACCAGAAACGGATCGCCGTCGATCCAGGATTCCGTTCGGAGCACCGCATCGCCGAGGCCTCTGGGACGATGCTGCTTTATTATGGTCAGCCTATCGGAAAGATCACCCGGCATTTCGGCTGCTTCCAGCAGTTCTTTTCGATTTCCAATTACCTTTTTTAACGGGCCCGGCAGCCGCGAGAAGTAGGCACTTATCTGAGCCTCGTCTTCCGGCGCGATCACCAGGCCGATTTCCTCGATTTCCGCGTTTAGCGCTTCCTCGATGATCAGTTGCAACACGGGTCGTACCCGTCCCCGGACGTCCACGATGGGGAACAGCGCCTTGCGTACCGCGCGGGTCGCCGGCATCATGCGGATGCCGTGTCCCGCCAGGGGTATGACCGCCTTGCGTATGCGTTTCAACTCTTTCTGCTCCTGCATTCCCGCCGCAATCCCTTCAGGTTATGCGATAGACTCGGTGCCCGAACTCCAGCGCGCCGGGCGAAGTCCCGGTGAAGAGTTCGGCCTCGATGCCCGTCATTTCACCGTAGCGCTCAAGCAGACGATCCAGGTGGTCGAACATGAGATCGTTTCCAGCGACGGCGACCGTCCCTCCCGCTCCGCCGCCGGTAATCTTGGCTCCGTAGAACCCCGCATCAACGCCCAGTTTTCTTATTTCTCTGACGATCCAGGACGTTTCTTTAGCCCCGAGCCCGCATCGGTGCGTGTAACTCCAGTCCGAGGCGTACATAAGCCTGCCAGCCTGCTCGAGAGGGCCCGGCCGTTCCGAAATCCCAGTCATACGGATGTGCTCGGTAAAGCCAGTCACTCTTCGGTGTTCGTAAATCGGGTGTTCCACGCGACTCCGCACCTTGTACACTGCCTCCGGGTCAATGTTCGTCACGGGATCGGGCGTGTCCCCGTAGCGCCGCATGAACGTCCGGCCCGAGATGTTCGATGGAAGCAGGGACCGGCAGGTATCCACATATTCGGTCGTGGATACATTACACAAGTAGCGGAGGTGGGGACTCCCGGTGGTTCCGTTGCCGGACCGCAGATGATCCCGGATGATCGCCAGGCCCATGAATGCGCCGATTCTGCTGTTCGTATACCTCGACCCCTTGATTTCACGGCGGATGCCGGAGTTGATTCCGATAAAGTGAACGCCATCCGGAATCGGAATCTGTTCCTGCACGGTATGGGGCTGGCAGAGCAGGGACAGCAGGCGGCCCCGGGTCCCCATGGCGCAGGTGACCTGGTCCATGATGCCGCAGGCCGCGCCGACCACCTGGTTTTCCACCTTCTGGGAAAGGATGGCCAGCGTCATCCCGTCCAGGTTGATGCCGTAGAGCAGGTTCAGTCCATGCATGGCTGCGATTTCCAGCGCGGCTGAGGAGGAAACACCCACCCTGAGCGGGATGTCGCTCACCAGGACAATCGTGGCCCCGTGGGGGAAACGATCCATGTACCCTTCCCCCTGCAGTACACTGAAAGCCCCGGCGACGTAGGCCGCCCAGGCGGATTCCGGCGCCCTGGAGAAGCTCAGTCTGACGGTATCGTAGTCTACGGTACCCGGACCGGGCGCCACGTCGTCGAGCGCCAGCGTAACGTCCGGCGACATGCCCAGTACTTCCACCCCCGCGCTGTGGATGACCACCATTCGGTCGTCCCTGGCCTGGATGCCCATCAGAACGGCCCGGTCAAGTGTCATCTCGCAAACCAGCGAACCGCTGTAGTCCGCGATGCCGCCCATACAGTCCAGTCGTGCGGGAGCCCTCACTACATAGATCGGCTCAGTAACGGAGAATCGCGTTCCCAGTGGACCGTGCAGGCTCTTTGGCGTGCAAGCCAGGGCATTTTCAAACGCTTCAACGTCCGCGGGCAAGGTGCCGCGTTCCGTCAGACAGTCCAGCATAACCAGTAATCCCGTGCTGCCTGCTCCGGATGAACAGGTAGAAATCGATCCAGCATGTAGAAATCGATCCATCATAATATATCGAATCGCCATAATATATCGGACTAGCCCGGATATTCAACGAATCTTTCCCTCGGACGGCCTTCGTCGGTCGTCGCTTGTACCATGATTCTATTGACAGGGGTTCTCTCGGACGTGTATTTTGGTTCCGCGCTGCTCACCGTAGATTCCAGATGGATGATGCAAGCTCAAGCCCGAATAGACAATCCCCGCACACGGCCGTTTGGGAACGGTGAATGAACCTCGCTGGCGAACTGAATCCCGCTCAAGTAAAGGCCGCGTCCTATGCCGATGGGCCGCTGCTGGTACTGGCCGGCGCGGGAAGCGGCAAGACCCGGGTGTTGACCTACCGGATCGCCTACCTCGTCGAACAACTGGGCATCGATCCCTACCACATACTGGCCGTCACGTTTACCAATAAAGCGGCCGCGGAGATGAAGGACCGGATCGACCGCATGCTCGGCCAGGGGGACGTTCCCCAGTGGGTGGGCACCTTTCATACTCTGTCCACAAGGATACTCCGCAGGGAAGCGGAGATCCTGGGTTTCCGACGCGATTTTGCTATCTATGACAGGGAGGATCAGCTGGCCTTGATCCGCAGGGTGATGAAGGATCTTGGGATATCTGATAAACGTTACGCACCGAAGGCCGTGCGCAGCCATATCAGCGGGGCGAAGGACCAGTTGATTTCTGCCAGCGAGTACAGAGAGCTGTATAAGGACCACTTTGAACAGCAGGTGGTATCGCGGGTTTACGAAGCGTATCAGCGCGCTCTGGAAGACTGCAACGCGCTGGATTTCGACGATCTCATCATGCGCCTGGCGGTAGGATACGCGACCCATCCGGATCTGCTGAGCCGCTACCAGGAACGATTCCAGTATATTCTGGTGGACGAGTACCAGGACACCAACCGCGCCCAGTACGAGTGGATCAACAGGTTGGCGCAGAAATACCGGAACCTTTGCGTGGTGGGGGACGACGACCAGTCCATTTACGCCTGGCGCGGCGCGGACATCCGCAATATCCTCGAATTCGAAAAGGACTATCCCGAAGCCCGCGTCGTCCGCCTGGAACAGAACTACCGTTCCACCGGATTGATTCTGAAGGCGGGAAACGCGGTCATCAGGAACAATGCAGGACGCAAGGGCAAAGAGCTTTGGACGGACAATCCTTCCGGGGAGAAGATCGGGCTTGTCGAGACGTTGGACGACCGGGACGAATCCCGGTGGATATCCCGCAAGATCCAGGAAATGCGTAACGAAACCGGCCGGGTTCTGAGAGATTTCACCCTGCTCTATCGTACCAACGCGCAATCGCGGACGCTGGAAGAAGAGTTGCGACGCGCCGGCCTGCCCTACGTGATCGTCGGCGGCGTCCGCTTCTACGAACGGAAAGAGGTCAAGGACGTCCTGGCCTATCTGAAAATCCTTGTAAACGGCAGGGACGTCATCAGTTTCCGCCGCATGGTCAATACGCCCGCCAGGGGCCTTGGCGCCGTCAGCGTCGGCCGTATTGAGCAACTGGCGGTCGAACGTCGAATAGACTATGTGGAAGCCTTGTTCCACGCCGGCGAGGCGGGCGTTTCAGGTAAAGCCGCCCGCGCGGCCGCGGATCTGGGGGAGTTCCTGCTTCGCCTCCGGTCCCGGCTGAGCGAGATATCGGGCGCGGAAGCGGCAAGGTGCCTGCTCGAGAAGACAGGTTATCTGCGGGCACTGGAGATGGAAGCCGTTGAAAATGTGGAGGCCGAGGTCGGTGTGCAGAACGTGAACGAACTGATGGCCGCCCTGGAAGAGGCGACCGAAAGACCCGAGGAAGGGCAGGCTATTGCCGGTCTGGACAGTTTCCTGGAGGAAGTCGCCCTGGTGACCGATGTTGATCGCTGGGACGAATCCGCGGACTGCGTTACGCTAATGACCCTGCACAATGCCAAGGGGCTGGAGTTCCCCATCGTTTTCATCACGGGGATGGAAGAAGGCCTGTTTCCACTCTCTCGGTCTATGGACAGCCTCGCAGACTTGGAGGAAGAGCGGAGACTGTTCTATGTGGGGATTACACGCACACAAAAACAGTTGTTTATTACTTGCGCGAATTTGCGGCGGACTCGTTCTAATATGCAACGAATGTACGGGGGAACGACGGCTTCCCTGAAGTCCCGTTTCATCGACGAGATTCCCGACGAGTTGATTGCCCGGGAGAGTACCAGCCGGCATTACTCGCAGTCGTCGTGGTCCACGGAGGAAAAGGCCTCAGAGTCCCCCTTCGAAGACGGCGCCACGTCCTCCAGGATCGTGCAGACGCCGATGGGCCGGGTACGGATCTCGCAGGGTCAGGATGTCAAACACCCCGTCTGGGGCAAGGGGCGCATCATCCAGGTCGCAGGAAGCGGGGACGATCTGAGGGCGACGATCCGGTTTTCGGGTACGATCAAGAAGGTGATCGTCAAGTACGCGGCCCTGGAAATGATCTGAACAGGCGCTCCGGCTGATAGGGGCGCATACAGACGCATACAGACGCATACAAAGAGGCAAGCCATGACGGTAACAGTCAAGGATGTAGACCATGTCGCGGCCCTGGCCCACCTGAAGTTCACAGACGAAGAACGGGAACAACTTGTGGATCAACTGAATGCCATACTCGCGTACATGGAGCAGCTCAATACGCTCGACACGTCCGGCGTGGGGCCGACTTCTCACGTGCTGAATCTGAAGAACGTCTTCCGCGGTGATGAGGCGGGTACGTCGCTGACACAGGAGGAAGCCCTGCGGAACGCGCCTTCTTCGGACCGGGGTCATTTCACGGTCCCCAAGGTGATCTGAACGCGAGATGGCATCCGATAAAACCAGAATCACGGGGCTCATACCGGCCCGCTACGCTTCGACGCGTTTTCCCGGCAAGGCGCTGGCCACCCTGCTGGGCAAACCGATGATCCAGCATACCTACGAACGGGCCAGGCGGGCGCGGCGCCTGACCGGACTGTTCGTCGTGACCGACGACCGGCGTATCGCGGACGTGGTGCGCGGGTTCGGCGGCGAGCCCATCATGACGTCACCCGATCACCCGAGCGGCACGGACAGGCTGGCTGAGGCCGTATGCGAGATGGATTCGGACGTGATCGTCAACATACAGGGTGACGAGCCGCTGATCACCCCGGAGGCCATCGATACCGTGGTACAGCCCTTGCTCGACGATCCCGGCCTGCCCATGTCTACCCTGGCGCACCGCATTACCCGGCCGGAAGACCTGCTCAACCCGCATATGGGAAAGGTCCTATTCGATCGGCGGGGGCGGGCGCTGTACTTTTCCAGGTCGCCGCTACCCTGGCCGGGCGACCAGCCTGACGAGGATTATCTGCGCGAACACCGGTACTATAATACGGTGGGTCTATACGGCTACCGGCGGGATTTTCTGCTCGCCTTCGCCGGAATGGAACCGACGCCCCTGGAGCGCATCGAACGGCTAGAGCAATTGCGGGCGCTCGAACATGGTTATAGCGTCATGGTGAAAGAGACCGATTACGCCCCGCTCGGAGTCGACGTGCCGGAGGACTTGGAAAAGGCGGAGCGAAGACTGGCCGCCGAGGAAGGAAAATCATGAAAGAGGTCGCCGTCGGAGACGTCGCCATCGGTGGAGGAAGGCAACTGGCCCTGATTGCCGGTCCCTGCGTAATCGAAAGCGAAGCCGTGGTCATGGAAACCGCCGAGCGCCTGATCGCAGTATCCGGCCGCCTGGGAATCCCGCTCGTATTCAAGTCGTCCTACGCGAAGGCAAACCGCTCCTCTGTCGACTATTACACCGGTCCCGGCCTGGAGGAGGGGCTCCGTATGCTCCGGAAGGTTCGAGAAATGGGCGTTCCGGTGCTCTCGGACGTGCACAGCCTGCAGGAAGTGGACGCGGCCGCGGAGGTCCTCGACATGCTGCAGCTTCCCGCGCACCTGTCCATGCAAACGGAACTGACCCTGGCCCTCGCCCGCACCGGAAAGACCGTAAACGTGAAAAAGGGACAGTTCCTTGCGCCCGGGGACATGGCCTCGGTCGTGTCCAAGATAGAAAGTGCCGGCAACAGGAAGATTCTCCTGACGGAACGCGGCGCCTCTTTCGGATATCACGACCTGGTCGCCGACATGCGGTCGCTGGCCATCATGCGCCGGACGGGATACCCCGTGGTTTTCGACGCAACCCACGTAGTGCGCCTCTACGGACGTCCGAGCAGCGACGCGAGCGGCGGGACGCCCGAGTTCATCGAGCCCCTCGCCCGCGCGGCCGTGGCCGCGGGATGTGACGCCGTTTTCATCGAAACCCATCCCCGTGTTTCCGAGGCGCTTTGCGACGCCGCGAGCATGTTGCCCCTTGATCGCCTGGAACCCCTGCTGGAAAGACTGATGGCGATCGACGAGGTCGTCCGGCCCCACGCGGCTTCTTGAGTCGTATTCAGGTGCATTCGTGCCCTCCCTGATCAAACGCCTTCGCAATGCTGCGGTCTACCACGCGACGCGCGCCTTCATCGGGCTGATGAACGTGCTGCCGCGACGGATGGCCTTGTCTGTCAGCGGGTGGGTGGGTGGCCTGTCCTACCTGGTCGCCCGTGATTCCCGGCGCCTTGCCCTTGTCAATCTCACGCTGGCCTTCGGCGACGAAAGGTCCCCCGGCCAGATCAGGCAACTGGGCAGGTCCGTGTTTCGGGAATTGGGAAGGAATGTCGTCGATGTCGCCCGTCTGCCCGGGGTCACGGCAGAGAACGTGGACGGCCTGGTCAGGGCCGAGGGACTTTCACACCTGGAATCTGCCTATGGCGAGGGAAGAGGCGTAGTAGCCGTAAGCGCCCACCTGGGCAACTTCGAGCTGATGGGCACGTTCCTTGCCCTCAAAGGCTTCACCGTTACCGTCGTCGCCGCACCCCTCTATGATCCCAGGCTGGACGCGCTCCTGTTGAAAAACCGGGAGCGCGGCGGATTGCACGTCGTCAGCCGCGACCGGGCCGCGCCAGCCGTACTTCGCGCACTGAGGAAGGGGCACGTTGTCGGGCTCCTTGTGGACCAGGATACCCGGGGAGCCGGCATCGAGGTGCCCTTCTTCGGCAGGCCCGCCCGAACCCCCACCGGACCCGCCATCCTGGCAGACCGGGCCGGCGCGCCCATCGTCCCCATGGCCATTCATCGACTGGCGGACGATACCCACCTCGTAACGGTCCGCCCGCCCGTTCGGTCCGCCGGGAAGGCTCCGGAAGACGTGGAAACGACGACGAGCGCGTATACGGCGGAACTGGAGCGGCTCATCAGGAGGGCGCCGGCCCAGTGGGTATGGATGCACGACCGGTGGAAGGCGTCCAGGCAGGCCTGAACGTGCTTGACGCAGTGCTCAACCCACAACTTGATCTTGCCCGACCGGGCAATGTAAAGTATATTCAGGCATGCCGACTTCGCATGTCTCCCGGATCCGGCCCCACCTGAAGTTTCGCGACGCAGAACGGCACGCCCGCTTCTGGTTGTCGTCCTTGTTCACGGTTATAGTAATATGCTCGGCCGCGTGCCGACCCGTCGATCAAACCGCAGTGGAGAACGGCACGCAGGATGTCCTGCCGGATCAGGAGGCATGGAACACGACGATCTACCTGAGCCGGCACGGCCGGCAGGAAGCCACGATCAGAGCAGGCCACCGTCTATATTATTCAGCAACGAACGTTACCGTCATGGATGGGGGTGTCTACGTCGAATTCTACGAAGAAGATGGCAGCCTGTCCTCGACACTCGAAGCCGAGCGGGGCGATATCGACGGGCTGACCCATGACCTGCGCGTAAGGGGCGGCGTAACCGTCCGCAGCATGGAGCGCGGTACCCTCGAAACCGATTCTCTGACCTGGGTGAACGCGGAGAACCTCATCGAAACGGAAGCCGCCGTTCGGTTGACCAGGGAAACGGATGTCCTTACAGGCGATGGGTTCGAAGCCGATCCGGGCATGCGTCGTTGGATCATTCGCCGCGACATCAAAGGCCGGTTTCTGCCGGATGTACAGTCGAAGTGACCGGGTTGCCGCGCGTCGCTTCGGCTGCTGTTTCGCAAGGGGGCCCGTCCTTGACGTCCAGCCGGAATTCAGGTATATTGTATCGTAGAAGCGAGTACGTCAAGTTGCTGATTTCGGTCTGCTGTATCGCTGCGCTCTTCGTTCCACGGGCGACAGGGCAGGAACGCCGGGAGCCCGTGCGAATCGAAGAAGCGGGGAGCATCGAAGCCACCGGTGCCGACGAAATCTTCGACCTGTCCGGTTCTGTGAAGCTCTTGCACGGAAACACCGTGCTGACCAGTGACCGGGTACGTTATGATCGCTTAAACGGAATCGTGCATCTTACCGGAAACGTACGTATGATTCGCGAGGCCAGCACGCTTCACGCCGACGCCGCGGTTTATTATGAGAACGATGAAAGAGCCGTCGCTGCGGGTCGTGTGAGACTCGACGACGAGTTGGACGGCGTGGTGCTGAAAGGGGCTCGCATGGTCTTTACGCAGGAGCCTCACCGCGCAGTTGCGACGGGCGAGCCGGATATGGCCTGGCAGCAGGACGAAAGCCGGATAAACATCGAGGGCCGTCGTCTCGAGTATTACTTCACGGAATCCAACACCCTGCTGAAGGCGCTGGCGATGGATTCCGTCGTCGTGGTGGACGAAGGGGAAGGCGTGACGATTTACTGCGAACAGGCGGAATATCTCAAGTCGACGCAAAGCGCGCGATTCAGCGGCGAACCCCGGTTGGTCAAGCGCCAGGAGAACGATGAAACCGATATCGAGGTGACGGGGCAAGACATGACCTATGCATTCGATAATCGAGCCGCCGACGTGTTCGATTCTGTCAAAGTAGTGAAAGGTTCGCTGGAGGGACTTTGCGACACGTTGCGATACGACAGCGAAGGCCAGAAGATCGAACTACTCAGCAATCCCGTGATCCGAAGCGCCCACAGTGAGATCGCGGGGGATGAAATCGTGCTCGAACTTGTTGACGGCCGGGTTTCGAGAGCCGTTGTCACCGGAAACGCCAAGGGTTCCTATGCCGGCGAAGACACGGAAGGCACGAACCGCAGCACTATAGAAGGCCGTAGCATGGTCGTGGACTTCGAGGGCGAATCGGTCAGGACGATCACAGCCCAGGGAAACGCGGTGAGTTCCTACAACCCGTCCGCCCTCGAAAGTGGACCGGCCGGCCATAACGTGGTCCGGGCGAAAGAAATCGTGATCGAGCTGGATGGCGGAGAACCGGTCAAGGTGAACGCGGACGGCGGTGTGGACGGTACCTATCTCACACCGGAAGACGAGAACGGAAACCGTTGAAAGCGGAGGGCTCGTGCAGTGCCTGCTGGCTGAGAACCTGGTAAAGTCCTATCAGAATCACCGCGTCGTCGACGATGTGAGCTTACGCGTAGACCAGGGCGAGGTGGTCGGCCTGCTCGGTCCCAACGGGGCAGGGAAGACCACCTCGTTCTATATGATGGTAGGCATGGTCAAACCGGGGTCCGGACGGGTGCTCATCGATGACCGGGAAACCGGGAAGAAAAGGGATATCACGCGGTGGCCGATGTACCGCAGGGCACGCGTCGGGATTGGTTATCTGGCCCAGGAACCCTCGATCTTTCGGCGGATGACGGTGGAGCAGAACCTGATGTCCATTCTCGAGACGTTGCCCCTGAACCGCAAGGCCCGGCGCGAGAAGATGGAGGCTTTGCTGGAGGATTTCGGCATTGCGCATCTGGCCAAGCATAGAGCTTACACGCTCTCGGGAGGCGAACGGCGAAGAACAGAGATCAGCCGGGTTCTGGTTACCGAACCGAAGTTCATCCTGCTCGATGAACCTTTTGCCGGAATCGACCCTATTGCAGTGGAGGATATTCAGGAAGTCATCGGACGCCTGAAAGAAAGAAAGCTGGGTATCCTGGTAACGGACCACATGGTCCGGGAGACTTTGCAGATAACGGACAGATCCTATATAATGGCCGACGGCCGCATTTATCTGTCCGGAACGGCCGAAGACCTTGCCGACGACCCCGAAGCACGCCGCATTTACCTCGGCGAGCGATTCCGTCTGGAATGATCGGAAGACACACCCATGGAAATCCAACTTCAGCCGCAGACAAAACAGCAGTTTTCTCCCCAGTTGATGTATTCGCTCAAACTGCTGCAGTTCACCACGGTGGAACTCGAGCAGGAGATCAAGGAGAAAATCGAGGAAAACCCGTTGCTGGAAATGGAGGAAGAGACGGGCGAACCAGGCGGATCAGAGGACGGTCCCGCGGGGGAACCGCTGGCGGAGGAATCGGACCCTGCGCGCGAGGAAGATTCCGGGGATATGTCGCCTGACCGGGACGGAATCGATTGGGATGCCTATATACGCGACGGCATGTACAACCAGATGGATTCCCGCGAGGAGACCGAAAAGCGGGAAGACCAGCATATCCTTGAACGTGAGGGAAAGTCGGGGCCAACGCTTACCCAGCACCTCGTCGAGCAGTTGCATCTCCTCGAACTTTCCGCCCGTGCCCGCGAAATAGGCGAATACCTGATCGGCAACCTGAACGACAGCGGCCTTCTCGACGTCCCGTTACAGGACCTGGCGCTGGAGTCGGGAGTGCCTTTCGATGAGGCGGAGCGGGTTCTGAAGGTCGTGCAGACTCTCGAACCAACCGGCGTGGGCGCACGGGACCTGCGGGAGTGCCTGATGTTGCAGCTGGATGCGCTGAACTTGCGTGAATCGCTCGCATACAGGATGATATCGGAACACTGGCGGGACGTGAAGCAGCGGCGCGTCGCGGTAATCCGGAAGAAAACCCGGGCATCCCAGGAAGACATTGGGGACGCCCTGAATGTGATCTCGGGGCTCAATCCACACCCGGGGCTGGCCCTCGGCGACTCATCCGTAATCTCCATACATCCCGATCTGGTCGTTGAAAAGATGGAGGGAGAATACGTCGTGTACCTCAACGACCGCAACTTGCCCAGGGTCCGTGTCAGCCACGCCTACCAGGCCATACTGAGCCGGAGTGCGCATTCCAGTGAAGAAGACCGGCGGTACGTGCGACGGAAACTGACCGAGGCGAACCACTTCGTGAATTCCATTGAACAACGGCGGTCTACCCTGTTGAAAGTCACGAACTGCATTGTCAAAGCGCAGCGTGCATTCCTGGATTCGGGCCTGTCCCGTCTCAAGCCAATGATTCTGCAGGAGGTCGCGGACGAGGTGGGTTTGCATGTGACGACCGTAAGCCGGGCCACGCAGGGCAAGTATATACAGACTCCCAGGGGGATTTACGCGCTGAGATTTTTCTTCGACGGCAGGTTACAGAAGAAGTCATCGGCGAAAACCGACGAAGCCCCGGGCGGCCAGCTGGCGACAAAGACGGTCAAGGACCGGATCGCCCGGATCATCGAGGAGGAAGACGAGCACGCGCCGCTGAGTGACCAGGCCATCGAGGAGATCCTGCGATCGAAGGAGGGCGTGCAGATCAAAAGGCGGACCGTGGCGAAATACCGCGAGAACCTGGGTATACCCATAGCGCGGATGCGCAGAAGGATCTAACCTGTTCCGAAGGACCTGACCCGCAAGGCGACACAGTGAAGGGAGGCGACCGTGCAGAAAACCATGACAGCCCGCCACTGCGAACTGGCAGACGCATACAAGCAGCACGCGGACAGAGAAATGGACAGATTGAACCGTTACAGCGACAATATCCTGAGCGCGGATCTTATTGTCTCACAGGAAAAATACCGATACATGGTCGAACTGAACGTGCACGTCGGCGGACACATCCTGACCAGCAAGGAGGAGGACGCCGAGGCTTATACCGCGCTTGATCAGGCGGT
>JAJEHX010000007.1 GCA_022823465.1 Candidatus Latescibacterota bacterium
CCTTCATCTTGGCCTCGTAGTTCCAGGACACGTCCGTGACGAGATCGCGGATGGTCTTGAAGGCCTTCATCGGCTCGATGGTGATGGCTTCGTCCTCGGGCAGGTCGCTCATCCGCGTCATGCACATCAGCTTCGGGTTTCCGTTGACCTCGGCGGAACAGGAGCCGCACTTGCCGGCCTTGCAGTTCCAGCGTACCGCCAGGTCCGGGGCCGACTCCGCCTGTATCTGGTGCACCGCGTCCAGCACCACCATGCCTTCGTCGATTTCGGTGGAGTAGTCCTCGAACCCGCCGGTCTCACCATCGCCTCGCCAGATTCGGAAGTTGGCCGTCGCCATTATCTGTTCTCCTCGATGATCGCTGCCAGGTCCTCCCGAAGCGGTTTGACCGGAACGCGGTTGATCACCATTTCGCCGTCGGCGTGCTTGTGCTGGGTGATGTTTACGCTGCCGAAGGCCTCGTCCTTGTCTTCGTAGTCCTCGCGGAAATGGGCGCCCCGGCTCTCCTTCCTTTCCAGCGCGGCCCGGGCCACCGCCTCCGACACGATCAGCAGGAACTTCAGATCCAGCGCGGTGTGCCAGCCGGGGTTGTATTCCCGGTTGCCGATGACGGAGACTTTCTCTGCCCGGTGTCTGAGTTCGTCGATAACTTCCAGCGCTTTCTGCATGTCTCCTTCGTTGCGCACGATGCCGACCAGCTCCTGCATTCGGTCCTGCAGTTCGTACTGGATGTCGAAGGGATTCTCGCCGCTTTGCTCGCGGTCGAAGGGCGCCAGGGTCTCGCGCACGGCCGCATCGACCTGGCCGTCATCGATGGTCCCATTCGCGTTTTCCTGAGCGAACTCCGCCGCGTACTTTCCGGCGCGCTGTCCGAATACCAGCAGGTCGGATAGAGAGTTGCCTCCCAGCCGGTTGGCGCCGTGCAGACCCGCCGCGCATTCCCCGGCGGCGAAAAGGCCGGGCACGGTTGTCATCTGCGTGTCGGCGTCCACGAGTACGCCCCCCATCACGTAATGGGTCGTCGGCCCCACTTCCATGGCCTCCTTCGTGATATCGATATCGGCCAGTTGCTTGAACTGGTGGTACATGCTCGGCAGCTTGCGCTTGATATGCTCTTCGGCGTTGGAGAGCTTCTCCCTGATCCACGAAATGTCGAGGTAGACCCCGTCGTGGGGCGATCCGCGGCCTTCCCTGATTTCCCGCACGATACACCGGGCTACGTGGTCCCTCGTAAGCAGTTCGGGCGGCCGGCGGGCTTCCTTGTCTCCCTGCGTATAGATCCAGCCCTCTTCGGGGCTGTCCGCCGTCGAGTTCTTGTACAGGTCCGGGATGTCGTCGAACATGAACCGGTTGCCTTCGCTGTTCGTCAGGACGCCGCCCTCGCCGCGAACGCCTTCCGTGACCAGGATGCCCCGGACGCTGGGCGGCCAGACCATGCCGGTCGGATGGAACTGGACGAATTCCATGTCCAGCAGCGCGGCCCCGGCATCGTAGGCCAGACCGTGTCCGTCTCCCGTGTATTCCCAGCTGTTGCTCGTGATCTTGAACGCCCGGCCGATCCCGCCCGTGGCCAGGACGACTGCTTTCGCGCGGAACACGCGGAACCGTCCCCGCTCCCGGTCGTAGCCGAAGGCGCCCACGACCCGGTCGCCGTCCTTCAACAGGGCCACGATGGCGTGTTCCATGTACACTTCCATGCCCTGGTGGATGCCGAAGTCCTGGAGGGTGCGGATCATCTCCAGGCCGGTCCGGTCGCCCACGTGGGCGAGACGGGGGTACTTGTGTCCGCCGAAATTCCGTTGCAGGATGCGGCCGTCCGCCGTCCGGTCGAACAGGGCGCCCCAGGCTTCCAGCTCCCGGACGCGGTCGGGCGCTTCCCTGGCGTGCAGCTCGGCCATGCGCCAGTTGCTCAGGTACTGGCCGCCCCGCATCGTGTCGGCGAAATGGACGCTCCAGCCGTCCCGATCGTCCACGTTGGCCAGCGCCGCCGCCACCCCGCCTTCGGCCATGACCGTGTGGGCCTTGCCCAGCAGGGACTTGCAGACGAGTCCGACCGATACCCCGGCCGCCGAGGCTTCGATCGCGGCCCGGAGTCCGGCGCCGCCGGCGCCGATTACGAGAACGTCATGTTCGTGTAGCTGATATTCCGCCATTAAAGGATGCTCCAATCGATCATCAAAGGATTCTCCAATCCGTCCACACGCCCATGGCCACGAGGCGTACGTATATGTCCGCGAAACCGACCCAGACCAGGCTGAGCCAGGCCCATGTCATGTGTTTCCTGTTCAGGCACGAGACACAGTTGTAACTCGCGTGCCGCACGGGCGCTTTCGAAAGCAGATCCAGGTTTCCGCCGACCAGGTGGCGCAGGGAGTGGCAGCCGAACTGGTAGCCGCCCAGGAGAATAACGTTCAGGGTCAGCACGAGGGTTCCGACGCCGATGCCGAATGTCGTTTCACCGGTCGATACATCCGTGAACCACATGGCCTTCCATGCGTCCTGGCACAGGAAGATCCAGATGATGAACACCAGGTAGAGAAAGTACCGGTGGATATTCTGAAGTATCAGCGGAAAGGACTGTTCCCCCCGGTACTTCTTCCTCGGTTCGGAAACGCTGCAGGAAGGAGGATCGGCCCAGAATGCCTTGTAGTACGCGCCCCGGTAGTAGTAGCAGGTGATCCGGAATCCCGCCGGCGCCCACAGGATCAGGAAGGCTGGTGAAAAGGGGAGCAGGGCAGGCCACCATTCGGGTTTGGGACCGAACAGGGCATGGGACGAACTGCCGAAGATCTCGGGAGAATAGAAAGGCGAAAGATAGGGTCCCCAGGCGTAGAACTCACCCTGAAAGGCCGCCCACGTGGAGTAGACGACAAAGGCGGAGAATACGCCGAGCGTCAGTAATTGTTGCACCCACCACGCGTCTCTGCGGCGCGTCTGACCGAAACCGCTCGTCTTCAGCGTAACACCGGTTGTCGACATAGGTTATCCTCTAGAAACCAGTATTTGAAACGGCTGAATTTCACAGACAAAACACATTAGCGCAAATTAGATGAACGGTGGCTGTAATGCAATAGAAAAATGTCGCCGCAACCCCCGTGGTTTCGGTAAGCAGCCCCGCGGTTTTCCGAGGGATAAAACAATGGCCGGATCCAGGGGCGCCGCGCTATATTGAAGGCCAGATTCGAGACACGGCACGTGAACACGCAGGCATGGTCCGCGGACGCGAAGGCGTCCTGACACGCACGCAGAATAGGAAACCGCACCTGGAAATGTCGTCCGGCCCTTCTCAAGAAGCTCCCGTCGCCCGCACCTCAACCGGCCTGACGCCGCGCACATTGATCCTGGGGGCCGTGCTGGCCGTTTTCATCGCGATCTGGACCCCGCACACCAACTACGTAATGCACGGGCCCCGGCTGACGCTCAGCCACATCTCGATCGCCGCACTCATATCCTTCCTGCTGGTCATCTGCTGCATTCAGCTCCCATTGCGATACTGGCGGCCGGGCCGGGCGTTCACGGCAAGCGAGCTTTCCGGGCTCTTCTTCTTCTGCCTCGTCTCGTCGACGATCCCGGGCAAGGCTTTCGTGGATTACTTTCTCGGCATTCTGGCTTCTCCCTATTACTACGCCACACAGGAAAACCGCTGGGCGGAATCCTTCTTCGCCCACCTCCCGGGATGGCTGGTCGTCCGCGACGACCTGGGGGCTGCGCGGGGTTTCTACGAGGGCACCGGCCAGAGTCTGCACCTGTGGCTCGACTGGCTCGTTCCTCTGTTCTGGTGGATGTGCATGCTGGCGGCGCTGTTCGTGGTCATGGCATGTATCGCGGTGATCTTCCGCAGGCAGTGGGTGGAGCACGAACGCCTGGCATTCCCCGCGGTGCATATCCCCGTGATGCTGATCGCCCAGACGACAAGGGGCGGTCCTGTTCCTGAATTCATCAGAAACAGGTACTTCCAGGTGGGATTCGGGATCACCTTCGCCCTGCTGGCCTGGAACTGCGTCAGTTATTTTGGCGGCGTACCCGCCATACCCATCGGGGCCGCTTTTCGAACCAAGATCCAGCTTGCTTCCTCGATTCCCCCGACGGAAGTACAGTTCAATATCTTCATGATGTGTTTCGCCTTCTTCGCCGATCTGAAGGTGCTGATGAGCATCTGGGTCTTCCACCTGCTGGCGTTAACGGAAATAAGCCTGCTCAACCAGCTCGGCATTTCGGCCTCCGGTGTGGGCGGCGGAGCGGGGTTCATCGTACAGACGCAGCATTTCGGCGGTTTCTGGGTTTTCGTGCTCTGGGGAATCTGGGTGGCGAGACACCATTTGAAGGCAGTCTGGCTCAAGGCTACCGGACGATCCGCGGAACTCGATGACTCTACGGAACTGATGTCCTATCGCGCGGCGGTGCTTGGCGTGGTGGGCGGCCTCAGCTACCTCCTGTTCTGGCTGAACCGCATGGGTATGTCGGTCGACGTGGCCGTCCTGCTTCTCGTGATCACGCTGGCCCTTTATATCGGGGTGACCCGCATCGTCGCCGAGACAGGACTCGTATTCCTCGATCTGCCGGTAAACTCCAATGATATGACGGTGGCCGTCCTGGGTTCGCGCAACCTGTCCGCTTCGAATCTGACGGCCCTGGGGCTTACCCACACCATATCCCACAATCACCGGGGCATCGGACTTTCATCGGTGATGCACGGCCTGAAGGCCGCCGACGGATTCATGGGCGCCAGGAGAGGACTGTTCGGCGCGGTGTGCGTCCTGCTGGCGCTCACGTTTCTCGTCACCAATGGCTACACGATCTACGCGGGGGCGACGGGAACCGGCGCCCACGATTTCGCGCCCCTGAAGGCAGATCTTTTCTACAACCAACTGGTCACGTGGCTCAACAACCCCTTCACCCTTTCCTACGAGGAAATCTACTTTCTGCTCCTGGGCGCCGCGATCACTGGGGTGCTCTTCGCCCTGCACTATCATTTTCCCGCCTGGCCCCTCCACCCCATCGGTTACACCGTGGCCTACACGGACATTATCAATCTCGAAATCACATCGGTCTTTATGATCTGGCTGGTCAAATCGCTTCTGATGCGGCTGGGGGGGTTCGAAATGTACCGGAAGATGCAGCCGGCCGTGATCGGCGTGCTGCTGGGATATGCCGCGGGGGTGGCCCTTTCCCTCGTGGTGGACGTTATCTGGTTTCCCGGCCAGGGCCATAACGTGCACAACTGGTAGGTCGACTGGGAACGGCGGGCGAGGCGGTCCCGAAACACCTCGGTGATCGCCTGCCTGTCGTGCTGGAAACCGGCATCACGACAGCGTCGTACTAGAAGATCTCCGCGATGTGCGGGGTGTCGGGAAAAAACAACGTATCGACGATATAGGCCGCCAGGACCCCTATGACGTAGCCGACCAGCATGCCCAGGAACAGGGGTTGGGCTTTCCGGTACAGGTTGACGCCGCCGATACGGAGCAGGATGACCTGTACGAGCCAGGCCACGAAGAAGGTGAACACGGCGCCCCGTATGGGCGCCGAAGCCCCGATGGCGAAACCGATGGGATTAAGCGGCCACCAGTAGAAGAGGTACCTGCCCAGGGCCAGCAACAGGCTCACCCCCATGCCCGCCGCGAGAAACAGCACTTCGAGCGAGGTGATCTGCGTGGCGTTCTTCATCCACTTGACCACGAGGTCGAAGAACAGGTTCCCCGTGTTGCGCAGGTTGATATGCAGGTTGTCGGCGCCATCTGTGTAACCCGAGTAGATGACGTATCCCGTGGAGATCGCCGTGGCGGCGGCGAAAGCGAGACACATCAGCAGGAACAGCCGTCCCCGGTTCTGACCGAGGTAGTCCCGCCACCAGGCGACGTGCGAGAGGCCGACCATGGTGAAGGTCCGCCAGTTCCGGGCGAAGGCGTTGGTCAGTCCGAGGCCGGTCAGCGTCGGCCCGGACAGGTTGGCCGAACCCACCATGCCCACAGTGAAGGCGTGGGCGTTGATTGGCAGGTCGAGGTTGATCAGGCCCGCCTCGGCGAGCACGCGCGCGATCCCGAAATAAAACACCAGAAGGAAGAACAGGAAGAGCAGGGCGACCGGTATGGTAAAGCCGATGGCGTGTAGCCATGCGATCATGAAGAGCACGCCCAGGATCAGTCCGAAGACCGCCGTCCGGTAGGAGAACAGTTCATTTTCGTCCCGCAGATCGCTCTCCCTTCCCAGCGATTTACGCAGGACGTTCCGGATGTGGCGCCGCGCCATCCAGCACCCGATCAGGGCAAACATGATCAGGCCGCCGCAGAACTGGATGGACACCAGTCCCCGGGGCACGATCGTCTCGGCGGGCGAGATCACGCCGAAACGGTTGAGCAGGCCGGTTTCCAGGATGACGAGCACCTGGAAGAACCAGACGCTGAACAGGATCTCGACGTTGATGAAGAAGGCGAAGCACAGGACATAGGGCACGAGCCGGATGGCGATCGGCGGAAAGGAAGGATCGATGACCACGTTGAATACAGGCCCGGGCAGCGGGATGTGGGGAAGCACGTCCCAGAACCCGATGATGTTCCACGTCATGATCGAGAGGGAGACCAGGAGGCCGATCTGGAACAGCCGGTTGCCGAAAAGCGCAGGCCACCTTCCCGGGGTGTTCCCTTCGGTTTCGAGCAGACGGACGATCACCTCGCCCATGGGGAACCGGAGGCGTTCGTGTTCCACCCACTGTTTCCGGAATATCACGACCAGGCAGGCGCCTACGAAAAGCAGGGTACCCAGGGCGGACATCCACCAGAAGAGCGGCACGATCCATTCCTGCCACGGTATCGGCGCGCCGGAGGGTCGTCCCGCGAAGAAATCGGAGACCTGGCCCTTGTCATTGGGAATGACGGCCCATTCCGGCAGGTAGGCGAAAAAGTGGGCCTCCCACTGGTTCTCCGGGCTCGCGAAGTAATAGGGCGCGGTGATTACGCTGATGAGATAGCGAACCATGCCCCAGTCCGGCACCATGGCCGCGATCAGTCCCATGGCGAAGATGACCAGGAGTTCCGGCCTGGTCAGCGCGGCGTCCCGAGACAGGGAGCGGACCAGCAGGTTCGGTAGCAGGACGAGAACGAGGAAGGGAATGAGGAGGCACAGCGGCATCTGGGGGAAGGTCAGATAGTTGTAGCTCAGCTGTGCGGAGGCGTACTGTCCCCAGAAGGCAACGCAGCAGGCGAAGGCCAGGCCCAGAACTGACGTTTTAAGGGAAATGGGATTCACGGTCATGCTTGGTCATGCCCGGTCGGGCCCGGTGGCGCAGGGAGTTACTCCTGGATGGAGGCCGTGCCGCGCTTGAGCCAGAACCCGCCGTCGACGCGCAGGACTTCTCCGGTAATATAGTCCGCCGCGTCGGAACACAGGAAGGTGGCGGCCCTGCCCAGGTCCTCGATCGTACCCATCCTGCCCCAGGGCAGTCTCCTGCCCCCTTCCTCCAATTCCCGCTCCGTCGAGTACTGGCGCTCGCCCGGCGTGTCGGTCCATCCGGGTTCGATTACGTTCACGCGGATGCGGTGTTCCAGCAGCTCCAGGGCGATGATGGCTGCCATGTGGTTCATGCCGGCCTTGGCGGAAGAATAGGACAGAGACGTTGGGAAGGGCAGGAAGGACATGACCGAACTGATGAAGAGAATGCTGCCGCCCTTTCCTCCTGCCGCCATCTTCCGGGCGCCGGCCTGTGCGATGTGAAAGGCGCCGAAAAGGCTGACATCGTAGGTCTTCCGCATCTCATCCACGTCCATCTCGAGAAAGGGCTCCCGTTTCGAATAATAGGCGTTCGCCACGACGATATCGGGGCTGCCGAGTTCCTTCGCCGTCCGATCCACCATGTCGTCCACCGCGGTACGGTCCGATGCGTCCGCGCCGACGACGATCGCCCGCCGGCCCATGCGTCTGATTTCGTCCGCGACGCCCTCGGCATCTTCCCGGTGGCGGAAGTAGTTGACGGTGACGTCCGCCCCGGCGCGGGCCATTTCGAGGGCAATGCCCTTGCCGATGCCACGGGACGAACCACTGATCAGCGCTGTCTTGCCTGAAAGGTCGATCATTTTTTCCTCGAATTGAAAGGCGCGGCGGCTAGTGCGAATACTGTTACGAATATCTGGAGTTACAAAATGACCGGGATCGGAATTAAAGCCCCATGGCGGTCATGTTGCGATAGCTGATGGCGATGCTGTCGAAGGGGTCCCCGGCGCAGGTGTCCTGTTCGACCACGTACCACCGTGCGCCCGCGGCCTCGCAGGCGGCGACGATGCCGGGCCAGTTCATGTTGCCCTCGCCGATCTCGGCCATGACCTGTTCCCGTCCCGACACGCCCAGATCCTTGAAATGGATGACCGGGCACCGGTTCCGGACCCGTTCGATCCAGTGAATCGGATCGCCCCCGCCGTACTGGATCCAGTAGGTGTCGATCTCAAAGCACAGGGCGGGGTCGCTGTCCTCGATGAGCATGGCCAGGCCGGTCCGGCCGCCCACCCGCACGAGTTCCGTATGGTGGTTGTGGTAGCTGAAAGACAAACCGGCCTTCTTCAGCCTGGTCGCCACGACTGACGCGTCCGCGGCAAAACGGGAGAACCCGTCCGGATCGTCCCAGTAGGACCTGGGCATGGAGCCGACGGCGATATGCTCACATCCCCAGAGACGGTGCTCCTCGATGACTGCATTGAGTTCATCCTGCAACCGTTCGAAAGGTACGTGCGTGGCGCAGACGTGCAGGCCGGCGTCCCGAATCATGGTGCCGAGTTCCGCGGGGTCGACCGGTCCCAGGGCCGAAAGCTGGATGTGGTCGTAGCCGATGGATTTGACCTTTTTCAAGGTGTTCGCGATATCGGCCGGCGTTTTCACGAAGTCGCGCAGGGTATAAAGCGTTACGGCGATTTTGCTGTCTGCCATTCATGACTCCTTCACTCTTCGAGGGGTTCAAAGGCTGGCGAACCATCGTCCCATGCCCCGCCGACCGGTCGCAATTGTCCAAGCCCGGTGACCGGCCTGGACCGGCCGTCACGCTCCGGGTCTGCATAGCGTTCGAACCAGTCCTCCAATTCGCCGCGCATCGATCTGCGCCTGTCGGCGTATCCGGCATCGTCTGCGAGGTTGGCGCGCTCGTCCGGATCGTTCACCAGGTCGTACAGTTCGTTCGGTCCGCCGGGATACCGGTGCATGTATTTCCACGTCTCGGTACGTATCATGCGCGTGCCGCCGTATTCGTCGAAGACCACGACATGGTCCCGGCCGGCGCCGGGCTGTCCGGTCTGCCCCGTCCACGCGTCCACGGCGTCGCGTCCCGGCAGATCGCGGTCCCAGGGGACCGGGAGGTCCAGGTACGACAGCAGCGTGGGCATGAAATCGTAGGCGCTGAACATCGCCGGCTGAACGATCCCCTGGGGCAGGCGCCCCGGCTGGCTGATCAGGGCGGGGACCCGTATGGAGTTCTCGTACATGTTCAGGGGATTCGTACCGTTGCCCTTCCCCCAGAACCCGTGGTGGCCCAGGCTGAACCCGTTGTCGCTCAGGAAGATCACCAGGGTGTCTTCGCGTATGCCGTGATGATCGAGCCGGTCCAGCAGGCGGCCCACGTCGAGATCCATGGCCGTGACGGCCGCGAAGTAGCCCTTCAGGCTTTCCCTGTTTCCCATGTTCTCGCGGGTCAGGCCGCCCGCCCAGGGATGAACGGGTTCCTGGGGACAGGATTCGAAGGGGCAGTCGTCGTAGGAGTCGACGATGTCCTGGGGATGGCCCGTCCACGGGCTGTGCGGCGCGGTGTAATGAACGCCCAGATAGAACGGGGCCTCCTGGTTGGCGTGCCGGTCGATAAAGGCCAGCGCGTCTTCGGTAATGACGTTCGTGACGTATCCCGGTTCAGTGACCGGGACGCCGTTCCTGACCATGGGGGCGTCATTGTAGGGCCCGCCGCCGAACTGGTGGGTGAACCAGTGGGAGAATCCGTGCTGGGGCAGGGTGCTGTTGCCCAGGTGCCACTTGCCGCTGAGACCGCATCTCCATCCGTGGGCCGCCAGTACATCGGTGTAGGCGGTCTCGCCTTCCAGATACGATGCCGCGCCGTCTCCGACATTTCCTCCGCGAATCCAGTCGTGTACGCCGTGCTGGGAGGGGATCCGGCCGGTGAGCAGCGTCGCGCGGCTGGGCGAGCATACCGGCGTGGCCACGAAGAACCGGTCGAACCGCACCCCGGTATCCGCGATCCGGTCGATGTTCGGCGTGCGGATTTCCCGGTTGCCGTAGCAGCCCGCCGCCCAGACGCCCTGGTCGTCGGTAAGTATGCAGAGGATGTTAGGTCGCGGAGTTGTCATGGCCAGACCCCGGGTTCGGGTGGTTATCCTGTGCGCGTTTCATCAGAATGGGAAAGGGTCGAACGAACTGGCAACTTAGCGTCCCACAGACGGATTGTCACGCACATTCTATCCCGCCTTCCCGGTCCAATTGGCGTTTGCCATGCATCCGGTCCATCCCGTATATTGTTCCCGCGGTATCGGCGGGACGGCTGCCGCGACCGCCTTGCGCGCTGGCGTGATCGCCTTGCGCGTCGGACGGAGCAAACCAGAGTAGGCTGACCGTTTTGGCGCAGTTTTTGGTTTAGCGCGGCTTCAGTGAACAGGCCCGGGTCGACAGACATGGGTACGGGGCTTACATCATGATACGAACGGCCATCGTGGGCTACGGACTGGCGGGTCGTTTCTTCCATGCCTATCTGGTCTCGCGGACCGATGGGTTGAAACTGACTGCCATCGCCAGCCGGGATCCGGAACGACGGGCGCAGGCGAAGCGGGACTGGTCCGTGGATACCTGCGAGACCCTGACTGATCTCCTGGCGGACGACGATATTCAGCTGATCATCCTGGCCACGCCTCATCATACCCACGCGTCCCTGGCCATCGAGGCCATGGAAGCGGGCAGGCACGTGGTCGTCGACAAGGTCATGTGCATGTCGGCCGCAGAAGCCGAGTCCATGATCGCGGTCAGCCGCCGGCGCGGGGTCATGCTCAGCGTTTTCCACAACCGCCGCTGGGACTGGGGCTACCTGACGGTGCGCCAGGCGGTGGAGGACGGCCTGCTGGGCGATCCCTTCCTGGTCGAGCGGGCAGTGCATCGTTTCCGGGCATCCAGAGGCTGGCGGACGAGCCGGGCGGAAAGCGGGGGCCTGCTCTACGACTGGGGCGCCCACCTGATCGACCAGGGGCTGCAACTGCTGTCCGCCCGTCCCGTGGCGGTGCACTGCAAGGGACACAAACACCGGTGGGAAGGCGACATTGAAGATCATGTCACCTGCACCCTCTATTTCGAAGACGGCGCGGAGTACCGCATGGAAATCAGCAATCTGTCCCATATCTCCAAGCCCCACTGGTACGTGCTGGGCACCCGGGGTTCCCTGGTCAAGAACGGCCTGGATCCCCAGGAGGATTGGATGAAGAAGGGTATGATCGAGTCCGCGGAGGAGGCGCCGGAGGACCGCGTCCGGGTCGCCGTGGAGCGGGACGGCGAGGCGGTGGAAATGACCCTGGACCCGGTGAACGGCAGTTGGGTGGACTACTACTGTAATATAGCGGCCGTGCTGGACCGCGGGGAGGAACTCGCCGTCAAGCCGGAAGAAATGCTGGACCTGATGAAGGTACTGGACGCCGCCACGGAATCCCTGGAATCCGGGCGCGTGGTATCGCTGAGCTGAGGATCGACCGGAACATGGAACCCAGGAGAATGGTCATTCTCACGGAGGGGCGGCTGGGCACGTTCTCCTCCAAGACGGCCGCGTCGCTGATCCGCTACAAGCCCGAGGAAACCGTGGCGGTGCTCGACAGCGTGCACGCCGGAAGGAAGCTGGAAGACCTGCTCGAGATCGGGCGGGGCATTCCGGTCGTGGCGACGTTGCGGGACGCGCTGGCGTTTGACCCGACTTCGCTGGTCATCGGGATCGCGACGCCCGGCGGCGTCCTGCCGGAAGATTGGCGGGCAGTCATCCACGAGGCGATCGGGCACGGGCTCGAGGTGGTAAACGGGCTCCACACTTTTCTGAACGAAGACGAGGCCTTCGCCCGGCACGCCGAACAGAAAGGCGTGCGGCTGTGGGACGTGCGGCAGCCGCCCGACGACCTGGACGTGGGGCGGCACCTGGTCCACGGCCTCGCCAACCTGCGTGTGCTGACCGTCGGCGCCGATTCCAGCATCGGCAAGAAGATCGCCGCGATCGAGATCGACCGCGCGGCCCGCGAGGCCGGATGGGACGCCGAGTTCGTTGCCACCGGGCAGACCGGCATCATGATCGCGGGATCGGGTATCGCGGTGGATACCGTGGCGGCGGATTACATCTCGGGCGCGGCGGAAAGACTCGTGCTGGAACGAAAGCACCGGGAACTGCTGGTCATCGAAGGGCAGGGTACCATCCTGCATCCTTCCTATTCGGGCGTATCGCTGGGCTTGCTGCACGGCGCGGCGCCGCAGGCCCTGGTGCTGTGCCACCAGCCGGGTAGGGACGTGATGCGCAACCTGCCCGTGGACGTGCCGACCTACGAGGAGATGATCCACGCTCACGAGACCATTGCCCGGCCGCTGTTTCCCTGCCGGGTCGTTGCGGTATCGTTGAATTGTTTCGGCATGTCCATGGACGACGCCAGGCGGGAGGTGGATCGGGTAGGACAGGAAACCGGCCTCCCTGCGACGGACTGCGTGAAATTCGGCTGCGGTCCCATTCTCGAGGCGCTTGAGCCGCTGAGACCCGCGTCGGCGCAGCCGGCTTGACCGGCTTGATATGACCGGAGAGGAACAATGAACATCCGGATACTGACCCCCGACGAGGCCGGGTCGAGCATCCTGAAGCGGCGGCCGGTGAACGAGACGGCTTCGGATTCCGGAATCGAAGAACGGAACCGGGAACTGTTCGACGAGGCCCTCACGGCGGAACAGGCGGTTGCGAAAATCATCGATGACGTCCGGGAAAACGGGGACGATTCGGTAAGGCATTATGCCCGGCTGTTGGAAGGAAGCGCCCCGGATGCCTTCGAGGTTTCGCGAAGCGAGATCGACGAGGCACTGGAATCGCTGCCCGCAGGGTTGCGAGATGCCCTGGAAACGGCGGCCGGCCGTATCCGTTCCTTTCATGAGCGGCGGCCTTCGGAATCCTGGACGCACTGGGATGAAGAGGGCGGCACCGGGCAGATCGTACGGCCGCTGGACCGGGTGGGTGTCTACGTACCCGGCGGAGGGGCCTCCTATCCGTCTTCGCTGCTGATGGCCGTGATTCCCGCCCGGGTCGCCGGCGTCGGCGAGGTCGTCGTGGCCACGCCGCCCGGTAGGAACGGCAAGGTGGAGCCAGCTGTCCTCGCCGCTGCTTCCGTGGCGGGCGCCGCCACGGTCTACCGGATGGGCGGAGCCCAGGCCGTCGCCGCGATGGCCTACGGCACAGGTACCGTTCCTCGGGTGGACAAGATCGTGGGACCGGGGAACATCTTCGTGACCCTGGCCAAGCGCCAGGTGTACGGGATCGTGGACATCGACCAGCTCGCCGGCCCCACGGAGACGCTGCTTATCGCCGACCAGGCTGCCAATCCGGATTACGCCGCGGCCGACCTGCTCGCGCAGGCCGAACACGACCCTATGGCGAGTGCCATACTGATCACGCCGTCGTCCACGCTGGCCGTGGCGGTTCAGCACGCGGTGGACGAGCAGTTGATTGAACTGGACAGAGCAGATATAATCCGGTCTTCCCTGGAACAGAACGGAGGGATCGTGCTCGTTTCGAGCCTGGACGAGGCGGTCGGACTGGCGAACGCCTACGCGCCCGAGCACCTGTGCCTGCTGGTTACGGATCCGTGGCCGCTGGTGGACCGGATACGGCATGCCGGAGGGATCTTCGTGGGAGAACATTCTTCGGAAGCCCTGGGCGACTACGTCACCGGTCCCAGCCACATCATGCCCACCGGAGGCAGCGCCCGGTTCTTCTCCCCCCTGAGCACCCGGGATTTCCTTAAAGTAACCAGCCTCTTCGCGGTCAACGAGCAGGCCGAGAAGCGGCTGGGCCCGGCCGCGATCCAACTGGCGGACGCGGAAGGCCTGTCCGCCCACGCCATGGCCATCAGAAGACGACTCTCCAGGGACCGGGACGGGGGCTGACGGTTCCTCTTCATCGGACCAGTCCAATGGGTCCGGAACCCAGGGATCTGATTCCACCCGAACCTGACAAACCCGCTTGATTCAGTCCTGATCGAGCGTTCCTGATCGAGCGTTCCTGATCGAGCGTCTGTCCGCTACCTTCCCACTTCGGCGAGCGCGGTCCTGGCCGCCTGGGCAAGGAAACCCATGTCGCTTCCGAGGGTAATCCACTGAAAGCCCTCCGCGATGCGCTTCTTGTTGATGTCCATCGAGATGTAAGCGTATCCGCCGGGCACGCCGAGTTCCTTGGCCCGGTCCATGATCCCCTTGACCACCTTCTCCATGTCGGGATGCGTTGGCTGGCCCACGTAACCATGGGAGGCCGCGAGATCGTTCGGTCCGACCAGGAACGCGTCGACGCCGGGCGTGGTGAGGATATCGTCCAGGTTCTTCACGGCCTCGACGGTCTCGATCTGGACCATGATGAAGGTTTCCTCGTTGGCGGTGCGGAGGTATTCCGCCAGGTCCTGGCCGGCGACGTTGAGGTAGCGGGCGCCCATGCCGCGGATGCCCATGGGCGGGTACTTGGCCGCGCTGACGGCGTATTCTGCCTGCTCGCGGTTGTTGACCCAGGGGATGATCAGGCCTTCCGCCCCGATGTCCAGCGCCTTCTTGATATGCACCATGTCGTTCCAGGGCACGCGGACGAGCGGCGTGACGTCCCGGCCCCGGGTAGCCTGGATCATGGGATGCAGGATTTCCGCGTTCAGCGGACCGTGTTCGCCATCGAACCAGATCCAGTCGAAGGCCAGGTTCGAAACAAGTTCCACGATATCGTTGCTGGGGGTGCCGACGGATACGCCATAGGTCACTTCACCGTTACGCAGCTTCTCTTTTAGCTTGTTTTTCATGGGTTCTCCCGTAGGGTGATTTCGCGAAGTGGGCAGGTGGTTTCACGTAGGATTTCGCATTTGATTCAGATTCGTGCGATAAGTATATTGCAAGCCGATTTCGATGGAAACCTCTAAATGGGTAGCAAGGTCTGACGCCGGTGGTTCTGGTGCGGCTTGTTACTGTCTCTCAATGGAGCGCGGGCTCATGATAAAACACATGCTAATTCCTTCGATGAAGGTCTCAATCATGGCGGCGGTAGCGATCGTTTTTGCTTTCGCCGGGTTGTCAGTCCATGGGCAGCAGATACCCTATGAGCCAACGTCTGAAGGACAGATCCCTGACGCCATAGTGGGCAAGGCAGGCGCGCCGCGCGGCGGCGACTTGGCCTATTTCGACGAAGATACGGATACGAAGGGCTACCTGGCCGAACCGGAAGGCCCGGGTCCCCGTGGCGCCGTCATCTTGATCCATGAATGGAACGGCCTCGTGGACCGAGTCAGGCAGGTGGCCGACGCCCTGGCGGCGGAGGGCTACGTTGCGCTGGCGGCCGACTTGTATTCCGGACGAACCGGGAACAACCGTGACGAGAACATGGCGCTCGTGCGGGAAACGCTGGACGATCCGGATACGATCATTCGCAACCTGAACGCGGCGGCGGCCTATTTAAGAGGACGGCCGGACGTGAACGGCAAGATTGGCGCCATGGGCTGGTGCTACGGCGGCGGGGTCGCCCTGAGCTATGCCCTGGGCGGGGAGAACCACGACGCCACCGCAATCTTCTATGGACGCCTGCTGGACGATCCCGAGCGGCTCGCGGCCATACACCATGAGGTCTACGGAACCTTTGCCGGACTCGACCGCGGTCCCTCTCCCGAACAGGTGGAACGCTTCGTCGCCGCGCTCAGGCAGGCGGGCGTGGAGAACGACGTGCACATCTACGACGACGTCAACCACGGGTTCTGGCTGTACGTGGACCGCGACCCGAAGAACGAGGAACCCGCCCTGGACGCCTGGGAGCGGCTGAAGGCTTATCTAAAGCGGACCATAGGAAGCGATTAATGGATGCTTTCGAACAGGCCGTGGCCGAAATCGAGACCTTCGGGTTTACCCTGCTGCCCGACGTGCTGACGGCGTCCCAGGTACGCACGCTTCGTGAGGCGCTGATCCGCGTCGCGCAGGAACACGGTGAGGCCGGCTATGAGAACCGCGGAGGCACGTCGCTGCTGGTGCGTAACCTGCCCACCCTGGATCCCGTGTTTCTCCAGGTCGTCGACCACCCGGTTGTCCTGCCCATCCTGGAGCGGGTGCTGGACAAGTCCCTGGTGCTGGGCAGCCTGAGTTCCCGCATCGTGCGGCCGGGCGACGGTTACCAGGATTTCCACAGCGACATACCGCAGCACATGCTGAATCCCGTCTCTCCGGTTATGATGAACACCATCTGGATGCTGGATGACTTCGACGCGGAGATCGGTGGCACGCGCATCGTACCGGGTTCGCACAAGAGCGGATGGGCCGGCCCGCCGGAGGGCATGGAGGTGCCGCACGTGTACCAGCCCGAGGCTGCCGCGGGCAGCGTGCTGATCTTCAACGGACAGTGCTGGCACGGCGGCGGCGCCAATACCACCGACCGTAACCGCCACGCCCTCTTCGGCCACTACCGCAAGTCCATGCTCCTCTTCCAACTCGACCCGCACGACGGGTTTCGGGAAGCATGGTACGAGGGACTGTCTCCGCGGCAGAAACAGCTCATGCGCATGCAAAAGGGAGTCGGCGCGCGCCACGCGGCGGACGACCATCTGCTGTAGCCGATCAGGGACGCAACTGGTTTGACCGGCAGGTGCGCACCGCCTTCTCACCGTCTGGCGGCACGTAGCCATCTCGCCGTTTGGCTACGCGCAGAAACGGCAACAAGCGACAATAGCAGATACATTGTATATACCTGGAGCAGTCATGGCGAATTCATCAGCATCGGATCAGCTGGAAGAAGGAACACGAGAGACCCTGGATTTCTCGAAACTCCGTCAGATCGCCGGCATCGAGGAGGATGTCCTGCCGGTCGTCGTGCAGGATTCGGGGACGCGGGAAGTGTTGATCGTGGCCTACGTCAATCGCCAGGCCCTGGACGAATCCCTGAAGACCGGGACCGCCACGTTCTGGAGCACTTCGCGGAATGAACTGTGGGTGAAGGGCGCCACGTCGGGAAACGCCTTGCGCATAGACGAAATCCGCGTCAACTGCGAGCAGAACTCCGTGGTATTTCTTGTAACGCCCCAGGGTGCCGGGGCATGTCATACGAAGGACAGTGACGGCCGTTACCGCACCGGCTGCTACTACCGCCGGATGAAGTCGTCCGGCGATCTGGAGTTCGTCTGACGGGACTGGATACATTGCACGTCGGGCGGATCGTTTGTATATTGTCAGATGACACGTGTGGTCATACAACCCGTTTGGCCACGCGGTTCACGCGTTCGTCCGGATTGCTCGCCGGGCGCGTTGAAAATCGGATGTGCCGGTGAGGATTAGTTGTCATAGCGGTGGACCGGTGTTCAACATGAGTGTTTGAATACGGAGAATCAAGTGGACAAAGTCTTCATCTATTGGGACAATTCCAACATATTCATCAGTGCGCAGCAGGTCGCCATTGATCAGGAAGGCGAAAGTTCGCGTTATCGTGTGCGCATACACTTTCGAAATCTGTTGGAACTGGCGCACGGAGGACGAGAAATCGAGCGGGCCATCGCCGTGGGATCCATTCCGCCAGAACTGCGACATGTGTGGAACAGGCTGGAGAACGAAGGTGTTACCGTCAAATTGCTGGAGCGCGGGGCCGTACACGGGCGAGAGCAGGGGGTTGACCAGGTTCTGCAAACCGAAATGCTGCGTGACGGGTACGATAACAACGGAGATCCGGGGATTGCAGTATTGCTTACTGGCGATGGAGCGGGTTTTGCCGACGGCGTCGGATTTCACGCCGATGTGGAGCGTATGCGACGGCGGGGCTGGAGGATTGAGGTGCTGTCGTGGCGGCACAGTTGCAACCGCCGGATGCGTGAATGGGCCGAGGAGTACGGCAGGTTCATCGCATTGGACGATTTCTACGACAGTGTAACGTTTCTGGAACGGCCCGCTCCCGGCGAACCGGCCGCAGCGCCGCGCAACGCGAGTTCCGTCGACCTCGACCGGCGTTGTTTGTAGTCAATCCAGAAGCTCTCTCAGTCCGGACAGTGCAGGCGACACTGGGTATATCACGTTATCCTTACGGTCCGTCTGATTCCTTTGGCTCACCGGCATACGCATCAATTACATACACCCGGCGTACCTCATATCTCGGAGTATGGCGACCAGGAAGGCAAACAAGCTGCGCAGTAAACGAGGCAGTGACGATTAAGACATCAAGAGGGGCACCTTCGGCCTGCGGGCGGAACTCTCGACCTTACTCATGGAAGGCCTCCAGGACAACGGCGTCGATCTCTTGATCCTCAACGATGCGCCTCCGGTCCTGTACTATGCTAGTATCGTATCGGTTTTAAGATCGCGCGTCCGAATTTGGCTGAAGGGCATCCGAAGTCGACTGCACGATGAGGCGCCCGAAGTCCGTGGAAAGACCAGGAGTCGGCATGGACTGCAGGCTCCGTCAGTAAATCACTTCCCCGGACCACAGCGACTGCAGAAACACCTTCCAGGGAACTAAGCGTATGGGACCGACGACGCGTTCCTCCGGTTCATTGCAGACGGCAAAGGCTTTTCGAGGCGCGTGCTCTTCGACGAAAGTACGCAGAGACCGAAGCGACTTGGCATCCACGCGGCTCGTCCCCTTGACTTCAATGGCTATTTCGCCGTCGCCCAGTACGAAGTCAACCTCCACTCCCGATTTCGTCCGCCAGAACCGGATGTCGTAGTGTAGCTCGCTGTAGGAAGCGTGCGCTTTCAACTCACAAAAGATGAAATGCTCGAAGGCTTTGCCAAAAACCGGTCCTCGCGTTTCCGACAGGTGCCGTTTTTCGAGGATTCCCGCTACACCCACGTCGAATAGATAGAATTTCGGCGATCTGGTAATGACCTGGCGGCTCTGCCTTTTCTTGAATGGCGCCACCATGCTCCCCAGAAGGGTATCGACGAGAATCTGGTAGTACTCTTTCACGGTCTTGGAACTGACACCACACTCGCGCGCGACATTGGAAAAGTTGGTCAACTCTCCGTGGGTGTATCCCATTGCTTCGAAAAACCTGGAAAACGCAGGTACATTGCGCGTCAATCCCTCGGCGAACACCTCTTCTTTCAGGTAGTCCTGCAGATAGGCGTTCAAAGAACGTCGGTACTGCGAACTGACATAGTGATCTGGAACCAGTCCACGATTCAAGATAGTCAACAGATCTATTTCGTCGTCCTTCAATTCGCCGGTCACGATAGGAAACATCTCGTAGCGCCAGGCCCGGCCGCCGAGTAGATTGGCGCCGCCCCGCTTGAGTTTACGGGCACTGGAACCGCACAGGACAAATCGCAGGTTCTTGTTTTCAATAAGCCAGTGCACTTCGTCCAGTAGAGGTGGTACGCGCTGCACTTCGTCCAGGATGATGGGATGCGCCAGGTGTGTGTCCGATTGCGCGAGTATCCGTTCGCGGAGCAGAGACGGGCGTTGGTTAAAGTCCAACATCAAGTCTGTTTTGAGAAAATCAAAGACGATGCTGTTGGGAAAGGTCTGGTTCAGGTAGGTGGATTTGCCCGTCTTTCTCGGACCCCACAGAAAGGCCGACTGCCTGTTGGGCAAGTCCATTTTCAGTCGTCGGGGAAACGTAACCATTTTGAACACCTCTCCAAAAATATCCTACTTTTTTGGAATATAGTTCAAAATGGTAAGAAAGCAACTCCAATTTTCGGCAGGAAAGCGGGGTGTTCCTCCACCTACCCCCCGAAAGCCGCCATGTAGATCTTTGTACGCTCGTTCAGGACACCGTAGAAGGCACGGGTCTCCGGGTCTTCACTGTCCCGCCAGAAGGTGGCGGGGATCCCCGAATCGTTGGCGAGCGGGTCCCGGTCCCGGTGGCCGTAGTAGATCTGCGCGGTCTTCCGCACGGCACGCGTGGGTCGCGTGGTCGCCGTGTGCAGCACTGACACGTTGAACAGGGCGCAGGTGCCCGCCGGTCCATGAAGGTCGAAGACGCCCCGTTCCAGCTGGGCGCTGTTCTCTTTCAGTACGGGTTGATCGATCCCCTCGGGCGATATGGAAAAGCAGTGGGTGCTTTCATCCACGTCGGTGAAATAGACCATGAGCTGGATGTAGTCCATGCGCAGGGGATGGTCGGGCCAGTGGGCCTTGTCGCGGTGCCATCGCTGGTGGAATGCTCCCTTGTACGGGCCCATGGACCGCAGACCGATCTCCCCGAAACAGAGTGGACCGCCCATTAGCTCCACAATTGTCTCGTAAATTGTGGGATGGCGAATCAAGTCGTCAAAGGCCGGCGTGGTGACGAGGGCGTCGTAGTTGGCCTCCTGGTGGTGGCCGTAGGGATGCCAGAAATAGGGAAACCGGCGCCTGTCTTCGTCGAAGAGACCGCGAAAACGGTCCACCTCCTCTTCTGAGAGGGCTTTTCCCAGGTTGATGAATCCGTTCTGGCGAAAAAACGCCAGGTCCGCCTCTTTCATGATCTCCTCACACCGACCGCGTAATGCCGCCGTCGACCCGCAGGTTCTGGCCCGTGATATAGCCTGATCCGGGGGACAGCAGGAAAGCGGCTGTTTCCGCGATCTCCTCTACGGTACCGTAACGTCCCATGGGAATGCGCGCGCGGAACGCCTCCGATTCCGGGAGACTGTTGATGAAACCCGGCAGGATGTTGTTCATGCGGATGTTGTCGCCGGCGTGGTTGTCGGCGTATATCTTCGTGAAAGTCGCCAGGGCAGCCCGGAAGGGGGTCGAAACCGGAAAATAATGCTCCGGTTCGAAGGCGGCGTAGGTGGATATGTTGACAATCGAGCCACCACCCTGTTCCACCAGGATCGGGGTTACGAGGCGCGCCATGCGCACCACGTTGAGGAACACGATGTCCAGTCCCTCGTGCCAGTCCTCGTCCGGTATATCCAGGAGGTTGCCCTTGGGTGGATGGCCGGTGCTGTTGACCACGCCGTCGATGCGTCCGTGGGCGTCCATGGTCAGATCGACCAGTTTCCGCAGGTCGGCTTCGTCCGTGACGGAACCCGTTACCCCGATGCCGCCCAGTTCACCGGCGAGCGATTCCGCCGCTCCGGAGGGAGACAGCAACGCGACGGCCCACCCCTGGCCGGCGAGGTTCCGGGCGATGGCCGCTCCCATGCCGCGTCCCGCCCCCGTGATAACGGCTACTCTTTGCGTACTCATGCCTCTCCCTTCGACGAATCGGTCGATCGTCCGCTGCGTATTCCTCTCGGTGCAGAAATCCATTTTGAATCGATACCGGCATCCATTTTCACCGGTGCACTGGCAGGGGTCCGCTGGCGTGGACGCCCGTATCGAGCTTGGCGTTATATAAACAAATGCGTTGCGGTTATCAATGACAGAATATAGCGTTTATCCGGAGGACAGCGTATGAAGATAACCGGAATGAAGACCCACTCCGTCCACGTGAACCACCGGGGAGACTGGACCTTTCTGGCGGTGCATACCGACGAAGGGATAACCGGATTCGGCGAAGTGAATCCCGGCGGCGCAAAGTCCGGCAGCGTGGATTTCCTGCGCGCGGCGGAGCCGGCGCTGGCCGGGCGCGATCCCGGCCGGATCGAACACATCCTGGCCGAACTCCTCCCTTCGCCGGCAGATCGGCCGAAAGTGATGGCCCTGAGCGCCCTCGACCAGGCCCTGTGGGACATCAAGGGAAAGTCACTGGGCGTCCCCGTGACCGACATCATCGGGGGCCGCTGCCGCGATGAGATACCCCTCTACGCCAACATCAACCGGGCTACCACGGACCGGACGCCGGCGGGATTCGCGCGGAACGCCGAGGCCGCGGTTTCCGACGGTTTCGACGCCGTGAAACTGGCCCCCTTCGACGGGATGGCGGGCGGGATCGACCGGGCTTCCGATGCGCGGGAGGGCATTGCCTGCATGGAAGCGGTGCGCGCCGCGATCGGTCCGGACGTCTCTCTGTTGATCGACTGCCACAGCCATTTCACCGCCCGGGGAGGATGCGAGGTCTTCGATGCCCTGCGGGGCCTGGACCTGTACTGGTACGAGGAACCCGTGCTCGACGAAGATCACGAAGGCTACAAAATCATCCGGGATCATATCGACGTACCGCTGGCCGGAGGCGAAAGCCTGATGTACAGGGAGGGGTTCTGGCCCGTCCTGGACCAGGGACTGATGGACGTCATCATGCCGGACGTGACGATCGTAGGCGGACTCTGGGAACTAAAGAAGGTCGCCGCCATGGCGGAGGGCCGGGGGATTCCCACGGCGCCGCACGGACCCTTCGGACCGTTGACTATCGCGGCGGGCGTTCAGGCCATGGCCGCCCATCCAGGGTTCCGGATCCTGGAATACGCCTGGGGGGAAGTGCCCTGGAGACACGAACTGATCGAACCGGCGGAGAGGATTGTCGGCGGAAGAATCCGTGTATCCGACCGGCCCGGCCTGGGCGTTTCGCTCAACATGGATGCCATGGAGACGTACAGAACGGACCGGTAAGACCTGGCAGACCAGGCAGGCCAGGCGGCCCGGTAAGTCACGGCCGGAAGTAAGGGCTACTCGCCCGCGACGGCCGCCTTGATCGCCGTCTCGAATGCTTCCTTCGTCTGGTTGTTTACGAACCGCTTCGCGACCATGCCGGCGCGATCGATCACGAAGGTGTGGGGTATGGTCAGGATATTACCGTACGCCTGGTAGGTCTTGCGGTCCGCTTCCACGATGGGGTAGGTGACCTCGAGCTTTTCCACGAAAGGCTTGGTGACGGAAAGTCCCTCTTCGTCAAGGGAGAGTCCGAGCACCTCCACACCCTGGTCCCGGTAGGCCGCGTATAGTTCGTTCAACACCGGCATTTCCACGAGGCAGGGCGGACACCAGGTAGCCCAGAAGTTGACCACGACCACCTTGCCCTTCAGAGCGGACAGGCTGGCCTCGCCCCCACCGAGGACGGGAAGCGTGAAATCCGGCGCGGCGCTTCCTTCCTTCAGCATGAGCCGCTCCTCGATGGCTTTCAATTCGGCGACGACGGCTGCGCGGACGCGGGGGACCATGTTCGGGGTGACCTGGATCCCGAGTTCATTGTATATGGCCATGGCCGTTTCCGGACCGAAATTCGGCTTGCCGGCCTTGGATTCGGAGACCTGCTTCATGATGTAGGCGACGATCTTCTGCTCGTCGTCGGTCAGGACCTGTTTGCCCTGGTCCGCGGACTGCGCCTGTACGTCGGACAGGACGGTGGCCGCGGCAAACAATGCGCACAAAAGTGTCGTAAATACGCTTCTCACGCTTTCCTCCAGTACGGTAGATCCCGATCTTCGCTGATTCGTGTTTTTTCTCATCCCGGACTTGTCATATCGACCCGCCCGGGCCTCTGTACCTCAAGGCCTCAGTTTCTTAAAGGCTTCAGTATTTCAGGACTCGCTGCCCGCTTCCGCCTTCTCCGCCTTTGACGCCTTTTTAAGCAATTCGTTGAAATTCATCTCGAAATTCGCCAGGTCGCTACGGTCCACGATCGTCGCGGCCGCCACGCCCACGGCGATGGCCACGGCTTCCCGGATTTCCGCGCCGTCGGCGCCGTACTTCATGGCTTTCTTCAGATGACCTTCCAGGCAGTTCTGGCATCCCGCGCTCAGCGAGGCGGCTATGGCGATCAGCTCCTTGGTCTTGTTGTCCAGCGCGGTGCCCTCCCGATACGTCTCCCGATAGAAATCGAAGTAGATTTCCTTCATGCGTTCTTCCAGCAACTCGTATGACCTCAGGACCTTACCCACGAATATCTCCTTCGAAATCCCGCGCCAGAGCGAGACGGCGCCTGAAATTCCCCGTGCGCCAACAAAACGTCATTGGTTGTCGACCAGATTTCCGATCAGCGAATCCTAACCTATTGAGTATTCAAAATCGCACCGGGATTATTCAAATTATGCCCCGCGCGCATACAGTGCGCATACAGGCATACTAAGGCGCGTACCCATCCCGCGCAATCTGATTCTCCTCCCGCGCCATCCGAATCTCCGTAACGGGAGGCCACTCGATGCGAACCGGCGGACGTTACCGCGCGTTACCCCGTTCGTTCAAGCATCCCCGTAACCGGAGACCGCTTGACGCCAGTCGGCGGGCGTTACCGACCGTTATCCGTTCATCCACACAAACACTTCGCGTTCATTCCGGATGGAAGTACCGGTACACTTTCCGCGCTGCTTCTTTGCCCAGCCCCTTTACCTCGGTCAGTTCCTCCTCGGTGCATTTTCTGATCTGTTCGACCGATCCGAGCGCCATGATCAACTGCTGCTTGCGCTTCGGACCGACGCCGGGAATGTTGTCCAGTTCCGACCGGATCATGCGGCTTCCCCTTTGCTGCCGGTGGAAGGTGACGGCGAACCGGTGGGCTTCGTCCCTGGCCTGCATCAGCATTTTCAGGGCCGGCGAAGACCGTGGGATGACGATCGGTTCGGACTGTCCCGGACGGAACACTTCCTCCAGCCTCTTCGCCAGGCCGATGACGGGCAGGTCGACCAGTCCCAGCTCGTTCAGGACCTGCCGCACGCTGGACAACTGGCCCTTTCCCCCGTCGATGAGCACGAGGTCGGGGAGGGGCTTGCTCTCGTCGAGCAGGCGCCGGTAGCGGCGGCCGACCACTTCCTGCATCATGGCGAAATCATTGGGGCCGATCACGTCTTTGACCTTGAACTTCCGGTAGTCCGTCTTGCGGGGCCGGCCGTCCACGAAGCAGACCATGGAGGCCACCGGGTCCGAGCCCTGTATGTTGGATATGTCGAATGTTTCGATGCGTCTCGGCGGCACGGCAAGCCCGAGGACCTCCTGCAGCGAGGCGACCGAGGCGGGGATGCTGCGCCGGACCCTGGATTCCGCCCGCTTCAGCGCGTGGGTATTCAGTTGCAGCTCCGCGTTCTGGACGGCCAGCCGGACCATGGCGGCCTTGTCGCCGCGCCGGGGCACGGCGATGTCCACTTTCGAACCGCGCTTACGGGCCGTCCATTCTCTGAACGCTTCGATGCCCTCCGGTTCACCGGCGAGGAGGATCTCGTCGGGCCACAGTTGCGCGGCGAGGTAGTACTGGGACAGAAAGGCCCCCAGCGTCTCCGGTTCCGTTGCCTCCTCGGGCGCCGTCAGTAAGAAGTGCTCCTTGCCCAGCAGCTTGCCCTCCCTTACCTGGAGTACCGCCCCGCATACATCGTTTCCGTTTCGTGCGAGTCCGATGATATCCCGGTCCACTTCCCTGCTCGTAAAGGCCCGCTGGCGGACCGTCGTGTTCTCGATGGCGACGATCTGGTCGCGTATGCGTCCCGCCAGTTCGAACTGCAGCTGCTCAGATGCCTGGGCCATGCGTTCCTTCAACTGCTTCAGCAGATCCTTTGTCCTGCCGGAGAGAAACTGGCACACCTGATCGATGATCTCGCCGTAGCCTGCCTCGTCGATGTGGCCTTTGCACGGTCCGGGGCAGCGGTCTATGTAGTAGTCGAGGCAGGGCCGGTCCATGGATGGCCAGGCCTTCGCGCTCGGGCAGGTGCGAAGGGGGAACACTTTTCGGACCAGGTCGATGGTCCGCCGCATGGACTTCACATTGGTGTAGGGTCCGAAGTACCGGGCCCCGTCCTGCCTGACATTACGCGTGACCACGACCCGTGGGAAGGCCTCGTTGGTCAACATGATGAAGGGAAAGGACTTGTCGTCGCGCAGCATCACGTTGTACCGGGGCCTGTGTTCCTTGATGAGGTGGTCTTCGAGGAGGAGCGCGTCGGCTTCGGTTTCGGTGGCCACGTAGTCGAAGTCGTGAATCCGGCTGGCCAGGGCGATCGCCTTCGGCTCCGTGCGGCGGTTTTTCTGGAAGTACGAACGGATCCGCTGGCGCAGCGCGCGGGTTTTGCCCACGTAGATGATGCGTGACCGGGCGTCTTTCATCAGGTATACGCCCGGTTTGCCCGGCAGAGCCTTGAGCTTTTCTTCGATTCCCGTTTGTTGGACAGTCATGGGAAGGGTCGCCTGCTCTCTGGATTCCAATGGATTACCGGCACGGGCAATCATGCACGTGCACCGGCGCGGGCCATGCCCTAATGGTCAATTTAACCTTGACATTCGGCAACCCGCCAGGTAATATGGTGCTGGTTTTGTGTAAACCGTTCAACGGACCGCGATTGGCCAGCACGCCATGCGGTGTTTCAGCGATCCGGATCATAATAAGGGAGCAAAAGTTGCCGACCCTCGTATCATCCAAAAAGCGTTTACGCCAGGAAAGCGTCCGTCAGCGGCGTAACGCCACGGTCAAATCCGCCCTTCGAACCGCCATCAAGCGCGTGCGCGGGAATACGGAAGCCGACGCGGCGTCCGGACTCCTGAGCCAGGCCCATTCCAAGTTGGATAAAGCCGTCAAGCGCGGCGTGATGCACCGGCGGACCGCCGACCGCATCAAGTCCAGGCTGGCGAAGCAGGGCAACTGAGCCCGTTTCCGGTACCAGTCACACATTGGCTGTGCCGGCCAGCCCGGCCGGCGCGTCATGCCTGCTATTCCGCCTGTCCGGCCTGCATGGCTATCTGCCTGTTTTCCTCTGATTCCACATAATCCAAAGCTGCCTGTACCAGTCCCCTGAACAAGGGATGGGGCCTGTAGGGACGGCTGGTCAGTTCGGGGTGGAACTGCGTGCCTACGAAGAAGGGGTGCGAGGGGATTTCCAGGATCTGCATGATCTCTTCGTCGGGCGTCATGCCGGAGAACACCATGCCCTTGTGCTCGATGAGTTCCCTGTACTGGTTATTGAACTCGTACCGGTGGCGGAATCGTTCCATGACCGATTCCGATCCGTAGCAGCGGTGGGCTTCCGTGCCCGCTTTCACCTTCACCTTGTGTCCTCCCAGCCGCATCGTGCCCCCCATGCCCGCCAGTTTGCGCTGGTCTGGCAGCAGGTAGATGACCGGTGTTTCCGTCTCCGCGTCGAACTCCGCGTGGGCGGCTTCCAGCAATCCGCACTGGTTGCGCGCGAACTCCACGACGGCCAGCTGGAAACCGTAACAAAGGCCCAGGAAGGGCAGGCCGTTCTCCCTGGCAAACTGGATGAACCGGATCTTCCCTTCCGCGCCCCGCTCGCCGAAGCCGCCAGGCACGATGATGCCGGAAATGCCGTCCAGCATGCCCGCGTCGAGCGGCTGGTCCGCCGAGAAATCCGTCGTATCGATCCACTCGGTGGCGATCTCCACGCCCACGCCGACCTTGCTGTGGTCCAGGGCGTTCAGGATACTCACGTATGAATCGTGCAGGGCCGTATATTTGCCCGTGATGGCGATACGTATTTCCGGATGGCTTCTGGACAGGTACTTGAGGTAGATGTCGAACATCTGTGGCCGCTGATCGGTACGCTGCGGGAGGTTGACGTTGAGTTTCTCGGCAACGATCTGAACCGTCTGCTGGCGGTCGAGCAGGGTGGGCACGCGGTAGATGGAATCCGTGTCCGGGCTGCTGACCACGCGGTCCTCGGCGATGTTGCAGAAGAGGCTGATCTTCTGGCGGACGCTCTTGTTCAGCGGGATGGCCGAGCGGCACACGACGATATCCGGCTGGATGCCCAGCTGCAGGAGCGCCTTGACGCTGTGCTGCGTGGGTTTGGTCTTGAGTTCCCCCGCGGATTCGTTATAGGGCACCTGCGTGACGTGGGCCGACAGGACATTGTCCCGTCCCTCGTCGTAGAGCATCTCCCGGGCGGCCTCGATGAAATGGATATTCTCGATATCTCCGACGGTGCCGCCGACCTCCACGACCAGGATGTCGTAGGGCCCCTCGTGGGCCTTGGTCCGGATCAGGTTCTTGATTTCGCCCGTCACGTGGGGCACGACCTGCACGTCCCGTCCCAGGTACTCGCCCCGGCGCTCCTTGTCGAGGATGATCCGGTAGACCTTTCCGGAGGTGATATAGTTGTTCCGGTTCAGGTTATCGTCGAGAAAACGTTCGTAGGTACCCAGGTCCATGTCGCATTCGGTACCGTCCTCGAGCACGAACACTTCCCCGTGGCGATAAGGATTTATGGTGCCGGCGTCCTGGTTCAGGTAGCCGTCGATTTTGATCTGGGAGACCGTGAATCCGTAATGCTTGAGCAGATGTCCGAGGGAGGCGCTGAATACGCCCTTGCCCACGCCGGACATGACGCCGCCGGTGACGAAGATGTACTTGGTCCGGCCGATGCGGTAATCGGTGGGGAAGAAGTCGATGGCTTCGGAATCGACGGTCCTGGCGCTGTGGGCGTCGAGGTCGACGTCGTCGAAAAACACATCGTCGTGATAGTCCGCGGCGCCGGCCAAAGACATGCTCCTTTTCAAGATTCCGGTTTGAATACGGCCGCACCTAAGATAGAGCAGGGCAGGTGTATTCGCAATACAATTATGTCAGAACGTCCCGATCCACTTGCTCCTCAACGCGTCGAGCGTCCCCTTCTGCTGCATCTGGTACAGCCAAAGGTTCAGCCAGTTCATAAAGGGCTGGTCGTCCCGGACGGTCATGTAGCCGATATCTTCCCGGGTCAAAGGCTCGTCCGGACTCAGGGCGTGGAGCGCGGGATTCTGCCTCGCGTAGATGACCGCCTCCACGTTGTCCGTGAACATCACGTCCACGTCGCCCGCCGCCACGGCCGGTTGCACGTCGAGGTTGTTCTCGAACATGACGATCGTGGCCTGCCTGATGTTGGCGCGGACGAAGGCCTCGTTCGTGCCGCCGTAGTTCGCGCCGATCCGGACTCCTGGCTGGTCGATGTCCTGCAGGCTCTTGAAGCGGTCCTTGTCGGACTTCCTGATGAGCGGCGATTTCCCTATGGTGACATAAGGACTGGTGAGCGCGAGGATCTTCTGCCGTTTGAGCGTCCGGGTAATGCCGCCCATGGCCAGGTCGAACCGGTCGTTCAGGGTATCGTCGGACAGGTTGCTCCAGGTCGTGGGTACGAACCGGACGCGCACGCCGAGCGCTTCTCCCAGCATATGGGCCGCGTCGATATCCATGCCTTCGTAGCCGCCCGTCTCCGGGTTCAGGTACGTGAAAGGCTTGTAGTCGCCCGTGGTGCCGATTCGGATTTCGCCCCGTTCCAGGATTCGGTCCAGGAGGGAAGTCTGCGCGTGTATATCTGCTGAAGCGGTACACGCACACAGGAATAACAGTACTGCCTGGAAGGTACGAATGCGGTAGGTAGCCATATCAACTCCAGATAGTATATGGAAACAGGTGGATCACGGAAGTGGCCGCCGGCGCAGGCGAAGTGACCAGTCGGCGCGGACAAGAACGATTTTATACCGCTTGCGGCCGCCTTGTCAATCCATCTTGACAGTCCCGGTTTCGCCTTCTACCTTGAAATCGCATTTCGACCATGCGGGACACACGTGCCATTCTCATTGTCCTTCCGCTGGACGATCCGGTCCGACCGGACGAACCGGATCTGTCCGGTCCGTCGTTCTGTTCAGCCCCCTACAGGCCATGTCATCAGCCTCCCCATTTTCGATACGGCCCGCTATAACCGTACTGTTCATCATATTACTTGCTGCTCCGTTCATCCTCGCCCGTTGGCTGGCGCGGGATTCAGACGAAATCGATGCGGGACGGTACGGGTTCCGCCTGACCGCCGCGACCGAGGAGGCCGGCATCGACTTCGTCCACGCCAGGCCGGAGCTCGACCCTAAGCTCAACCCCATCATGCCTCACATCACGGCCCTGGGGGCGTCGGTTTCGGTCGTGGACTACGACAAAGACGGGTGGCAGGACCTGTACGTGACCAGCAGCCGGAAAGGCGTGCCGAACGCGATGTATCGGAATTCAGGTGATGGGAGCTTCGATGAGGTTGCCGGGGAGGTCGGCCTTGCCGACGTGAACGACTCTAGCGGCGTATCTATGGGGTCGGTCTGGGCAGACTACGACAACGACGGCTTCGAGGATGTGTTCATCTACAGGTGGGGCCGCCAGCGCCTGTTCAGAAACGAGGGCGGCGGCGCTTTCGCGGACGTGACCGGCGAGTCGGGGCTAGACCGGTGGATGAACGCGAACAGCGCGGTGTGGACGGACGTGAACCAGGATGGCCTGGTCGATCTCTACGTTGGCGGTTATTTCTCGGAAGTGCATGATTTGTGGCAGGTTACGACGACGCGTATCATGCAGGAGAGTTTCGAGTACGCGAACAACGGCGGCCACAATTACCTCTTCCTCAACCGGGGCGCCGGGCGTTTCGAGGAGGTCACGGAGGAGTATGGGGCGGACTGTACGCGGTGGACCATGTCCGTCGGCGCGGCGGACCTGACCGGCGACGGCTGGCCCGATCTATACCTGGCCAACGACTATGGTCCCGAGGTGCTCTTGGTCAACCTCGAGGGAAAGGGGTTCGAGCAGCTCGCCGGCGCCACGCTGGAGGAGACCTCCAAGAGCGGCATGAACGTGGCCTTCGGCGATCTGTACAACGACGGCCGCGCGGACGTCTACGTGACGAATATCTCGAAGCGCGGCTACCTTTTCCAGGGGAACAATCTCCGGCGCAACCTGATCGCGGAAAACGGCCGGATGGTTAATATCGCCATAGGGGAAATCGCCGACGCCGGATGGGCCTGGGGCGCCCAGTTCGGCGACCTGAACAACGATGGTTTCGTGGACCTTTTCGTGACCAACGGCTTCGTCTCCGCCGACCCGGAGGAGGACTACTGGTACGAGATGTCGCGGGTCGCCATGGGCAACAACAATATCTTCCAGGACGTGAGGAACTGGGCGCCCATGGGCGATCAGAGTCTTTCGGGCTTCGAGCGGTCCAGGCTCTACCTGAACGACGGCGCCGCGCGCTTCTACGACGTGGCGGAATCCGTCGGCGTGAACGACCGGTATGACGGCAGGGGGGTCGCCCTGGCCGACCTGTTCAACCGGGGCGTCCTGGACGTGATCGTGGCCAATCAGGACGGTCCCCTGATCCTGTACCGGAACGAGGTCGAGGGAGCGCACGCGTGGATTTCCTTCGAACTGCGGGGCGCTCGCAGCAACGCCAGCGCCATCGGGGCGGAGGTACGGGTATTCTGGGACGGCCGGCAACAGCTCCAGGTCGTGACGGCCGGGGCCGGGTTTGCCGCCCAGAGCCAGCGCAGGCGGCATTTCGGGCTGGGGGCCGCCGAAGCGGTCGAGCGCGCGGAAATCAGCTGGCCGAGCGGGATCGTGCAGACGCTGGAAAGTCCTGAATTGAACCGGCTGCACGTGGTAACTGAACCGGAGAAATGATGAGCGATTCGAAGACCGCAGCGGCGAAAACGTCGCCGGAATCGTCGCCGGGACCGCCGAGCGGCGCGAGATTCCAGATCGATCCGCGGTACCTGTCCTCCGGGCTGATCACCCTGATCCTGGTCTTTGGCCAGATGTACGTGGGGTTTCTCCACGGCCTTTCGCAGCTCTTTACGGCGATCGCCGCGGCCCTGGTGGCGGAGATGGCCCTGGGACGCCTGTTGACGGGGAGGTGGCTCAATCCCGCCAGCGCCTACATCACCGGGATCAGCTGCGGCATTCTGCTGAGGTCGCTTTACCTGTGGCCCTTCGCCATCGCCAGCCTGCTTTCCATCATGTCGAAATACGTCCTGCGCTACCGGGGACGCCATCTGTGGAATCCATCCAACCTGGGCATCTGCGTGGTGCTCTTCGCGGCGCCCGGGACCGTGGCCGCCTTGAGCGAGCAGTGGGGGAACGATCTCTGGGCCATGGCCGTGATATGGGTGCTGGGTTCGGTCGTTCTCTGGCGGGCGAAACGCTTTCACGTCACTTTCACCTACGCCCTGTCCTTCGTCGCGCTCGCCTACGTACGGTCTCTGATGACGGGGACCCCTTTCCTGTCCGAAGTCGCGCCCATCACCGGCCCCATGTATCAGCTCATGGCCTTCTTCATGGTTACGGACCCCGCCACCTCGGTCTCCTCGCGCGGCGGACGGATCGGGGTCGCCTTTCTGGTGGCGCTGGCCGAGATGGGGTTGCGGCTGTTGGAAATCGTGAACGCGCCGCTTTATGCCTTGTTCCTGGTGGGACCGGTGGCGAAGGTATTGGATCTGGGCAGGAAAGCTCGTAGTTGACCGAACGAATCGCCGCTTCAAATTCAAAGTTAGCTACGACGGGTATGGTGTGAAATATCCCGAAGTGAGCCAACCATGAACCTGGTTCGAACGAACTGCATTCTAAGGGACGTATGAGTGGACACGGCATGGTCAGACAGAATCTGATTCACAATCTCCAGAATCCACGTAATTTATATTGCTCAATTACAGAAATTACATACACGAAAGGCTGTTGATAGTTAAATGCAACAGCCTTTTCACTTGCCTAGTTGATAAGATCAGCCGAGTGTCGTTGGTTTATCTTCTACGTAAATACTTCCATTGGCTTCCCAACAGAGTAACATTGAACCATCACCACAACTTTGTATACTCACGGGTTCTTCAGACGGCAAATGAAGGAGTCCACCAATCTCTTTATTCTGCCTCGCCTGTAGAAAATCATTCAATAACGTCTTATGGGGATCGATATCTATAGTACCTGGAATGTAGTGGCTGACTCTTTGATTGAAAACCAAACCATTCATAACTCTTTTCCTCCAGCATTGTTAAATACCCATTTGTTGTTGTCCAAAATTAGCAACAGCCTTTCAGTATTAGTTTTAGATTTCTGAACTACTACCTCCCCCTTTACTACCTGCGGCATTTCCCATCGCAACTTCACATTGTTACCCACATCGTGTTGCGTCTCCGTTATTCTATCAGATCCTTCAGACGGTCGACGCCGAACCCAGGAGTGTGGCGTGTTGGTTCAAACGGACTAGCTTTCTCGATTAGTCATCCACTCCTTCCTGCCATGAATCGTAGCCGAAGTTTTTCGTGTCACGGTCTGACCTAGGCAGGAGATTGAATTTCCATGCTAGTTCGAGCACGATATTGCGGTCGGCGGCATCGTACGAGATTAATATTCGCTTCCACGACCATGAATCAGGAAGCCAGTTTTGGTCTGTGAAATACATCCTTAACCTCCGGGTTAATTCTTCTTGTTGTTCATTTTCATCTTGATACTCATCTGGTGTTTGGTTATTTTTACTCATGATGGCACCTCGTTGTTAGCGGCGATTCATCACCGCCGACCCTGAACCCCCGAGGTAGCGGCTTCGGGGGTTCGCTATTGTGAAATTTGCGAAATTATAGACTTTATATAATTCCTTTTAGTATTATATGTGCGACTGTGGGAGTCTTGTCAATAGGATTATTACCGTGGCTACATCCCGTCGCGATTGTGATTCCCGGGTGTGCTCATGACCATACCACCACAGCGAGCCGGATTCTACTCAGATCGTGTCTACGATATACCGTGTGCCACGTATTGCCGCAGTACTAAACAGTTGCATAGTTGTCCGCAAAGTGTTACATTGCTTGATTGCGCGATGCGGAGCGAAAAGTGTCTGGTAAGGGCACTACGACCTTTCACGCCGGGATCATCAGGTACGCCATTCGACAGGTTGGCAATCTGGTTCAGACACCCGCAGGACGGAGTGAGTTGACCTAAGCGGGGCAGTTGGTTCATTGAGTTGAGACGTGCTCTGGGTGGGCAAGACTAACCTTCTTGAGCAACATAACTGGTCATCCGGGTCGCTCTTCGCACTACGTGCAGTACATTGGAAAGCGAAACAGACACTTAGTTAGACATCAAGGAGGAATCCAAATTGGTACACGAACCTGGAAACGGCGAAGGACCCAATGGACCGACGGGGATTGTCAAGGAGCTGACCATCTACATCAATGCTCGGTCGGTACTGTGGGACAAGCCGACCATCAGTTTCGCACAGGTGGTCGAACAGTGGAATAAACTTGATCCGGAAAGACATGTGACAGGTAATCTTCCAGGCATCGACTGGGAGGCTAAGGACGGTACAAAGGGGATTCTCTATCCGTCAGATAAACCGATGGTCGTGGGTGATGAACTGTTGTTCAAGATTGACGACTCGTATCTCGCTTAGGGAAGACTGTGTCAGAACATGAGTCACGGGTTCGTCATGAAGCGGAGCGGCGCAGGTGGAGAATTGAGCGTCGAGACTTAGAAATAGGTGCACTAGGTGTGCCATGTTTTCTCGCACCAAATGTCGTAGGCGAGTGTCACATCTGGGTAGGGACCGCATCTAACTCGGATGAACTCGAAGTAAACCACAAATGGCAAAACAACGCTCTACACACGGCCAATGTACGAGGTCTCTCCGACGGAAGATTGTTCGACCGTTCCGGCAATGAGTTGACAAACGGCGTGATTGGGCGAGATCATTACAGTCTTGTAATATCGATCAAGTTGAAAGACCACGAATATGAGCGCGAATATGAGCGCGAATATGAGAATGCTTGGGAAGCATTAAACAATTACGTCAAGCACATATACGCGTTGTTCCTTGGTCCATCCGCAACGAGCGGGGAAGTGGCTCCGCGCCCTTATACTTTCGATGTGCGTGGTGACCAAATGCCCGAAGCAGTGGAGTGGAGGAGTCTGGTAGCACAAGAGCGTGTGGCGATTGTCGGACTTGGTGGTGTCGGCGCATGGATAGCGGATTTTGTTGTCAAGTCCGATCCTCAAGAGGTTCATGGTTGGGATTACGACTGCATTGAACCCAAGAACATACTTCGCATGCCCGGTGGACTCGATCCGAACGTCTGGATTGGCAGGCCAAAGGCCGACTGGTTCCAGGAGAATTACTCCCTCATCCACACGAACGTGCATGGCTACAATGTAAAGGTTCTTCCTGAAAACGTGCAGGAGGTCATTGAAAAATCGACTTTCGCTTTCGTAGCTGTAGACGACGCTGACGACCGGATAATGGTGTGTGACACGCTGGCCAACGCGGGAATCCCGTTCGTCGTGGTAGGAATCTCACCAGTGCGTAAGGACAAGCGAGTCAATGTTTCCATGCGTATAGTGACCGCCCATGTCGGCGTGCCGTCTTGGAAGGAGGCTATCCCTCGAGTTGGCCGCGCGGGACAGGACGACTACGGAAGCCTTGACCTGCCCGATGTCTATTCAATGGCTGCGGGCTGGGCAATTCAGTCTTGGCGAAAGATACGTGGTCAATTCTGCCAAAAGAAAAGGGAAGAGTGTCTAGTTTATCGTGCCAGTGAGCAGTCGCTCATAGTGAGAGAGGTCGATAGTGCGTTTCTGGAGACGGAGGAAGCGGAGGACTCGTGATTCTCATCCTAACTATGATGATAGGAACCGAGAACCCTTAGTACTGAAGCCAGTGTTTGTTGAAACAATCCCGCGATTATCCGAAATGGAAGAAAGTACACTCTACGTCAGCATGAGGTTCGCAACCCTTTCCCACTTATGCCCATGTGGATGTGGTCGTCTGGTCGACGTGGCGCTAGACCCTGAGACTCGTTGTCTGACATACGATGGTGAGTATCTAACCTTAAGACCTTCGATTGGGGTCAAGTTCCCATGTAGAAGCCATTACTCGATTATTCGGAATGCGATTGTGTGGTACCGGCCAATCTCGAAATGGGAAGGCTGGTGGTACGACCGTGTTCGGAATAGATGAAGGTAACCAAGAGAGATCTCGCTTTATTCGGCGGGTTATAGCCAGAACTCCGTTGCTCTCGCTATGTGTCCTCATAGCCCCTTGATTCGGCAGGATAACCCATGTCTCTGAATGAAAACCTGCGAATAGCCAGGAAGCAAAAGAACGACGAATTTTACACGCAGCTTTCTGACATTGAGAACGAACTCCGCCATTACATCGGACACTTCGCCGGAAAGGTTGTGTACTGTAATTGTGACGATCCCCGCATCTCCAACTTCTTTCATTACTTCTCGTACAACTTTGAGCGTTTGGGCCTGAAGAAGCTCATCACAGCGTGCTACAGGAACCAAGAACGCGACCTGTTCAGCCGTCACGATTCGGAGCGGGCGATATGGCTCGAATACAACGGGAACTCAAAGGGCGGCAGGATGCCCGACGTTGGGGATATTGGAATCCGTGAGTTTGAAGGGGACGGGGATTTCCGTAGCGAGGAGTGTATCGAGCTTCTAAGTCAGGCGGACATCGTCGTGACCAATCCACCGTTCTCCCTGTTCCGTGAATACGTCGCCCAACTAATACAGTACGGCAAGAAGTTCCTGATCGTCGGAAGCCAAAACGCCGTCACCTACAAGGAGATTTTCCCTCTAATCAAAGACAACAGAATGTGGCTTGGAGTCACGCCGAAAGGCCGAGATATGCTTTTTGATGTACCTGAGGGTTACGCGCAGGAATTGGTGGCGACCGCAAAGGAAGGGAGCGCTTATAGAGTCGTCGAGGGGGTTATCAAGGGAAGGTTGGGTAACGCGGCTTGGTTCACTAATCTCGACCATAAGAAGCGTCATGAGGAACTGATTCTTTATAAGTGCTACTCACCAGAGGAATACCCGTCCTACGACAACTACGATGCGATCAATGTGGACAAGATAGCAGAAATACCGATAGATTGGGACGGGGCGATAGGGGTACCGATCACGTTTCTGGATAAGCACAACCCGGACCAGTTTGAGATACTGGGCTTTTCCTCTTTATGGGATGACGGCTTTAAGAGCCACACGTTTTATGGTGATTTCACCGAAATGAGGCCGGATGGGACTAAAACTGGCATGTCCGGTCAAAAAGCCAGTGGCTATCCCGTTTTGAAGGGAAAATCACCCAAGGGGAACTACCTTGTTAGGGACGAAGAAGAAGTGTATACCTTGTTCAGAAGGATTTTCATAAAGAGGAAAAGGCGGTCCAATCAAGGATAAGATGCGCTCATGGAAATCGAACTAAAGAGAATCACTGTCCGCGACCTCGTGGAGGATTACCATGACGACGGCGAAGGCGGTGTCCGCGGCTTTGGCGGCAAGCTCGACATCCGTCCACCGTTTCAGCGCGAGTTCGTCTATAAGGACAAGCAGCGTGATGCGGTGATCGAGACTATCAACAAGGATTTTCCGCTCAATGTGATGTATTGGGCCGTGCGCCATGACGGAACGTATGAGGTCATCGACGGACAGCAGCGCACGATCTCAGCGGCGCAGTATGTTGTAGGCGACTACTCCCTTGACGGGCGGTACTTCCACAACCTGCAAGACGACGAGCAGGAGCGGATTCTCGATTACCAATTGCAGGTTTATGTGTGCGAGGGGAACGCCAGCGAAAAGCTGGATTGGTTCAGGATCATCAACATCGCGGGCGAAAGGCTGACCGGCCAGGAGCTACGGAATGCGGTCTATGCTGGCCCTTGGGTGTCCGACGCAAAGCGCTATTTCAGCCGGAAGGGAGCCGCTTGCCCAGCTTATGCAATCGGTAACCAGTATTTGAATGGGAGGGCGGAACGCCAAGAGTTCCTCGAAACCGCAATCCATTGGATCAAGGACGAGGGCCAGACGATCGAGGAATACATGGCCGCGCATCAGCACGACAAGACCGCAACGGCTTTGTGGAGTCACTTTCAGGCGGTAATCAACCGGGTTAAAGCCGTTTTCCCAAACTACCGTAAGCCAATGAAAGGCGTGGATTGGGGCGGGCTTTACGAGCAACTCAAAGACGAGAGCCTGGACCCCGAAGAGCTTGAGGCCGACGTTGCTCGCCTAATAGTGGACGACGATGTGACAAAGCAGGCGGGGATCTTCCCGTACATCCTAACCGGCGAGGAAAAACTCCTAAACATCCGGGCCTTCTCCGACGCCATGAAACTGAGTGCTTACGAAAGCCAAGGGGGCATCTGCAAGCTATGCGAAAAGGCATTCGAGATATCGGACATGGAGGGCGACCACATCACTCCTTGGGTGGAGGGTGGCAAAACAATCGCAGAGAACTGTCAAATGCTGTGCAAAGACTGCAATCGTACGAAATCCAACAAATGAGCACATACGGATCATGCCGGGAGCACAAGTGACTGCCTAGTTAAAGCACTTTTCCGGGAGTAAAAGAATATGCTTTCGCTTCGTTACCAGTCTGTGTGTGGTCCAGGGTGCACTTGACGGTGGACTACGTGCCGCGGTTCCCGCCGGAATGCTACAACTCCAAATAGATTCGGAACGCTAGGTGCCGCCAAAGAGTTTCAGCGACTCGGACCATAGTCCCGCTAGGGTCAGAGTGGACACCCAGCGTCCGCACAATGTGTCGGCGAGAGGCCTTTAGTCAAGGACCAAGCGTGTCATTGGCAAATCGATCCGCTCGAACTGCTGCCGCAACATTTCGCTCTCGGCATCCTACCGCTCGATTAACTGCCGTAAGGCTTCGATCTACTCGCCATGTTGCCGCTTGTAAAGTTGGCAAATGGCGGGTTTAGTTTTTAGGTTGAATGCACAAGACTGAGGGGAACAAGACCATGGCCCTCAAGGTAGGCATCGTTGGCGCAGGCGGTATCGCCCACTGCCACGGCAGGGCGGCGCAGGAAGCCCCTGAAGCGGAACTAACCGCGATCTGCGACGTCTCCGAGGACGCACTGGGACGATTCGGCGAGACCTTCCACGTCTCGCGTCGTTACACGGATCTCGAGCGCATGTTGCGCGAGGAAGACCTCGATATCCTGGTCATCTGCACTTGGGGTAACTCCCACGCCGACATCAGCATCCGGGCCGCGCGGACGGGACGGGTGAAGGCGATTCTGTGCGAAAAGCCCATCAGTTCGACGGCTGCCGAATGCGCGGGCATGATCGAAGCGGCGCGGGAACACGGCGTCCTGCTCGCCGAGGCCTTCAAGTTTCGTCACCACCCCTGCCATCTCAAGGCGAAGGAACTCATCGAAGCCGGCGAAATCGGCGACATCAAGTTGATCCGCAGTACCTTTACCGCCAACGTTGATCCCGGGTACCTGAGACCGGACCACAACTGGCGCTTCAACCGGGAGAAACGCGGCGGGGCCGTCTACGACCTGGGATGTTACTGCATACACCACGCCCGGTTCATAACCGGAAGCGATCCGATCCGTGTACACGCCCACGGCCACTACGGCCAGCGGTCCCGGGTACCGGAGTCCGTCTCGGCGCAATTTGAGTTCCTCGACGAGATCACCGCCCAGTGTGTATTTTCCTTCAGGTATTACAGCTCCCAGGAGTTCGAAGTGTACGGGACCGGCGGCTACATGCGTATGGACATGGCCTGGAACAACGAAGATCACCCGGTCGCGCTGCAGATCAGGAAAAACGACGGCGAGGAGCGGACCATCCGGTTCGCACCGGTATTTCAATTCACCGACCAGTTGCGACACCTTTGCGACTGTCTCGAAACGGGACGGCCGCACCGGATTCCGGCGGAGAACAGCCTGGGCAACATGCGGGTGATCGACGCCGTGCACGCGTCCATCGACTCGGGACAGCCCGTGGTTTTGAATCCCGGGTAGTTTCCCAGGCGCACACTTCACACGCTACAAAGGAGGGCATCGAACAATGAGAATCACACTGACCAGCGTCGCGGTAGATGACCAGCAGAAAGCGCTTCGCTTCTACACGGAAACACTGGGCTTCCAGTTGAAGCACAACATACCCCTGGGAGAACACGCCTGGATCACCGTGGTATCCGAGGAAGATCCGGATGGGACGGAACTGGTGCTCGAGCCTGACGTCCATCCTGCGGTGCGTCCGTTCAAGAAAGCCCTTGTGGAGGACGGCATCCCCTGGACCGCCTTCGCGGTCGACGACGTCGCAGCCGAACACGAGCGGCTCGTGGCAAAGGGTGTCCGATTCGTACAGCCGCCAACGGATGCCGGGAGCGTTATTATCGCCGCCTTCGACGATACATGCGGCAACCTGATACAGATTATGGAGGAGAAGGATCAGGCGTAACGATTGCAAAGCCCCGTCGACCATCCTGGTCCACGGGTATGATGCTCATTTTCGGGGAGGAACATGATGCTCAGGAACATCCTCGCGGCCATCGCCGGCTACATTGCCATGGCCGCCGTGCTCTTCGTACTCTTCTCGCTGCTGTGGGTGACGCTGGGGCCCTCGCGCAGCTTTAACCCGGGTTCGTGGGAGGTATCCGGCGGCTGGGCACTCGGCTCGCTCGTGCTCGGGTTCGCGGCGGCGTACATCGCCGGACAAGTCTGTGCCTGGGTGGGGCACGATGCCAGGGCCGCCACGATTCTGATTGCCATGGTGATCGTGCTCGGGGTTGTGAGGGCCCTGATGCCGGTGGAGATGCCGGTGGAACCGCGCCCCGACGACCTGTCGATGATGGAGGCGACCGAAGGCGCCCGTCATCCGGTATGGTTCGACTGGCTCAACCCGCTGATCGGGGCCGTGGGCGCCTGGTTCGGGTCGCGGAAGTTGCGCGCGTAGCAGTCCATCCGTTTTCCTATGGTCACATAAGGACACGGATGTAACTTACGTATAACTTCCTTTCAATACGAATATCGGGATGATCAAGCTCATTTCTCGGTATTCTTGACAATTTGGCAGGATAGCCGCGGTCAATCAACAGGCCCGGATACTTGGACAGGACCACGCCATGACGCTCGAAGACATGACCCTCGGCGTCGAAGAAGAATACCAGATCATCGACCCGGAAACCCGGGAATTGACTTCCTACATCTCCGAGTTTCTCGAAAAGGGCAAGCGGGTATTTCGCGACCAGGTCAAGCCTGAATTCCTGCAGTCCCAGGTGGAGATGGGTACCGAAGTCTGCCGGGACATCAAGGAAGTGCGCAGGGAGGTGACCCGTCTCAGGCGCATGGTCTGCGAGATCGCGGAAAAGAGCGGTCACCGGATCGTGGCGGCCGGCACCCATCCCTTTTCCCGCTGGCAGGAACAGGAAATCACGGAGAAGGACCGGTATAAAAGCCTGGTCGCCGATCTGCAGTACGTCGCCCGCAGGCTCCTGATCTTCGGCATGCACATCCACGTCGGCATTCCCGACCGGGAGCTGCGTATCGACACCATGAACCAGATCAGCTATTTCATGCCCCACGTCCTGGCCCTTTCTTCCTCGTCCCCCTTCTGGATGGGCGACAACACCGGCCTCAAGTCCTATCGGAGTGTGGTGTTCTCCGAATTGCCCAGGACCGGTATTCCCGACCGTTTCAATTCGGCCGACGAGTATGACCACTTCGTCCAGACGATGATCAAGACCGGATGCATGGACGAACCCACGAAGATCTGGTGGGACGTGCGGCCCCACCCCCGTTTCCCGACGCTCGAGCTGCGTATCTGCGACTGTATTACAAAGATCGACGAGGTGATGGCCATCGTGGCCCTGGTAAGGGCTGTGGTGGCCAAGCTCATCGTGCTGCGCCGCGAGAACCAGTCGTGGCGCTACTACCGGCGCGACCTCGTGGCCGAGAACAAGTGGCGCGCGATCAAGGACGGACTGGACGGGAACCTCGTCGACTTCGGCAAGGAGGAGGAAGTGTCCGTCAGGAGTCTCATCGAGGAATTGCTGGACATCGTGGACGACGTGGTGGACCCACTCGGCGTACGCGAGGAGATCGAGTACATCCGTGTCATGCTCGAGCAGGGAAGCAGCGCGGACAGGCAACTCAGGACCTTTGCAGAAACCGGAGATTTGAAGACGGTTGTAGATCAACTTGCCGAGGAGACGGTAAAGGGACTTTAATCAGCATTGGATTCCCACTCCGTCCAACGGTGGCCAGGAAACGATCAGAACATTTAACTAGCTGTAAATAAACAGATTGAGTCAAGCCCCTAATTCAACGAATGAGAGGCCCCCGTGCCTTCCCGGTCCAGACCGAACATCCTGTGGATTTCCTTCGAAGACACCGGTCCTTACTACGGCTGCTACGGCGACGCGGTGGCCCGCACGCCCAACGTGGACCGCTTCGCGGAACAAGGTTGCCGGTGGACGCAGTGCTATTCCACGTCCGGGGTCTGCGCGCCGGCCCGTTCGGCGATCATCACCGGGATGTACGCCATCTCAATCGGAACGCACCACATGCGGACCACCCACGTACACTCCGATACCCCGGAAATGCCCACGCCCTATTCCGCGGTGCCGCCCCATTACGTCAAGTGCTTCACGGAATACCTCCGGTCGGCTGGCTACTACTGCACCAACAACTTCAAGACCGACTACCAGTTCGATCCGCCGCTGACGGCCTGGGACGACCTTGGAAAAGACGCCCACTGGCGCAATCGTCCCGATCCGGACCAGCCCTTTTTCGCGGTCTTCAACCTCATGCGCAGCCACGAAAGCGGGATGTGGCCTGAAAAGTGCCCTTCGCCCGAGTTCGATCCGGATGTAATCAAGCCGCCGGCCCACCTGCCCGACACGCCGAAGGTCCGGGAGGCGCTGGCCCGCATGTATACGCATATCGCCCACAACGACCGGGAGTTCGGCGCCATCCTCGATCAGTTGGAAGAGGACGGGCTCGCGGACAACACGTACGTGTTCAACTGGAGCGACCACGGCCCCCTGCCCCGTGGCAAGCGCTGGCCCTATGACGCGGGTATTCACGTGCCGCTGATCGCCCGTGGGCCGGACCTCTGCGGTGGCCAGGTGCGTGGCGACCTGGTCAGTACGATCGACCTCGGCCCCACGATGCTGTCTCTGGCCGGCGTCGAGGTCCCGGTCCACATCCAGGGCCGCGCGTTTCTCGGGGACCAGGCCCAGGGTCCGCGCAGCTACGTATTCGCCAGCCGGGACCGTCACGATATTTCCTATGACATGGTCAGGGCCGTACGGGACGGGCGGTACAAGTATATCCGGAACTACCGGCCGGAACTACCGTATCTTTCCTGGATACCCTATCGAAACAAGCACCCGATCATGCAGGAAATATGGCGGCTGCATCTGGAAGGCAGCCTGGACGAGGCGCAGTCGGCCTTGTTCCGGTATCCCCGGCCCGTCGAGGAATTCTATGATACGGTTGAAGACCCTCATGAAGTAAACAACCTGGCCGGGTCGGACGGGCTGGCCGGGCTGGCCGGGGCACCCCTGGTGAGGAGCGAACTGGAGCGGATGCGGGCGGCCCTTGATGAGTGGCTCGAAGAGGTGGGCGACCTGGGCCGTATCCCCGAAAGCGAGATGGTCCGGAACTGGTATCCGGAGGGCCGTCAGCCCGAGACCGCTCCCGTGGTGTGCGTGCCCATATGCGCGGAAAGCCCGGGGATTGATCCGGCACTGGAAGGCGGTTCGTTCCAGGGCCCGGTACTGCTGCAACTCCACTGCGCAACACAAGGCGCATCCATCGCCTATACCTTCGATGAAGGGGAGAACGCCCACTGGCTGTTGTACACCGAGCCACTGCATCTGGACGCCGGCGAATTCCGGTTGCGGGCGCGGGCGATTCGCATCGGGTACGCGGAAAGTCCCGAGATCCAGGCGCGATTCTTGGTACGGTAAGCACGACTGGGGCAGCGTACAGCGGTTCCGTACAATGGTGTGCCCGGTTTGCTCTTCAAATGAGTTGACCGGCGGATAACGATTCGTTAAAAAACACAGGTACGATTCGTGCATTTCCGCGATTCCGAACCTGGAGGACTGCCGTGGACCCTTCCTGCCTTGCCTACTGCCTGACGGACGATGAGCGGCGCCTCTTCGATGAGCAAGGCTATTTCATCGTGGAGAACGTCCTGCCGGAGGACATGGTGGAAGCACTGAACCGCATCGCCGACGGCATTGACCGGGAGCGCCGGGCGAAGGAGGGCAAGGGTGCCTACAGCGTCCTGAATCACTTCGACATCATCGGCCGGGACGATCTTCTGCTGGAACTGCTCGACTGGCCGAAGACCTTTCCCAAGGTCTGGGGTATTCTCGGCTGGCACATTCAGCTGTACCATTCCCATTTGATCGTCTCGCCGCCATGGCCGGCCGGGCAGAAACCCAAAAAGAGACGCCTGGGCTGGCACCAGGACAGCGGCAGGTTGAATATCGACCTGGAGACCACGCCCCGTCCGCGCGTGTCGCTGAAAGTGGCCTTCTTTCTGAGCGACTGCACGGCGATCGACCGGGGCAATTTCCATGCCATACCCGGCAGCCACCGGAGAGAAGAGATAGAGTTTCCCGAAAACGACGAGTCGGATCCGGCAGGCGCCATGCCCATCCAGGCCGCGGCCGGCGACGCCGTGTTTTTCGATCGCCGGCTCTGGCACGCATCCGGAATCAACTATTCCGATATCACCCGCAAGGTGCTGTTCTACGGCTACAGCTACCGCTGGCTGCGTCCGCGGGACAACATGACGGTGGATCATTACATGGACCGCAGCGATCCCATCCGCAGGCAACTCCTGGGCGCCGGGCCGTCGGGCGGCCACGGCTTTACGTCGCCCCTGCCCGAAGACATCCCCCTGCGGGAATGGATCGGCAAGCACGCGGGACCGGAATCCGTGATTAGCTGAGGCGGTGAGATGCCGGGCAGCTCGTGGAAAACGCGCTCCGACCAGGCGGACGGGGCTGACCATGCTGACCATGCGATTGGATATGAGTGATTCAACCGGAAACCTGGCGGAACAGCAGGCTCTGCTCGACCGGATCGCCGAGGCCGTGGTCGCACGCGAACTCACCGCGCCCGCGGTACTCTTCCTGGAATCCATGAAACCCCTCTCGTTCCTGGGCGGCCAGTTCATGGCCTTCTTGAGCCCCTTCATCCACATGGTGGTGGATGCGACGGAATACGACCGGATCGCCGAGGCCATTGAGCGCCGGGAGAACGTGGAGTTCCTGATCCAGCGTATCGAACACCACGCTTCCGAAGCGGATTGACCGGTAGCCGGGTCCCGCCGGAGACCCTGATAAGCCAGGTACCGCGCCGGAGACCCTGATATAGGAAAGCGCGCAACGCGAGACGATTTTCCATGATCGATCCATCGAAAGCCAGGGTCATTCTGGCCACGGACTGCGGCAGCACGACCACGAAGGCCATCCTGATCGAGCATAGATCCGGCGCCTATCGTCTCGTCGTTCGCGGCGAGGCGCCCACTACCGTGGAGGCGCCCTTCGAGGACGTCACGCGGGGCGTGCTCAACGCGGTGCGCGAAGTGGAGGAGCAGTCCGGCCGCGAGATCCTCGACGGTGACCGGATCGTCTCTCCTGCGGACGGCGGCCGCGGGGTGGATATCTACGTCTCGACGAGCAGCGCCGGCGGCGGGCTCCAGATGATGGTGGCCGGCGTGGTCAGGAGCATGACCGCGGAAAGCGCCGAACGGGCGGCCCTGGGCGCGGGCGCCATCGTCATGGAGGCGCTGGCTTCCAACGATGGACGCCTTCCCCACGAACGCATCGAACGCATCCGTCAGCTCAGGCCGGACATGATCCTGCTGTCCGGCGGCGTGGACGGCGGTACGAAGTCCCACGTGGTCGAGATGGCCGAACTGATCTCCGCCGCGGATCCGAGACCCCGGCTGGGAAGCGGTTACAATCTGCCGGTCATTTACGCCGGGAACGTCGATGCCCGCGAGGACGTCGCACGGATCCTGGCCGAGGGGACGGAACTCAGCCAGGTCGACAACCTGCGTCCCGTGCTCGAGGCGGAGAACCTGGGCCCCGCCCGGGAGCGGATCCATACCCTGTTCATGGAACACGTGATGGCCCAGGCGCCGGGATACCGCGACCTGATGGAATGGACCCACGTGCCGATCATGCCCACGCCCGGCGCCGTGGGGAGGATGGTGCGGGTCGTCGCGGACCGCGGCGACATCGACGTGGTCGGTGTGGACATCGGCGGGGCGACCACCGACGTGTTTTCGGTCTTCGGCGGCGCCTTCAACCGAACCGTCAGCGCCAATCTCGGCATGAGCTACAGCATTTCCAACGTGTTGACCGAGGCGGGCCTGGAAGCGATCGGAAGATGGCTGCCCTTTGAAATGTCGGACGCCGACCTGAAGGATCGTCTGGGCAACAAGATGATCCGCCCCACCAGCATTCCCCAGACCATGGAGGAACTGGTCATCGAGCAGGCCGTGGCTCGGGAGGCTTTGCGATTGGCCTTCGAACAGCACAGGAATTTCGCCGTAGAGTTGAAAGGCGTACAGCAGCATCGAACGATTTCGGACACTTTTGAACAACAGACGGGAGGCCAGACCCTGGTCGACCTGATGAACCTGGACCTGATCATAGGCAGCGGGGGCGTGCTTTCCCACGCGCCGCGAAGGTCGCAGGCCGCGCTGATGATGGTGGACGCCTTCCAGCCGGAAGGCATCACGAACCTGGCGGTCGACAGCATCTTCATGATGCCCCACCTGGGCGTGCTTTCCACCGTGCATGAGACAGCCGCGCTTGAGGTGTTCGACCGGGACTGTCTCGTTCCCCTCGGATCCTGCGTCGCCCCCGTCGGCACTGGCTCGGCGGGTGCGACCTGCGTGAAGGTGAAGGCAACGGCAGAGGGCATGGAAACAGTGGTGTACGAAGCCCCTGTGGGTGAACTGGCCGCGATCCCCGCCGGGGAGGCGGAAGAGGTCATCCTGGAGGTCGCACCGTCTCGCGGATTCGACGTGGGCGCCGGCCGGGGCGTGTCCGTCACCCGCACCGTGCGGAACGGCCCGGTGGGCGTGATCATCGATACGCGCGGAAGGCCGCTTCATCTGGCGGCAGACGCGGACGAACGGGTGGCGGCGCTGCGGAGGGATTATCAGGCGCTAGACACCTATCCGGAGTCCCTCTGATGGCCCACGCCTATACATCGGGCCTGCGCGTATCGCCCCGGACCGTTGTCTCCAAGACCCGCCGCCTTCCCCTGAGCGGACAGGTGGTGGTGCAGGTCGGTGACCGGGTGCGGCCCGATACGGTGGTCGCCGAAACCTACCTGCCCGGCCCGGTACATAACGTCAATGTCGCCAATGCCCTGGCCATAGCGCCCGAGGACGTGCCGGGCTGCATGCTGAAGCAGCGGAACGAACCGGTGGAGAAAGGCGAGTTGATCGCCGAATCAAAGGGGATTTTCGGGCTGTTCAAATCCAGCGTCCGGTGCCCCGAAAGTGGAACGATCGAAATGGTTTCGGAGGTGACCGGCCAGGTGCTCATCCGGGAACCGTCGACCCCGGTGAGGATCAACGCGTACCTCGACGGCCGGGTCGCCGAACTCCTGCCCGGGGAGGGCGTCGTGGTGGAAACGGTCGGTGCCTGCATTCAGGGGATCTTTGGCGTTGGGGGTGAAGTACACGCGCCGATACGGCAGATTGTCCAATCGCCTGATGACGAGATCACCGGGGATATGGTCGATGACCGCTGTACGGGACAGATCGTCTGTGGCGGATCCATGATCACCCTTGACGCGTTGCGTAAGTTGATAGAGATCGGCGCGTCCGGCGTGGTGGTGGGCGGCATGCAGTACCACGATATCGGCGACCTCCTGGGATACCAGATCGGCGTCGCGGTAACCGGCGGGGAAGACATCGGCCTGACCGTGGTCGTCACCGAAGGCTTCGGGCGGCTGCCCATGGCCGAGCGCACCTTCGAACTGCTCCGGTCCCTGCAGGGCCGCGAAGCCTCCCTGAGCGGCGCCACGCAGATCCGGGCCGGTGTGATACGTCCCGAGATCGTCATCAAATCCGACCGCGCCGAAGAATCCCCGGAACGATCGGACTCGGCGGGCCGCGGTCTGGAATCCGGTTCCCTGGTACGCCTGATCCGCAAGCCCTGGTTCGGGGAAATCGCCACGGTGGCGTCGTTGCCCGAACGTCCCGTGAGGCTTCCCACGGGCGCCCTCGCCCGGGTGCTGGAAGCTCGCAGGAAGAATGGAGAGATCGTGACCGTGCCCCGTGCCAACGTGGAGATCGTGGAGGCCTGATGCCATTACACCGGACCACCAGCAATCCGCGGACCGTTTCCCCTTCGATTGTACGGCTGCGCGCGGCGCTCGCCTACACGGCGTTCGCGCTGACTCGCGCGGTCCTCGCGTACACGGCGATTATCTTCACGTTGCAGGCGGACCCCATTCTCGCCCAGGCTGCCTCCGAATCCGGCTGGTTCAACGCGGACCGGACCCAGGCCCTGGTCCTCGGCGTCATCCTGACGGGTGCCATTCTGCTTTACGTCGTCCTGGCGGCTTCGGGCCGGCCCCTTTTCATTCGTAAGATCGCCGGCCTGGAGACGGTCGAGGAAGCCGTGGGCAGGGCGACCGAGATGGGCAAGCCCATCCTCTACGTCCCCGGCCTGAACGACATGGACGAGGTGCAGACCATCGCGTCCATGAACCTGCTGGGCCATCTCGCCACCATCATTGCGGGATACGACTCCAGGCTGCACGTGCCCGTGCGCAAGTCCCTCGTCATGAGCGTGGCGCGCGAGACTGTGCAGCAGTCCTACCTGTCCGCCGGGCGCCCCGACGCGTATCAGGAAGACGACATACACTACGTTTCGGACGCCCAGTTCGCCTACGCGGCGGCCGTCGACGGCATCATCGTGCGCGAACGGCCCGCCGCATGCTTCTACCTGGGCGGTTTCTACGCCGAATCCCTTATCCTGGCGGAAACGGGCAACTCCATCGGGGCCATACAGATCGCGGGAACGGCAAGACCTCCTCAGCTGCCTTTCTTTGTTGCGGCCTGCGACTATACGCTGATCGGGGAGGAACTGTTCGCCGCCAGCGCGTACCTGTCCAAGGAGCCGCGCATGCTTGGCAGCCTGAAGGGCCAGGACGCCGGCAAGGGCATCGCCATCGTGTTCATCCTGGCCGGCAGCGCGCTGGCTACCCTGGAATCCATTACCGGAAGCGAAACCGTCCGCGAAGTTTCTGAAATCGTACTCTGGCTCTTCAGGTAGATCCCATGCGCCGTCGAATACCCCTCATCATTACTTTCATCATCGGCGTGGTCCTGGTCACGGGCTATTTCGTTACGCGCGGGCCCTTCAACACGCTCTACGAGAGCTTTTCCGATTATTTCGCCATCATCACGGTCTTCGCCTTCATCCTCGGCGGCGGCAGCCTGCTCAAGATCCACCTTAAACGCGTGTCGAACCGGTCCACAGACTGGCCCTACAGCCTGGTGACCCTGGCCGGTTTCGCCATCACGCTGGTGATCGGGCTGTTCAAGGTGGGCAACCCAGCCGGGATGGGCGGGGAGATCCTGGCCGGGGGTTCCTGGCTGCGTTTTGTCTTCGACGGGGTATACAACCCGCTTTCGGCGACGATGTTTTCCCTGCTGGCCTTCTTCGTCGCCTCGGCGTCCTACCGGGCCTTCAGGGCACGCACGAAAGAAGCCACGATCCTCCTGTCGGCCGCCATGGTCATCCTGCTGGGCAGGACCCCCGTGGGCGCCTGGCTGACGGCCTGGATGCCGGAAAGCCTGGGATTCCTCGAACTGCCGAACCTGGCCAACTGGATCATGGCCTGGCCCAATACGGCCGGCCAGCGAGCCATCATGATCGGCATCGCCCTGGGCGTTATCGCCACCTCGCTGCGCATCATCCTGGGGATCGAGCGCAACTACCTGGGCCGGGGAGAGTGAGCATGCGGATTCCCGAATCCATTCTGCAGATAGACCGGCGGATCATCTTCCTGCTCATCGGGGCGGCCGTATGCATCCCCCTGCTCCTGAAGCCCCGGTTCCAGGACAGTCCTACGCCGATTGTCCAGTCGATCTTCGACACCGTGGAGCGGCTGCCGGCCGGCTCGCGGGTCTTCCTTTCCTTTGATTACGGTCCGGATACGGCGCCCGAACTGGACCCCATGGCGAAGGCCCTCGTGCGGCACGCGATGACCCGGGACCATGAGGTTTCCTTCTTCACCCTGTTCCCCGAAGGGGTGGGACAGATCAAGAAGATCACGGACAACCTGCTGCCCGTGGAGTTTCCGGAAAAAACGTACGGCAGGGACTTCGTCAACCTTGGGTACAAGGCCGGCCTGGGCGGCGCGATCAACACGATGGTCGTCAACTTCAGGACCCTGGTCAACGCCGACGCGGAGGGCACCCCGCTCGACAACCTGCCCATCACCGCGGATGTCGACGAGATGGTGGACTACGCCATCATCCTGAGCCTTACCGCGGGCGATCCCGGATTGAAGGAGTGGATCCAGTTCGCGGGCGACATCGCCGGGATCCCCGTCATGGGCGGGGGCACGGCCGTGGTGGCGCCGGAGCTCTATCCCTATTATCCCCAGCAGCTCATCGGCCTGATGGGGGGCCTCAAGGGGGCTTCCGAGTACGAGTCCGCCCTCGTGGACCGGTATCCGGCCTACAGGAACGCCACCATGGAGGCCACCATGCGCATGGGACCCCAGGTGGTGACCCACGTGCTGATCGTCCTGCTGGTCCTGCTGGGTAACCTGGCCTACTTCCTCGGCCGGTCGAGCCGGTCGAGCCAGGCGGGCCGGGCGGGCCGGGCGGGCCGGGCGGGCCAGGCGGACCAGGCGGACCGCAGGCACTAGGGGAAACGCGTATGGACGTTACACTACAGCTCTGGATCGACGCGGCCCTTACGCTGATGATCCTCAGCTTCCTGTACCGGGACAACCCCTTCTACAAGTTCGCCGAGCACCTCTTCGTCGGCGTGTCCGCCGCGTACCTTATGGCGATCGGCTTCTGGGACCACCTGGTGCCGAACCTGCTGGGCAAACTGTTCCCGTCGCTCATGTCGGGAGTCGTGCCCGGCGCCGTGGGTCGGTCGCCAGACTACTACTATATCATCCCCGCCGTCTTCGGCCTGCTGCTTCTCACCCGCCTGGTCGACCGCTGGGCCTGGCTCAGCCGCTGGGCATTGGCTTTCATCGTCGGCGGCTCGGCGGGATTCAACCTGCCCCGCTTCCTGGATTCGGACTTCATCATCCAGGTCCAGAGCACCATGATTCCCCTCGTGGTGCTCGACCAGTCGGGCAACCTGCTCTGGGGCGCCAGCTTCTCACACATCGTGCTTGTCCTGGGCGTGATATGCGGACTGGTGTACTTCTTCTTCTCCGTGGAGCACAAGGGAGTGCTGGGCCAAGTGTCCCGGGTGGGGATCTGGGTGCTGATGGTGACCTTCGGCGCCGCCTTCGGGTACACGGTCATGGCGCGGATCTCTCTCCTGACCGGCAGAATGGAAGCGCTGGGCGCCTGGCTCGCCACGATCTTCTAGGCCAAGGCCCCCGATCGCTCCCGTGCTTGTCGGGACGAGGCTGATAACGGCCTCCATGATTTCTGTTGCGCACGGTCCTGCTCCGCTGTTTTTTACAAAACTGTTCTTTTCGGGCCCGGCGCATTCCGCCGGGAGAGGGCGCACACGCGCAAGGGAGTTCAATGAAAGCCATTATTCCCGTGGCCGGCAGCGGCAGCCGATTGCGCCCCATCACGCTCGAGATCCCCAAGGCCATGGTCCCCGTTGCGGGGAAGCCGGTACTCGGATACATCCTCGACCAGGTAGCTGGCCTGGGTGTTCGCGAGGTCGTGCTGGTCATCTCCCCTTCGGGAGACGCCATCCGCGGGTTCGTCGATCAACGGGATGACGTCAACGCCCGGTACGTCGTTCAACAAGAGCCCCTGGGAATCGGTCACGCCATCTACCAGTGCCGGTCCCTCGTGGACGACGAGCCCATCCTGATCGTGCTGGGCGATGTCATCTATCTCTCGGATTACGCCTTCCTGGGCAGGGAACCGCCGGGCAACGCCATCGGCGTAAAAAGGGTCGAGGGCGACCACAGGAGGTACGGACTGGTGGAAGTCGCGGACGGCCGGATCACCCGGCTGGTGGAGAAACCCGAACGCCCCATATCGAATCTCGCAATCGCGGGGATTTACTATTTCTCCCGGACCGGGCCACTCATGGCGGGACTGGAAAGCCTCGTTCGGTCAGGCAGGAAGACCCGCGACGAGTACCAGCTGACGGACGCGCTGCAGTGGATGGTGGAACAGGGTGAGACCCTGTCGCCTTTTGAAGTCGACGACTGGTATGACTGCGGGACGCCGGACCGGCTGCTGGAGGCCAACAGGCGGCTCCTCGATCTGAATGGCGGGAGTTGCAGCATACCCGGCAGCGTGATCATCCCGCCTGTCGACATCGCGTCCGACGCCCGGGTCGAACGATCCGTTGTCGGTCCCCACGTCGCCATCTCGTCCCAGGCCTCCGTTGCCCGCACCATCGTCCGCGACGCCACCATCGGAGCACAGGCCCGGATCCAAAACTGCGACCTCAGGGGTTCCATCGTGACGCCGCGCGCCGTCCTGGCCGACAAAGTGGTACGGAAGTCGGCCGGCGCGCACTGCGAGGTTTTCGTCTGAATTCAATATCCAATCGATCGTTATTTAACAGACCGTTTCCGATCCGCATGTAGTCCGTTAGGAGCATGACGCATGACACCTGGTTACCTCTTCACTTCCGAATCCGTTACCGAAGGCCATCCCGACAAGGTCGCCGACCAGATTTCCGACGCGGTGCTTGACGCCGTCATCGAACAGGACCCCTATTCCCGCGTGGCCTGCGAAACTTTCGTCACCACGGGCCTGGTGGTCGTTGGTGGCGAGATCACGACAGCAGGCTACCTGGACGTTCAGCGCGTGGCGCGAGAGACCGTCAAGAACATTGGGTACACCGACGCCGGTTTCGGGCTGGACTGGGAGTCCTGCGGCGTGGTCGTTTCCCTCGACCGGCAGTCTGGCGACATCGCCATGGGGGTGGACCGGCAGGGCGCGGGCGACCAGGGCATGATGTTCGGCTACGCGACCGACGAGACCCCGGAGATGATGCCCCTGCCCATCACCCTGGCCCACCGGCTGACCAGGAACCTCGCGGCGATCCGGAAGAACGGCGTGGCGCCCTACCTGCGCCCGGACGGCAAATCGCAGGTCACGGTGGAATACGTGGACGGTCGTCCGCAGCGGATCGACACGGTGGTGATCGCCGCCCAACACGACCCGGACGTCGACAACGAACGGATCAGGGAGGACGTCGTCAACGAGGTGATCGCACCCTCACTGCCGGCAGAGCTGATCGATCCGGGACGGATCAAGTATCACGTCAACGCGACCGGCCGTTTTGTCACCGGGGGCCCGCAGGGGGACGCCGGCCTGACGGGCCGGAAGATCATCGTGGACACGTACGGCGGATACTGCCGCCACGGCGGCGGGGCCTATTCGGGCAAGGATCCGACCAAGGTGGACCGCTCGGCTTCCTACGCCGCCCGCTACGTGGCCAAGAACGTCGTGGCCGCGGGGCTGGCCGGCAAATGCGAGATCCAGCTCGCCTACGTCATCGGCGTGGCCGATCCCGTTTCGGTCAACGTCAATACCTTCGGCACCGGCACCGTCGACGACCTGGAGATTACGCGCCTCATCCGCAAGCACTTCGACCTGACGCCCCAGGGTATCATCGAGAGCCTCGACCTGCGCCGCCCGATCTACGGTCCCACGGCGTCTTACGGCCACTTCGGCCGGAACGAGGCGGGTTTCACCTGGGAGCGCTGCGACAAGGCGGAGGAACTCCGGAACCACGCCTGAGCCGGATGGCTGGCCCCGCGGTCGCATTTGCCGCAACTCCAATCGCCAGTCGCCGGTCTCATTTCGGCGCCCTGACCAGCAGGACAAGGGCCAGTAATCCGAAGAGGGCGTTGGCGCCCCATGCCGCCGCCATGGGCGGTAGTAAACCGGCGTGTCCGAAGGCCTGCGCAAAGCGCAACAGGCCCCAGTAGACGAAGCAGATCCCTATGCTCAGGGCGAATCCCACCGCTACGCCGCCGCGTCGCAGGTGGGAGGCCAGCGCGCCTCCCAGGAGCACGATGATCAGGCCCGCGGAGGGGAAGGCGATCTTCAGGTTGAGGTCCACCAGGTAGCCCTGCACGTCTCCGCCACCACGCCGCACGTTCCGGATCAACTGCGCGAGTTCGCCGTAGCTCATCTCTTCGGGACGTTTTTGCCCGCGCAGGAAATCCTCCGGCGTTTCCGACCATCCCTCGGGTTCCAACGCGGCGAATGAGGTGAACCCGGAAAGGCCGCCTCCGATCTGAAACCGCCGTTCCACCCCGTTGGAAAGCAGCCATTGCCCATCCGTCCATACGGCGCTTTCCGCGGTGAGCACGCTGGAAATGGAGCCGCCGCTGAATTCGGTGACGCATATCCCCGTGCCTTTCGCACTGCGTCCGTCGAATACGCGCATATAAGTCTGGCGTCCTCCCTCTCCCCTGAAATACACGTCGTGCCGGACGTGTTGCTCTTCGCCTCCCTGCATGTCCACGTGTTCCGATTTGATTTCCGCTCTTTTCATGCTCGTATGGGGCACGAGCCACTCACCCGCCCAGAAAAGGCCCGCGCATACCACGACGCTTACGAGAAGCAGGGGCCGCAGCAACCGGTACAGACTCAGTCCCGACGCTTTCATGGCCGTCAACTCGCCCAGCCTGGTCAGTTGGCCGAAGGTATAGAGGCTGGCGAGCAGCAGACTGACGGGGATCGTCAGTACGAATATATAGGGCAGGTAATAGACGTAATAGAGCGCGATGTATACCGGCGCCACGTCGCGGTCCAGGAACCGGTCCAGCTGTTCGATGAGGTCGACGACAAAGAAGATGCTGACGAAGGCGACCAGACTCACGGCGATCGCGGTCACGAACAGGCGGAGCACGTACCGGGTGATCAGGGACATGAAACAGCGTTCCTTTGAAGAGTACGACGCATGCCGGTCAGAGGCGGTCCCTGCCAGTAAACCAGACCAGGAAGACGCCGGGTACGCCTATGACGATATTCGCCGCCCACATCGCCCAGACCGGATCGAACAGGTCGCGGTCCGCGAGCTCTTCGCCGCCGAGCAGGCAGGCCCAGTACAGCAGGAAGAAGCACAGGCTGACGCCGACGCTCACGCCTATGCTGCCGCGTCGGAGACGTACCCCCAGCGGCGCGCCGATCAGCACGAAGACGAGACAGGCCGCTGAAATGGCATACTTCTTGTGTATTTCCACGATGTAGCTGTTTTTCTGCCGCTGCCTCAGCGAGATGGTCCGCTCCGCATCGGCCCTGGCCGCTTCGACGGAGTCTGTCTTCGCCTCCGAGGGAACCGGACCGGGTTCCAGATGCGCCGCGACCTCGTCTATCTCAAGCTGCCATTCATCGATCTTGTCACGCATCATCTCGATGTTCAGCTCGCGGTCGCCCCGGATTCCCGCCTCCGACCGCTGCACGCCACTCGGTCTGGTGTGAATCGCAAACCGCTGCCGCTCAAAGACTTCCTTGAAATAGCGCCCCGAAGATTCGTCCTGTTGCAGCAATTCTCCGTCGTAAAGCATCAGGTCGATCCGGCTGCCCGTATCGTTGACGTGAAATTCACCGGACTTCGCCGTCATGAGGCGCGGGTAGCGCATGTTCGCCGTCTCGTAGATGGTGATGCTGTCAATTTCGTTGTTCCGCGGGTTGATCCGGTCGATCAATATGCTGTATCCCGGAATGTCCTTCATGAATATGCCCGCGGTGAAGAGCAGCGTGGGACGCGCCCGGTGGATATCGTTCATGAGCGACCGCGCCCGGTAATTGGCTTCGGGAAGAATGACGTCCATGAAGTACAGATGCCCGGTTCCCAGGAGGATACCCGATACCAGGACAGGCGAAATCATCTGGAAGAAACTGACGCCTCCCGCCTTGAACGCCGTGACTTCGTTATCGGCCGAAAGCCGGCCGAAGGCCATGAGGCTCGCGACCAGTACGGACATGGGAACCGAAACGGCGACGATCCAGGCCAGGTTGAGGAAGAACACCTCGAGCACGATAAACAGGTCGAGGTTCTTCCCGATGATGAGGTCGGCAATCTGAAATATGATGTCCATCACGAGGATGAACGTGATGATCACGAAGGAAAACAGAAAGGGCCCGACGTGCGCTTTGAAAACGTATCGGTAGAGATGAACCGGGAGGGTCATGGGTCAATCCGGCGGATAGGCCGGGGCAGGGGATTCCGACGAGTCCGATGTCGAGTTCGTAGACTTTGGTTACGATGTTTTCATGGGTCTCTCGACTAAACGAATATACCGCGCGGCACTAAGGAGAAGCAAGCTGTTTTATCCTGCGCGACTGTCCGTATTTACAGGGAAATTCGCTTGACTTGCCGTACGTGTCGCGCTATACTCATCTCATTCATTTCAAGATAAGGAGCATCTTCGATGGCCAGTTTGAATAAAGTCATTCTGATCGGTAATCTCGGCGCGGATCCCGAAATGAGGTACACGCCTTCCGGCCGGGCCGTGGTCAATTTCCGCATGGCCACTACGCGCCAGTGGAACACCCAGGACGGAGAACGGCGGGAAGAAACGGAATGGCACCGGATCGTAGCCTTTTCGAAACTGGCGGAGATCTGCGGCCAGTATCTCAAGAAAGGCGCTCCGGTGTATGTCGAAGGACGGCTGCAAACCCGTTCCTGGGAGGACCAGAGCGGGATGAAACGATATACGACCGAGATCGTCGCGAACGAGATGCAAATGCTGAGTGCCCGCCAGCAGAGCGACGTTGCATCTGACCCGCCCGGAGGAGTAGGCAGTACAGCGCCGGAATCGCCGCCTTCCGCACCTGATTCCGGGGCCGACGACGACCTTCCGTTTTGACGCCAATCGAGGGATAGTCCGTTTCCGCAGCCGGTTGCTCCTTCCATCGTGGGCCTGTAGTGAGAACCCATGACCGTTAGACTTAGCGGCAACGGACTTCCTCGAATAACGATGCTCATTGCCCGGCAGGAATCCGTCGAGCCGCTGATCAGGTGGCTGAGCGGCGCGGGTTATCCGCTTGCGGAACTGCATTACTCCGTCGTTGAAGACCTCCACGCCCGTATTCCCGAATCGGACGTCCTGCTCATCCATACGGACCGTCCAGGGTCGGACCTTCCCTTTGTGATGGATGAATTGCAGTCGCGGCAGTTCCGGCAGGTCCCCGCTGTAATCGTGCTGACCGGCTGCGACGCCATAGGCGATCTCGATGTCACCCGGGGAATTGACGATTTCATCTGCGCGCCGTACAATATCCGCGAGTTCGACCTGCGTCTCAAGAACGTCCTCTGGCGCCGCCACAGCGTGCAGATTCAGGATATGATCGTCTGGGGCGATCTGCTGATCAACCTGGGCAACTACGAAGTTACGATCCGGGGCAAGGCGATCGACCTGACCCTCAAGGAATACGAACTGCTCAAACACCTGGCCCGGCACAGAGGACGGGTGTTCACGCGGGATGAATTGCTGACTGCCGTCTGGGGATACGATTATTTCAGCGGCACGAGGACGGTGGATGTGCACGTGAGGCGGCTGCGGATGAAGATCGAGCGCCACGGTGTGCATATCATCACGACCGTCCGGGGGGTCGGGTACAAGTTCGGTGACTGACATGCGTAAAACCTCGTTGATCCTATTCGCTTCTGCCTGCGTGATATTCGGGTGCGCGTACTACAATACCTTTTACAACGCCAAGAAGGCGTTTGAGGAAGGGGAGCGTATACGGATCAACCTGCAGACGCCTGACGGCAGTTTACCTCCCCTGGCCGTCGCCTCCTACGAACTCGCGATCGAGAACGCCGGCCTTGTCCTGCGGGATCATTCGGGAAGCTCCCTGGTCGACGACGCGCTGGTCCTGATCGGCGACGCCCGGGCGATACAGGGACAGCATCTCCAGGCCATCAAGCGGTATGAGCAAGTGCTCAGGCTCTTCCCCGACAGCGAGTTCGTTTCGCACTGCCTTTTTTCGCTGGGCAGAAGCCACTTCGACGCGGGCGATCCCCTTCAGGCCGATGAACTGCTGGATCGTTTCATACGGGAATACCCCGGCAGCGACCGGGCCCCCGACGCCTATATGCTCAGAGGCGAGATCGCCTTCGACAACGGACGGTACGAGGAGGCCGTCGCGCGATTCGAAGCCTACCTCGCGATCCATCCCGGCGACGACCGCCAGGCGGAGGCCCTGCACTACATCGGGCGGTCAAACCTCGAATTGAATCGCTTCGATGAGGCGAGGTCCCTTTTCGAGCGGGTCATCGCGCAGGCCCGGACGCAGACGTTGAGGTACCGGGCGGAATTCATGGTGGGGGAGAGCCTTCGCCGCGAGGGCGAATATGGCGCCGCGCTCGCAGTATTCGAAATGTTGCTGGCACAGCGGGATTACGCGGGTTACCGCCCCGAAGTCATGCTGTCCATGGCCGCGTGCCAGGTCGGCCTGGGCGTGGTTGAAGCAGCCATATCCCGCTACGTGACCATCGTGTCCGAATTCGAAGACGATCGCGACTACGGCGAGGAAGTATCGCGGGCCATGTACGAACTCGCCGAACTGTACAGAAACTCTGGCAGACTGGAGTTTGCGGAGCAGCATTACGCGGACGCGCTCCGCAAGAGTCCGCGGGAATACTGGGTCGGTAATGAAGCGGAAAGAAAAAACCGTGCCATAGGCGAACTGCGTCGCTTAAACGGCAATCTGGAGAATATGTTGAGTGCGCTGGCATCGACGAAGGCGCGCGAAGACGGCGGACCGGGCCACGCTTCGAATATGGCGAGGCTTACGGAAAACGTGGTCGGGATTCGTTTTCAACTGGCCGAGCACTACCTGTTCCAGCTGGACATGGCCGATTCCGCGTTGAGTCAGTATCGATCCATCGAAATCGAATCCGGCGACCCTGCTCTGGCCGCCAGGGCAGCCTTTGCGAGAGCCTGGGTACTCGACGAAGTGGTAGGGGATCCTGCGCGGGCAAACGCCGTCTACGATGCCATTACGGAGCGGTATGCAGGGACGGACCACGCCGTGGAGGCGGCCATCGTGCTGTCGAGACCGATCGAGGGCGAGCTTCCCGAGGAGCGGTTGTTCGCCGAGGCGGAAAGGTTGCTGTTCGAAGCGGACCGGCCCGACTCCGCGCGCGGGCTATACGACCTGGTCGTCAGCCGCTATCCGGACGGGGAGTACGCGCCGCGGGCGCTCTATGCGCTGGGATGGCTCGCCGAGACGCGTTTCGGCGAGCCGGAGACGGCCCTGGAACGCTATCGCGACATCGTGGAACGCTATCCCGGGTCGGACCAGGCGAAATCTGTCCGCGACAAGATTCGCCTGATGGAAGCGCTGCGCCAGGGCGCGGAGCCCGACAAATGATGCTTTGACTTTCGGCCGCACAGGCTGTATTGTAATTGAGCGAAAGCTGGAAGGCCATACGCCCCGGAACATCGCGGCCGCCGTGAAGACCGGCCCGCGGTTTCCGGATGCGAACCGAATCCCTCCGCCTCACAGCAGCGAGCATGTCGACCATCCCCATCTGCCAGTCTGACGCCGAGATCCTGTCCAACCGTGAAATCGGTCCCGGCCTTTTCTGGATCGACCTGCTGGCGCCCGATATCACCCGCCACGCCCTGCCCGGACATTTCGTACACCTGGTCGTTTCCGACGTTTCCGAGGACAGCAGCCGGCAGGTCTGGCTCCGTCACACCCCCCTGCTCAGGCGTCCGTTCAGCATCGCCGAACGGGATCCGGATAACGGCATATTCGGGCTCATCTACCGGATCGTCGGCGGCGGAACCGAGATCCTCGCGACGCGGCGCAGCGGAGAACGGGTCGACGTACTCGGCCCCCTGGGACGGGCGCTGGAACCATTGCAGTCCGGACGGCCCGCGATCATGGTGGCGGGGGGCGTCGGCGTGGCCCCTTTTCTTTCCCTGGCGCAGGAGACGGTCAGGGACGGCCGGGCGCGCCCGGAAGAGATGACCGTGTTGTTCGGCGCGGCGACGGCAGGCCTGCTGAGCGGGGAAGAAAAGTTCCGCAAGCTGGGACTCCACGTCAAACTGGCAACCGATGACGGCTCGACCGGATATCACGGCCTCGTGACGAGCCTGCTGGAGCGGGAACTGGACCGGTCGCCCGACGGCTGCGCCTATCTCTATGCCTGCGGACCGACGCCCATGATGCGGCGCTGCCAGGAAATCGCCCGGGACGAAGGGATCGCCGGGCAGGTCTCTCTGGAAGGGATCATGCCCTGTGGCGTGGGCGTCTGCATGGCCTGTGTCGTACCGTGCGTCGAACCCGGAGATCGATTGTCTCCCCATCGCTACGAGCGGGTGTGCGACACCGGACCGGTGTTCGACATGCAGGAGGTGGTGTTGTGAAGACAGGGCCCGACTTGACCGTAAACCTTGGATCGTGCGTACTGAAGAACCCGGTCCTTGCCGCCTCGGGCACCTTCGGATACGGATCCGAGTACGGCCGCTTCGTGGATCTTTCTGATTTCGGCGGCATCGTCACGAAAACGCTCACGCCGGAACCCTGGCCCGGCAATCCGCCGCCCCGGGCCGCCGAAACGGCCGCCGGCATGCTCAATTCCATTGGGTTGCAGAACGTGGGCGTGGATGCTTTCGTCCGGGACAAGATGCCGTACCTGAGAGAAATCGATACCGCGTTGATCGTGAACGTGGGCGGAGGCCCCGTAGAGGAGTTCGTCCGTGTGACAGAACGCCTGGCGGACTGTGAAGGCATCGATGCCCTGGAGATCAACATGTCCTGTCCGAACGTCTCGGGTGGGATGGACTTCAGTACCGATCCCCGGCGCGCGGCAGGACTTGTTACCGCGCTCCGCACGATCACGGACCTGCCGATTGTCGCGAAGCTGACTCCGAACGTCACGGATATCGCGCAAATCGCCCGCAGCGTGGAAGATGCCGGGGCCGACGCGATTTCCGCCATCAACACCCTTCGAGGCATGGCGGTGGACATCCGCACGCGCCGCCCCCTGCTCGGCGCCGTAACGGGCGGTCTTTCCGGTCCGGCCATCAAGCCCGTGGCCATGGCGGCCGTTTACAGGATCGCCCGCCAGGTGGACATCCCGGTCATCGGAATCGGCGGCATCATGAGCGGCGAAGACGCCGTGGAGTTCCTCGTGGCCGGCGCCACCGCCGTCCAGGTCGGAACGGCCAGCTTCGTCGAGCCCGGTGCCGGCGCCTCGGTCGCGCAGGAGATGGCCGACTGGTGCGCTGCGTCGGACGTGCAATCGGTCCGAGATCTTATCGGAAGCATACAAATCCCGCCACAAGAGGATGCGCCATGTCACCCTTCGTAGACAGTCTGAACCGAGCACGCGCAGCGACGAGCAGCCTGGTCTGCGTGGGGCTCGATCCGGACGTGGATCGATTCCCGGAGCACCTGAAAAAGGAGCGCGACGCGGTATACGAGTTCAACAGGACGATCATCGAGCATACCTCGGATCTCGTATCGGCCTACAAGCTGAATATCGCGTTTTTCGAGGTCATGGGTTCCAGGGGCTACGAGATACTCGAACGCACGCTCGAGATCATCCCGGACGGGATAGTGGCCATATGCGACTGCAAGCGGGGAGACATGGGGAACAGCGCGCGCATGTACGCCCGCGCGTTGTTCGAGCACTTCGACTTCGACGCGGTGACCGTCAATCCCTACCAGGGCAGGGATTCCGTTCAGCCCTTCCTGGATTACACCGACCGGGGGGTTTTCATCCTCTGCCTGACCTCCAACGAGAGCGCGCGCGAATTCCAGTACCTGCCCGTCAACGGACATCCGCTGTATCTGGAGGTGGCCAGTGTCGCCCAGTCCTGGAACACCGCGCGAAACGCGGGACTGGTCGTAGGCGCGACACAGGCGGAATCCCTGGCGGGTATCCGTGGCATCGCCCCTGAAATGCCCCTGCTGATACCGGGCATCGGAGCGCAGGGCGGCGATCTGAAAACGGTCGTCCGCGAAGGAGCCGACACCCACGGCGGCGGCTTGCTCATCAACTCTTCACGCGGCATCCTGTACGCTTCCGACGGTCCGGACTACGCCGAAGCGGCCCGTGCGGCGACGATACGGCTCAGGGACGAGATAAACGCCCTGCTTCCCTGAATTTCCGTGCAGCCTGTGCCGTCCGTGCGGCGTGTTCCGCCTGTGCCGCCCGTGCCGCCTGCCCCGCCCGTGCGGCCCGTGCTGCGGTTTTGCCGATAGGGGTAGCCCGCCGCTCCGGCGCGGGCGAGGGTTCCACCTGCTGAGGGCCATTGTCCGATGCCGAATCGCACCGGAGACACGGAGACGAACTTCGAGGTCCGCAGTTTCGACGCGGAGATCACGAAGGAAGCGTATGACAGACTGCCCAAGCTGCCGCTGTATTTCGTCCTGGACAACTTGCGCAGCGCCTTCAACGTGGGCTCCATCTTCCGGACCTGCGACATCTTGCGCGTGAAGGGTTTGTTCTTGTGCGGATACACCGCCTGCCCGCCCCACGCGAAGCTGGAAAAGACCGCCCTGGGCACCATCGATTACGTCCCGTGGCGCTATTTCGAGTCGGCCGACGATGCAGTCGCGTATCTGCAGGACCAGGGCATAGCGGTTTGGGCGGCCGAAACGACTTCGGGTTCGGTCCCCTACGCCCAAGCGCTGTTTCCCAACGAACTGGCGATCGTACTCGGCAACGAGGCGCTGGGGGTAAGCCGCGGCGTGCTGGATCGTTGCGACGGCGTGGTCGAAATACCCACGCGGGGATACAAGAATTCCCTTAATGTGGCGTCCGCCTGCGCCGTCCTGGGTTTCAAGGCGCTGGAGGAAATGGGGGAAACCCGAGGCGATACGAAGGGATGAAAACGAGGATTGGTCAGGGCGGATGAAACCGCGGGACCGTTACGGGTCGCTCGACCAGATCTTCTTGCCGACGAAGAACGGCCCCAGCGAATCGATGTACAACGCGGTCTGCTGGGTCTTTCTCATGTCCTGGACGACCCGGGAAAGCGGGTAGAGTTCCTTGCCGAGCAGTCCGATGACGAAGTCGTTGTCCGCCTCGTCGAGGCCGTAGCAGGCCAGGCGGATGTCGTGGGCGAAGTCGGCGCGGCCGTAGGCCCGGCCGATGTGGGCGTGCTCCATCAGGATCTGGCGCTGCTCCTTGTGATCGAGACGGGCGAAGGCGCCGTTGCGACGCAGCGGATACCAGATGGCCCATGGCCAGTCGGGATTGAGCACGGTGCGGCGCGGCCTGCCTATGAGTGATTCCCGCAGATCCGGTTCGTAACCCATGGAGTAGGTCCTGCCAAGCATCGTCAGGTGTTCGCGGCGCTCCAGCGTATCGAAGGGGCTTCCGGTCAACAGGCCCCGCACATCGGTTACGAAGGTTTCGGGATCTTCGGCGAGGAACAGCACGCCGACTCCCGTGGGATCGTTGACATCCAGGTAGACCGCGGACTCAAGTCCGGCTTCCCGCAGCGCGGCGGCGATTTGGTCACCGGCAGCCGAGGCCTGTCTGGCGGATCCGTTTTTCGCCAGGGTGAACACGTTGAGCTGCATGTACAACCGCTTTTCGCTGGTCTGAGGCTGCCCGTCTACGGGCGCTCCGTGTTCGAGTATATCGGGGGTCCGTCCGGTTTCTTCGTTCACGTCGTTCCTTTCGGTGTCATCGATGATTCCGCGCGCTACACAAGCGGACCGGCGTGGATATATTACGGAGGAAGGGACGGCATGGCAAGCAAATACAAGGTCGCAAGGCCGCATGGAAGGAATGGCCGTTGAACTACGACGCGTTGCTCCTGGTATCCTTTGGGGGCCCCGAGGGAACCACCGACGTCATCCCGTTTCTCGAGCGCGTGCTCAAGGGCCGGCGCGTACCCAGGGAGCGCATGATGGCGGTCGCGGAACACTACCATCATTTCGGCGGCGTCAGCCCGATCAACGGGCAGAATCGGACGCTGATCGCGGCCCTGGAACGGGAGTTGGAAACCCGCAACCTCCCGTTGCCGGTCTACTGGGGGAACCGGAACTGGCATCCCCTTTTGACGGATACGGTCCGTCAGATGGCCGCGGACGGGATAGGGCGGGCGCTGGCCCTCGTCACCTCCGCCTACAGTTCCTATTCCAACTGCAGGCAGTACCTTGAAAATATCGAAGATGCCCAGCGGGAGGTGGGCAGCGGCGCACCGTCGATCGACAAGATCAGGCCCTTTTTCCATCATCCGGGATTTATCGAAACGATGACGGTCCGTGTTCGCGACGCCCTGGACCGACTGCCGGAAGAACGGCGCGCATCGGCCCACCTCGTATATACCGCCCACAGCATACCCCTGGCCATGGCGAGGGAATGCGCGTATGAAGCGCAGCTCAGGGAAGCGTCTCGGCTGATCAGCGAGCGCGTCGGCGCGCCTTCCTGGGCGCTGGCCTTTCAAAGCCGCAGCGGTCCGCCTGCGCAGCCCTGGCTGGAGCCCGACGTCTGCGATTACATCAGGTCGTTTCACGCTTCGCGCGGGGACCGGCCTGACCGGCCTGACCGGGATATCGTGGTGATCCCCGTGGGGTTCATCTCGGACCACATGGAGGTGGCATACGACCTGGACGTGGAAGCACGGGCGTGCTGCGACGAACTCGGAGTTCGCATGGTCCGGGCGGAAACGGCGGGGATCCATCCCCTCTTCGTGGGAATGATTGGAGATCTCGTCGAAGAGCGCCTGTCCGCGTCGACGGACCGGCCGGCCGCGGGCGTCCTGGAACCATGGCCCGATCACTGTCCGCCCGGCTGCTGTCCTTCAGGCAGATGAGGCGCCGGGACCGAGCCTGGGATCTCAGCCTCCAATGTCCCATTGCGCCATAGGTTCGGCGGAACGCACCTGGTGCATGCCCGCATCGGCGAACCGCCGGAAGGCTTCCTCCGCCTCTTCGGTAAAATCGATCACACCGGGAACGACGACCGGGGAGGTACAGTCCTCCAGCAGGCATATCCTCCCGGTCATGGACGGGTCCCTCGCAAGGCATTCCGAACGGAGATCCTCCACCGTCCACGCCACGCAGTGGCTCTTGGCCTGCCCGGCCACGACGACGGCGTCGAAGGTCAGCAGGTGGTCGATCAGCGAAGTGTTCTTCGCACCCACCGGGCGGCCGTCCTGATCTTCCAGCACGTCGGGGCGTAACACGGAGTAGTTTTCCGTCAGGGTATGGCTTCCCTTGATCTCGAAACGCGTCTGCCGGTGCCGGGCGATGCCGTGAAAGAAAACCGCTTCTTCAACCGCGGACACCATGGCATGCCCGATCCCGCCGAGCATCGCGTGATACGGCCAGATCATGAGGGGATACTTGCCGTCCTCCGTGAGACGCCGCACGTAGTGCAACGCGTAGGCGGAAAGATCGACCCGGCCGCCATACGACGCCTCCACCGCCGGATTGACGCGCCAGGTCCCCCGCTCCAGGTCCTCCGGCGTGACGATCGTCTCGCCGCCGGCGGGATGATTGCCTGCTCCGTCGACCCAGAACATCGGATGGAAGATCTGCTGGGCCCTGTGGGTGTCCAGCGTCGGGATGATTTCCGTGATGGTATGCAGGTTTCGATAGATGAAGGTGCAGAGGCGGACGTTGTCGTCCACGGCGCCCCGTCCGCTCCGCCCGCCCACGAAGAGCTCGAATTCCGGGAGGCAGAAGGTGTTCTGGCAGTCCACCAGGAGCAGGGCGGTGCGGAATCCATCGTCGGCGGAGGGACGAATCCCGTGGGCTTCCGCCCAGGCACGGGCGTCTGCCGCCCTTTCTCCGTAGGACACGCGCCAGAAGGATTCGACAGATTCGGGCCTGAAGTGGGTTGGTACGCCGCCGGGTGGTTTAAAGCTCATCGGGGATGCGTTCCAGGTCCGCCAGCCAGACCGCCGGAGAAGCATCGGAAGGCATCCGCCAGTCGCCGCGGGGGGAAATGCAGGTCATGCCGACCTTGGGTCCTTCCGGCAGGCAGTTCCGCTTGAACTGGTTCTGGAAGAACCGGACGATGAATACGTGAAGCCAGGTCTTGATCTCCTGGAGATCGTACTTGTCCTCGAAAGCATGCAGCGCCATCCGGGCGATCCGGGAGGGCGAGAATCCGAAACGCATGAAGTAGTAGATGAAGAAGTCGTGCAGTTCGTAGGGACCGATTTTTTCTTCGGTCTTCTGGGCGATTTCCCGTTCGTTCGGCGGTAGGAGTTCGGGTGAAATCGGCGTATCGAGGATATCGAGCAGCACGTCGCGAACCGCTTTCTCCTGCGCGAAGACCTCGTCGGCCGTCCAGCGGATCAGGTAGGATATGAGCGTCTTGGGAATGCCGGCGTTGACGCCGTAGTGGCTGGCATGATCGCCGAACATGGTGCACCACCCCAGCGCCAGTTCGGAGAGGTCGCCTGTGCCGAGCACGATGCCCCTGACCTGGGCGGCGGTGGCAAGCTCTTCCAGTTTCCGGGTCCATGCCTGGGTGTTTTCGTAGACGAGGTCCTTCTTGTCTTCCGAGTGCGCCACATCTCCGAAGAACTGCCGCACCGCGGGTTTGATGTCGATCTCCCGGAAGGTGGCGCCGACCGCCCGGATCAGCGCGCAGGCGTTCCCGTAGGTACGCTCCGTGGTGCCCAGCCCGGGCATGGTCAGGGCTATGATGCGGGTTCTCGGCAGTCCGAGCATATCCATGGTGTGCACCGCCACGTTCAGTGCGTGGGTAGAATCCTGCCCGCCGGAGACCGCCACGACGACTTTTCGAGCATCCTCGGGCAGCGATCTCAACTTGGTGGCCAGTCCGGTGGCCTGGATCATGAATACCTCGCGGCACCGCTGGCTGCGTTCCGCCGGGTTCTGCGGAACGAAGGGGTGAGAGGGTATGTTCCGGAGGAAGGTCCGGTGCGCCTCGCCAGGCATCTGATCGGAAGTATTCGCACTGTTTTCCCCGGCCGGTTCGGGCCGGAATCCCGGCAGCGACACGGACCGCCAGGAAGACTTATGGTCCATGGCGTTTTGCCGGAAAGAGCCCTGCACGCTCCGCTCCAGCGTCAGCGCCTCCACGTCCACGTCCGTCGCGATACAGGCGCCGTCGAGTTGAAAGCGTTCCGTTTTCGCAAGCATGTAGCCCCGTTCGGCAATGAATCCGTGCCCGTCCCAGACCACGACCATGGTCGATTCCCCCAACCCCGCCGCGGCATACATGTGAACGGCCTCGTTGCGGCCGGAGGACGCCAGGATGAGCTCCTCCCGGTACTGCGCTTTGCCGATGACGATATTGGACGCCGACAGGTTCGCGAGTATGGTCGCGCCTGCCAGCGCCGCCCTGCTGCTCGGCGGCACCGGTACCCAGTCGTCTTCACAGATGGTCGGATAGATCACGACCCTGGGATCGTCGGTGCGCAGCAGCACGTCCGTTCCGAAGGGCGCGTCCTGTCCGCACAGGGTAACGGCATCCGCCTGGGCTTCGGCTGCCCGGGCGAAGTACCGGGTCTCGTAGAACTCGCGGTATTGCGGCAGGTAGGTCTTGGGCGTAACCGACAGGACGCGCCCGCGGCTGCAGGTCACCGCGACGTTGAACACCGCGTGATCGATCCGCAGGGGCATGCCGAAGCTGAAGGCCATGGTGAGATCCCGGGTCCTGTCCAGCAGTTCTTCAAGGGAATCCAGCGTGCCATCAAGCAGCGCCTGGGAGTGAAAGAGATCGGCGCAGGTATAGCCCGTGAGGCTCAACTCGGGGAAGAGGGCGTAGGAAGCGCCTCGCCCGTCAGCCGCTTCGATCTGCTCGAGATGATGGGCCACGTTCGCGGCGGGATCGCCCACGCGTATCCGCGGTACGGCGATGGCCAGCCGCACGAAGCCGTGGCTGCGCACGTCGAGGAACTGCTCTGGAGGGGTTTTCGGGTCCATGGTCCCTGAACTCCGGTACAACGAACGACGCACCGTTTCGATCGGGTATCTTCAACGCCTCACCATATGCCGGCTGCCATATGCCAACTGCAATATGCCGGCAGGGTGGCGTCACCGCAAAGATAAGGGAAAGGCGATTGGACAGGCAAGACGCAATTTCCCGCGCGCCAACGGGTTCGGTGCGGTCAGTCCGAGTAGATCAGCCGGCCCTTCGAGTCATGATCGACTTCCACGGTATCGCGGTTCCGCTGTTTTTTCCGCATCCGGTCGCGGTATCGCTCGGGCATCTCGCGGCTGCGCCAGGCAAGGAATCCCCGTTCGTGCCGATTTCGGTTTTTGAGTGACGGAGGAGCCGGTACGGAGATGGTCCCATGGGTTATAGCGGTCACCTTGCGGGACAGTGCGATGATTTCGCCCTTGTTCACGATCAGCGTGACGCCCACGTTGGCTTCTACAATAGGCACGCCGTTCTCCCTCGCCCGCGCGAGCACCGCCCGGTCCTGTGCCGGGGCTCTTGATCCGAAGGAAGGAATGAGCAGGTAGCGGGCGCCGTCGAGTACCGGAATACGGGCGATATCCGGGTTCCATCGGTCATTGCAGATCACCATGCCCGCCCGTCCGAAAGGCGTGTCGAAGGCGCGGCTGTGCTTGCCCAGGCGATTGAACCACCAGGAACGGTGTTGGCCCTCGGCCAGCTGCATTTTGTGGTACTTGCCGCGAAGGCGCCCCCGGTGATCGAGGAACACGGCGCAGTTGTAAACCTCGCCGTCGATCCGTTCCGCCAGGCCGAATACCAGGCACATGTTCAACGTCCTCGCGAGTTCACGGAACCGCCTGATGGTCCGGCTGCGCATAGTGAGGGATACACGGTTCATTTCCTCCGGCGGGATTTCGCCGTCGATGATCTCGTTGACTACATACCCTTCCAGCACGCCTTCCGGCGCGACGGCCAGTTCGGCCCCATCCGCCGCGGCCTTACGGAACATCTTTTCCAGGCGTTCCGTGTTCCCTTCCAGGTCCAGTTTAACGGGTTTGAACGAGATTGCCGCCACGCGTACATCGCAAAACATGGCCCACCTCCAGAAAGAATGTCCTGCATGGTTCCGTGCTGTCCGGCTGCTTGCCAACACGGGAAACAGGTAATGGTGTTTGACAGTACCCGGCCTTGAAACAGAACACTAGAATCATTGTGGTTTAACGACTAAGTGAATATATTGCCGCCATTCAAGTTAATGCAACGGTGGCACGACCGAGCCTGTGAACTATGGCCGGATTGAGGTTTAGATAGACAGAACGGTGTTCATAGGGGTCTGAAAGATCGTACATAGTGTCACCGGAGGATTGCCGCATGTCATCATCTGCTCCCCCCAGTGCTCAGAACGAATACGTGACAAAGGCCGATCTAGACGCCGCGTTCGGCTCCCTGAGAGAACTCATGGACGCGCGGTTCGAAACGATGGACGCGCGGTTCGAAACGATGGATGCGCGTTTTTCCGCGATGGATGACAAAATCGATTCGCGCATATCCGCCGCCGCCAACAAGCTCCTGCTGGCGCTTGTCGTAATTGCCGGATCCATTATTGCCAGTCTGCTGTATACTTCCTGATGGATGGAACCACCATGAAGGCTGCCGTCGTCCTGCTCAGCGGAGGAGTCGACTCGGCGACCACGCTCGCCATCGCCAGGGACGAGGGTTTCCGCTGTCACGCCATCACCTTCGACTACGGTCAGCGCCACCGGTTCGAGCTCGAATCGGCGAAAAGAGTCGCCAAATCCATGGGCGTCGGCCGCCACGTCACCATCCCCTTTGACCTGCGGGCCATCGGCGGGTCTGCGCTGACGGACGACATCCCCCTTCCCATGGACCAGGACCCGGATTCCATGAGTGAGCAGATACCGCTTACTTACGTCCCCGCCCGTAACACCATCTTCCTATCCTTCGCCCTGGGCTGGGCCGAAGTGCTCGGGGCCTTCGACCTGTATATCGGCGCCAACGCCATTGATTACAGCGGATATCCCGACTGCCGCCCCGAGTACATCGCGGCCTATGAAAACATGGCGAACCTGGCCACACGGGCGGGGGTGACCGGCCAGGGCCGGTTCATCATCCACGCGCCGCTCATCGAGATGTCCAAGGCTCAAATCCTGCAAACCGGCGTCCGGCTCGGTGTGGACTTCGCCCTCACGACCAGTTGCTACGACACGACGGACGACGGCGCGGCCTGTGGACGGTGCGACGCCTGCATCCTGAGGCGAAACGGTTTCGAAGAAGCCGGGATTGCCGATCCGACGCGGTACGTCTCATGACGTTCCCGGCTCGCGGGAACCTGCTTCAATCTGATCCAACAATCCCTGCAGTCGTTTCGGAGAAACGGTCCGCACGGTTCCGAGCTCCTGGGCGAACACCGATACGCGGTACTCTTCGAGCATCCACCTGAACTCCTTCACCAGGCCGGGATTCACGTCGTCCCGCTCGCTCAACGCCCTTAACGCCAAATCGAAGGGTTTGACCAGTTCCGCCTTCTTCAAGTCCCTCGCCCGATCTTCCCTCGCCCTGCGGGACCTTGTTTCGACGGTCTTCAGGTACCGGACCAGGTTGGGCAGTTCGACAGCCGGCGTGCTTAGCAGGAAGTCCGTCGGAAACAGCCGTTGAAGGTCATCTTCCATGTCAGGGTACGCGCCGGCCGTTCGGAGATCTCCACCTATAACTAGTTCCAATGCCCGCATTTGCTGCTGGAACCAGTTGGGGAGTTTCCTTAACAGCATGCCCGCCTTTTCCAC
>JAJEHX010000053.1 GCA_022823465.1 Candidatus Latescibacterota bacterium
GCCAAGGCCCTGCTCGACGCCGGCGTTATCGGCGCGCCCCGGTACATGGTCCACAACACCGCCGGCGGCAGCAACAAGATGATGATCACCGTGTGGCGGCACCTGAAAAACGTCAGCGGACTGCTCCTCGACGTGGGCGTACACTTCGCCGACATCCTGGAGTACTTCATGGGGCCGGTGTCGGATATATACGCCCAGACGCGTCTGCACGAGAAGATCCGCTACAACGACATGGCGGGCAAGGATCCCGCGACGGCTTCCGGCAACTCGCCGGCCGGCGTCTACGAGCACTGGCAGGCGGAAATGCCCGCGGAATTCGAAGTGACCGCGGAGGACGCGGCCTACGCGACCCTGACCTTCGAAAGCGGCGCGGTCTGCCAGTACCTCGAGGAACACGCGACTTTCGGCAAGGGATTCTGGCACCGGGGCATCTACGGTTCGGCCGGTTCGATGGCACTGCCCGGAGACCGCTCCGGCCAGCCGTTTTCCATTGCCCTCGAAGGGAAGACCATCGAGGGAGACGCGCTCCTCGAACTCGTGCCGGACTTCGCCCTGGACGAGGCGACGGCGGCCCTCTTCGGAGGCGAGCGCCTGTGGCGTTACGATTTCCCCTTCCCGGAGACGGACCGCAAGATCATCGCCATCGAGTACGCCGATTTCGCGGAGGCCATCGACGAAGGCCGCCAGCCCGAGGTCGACGGGTACATGGGCATGCGCTCAGTCGCCATCTCCTATGGCATCATGGAGTCGGGCCAGGCGGGCCGGGCGGTCACCACGGACGAAATCATGGCGGACGACACCAACGACTACCAGCAGGAAATCAACGAGAGCCTGGGTATCTGAAACCGGAACTGAGACAGGGTTGAGACGCGGATGAGGTACGGCAGGGTGGGCAATCCAGGCGGCCACCGGGGCGATCGATCATGAAACTCGGCTATTCCACGTGGGGCATGCCGACCGTCGAGATGGACGAGGCGGTGCCTCACCTGGCCTCCCTTGGATACGACGGCATCGAAATCACCGTCATCCCGGGCTATACCACGGAACTGGGCACGCTCGACACCGGGGAACGGCGGCGTATCCGGAGCCTCTTCGAGACGCACGGCGTGGAGATGCCCGCCATCGCCGGGCACACCAGTCTCCTCGATCCCGACGTGCGGCAACACGCCGCCAACATGAAGCGGCTCAAGGATACCGTGGAACTCGCAGCGGACTTCACCATGGGGCATCTCGTGCCCTGCCTGGACACCACGCCCGGCGGCCGGCCGGAGGACTGGACGGACGTCAGGGACCGGCTGCTGAACGAGGTGGGCAGTCTCGTGGATTTCGGCGCGCGGCACGGCGTGGTCATCGCCATGGAGCCCCACATCGGCTGCTGCCTGTGCGACGTGGAGCGGACCCTGTGGCTGCTCGACCAGATCGATTCGGCGTACCTGAAACTCAACTACGACATCAGCCATTTCGACGTGGCCGGCGTGCCCACGGCGGAAAGCGTGGCGGCCCTGGCGCCGCACACCGTGCACACCCATGTGAAGGACCAGCGGGGCCGGGCGCCGGACTTCGAATTCCTGATCCCCGGCGAGGGCGATTTCGACTACGTGGAATACCTGGACGCCATGAAGGCGGCGGGATACGACGACTACATCACCGTGGAAGTCAGCATGATGGTGCAGCAGCGGGAGGACTACGATCCTTTAGGCGCCGCCGGGCTGGCCTATCGCACCCTGGAGGAGGCCTTCGAGGCTTCGGCGGCGGAACGGACATAGACCCAGGCGGGATGCCTGGTGCCAGGAAGCGAGGCGCGTCTCGATGCAACAAGCGGCGACGTACCTGTAAGGTGACCGGATACGCGTCAGTCAACAGTGCATTTGCAAGTAATTTGATGAATATAGCGGTGTAAGATGAATTTAGCAGTGTAACGAGGTAACGAGGTAACGAGGTATGAGGTAACGAGGTAACGAGGTATAATGAACGCGCATCGCGCGTATGATCGGTAAGATCCATCACCCTTCGAGGAGGCATCACACCATGTACGATCCCGTACTCGTTGAACCCATGCGCCGGGAACTGACGGACCTGGGCGTGGAAGAACTGAAGACCGCCGACGAGGTGGACGCGCTGTTGGAGGAGCACGAGGGTACGGCGCTGGTCGTGGTCAATTCCGTCTGCGGCTGCGCGGCGGCCAACGCCCGGCCGGGCGTCGCCATGGCCCTGCAGAACAGGAAAAAGCCGGATCGGATCACCACGGTATTCGCCGGCATGGACCTGGAAGCCACGAGCAAGGCGCGGGATTACTTCAAGGGCTATTTCCCGTCATCGCCGCAGATCGCGCTGATGAAGGACGGCAAGGTGGCGTACATGCTGGAACGCCACGACATCGAAGGCCGCACGGCCCTCGACGTGGCCCAGCGGCTCATGGTGGCTTTCAACGAACACTGCTGATCGACTGAGCACACTGCATATCGTCTGAGACCAGTGCTTATCGTCGGAGCACACTGCCGATAGACTGAGCATTCTGCTGATCGTCGGCGAACACTGCCGATCGACTGAAGCGCACTGCTTATCGTCGGCGAACACTGTCGATCGTCGGTGCACACTGCCGGTCGTCGGAGCGGCGTCTATTCCTTCTCGTACTCCGCCGTGCAGACCGTGTGGATGCCGCCCCGGATCCGGTAGTCGGTACGCACGGTCATGCGGACCGGTTGCACCGCGGCGGCGAGGTCGTCGAGGATGCGGCGCGTGACGTGCTCCTGCACCATGCCGACGGTCCGGTATGAGAGCAGGTAGTACTTGTAGGAACGCAGTTCGAGGACCTTCTCGTCCGGCGCGTAGGAAACGATTACCTCACCGAAATCGGGCAGTCCCGTCCAGGGACAGACCGCCGTAAACTCGTCCGTATCGATATCCACGTCGAGGGGATCGCCCTTGGATTCGTAGGGAAAGGTCTCCAGAACCTCGGGCCTGATGGCCTCGGGGCCGTCGAAGTCGAACTGCTTCTGTCGGGGTTCGATGTTCATTGGATCATGTTTCTCCGGTGCGGTGTCGGCGTTCCGCTAGTATCTGCTTGATGCTGCTCTGCTTGATACTGCTTTCCTTTGGGCTCCGCAGAAATGTCCGTCCGCACTTCCCCTTGCCTTCAGACTCTTCCCGTGATATCCGGCGCATCAGGGTCGATACTGCCCCCTTCCGGCTGTTCGGCGAGCGGCCGGTAGGGCATTTCCGTGTAAGAGGTATACGCGACGTCGAGCCAGGAAGTCTCGATCTTGCGGTGGCCCTCGTACCGGCTGTTCATCACGGCGTCGATGATGCCCGTGACCAGCAGGGTCCGCTCGGGCGGATACGGCGCCGCGCCGGTCTGGAAGAACCGCTGGATGTTGTGGCACAGGTAGCTGAAGTGGGCGTGGTTCCCCTCGCGGACCAGGTTGAAGCAGGTCCCGTGCACCTTCCCGTCGACCCGGGCCGCATAGGCCCAGGTTTCGATGTAGCCTCCCAGCATGAGGGTGGTCGTGCGGAGACCATCGCGCCGTTCAACCAGGAAGGCGGCGGGTTCGTTGGCGTGTTCCCGCGCCGTTCCCTCCGGCTTGCCGGGTATGGCGTCGAGGGCCGCGTCCATCAATTCCTTCGACCATCGCCCTTCCTCGCAGGCCCGCCACATTTCGTCGCCTTCCAGGCACTGCACCGAAGCCACGCCCGTTTCGCCGCCAAGACGCCGCTCGACCATGCACTGCAACGCTTCCAGGGTATGGTATCCATAGGATTCGATCCCGCCGAACCCCACGGTGAGGGCTTCCTCCACATTGGTTTCCAGGTCGTATTCGATCCACGGATCACGCCACGCCAGCGGCAGGGAGGAACCGGCCATCAGGGGGATGTCCAGCTCCTTCGCCCGGTCCCACATCCACAGGGCGTCGCGGTAGTCGTAGGCAAAATGCTTGTCGCTGAACACGGGCACGGAGCGTCCACTCTCGGCGAACACGCCGGCAATCTGCTCGAAGAAGTACCGCCGCGGGTACATGTGCCGCCCCCGTTCGTTCCACGGGTAATCGCCATGCTCGCCGATGAGCAGCACCGCGTCCACCCCCAGGCTGTCGCCTCCCGCATGCAATGCCCCGCGGATGCTCGGGTAGACCGGCACGCCGAACTTTTCGGCCAGCTGCAGGCCAATGTCGTTCTCCAGGACGTGGTCGATGTAGAGGGACACGACGTCCACCTGGGGCGCGAAGTAACCCTCGTCGACCGACCAGCCCTTCAGGAACTTGGAGACGATGACGTCCGCGTGGGCGCGGGGGTGATAGATAGTGCAGATGGCGGCGACGCGGAGGCGTGTCGACATGGATGCTCCCGGGCGAATGGATCCGGTTTCGCTTCTGGCTTGCGACCATGATAATGATTCGCATGCCGTTCACGCACGTGTTTTCGAAAAGAAAACGCCGACGGAACGCGCGTCCACATGACGTGACGGGCGTTCCCACCGGCATTATCGCATACGACCCGATCTCTTACGAACAACCAATCAACTCGCGGGGACCGGCTCCTCCACGGGCACTTCCGCGGGCGTCTCCGCGGGTGCTTCGGCGGGACGGTCCGTCTTCTGGCCGTATTCCTCGATGAACTCCTCCACCAGGCGCCGGCACACGTCGTCGGCGTACTGCTCGGGCGGGGACTTCATGAAGTAGGAAGAAGGACCGAGCTGGGGTCCGCTGAGGCCGTTGTCCAGGGCCAGCTTGCAGCAGCGCACCGCGTCGATGACCACGCCGGCCGAGTTGGGCGAATCCCAGACTTCCAGCTTGAGTTCGAGGTTCAGCGGCACGCCGCCGAAGGTCTCGCCTTCCATGCGGATGTGGCACCACTTGCGGTCTTCGAGCCACGGCACGTGATCGCTGGGTCCCACGTGGATGTTGTCGTCGCCCATGTCGTAACTGAGCTGGGACGTCACCGCGTTGGTCTTGCTGATCTTCTTGGATTCGAGCCGCGAGCGCTCCAGCATGTTGTAGAAATCGGTGTTGCCGCCGAAATTGAGCTGATAGGAGCGCAGGACCTTGACGCCGCGGTCCGCGAAAAGGCGGGTCAGCACGCGGTGCGTGATGGTGGCGCCCACCTGGGACTTGATGTCGTCGCCGATGATGGGCAGGCCGTGCTTGCGGAACCGCTCCGGCCAGTGGCCCGTGCTGGCGATGAAGACCGGGACGCAGTTCACAAAACCGCATCCGGCCTGCAGGATCTGCTCCACGTACCACTTCGTGGCTTCCTCGCTGCCCACGGGCAGGTAGCTCACCACCACGTCCGTCTTCGTTTCTTTCAGCACCTCGACCACGTCCACCGTGTCGCCGGCGTCCTTCTCGATGACCTCGCTGAGGTACTTGCCGAGTCCGTCGTGGGTCATGCCCCGTTGTACCGGCACGCCCAGGTTCGGCACGTCGGCGAACTTCACCGTGTTGTTCGGATGGGCGAAAATGGCCTCGCTGAGGTCCTTGCCCACCTTGTCCGCGCCCACGTCGAAGGCGGCCGAGAACTCGACGTCGCTGATGTGATATCCGCCCAGGTTGGCGTGCATCAGGCCGGGTATGAACTCGTCCTTCGCGGCGCCGCGGTAGTACTCCACGCCCTGCACGAGGGACGAGGCGCAATTGCCCACGCCAACGATGGCCACTCTTACTTTGCTACTCATGTTTTCCCCGCTTCCTTCCGTCACCGGGCCCGCGGCACGCGCTCCCGAAGTATTGATGAATGAATGAAATGCTCTGCATTGCACATCTGAATTGCGCTATTGCGCTAATGATTTCTGGTAATAAGAAACCCCAAATCTGGTATAATTCAAATAAATAATTACTATAATATCTATAAGTTTTATCTATAATAAGCAGACGACCTCAGACTAACCCTGAAAACACGCGCAAAACACGCGCAAAACACACGGAGCCAAGCCGATGAACCTGTATTATCTGCAGTACTTCCTGGCGGTCGCGCGGCGCGAGAGTTTCTCCAGGGCGGCACGGGACATGCACGTGACGCAGCCCACGGTGAGCAACGGCGTTCGGGAACTGGAAGAGACGCTGGGCGTGAGGTTGTTCAACCGTGGGAGCCGGCACGTTTCATTGACCATGGAAGGCAGGGCGCTGGTCGACTACGCCGTGCGAATCCAGGATCTCGCCGAGGAGGCGGAGAACCGCCTGGCGAGCGGGGACGTCCTGCCGGGCGAAGGATTCACCTTCGGCGCCACCGACGCCGCGGTGTCCTACCTGCTCACCGATATCCTGAAGCGCTACGTACGGCGGTATCCGGAACTGGAATTGTCCGTGCACGTATCGCCCTCCCAGTACCTGGTGGAGGAGTTGCTGGCAAACCGCTCGGAATTCGCCCTGATCACCCTGCCGTACACCCACCCCCGGATCGAGACCATGTCCATCTACCACGATTCCATGCCCCTCGTGGTCGGCGCCAGCCATCCCTTCGCGAACCGGCCCTCGGTTTCGCTGACGGAGGTGGCGGAACAACCGCTGATCCTGTTTCACGAGGATTCCGTGTCCCGCCGGATCGTGGACGAACGATTCGCCGAGGTGGGCGTGTCGCCGCGCGTCGTCATGGAAATGCGCAGTCCGGAGGCCATGCGCAAACTCGTAGAAGCGGGTGTGGGGATATCCTTCCTGCCTTCCCTGACGATCCAGGAATCCACAGCAGCCGGCACGCTTCGCGAGGTTGACGTGGAGGGCGTCGCTTTCAGCCGCGATATCGGCGTGGCCTGGCGTCGCGGCCGGTACTTCAGTCCCGCACTGGAGGTACTACTGGAGGATATTTTCGGAAGTTACGGCGAGGGGGAGGCCTGGTCGGAGCGCCAGAAAATGGAACGAAATCAGTCGTAGGCGTTCAGTTCGTCGTCGATACGGGCCTGATGCCGAGGATCTTTCGACGGGCTGCCCGAATCACTCTCGTCCCCGCGGTTCAGGCGGCCGATCCGCCACCGGCGCAACGTGATGAAGATGATCCCGCCACCGACGAGGAACATGAGCGGAGTAAAGAGATAGGCCATCCGGTTGAAACCGGCATTAGGCGGAGCCGACAGGATGCGTTCCCCGTACATGGCCTTGTAATGATCGATGATCTCCTCGTCGGTCTTGCCGTCGGCGAGCATTTTCCGGAGATCCTCTTTCATCCTTTCAGCGGTGCCCGAGTAGTGCTGACTGAGCGGCGCGCGCCAGCAGCAAGGGGCGATCAATTGCTCCTCGACTGCCGCGGCGATCCGTTCCCGGCCATCGTCCGTGGTCGCGTCTACCCGTGAAATGGATGTACCGGGAGTCGCCAGGAGTACCAGGAATAAGAGTATGAAAAAGAGGGTGGCTCGTCGCATGGAACCTAAAAGACCGGCATTGGGTTAAGGCCGCATACAATCCTACTATTGTATATACGCGAGATGGCTCAACTGTCAATGAAATTCACCTTATCGCTTACGGAAGACGAGCTTTTTTCGCGGCGGATCTGCCCTGTTTCAACTCGCTGATATCTACGCTGATCCCCTCGATCAGGGTGTCCATTCTCTCGACTTTAGCATCTATTTTCTCGACTTTGGCGTCCATTCCGGCTACCTGTCCTTCCAGGGTACCCATCCGCTCATCCAGTCTGCCCTGTTGAATCTCGACGGAGTTCATTCGCTCGTCCAGCCGGTCAAATCGCCTGTCAATAACATCAGACCGCTTGTCAACGGCATTAAATCGCTCTTCCACGCCTTTAAATTTCTCGTCAATCCTGTCGAGAATCCGCGATTCTATGTGAAGCATTTCGGCCTTTGCTTCCCGTCTGCTCCCTTTGGCTTCCCGCCAGAAGAAAATAAAGGCCGTCAGCAATACGGCTGGTTGGATCCAGATCGATACGGTTTCCAAGTCCATGCTCCTTTCCAGATGTATTGGTGCATACTGATGATATAAGGAATTAGTGGATAGCTGGCTACGAATCTCGTAATGAATCTTGCATTCGAGGGATATTTGCCGCTGAAACTCGCAAATTCCCTTGACCTTACCGGTCCTGGCCTCCTATTCTGTGGCAAAATTCGCGGGACCGCGTAGCTTGTCTCGATCAGAATTGCGGTATTGGTCTGTGCGGAGCTATGCGCGGAGATTCCGGTGTAGGGAGCGACAGGCAGCGACGGGCATCAACAGGCAGCGTTCCCACTGCCGGCCACACCGGCTCGAAGAAACCAGAACGGAAAACGGAGCATCCCAACATGCTGTCACGAGGCGAAGTCAACCGTACCCTCCGGTCGTTCATATTCGCCAGCGGTCTATCGGGCGCCTGGGGACAAATGGTTGGCATGGGCACGGCCGTCTTCACCGGCTTCGTCCTTTCGCTGGGTGCGGACGCCTCCGATATCGCTTTCTATTCGGCCATTGCGTCGATCCTCGCTCCCGTCCAGATACTTTCCTCCCTCTTCAGCAGATCCATCGAAAATAAAAAACGCTGGGTCGTGTGGAACGGCATCTTGGAGACGCTGTTCCGCGGGTTGTTGATCACCATTCCCTTCCTGTTTGTCGAATCGCTGCACGAACAGATGCTGCTCATCTTCCTCATCGCGGGCCTGGTATCGGGTTATGTCTATTCCCCCTTCTTTTCGACCTGGGTCGCCGGCACGGTCCCCGAAAATATCCGGGCGCGGTTCACGAGCCGGCAGACCATGGTCAGCAGTCTCGCGGGGATGGCGGTCGGAATCCTCACGGGACGGTTCGTCGACTGGTTCCCGGACGAAGAGAAGCTGACGGCCTTTGTCGTAGTATTCACGGTTGGCACGGTGGTCGGCATATCGGGATACCTGGTCATCAGCCGCGCCCCTCATCCTTCCCACGCGACCGAGTCGGAAAACCGGAACCCGATCCGGTACCTGATGCAGCCCTTCAAGGATCGCAGGTTCCGGCATCTGGTCCTCTATTACTCGTCGTGGCAGTTCGCCGTGGGACTTTCCGGTCCGCTCTTCGGTGTGTTCATGCTCGATCGACTGGGATTCGGGTACACCGCCATCTCCATGCTGAGCGCCCTGGGTACTCTGGCCACCATCGCGGGCTACCGCGCCTGGAGTGTACTCATCGACCGGTTCGGCGGTAAACCCGTGGCTATGATCCTCATCGTGCCAGGCGCCCTGAACGCCTTCTTCTGGGGTTTCTGCCAACCGGGAAACCATCTCATGGTCGCCGGCGCCATGGCCGTATCGGGCCTGATCATGGGAGGAATCGGCCTTTCGGTCACGCCGCTTCTATACGCCTTGCTGCCTAAGGGAAACACGGACGAGCGTGTGGCCTACCTGGCATCCTGGTCCACCTCCATCAACCTCCTCTACGCCGGAGGACCCCTCCTCGGCGGTGTCCTGGTCGCTTCACTCGCCGGCGTACAATTCACGGTGGGCGGCTTCCTGATCCAGGATATCAACCTGATGTTCTTCCTGAGCGGTGTCGCGCGGCTGGTACCGCTGTTCCTCCTTCGGCCCGTCAAGGACGCCCGGTCCATTACCTCGCAGCAGCTTCTGACGAACATGTTCCGTGGCAATCTCCTGAGCTACGCCGTAAACTACATCGTGTTCAACGTGGCCACCGCCGAAGACCGACGAGCGAGGGCGGCCTTCCGGCTGGGCCGTTCGCGCAATCCCATGGCCATCGACCATCTGGTCCACGCCCTTTCCGATGCCAGCGGCAAGGTGCGGCGGCAGGCTGCGCGGGCACTGGGGGAAACCGGTTCGGAAGTGGCGGTCGACACACTCATCCGGGAACTCGAGAGTTCTTCGTCGGACATCCGCAGCGAAGCGGCTGAAGCTCTGGGTCGATTGAAGCACGCCCGGGCGGTGGACCCGCTGGTCGAGGCCCTGGAGGACGAGGACCCCCGCGTGCGAATCAGTGCCATTTCGGGGTTGGGACAGATCGAAGGCGACGATGTGCGGGAACTGTTGTTCTGGCATTTCTCGAATAACGTCGACCCGCTGACCTTCCCGACGCTGGTCGAGGCCCTGAGCCACCGCGAGGACTACCGCATCATCAAGCCGACCTTTGATCGGCTTGGATCCTTCACTTCGCCCGCGGTACGACTGCAACTGCTGAATAGCATCTGCCGGACGCTGGGCGTCGGCGACCGGTTCTACAAGCTGCTGTCCATGGAGGAAAACGAGCGCTATGGCGAATTGGAAGGCATGATCAAGCGTACCGTCAACCAGTTCAAGGAATCGAAGGCCGTTCCCGAAGACACGCGGCGCGGTGTCGAGAGCCTGTTCACTCTTTTCGTACACGCCTACGAGCGCAACGACGTGGAAACCATGATGGAACAGGCCCGGATGCTGGCCGCGCTGATCCGCGACAGCCACCCCGTTGTCGAGCAGAGCCCGGTTGACACGCTGTCGGTGTACCTTATCATCATGACGATGAACCACTTCATCGAGAGCGACGCGCACCGGGACCTGCCGGGCGCGCAGGAGATTTTCCTGGCGGTGTGCATGCGTCGCATCGCCGCGCTGGTGAGTTGATCAGCTGACGGTGGATTTACCTGGGGAATCGAATAGGGGTATTTGACTGGGAATCGAATTGGAGTATTTGCGCAGGGGTTCGAAATGAGGTATTGGCCCGAAGAATCGGAAACAGGATCGCACCCGTGGTGTGGAGGAGCCATCCATCCATGAACGCCAGCCACGAACAGTTCCACCTGGCCATTGCCGGGGCATGCGGACGGGGCCTCGGTTTCCGCATGGCCTGCGACGCCCTGCCCCGGGTCCGCGTCCACGCCGTGTGCGACGTCGACGCCGAGGCCCTGCCCGCCACGGCGGAACTGCTGGGCGCTTCGGAACAATACACGGATTTCGGCGAGATGCTGGAACGGTCCGACCTGGACGGGGTGATCATCGCCACGCCCATGCCCCTGCACGCGTCTCAGGCCGTCGCCGCGCTCGACCGGGGCCTGCACGTCTTCAGCGAGGTGCCGGCGGCGGTGTCGATCGAGGAGTGCCGGGGGATCGTGCAGGCGGCAAAGGCATCGGGCTGTGTATACATGATGGGCGAAAACTATACCTACATCCGGGAGAACGTGCTGGTCAGGGAACTGGTGAAGGCGGGTCATTTCGGCACGCCCTACTATGCCGAGGGAGAATACCTCCACGAGCTCAAGGGATACGACGAGCGCCGCCTGGCGGCCCGGGGCCTGCCGCCCGAACAGGTCTGGCGCCGCCACTGGCAGTCCGGCATCGACGGCATTACCTACGGGACCCACAGCCTGGGGCCCATCCTACAGTGGTTCGACGACCGCGTCGCCCACGTCACCTGTCACGGCAGCGGGCATCACTACCTGGACGCGGAAGGCAAGCCCTACGCGCAGGACACCAGCGTCATGCTCTGCAAGATGGCAGGCGGCGGACTGGCCAAGATCCGGATGGACCTCACCTCCGACCGGCCTCACGCGCTCACCAACTACCAGCTCCAGGGCACCGACGGTTGCTACGAATCGGCGCGGGACCCGGGGCAGGAATTCCGGCTCTGGCTTCGGTCCCGGTGCGAGGACGAGAACACGTGGATGGACCTCCACGAACTGGAGGACGAGTTCCTGCCCGACGCGATGAAGGCGGCGGCCGCACAGGGCGCCGGCCACGGCGGGAGCGACTACCACGAACTCGTGGAATTCATCGACGCCGTGGAAGGCCGCCGCAAGCCATCCATCGGCCTGCACGAGGCCATGGACATGACCCTGCCCGGCCTCGTCAGCCAGCAGTCCATCGCCGAAAACGGGAGCACCCTGCCTGTGCCTGATTCGAGGGACTGGTAGGGCGCATATACGGGCATTGGGCATCGGTCCATGCCAGGCGCCAGCTTCAGATTAGCCTGTACGCAACCGACTCGCGCGGCTATACTTTGAACAGGCCGGACAGGTCGAACAGGCCGTTCAAGCCATACAGGCCGAACGGGCCGGACATACCGAACAAGTCGGCCACGCCCTAATCTACCTGCATTTCATTAATTCAGGAGCACGCTCCATGGCTCGCCCCGGCAGCCCGATCGAAGACATCGACACGCCCGCCCTGGTGATCGACCTCGACCTGATGGAAGGCAATATCGCCCGCATGGCGGAGTTCTTCGCCGGCAAGGCCGCCCATCTTCGGCCCCACACGAAGACGCACAAGACGCCCGTCCTGGCCCACCGGCAGATCGAGGCCGGCGCCCGGGGCGTCACCTGCGCCAAGCTGGGCGAGGCCGAAGTCATGGCGGCGGCGGGCATACGGGACATCCTCGTCGCCAACCAGGTCGTGGGACGCGTCAAGATCGACCGCCTGGTCGCCCTCGCCCGCCATTCGGACGTCATCGTCGCCGCCGACCATGAAGACAACGTCCGGGAGATCTCCGACGCGGCCGTCGCCGCCGGCACCCGGGTGAACATGATCATCGAGGTAGACGTGGGCATGGAGCGGTGCGGCGTGCCGGCAGGAGAACCCGCGTGGCAACTCGCCCAGGCCATCGACCGCCATCCCGGCGTCAACTTCCGCGGCGTGATGGGCTACGAAGGGCATATCATCGGCAACCCGAACGACGAGGAACGCTATGCCGGATGCCGGGAATCCATGACCCTGCTGACCCAGACGGCCGATTACATCCGCGAGCGGGGCCTGCCCGTGGACCTGGTCAGTGGCGGCGGCACGGGGACGTACAAGGTCACCGGGACCTTCCCGGGCGTGAACGAGGTGCAGGCGGGTTCCTACATCCTCATGGACGGGACCTACCGGAAACGCATCCCCGAGTTCGACTGCGCGCTGACCATTTACGCCACCATCGTCAGCCGGCCCGGCGACGAACTGGCCGTCGGCGACGCGGGCCTCAAGACCATGACCAACGACATGGGCCTGCAGACCGTCCGCGGCGTGGACGGCGCGTCCATCCTGCGCCAGTCGGAGGAACACGTCAAGATCGAGCTGCCCGGCGCGTCGTGCACCCTGAGGCCGGGCGACAAGATCCACATCGTCCCGAGCCACTGCTGCACGACCATCAACCTCCACGACCGGTTCTACGGCGTGCGCAACGGAACCGTCGAGTCCGTATGGGACATCGCGGCCCGAGGGAAACTGCAGTAAGGAGTACCAATGGACCCCCGATACCTTGTAACCAACGTCGATGAGATTCCCAGTCCGTCCATGCTGGTATACCGCGAGCGGCTGAGGGAGAACATCGACCGGACCCTGGAGATCGCGGGCGGTCCCGAACGGCTTCGGCCCCACATCAAGACCCACAAAATGCGCACCGTCATCGAGATGCAGCGCGAGGTGGGAATCGACAAGTTCAAGTGCGCCACGATTTACGAAGCAAAGATGCTGGCGGAGATGGGCGTGGAAGACGTCTTCATCGCCTACCAGATGGTCGGTCCCAACATCGGACGGCTGGTCGATCTCGCCAGCCGTTTCCCGGGAACGACATTCCGGACCATGGTGGACGATCAGGGCGCGGCCGAGGCGCTCTCTGCGGCGGCGGCTCAAGCCGGTGTGACCATCGACGTACTGCTGGACTTCGACGTGGGGCTGCAGCGCACCGGGATCGCAGCGGGTCCGAAGGCACTGGCGCTCTACGCGCTCCTGGACAGCCTTCCAGGTGTTACGCCCGGCGGGATCCACGGCTACGACGGCCACAACCACCAGGAAGATCTCGAGGAGCGCAGACGGGCCTGCAGCGCGGCGCTGGACCAGGTGCGGGCTTTCCAGGCGCAACTGGAATCCCACGGCCTGTCCGTGCCCCGGCGCGTCATGGGCGGTTCAATCTCCTTTCCATGTTATGCTCCCGCCGAAGACGTGGAACCTTCGCCTGGCACCTCGGTATTCTGGGACTGGGGGTACAGCCGGCGCTTCCCGGACCTGCCCTTCGAGGCCGCGGCCCTGCTGCTCAGCCGCGTCATCAGCGTACCGACCGCGACCCGCGTGACGCTCGACCTGGGCAACAAGGCCATCGCATCGGACCCCGCGGGACAGCGTGGCCTCCCCTGGAACCTTCCCGGCGCCGTACCCGGACTGCACAACGAAGAGCACTGGATCATGGACTGCCCCGACGCTACGGGCTTTTCGGTCGGCGATCCCATCTACGTCTTCCCCACCCACGTGTGTCCCTGCACCGCGCTGCACCGCCAGGTGTACGTGATCGACGGCGACGGCCACTGCCGCGAACAGTGGCAGGTCGACGCGCGAAATCGGGAATAGCCGGTTCGATCATCTCACGCCACTGCCGCGCGCAGTGGCTGGCCGACGCGCGGGACCGGGAATAGCCCTACGGATCTCAAACCACATCCGGCGCCTGGCAAAGCGGCTGGCCTACACCCGCTATCGGGAACAACATGGCCTGACTTCTACAGGCGCTCGACCGGTTCCAACCGGTTCACCCCTCCCTGGAACCTCCCCGAATCCGCCCTGAGACCTCTCCGAAATCACCCCTTATTTGTGTGACGAACGTGTTACAAATTTTAACTTTCCTATTGACGAAGTGACGTAAATACATTATCTTAAACTGTTCGCGCTTGATGCGAAAACCGGGCCGTGTTCCATGGGAACCGTCCTGGCTAATTGGGTGTTTCCAGGCACGTCGACAGGGCGCTTGCATGTCGTTTGAGACGATCCTCATCAACCAGGATGGCGGGGTGGTCACCATCACGATCAACCACCCGCCCTTGAACGTACTCAGTGCCCAGGTCGGAAAAGAGCTCAATGAAGCGCTCGACCGGATCGACGGCGATTCGACCGCGTCCGTGGTTGTGCTCACGGGAAGCGGCGACCGGGCCTTTGCCGCCGGAGCCGACATCCGGGAACTGCAGCGGCTTTCGGGTTCGGACGCCGAGGAAATGACCCATCGCTGGCATCGCCTATTCCGGCGGATCGAGGGCTTCAGACTGCCGGTCATCGCCGCCGTGAACGGAGTGGCGCTGGGAGGCGGGTGCGAACTGGCTATGGCGTGCGACATGCGTTACGCCTCGGAGAAAGCCCGGTTCGGCCAACCGGAAATCAACCTTGGCCTGGTTCCGGGATGGGGTGGAACGCAGCGGCTGCCGCGGCTGATTGGACGGGGACGGGCCCTCGAGTTGATGATGACGGGCGACATGTTCGATGCCGCCGAGGCCGAGCGCCTCGGGCTCGTCAATCGTGTCACGGCGCCGGAAGCCTTGATGGATACGGTCGGGGAACTGGCCGGGCGCATGGCTGTCAAGGGCGGCCTGGCCCTCGCTTCCATCAAGACCTGCGTCAACGAAGGGCTGGACCAGGGACTGGACGAAGCCCTGGCGCTGGAGGCTCGTGAATTCGGAGCCGTGAGCTCCACAGAGGACAAGGCGGAGGGCATCGCGGCGTTTCTCGAGAAGCGGCCGGCGCAGTTTCGGGGCCGCTGATTCGGGGCGAACGCACAGGTCGCCAGAATCGATCACACTGTATCTACAAAGTATCTACAGATACGCGGCAGGAAGAGGGAGTTCGTATGCAGATGGGTCCAACCGAAGGCGAATACATCCAGGTAACCGGCGAATTCGAGAAGCGCGAAGCCATCGAATTCTGCGTTCAGGATCTTAACAGCAAGAACATGGAATTCGGCGTCTGCGAACAGGACGGCAAGTTCTTCGTGGCCCGGGTCATCGTACCGGACGAAGAGATCGATACCCGTTCCAAGATCGTCACGGTGCGCAGCGACCGGGTGGACATACACGGCAATCCGCGGGGGATCATCCGCAAGGGGGTCTACAACTTCGTGGAATGGTACGCGGGCGGAGAAGTCACCGCGCAGGAAGCCGCCGTCTAGGATCCGGATCGATCCGCCCGGGACTTGCGGGCCTGCTTTGATTGATCCCGGCCGACCCGGCTGAACCCTGCCGCGCGGGCCCGATCCGGTCCGTTTCTGAACCGTACCGATTCAAGCCGATCCGCACCTGAACCGAACGGTATCCGTACCTGCCATACTACTACGAAATCCAGGCTGCGTGCCTATTGCTCGACGAAACCATGGAAGCTGACCAGCCTTCCATGGTTTTTTTGATATATGCTCGTTTTCACCATGTGCGTGATGTCGATCGTCTACACCATGCGCGTGATGTCGATCACCGCTCGCGATCATCGCTCGCGAACATGCCCGTCAACCATGCCGCTCATATCCCTACATAAAGTCACGAAATTCTACGGCGCGCAATGTGTCCTGCAGGGCATAAGCTGGGGCATCGACCCCGGTCAGCACGTGGGCCTGATCGGGACCAACGGGACCGGGAAGACGACCATGCTGCAGCTCATCACCGGCGACCTGTCGTCGGACGAGGGCGAAATCTCCCGGCGCCGCGACCTCCGGGTCGGCTACCTGACCCAGGACGCGCACCTGACCTCCACCAACTCCGTCCTGGACGAGGCGCTGAGCAGTTTCGAGCGTATACACGAACTGGAACGGCAACTGCGCGAGACCGAAGCGGCGCTGGAGAAAGCCAAAGGCGACACGGAAGAAACCGAGCGCCGGCTGGGACAGTACGGCCGCCTCGAAGAAGCCTATGAGCGGGCCGGTGGTTACACCTACCAGCACCGCGCCCAGACCGTGCTGCATGGCCTGGGCTTCAAGGAGGACGACCTGCCCCTGCCCGTCCGCGTGCTGAGCGGGGGACAGAAGACGCGCCTTCGCCTGGGCAAGCTCCTGCTGGGCGACGCGGACCTGCTGCTCCTGGACGAGCCTGAAAGCCACCTGGACGTGGCCGCGACGGAGTGGCTGGAGGAGTACGTCACCGACCACCCGGCGGCGATCCTGATCGTGTCCCACGACCGCTACTTTCTCGACCGGACCGTAAACCGGATCGCCGAACTGGAAGACCTCGGCCTGCAGAACTTCCCCGGCAACTACACCCGGGCCATGGAAGTCAAGGCCGAACGCCTCAAGGCACAGCAGCGCGAGTACGATCAGCAGCAGGCCTTCATCCAGGAGCGGGAGGAGTTCATCCGCCGGACCATCGAGGGCGTCAAGACCAAGCAGGCCCAGGGCCGGCGCAGTCATCTCGCGCGTCTGAAGCGTCTCGAGAAACCGTGGACTCGGCAGCGAACGGCCTCGCTGAACTTCGGATCGATGAAGCGCAGCGGCCGCGACGTGCTCATGCTGGAGGACCTGTCCAAAAGCTACGGCACGCGGACGCTGTTCTCGGACCTGAACTTCATCCAGCACCTGGGCGACCGCGTGGGCCTGATCGGGTACAACGGGGCCGGAAAGACCACCCTGCTTCGCATGATCGTGGGGCAGGAGACGCCCTCGACGGGGACCATCCGCCTCGGCACGGGCGTGGGCATCGGCTACTACGACCAGGAACGGGCCAGCCTGACGGGCGATCGGTCCGTGCTGAACGAACTCTGGTCCGTCAAGCCCGCCATGAACGAAGGCGCGGTCCGCAACCTCCTCGGCCGGTTCCTGTTCCGGGGCGACGACGTCTTCAAGCAGGTCGGCCTGCTGAGCGGAGGCGAGCAAGGCCGCCTGGCACTGGCCAAACTGATCCTCGAGGAACCGAACTTCCTGGTACTCGACGAGCCGACCAATCACCTCGATATCCTGTCCAGGCAAGCCCTCGAACAGGCCCTGGCCGACTACCCCGGCACGCTCATGGTGGCGTCCCACGACCGGTACTTCCTCGACCAGATGGTGAACGCGCTCCTGGTCTTCGAACAGGAAGGCGTCAGCCACTGGGCGGGCACCTACTCGGAATACCGGGCCTTCAAGGAGGAACAGCGTCGCGCCGCGGCAAAGGAGAAGGAAAGAGAGAAGACGCCGCGCCGCAAGCGGGCGCCCGCGGGCTACGATCCCCGGAAGAAGGAACGCAAGGAGCAGCGGATGATGGCCGAGGCGCTGGAGGCGGCCATCCGGAATAAAGAGGCGGAGATCGCCCGGCTCGAGGGCGACCTGGGCGAGGAAGGGACCTTCTCGGACCACGAGACCGTCTCCCGGGTCGGCAACGCCTACGTGCGTGCCCGGCAGGAGCTGGAAGACCTCTACGTGGAGTGGGAGGTCGTCACCATGGAGCTGGAAGAATAGCATCGATGGAACTGGCATAATAGCATCGGAGGAAACTTGTACGACGCCGTCATCATCGGAGCCGGACCCGCGGGACTCGCCGCGGCCTACGCGGCAAAGCAGGCCGGGCTGGACTACGTGGTCGTGGAACGCCAGTGCATCGTCCACACGATCTACCAGTTCCCCACGGGCCTGATCTTCTACTCGACTCCGGAACTCATCTCGCTGGGCGACGTGCCCATGATCGTCCAGGGGCTCAAGCCCACCCGGGAAGAGGCGCTGAACTACTACCTGAAATTCGTCGAGTCTCAGGGGCTGAAGGTGAACACCTACGAGGAAGTCACCAGTATCTCCGGCGAGGACGGGGATTTCGAGATCCGGTCCGTTTCGCAGCGGGAGGGTGCGCAGTGCTACCGGACCCGGAAGGTCATCCTGGCCACCGGCGCCTTCGACAGCGCCAACCGGATCGGCGTGCCCGGCGAGGAGTTGCCCAAGGTCTTCCACTACTTCAAGGAGGGCCATCCCTACTTCGACCGGGACGTCCTCGTCGTGGGCGGCAAGAGCTCGGCCGTGGAGACGGCGCTGACCCTGTACCGCGCCGGCGCGCGGGTCACCATGTCCTACCGCCGCGGCGCGTTCCGGGGCATCAAGTACTGGGTCCTGCCCGACCTGGAAAACCGCATCGCCGAAGGGTCCATCACGGCCATCATGGATTCCAGGCTGAAGGAAATCCGGCAGACCGAGGTGGTCCTGGAGGTGGCTGGCGAGGAGCGCGTGATCCCGAACGACTTCGTCTTCTGCATGACGGGCCACGGACCGGACGTGCCCTTCTTAAGCGGCACGGGCGTCGAAGTCCAGCCCGAGGACAACGTGCCGGTACACGATCCCGACACCTTCGAATCCAACGTGCCCGGTATCTACATCATTGGCGTCATCACCGCTGGCAACGTAAGCAGCGATATCTTCATCGAGAACAGCCGGTTGCATGGGCCGAAGGTGGTGGAGCATATTCTGGCGCAGAACGGCGTTTCATAGTGAGGTGAATTCATGAGCGAGAACAGTTCTTCTCAAAATCCCCTGGTCGGCGTGGTCATGGGCAGCAAGTCGGACTGGGATACCATGCGGAACGTCCGGGACGTGCTCGAACAGTTCGATGTGCCCCACGAATGCCGGATCGTCTCTGCCCACCGCACGCCCCTCTGGCTGGCCGAATACGCGGCCGAGGCCGAGGGCCGGGGACTCGAAGTCATCATCGCGGGCGCCGGCGGCGCGGCCCACCTGCCCGGCATGATGGCGGCCCAGACCCTGCTGCCCGTCCTCGGCGTGCCCGTGGAAAGCAAGGCGCTCAAGGGCATGGACTCCCTGCTCTCCATCGTCCAGATGCCCCGCGGCATCCCCGTGGGCACCCTGGCCATCGGCCAGTCCGGCGCCGTAAACGCTGGCCTGCTCGCCGTGGCCATCCTCGCCAACTCGCGCCCTGAACTCAGGGAGAAATTGAGACAGTACCGGGAGGATCAGACCGGCAAGGTCATGGGGGATGAACTGTCATGAGCGATAAGGATAACGCGGGTGACCTGGGCGGCGCGACCGAATCGAATGAAGTGACGCGAATGACGGGAGCGAGATAAACGACATGAGCGAAGCAGCCAGTACGAGCGAACCAACCTCGACCGACCCCGTACTCCCCGGCGCGACCATCGGCATCCTCGGCAGCGGACAGCTCGGCCGCATGATCGCCATCGCAGCCCGGCGCATGGGGTACCGCGTCCACACGCTCTCGCCCGAATCCGACTCGCCCACCGGTCACGTCGCCGACCGCGAAATCGTGGCCGCCTATGACGACGTGGAGGCCGTGAAGCGCTTCGCCGCTGACGTGGACGTCATCACCCTGGAATTCGAGAACATATCCGCTGCCTGCGTCGACGCCGCATCACCCATCGCGCCCGTACGCCCGAAGGGTAGCGTGCTCCACACGACCCAGAACCGCCTGAGAGAGAAGACTTTTCTCGCCGATCACGGCTTCCCCGTCGCGCCGTTTAGACACATAAAGTCGCGAGACGAACTCGCCGCAGCGGTCGAGGAAATCGGCACACCCGCCGTGCTCAAGACGGCCGGATTCGGCTACGACGGCAAGGGGCAGGTAAGGATCGCCTCGGTGGACGACGTGGACGGTGCGTGGACATCCATGGCCGGACAGGACGCGGTCCTTGAGGCGTTCATCGACTTCGACCTGGAACTGTCGGTCGTGGCCGCAAGAGGATTGGCCGGGGACTTCGCGCACTACGGTGCGGTGGAAAACAAGCACAGCAACCACATACTTGACGTCACGACTGCCCCGGCCGACGTGTCGGGCGCAGTGAACGTCACCGCCGTGAACCTTACGAGGAAGGTGTTCGAGGCCCTCGACGTCGTCGGGGTCGCCTGCGTCGAATACTTCCTCGACCGCGGCAACAACCTCATCATCAACGAGATCGCCCCCCGCGTTCACAACTCGGGCCACTTCACCTTCGACGCCTGCGTCACAAGCCAGTTCGAGCAGCAGGTGCGCGCCGTGTGCGGGTTACCTCTGGGGTCGACCGATCAGCCACGGCCAGCGGCCATGGCCAATCTGCTGGGGGACCTTTGGGAGAACGGTGAGCCGGACTGGGCGGCGGCTCTGGCCATACCGGAAGTCAAGCTGCACCTGTACGGCAAGCAGGAAGCCCGCCCAGGGAGAAAGATGGGGCATCTGACGGCGGTGGCGGATACGCGGGAGCAGGCGGTGGAACGGGTGGTGGAGGGGAGGCGGGGGTTGGGGGCTGAAAGGTTATTTTTGAATACTAATGATCGCACAAACGCCCTTCCTAAAACATGAATTTAAACCGTTCAATACCTATGTTTCAATAAAGATTCCGCCTATTAATCAAGGGAACATTAAAAAGGTGATTTGCCTAATACTGTGCATTTGGACTGAGCCAAATCATTGGATAACAGTATCGGTAAAATTCTTAGAATGAGGTGAATGCATGTTGCCCGATTTTCCAACGGTCAAGCGTAAATGGTCGAATTTGTTTGTAAGATCAGTAGAGGAGAAGGTGCCTCAGGGTACCATCTTATCGCAGATAAAGAAAGTAAGACATTTTGAAGGAGATGGGATGGAGACAAGAAGGGGTAGCGGTGATACTGATCAATCTGAATATCAGGAGTTCTGTCAAATCCTTGCAGTTCATAACTGTGATGTAATAGAAAAAGGGCCTACTGCATTTCTGGAAAAACTAGATAGTTTAGCGGAAGAATTTAGAAAAGAGCAGATGCAAATGATCCTCAATCAAGTGTCGGAATCTGTAGCTAGGACTGGAAACTCTGTTAGTGCTCAAGGTAAAGAGTTTAGTTTCGAACACCTACTCGCGGTATATGAGAAAACTGATATTGATTTTGATGAGGATGGCAAGCCGAGTCTTCCTGTCATGCTACTACCCGAAAGTAAAAAAGACGAAATCATAGGGAAAATACGCAAGTGGGAGAACGATAGTGACTGTAAAAGGAGATTGAATGAACTCATCGACAGAAAGAAAAAAGACTGGCTTGATAGAGAGAGCCATAGAAAACTGGCTGATTAATACCAATGAGCGTAATTACCAGACTCCTTTCTGCCAAGCTTTGATGGTTCAGGGACATACTGTTCTTTTTAGATCTAAGCATCGTCCGATGGAGCAAGGTAAAGATATCGTTACTAGAGACAAATCGGGTTGTTACCATGCTTATCAACTCAAATCAGGCGACGTCAATCAAGGCTTTTGGAGAAACATTAAAGGGGAAATTGACGCGCTTATGCAATTGCCGATTGTTCATCCCTCAGTGCAGAAGGATGATGGTCATCGCGCGTACTTAGTGTGTAATGGAGAGATTACAGACGAAGTAAGGTTTGAAATTGACCAAATTAATGAGGATAACTTACGGAGAAACAGGGAATATGCATATCTCTATGTAATATCGTTTCCCGAGTTACTAGACATGTTTCTTCAAGCACAGAGTGAGTTCTTGCCAAAAAGTATTGAGGAATTTAGGGCTTTTCTCGAACTTCATCTGTCAGATGGTCGCGATTTCTTAGACAAGAACGAGTTAGCTAAGTTTCTTGCGAGTTCAGTGTTAACACCGGGTATCAGACAGAAGAGCGATAAGATCCATGCAATATCAAGTAGTGTAGTACTTCTAAGCCACTTACTTAAATCGTATCAAGAAGAAGAAAACCATTTCGCACTTTTTGAAGCATGGGGGTTACTTGCTTCGGCCATTGTCGTGTTCGCCAGAATCTAGTGAATTGAGTGATGGATGGCACACATCCTTTAGACTGGTACTGGATGAAGCTACGGTTAGCCTTCATCATCTCAAGGATGAAGCACTATCAAGAACTGACTTTCTTGAAGGCGACCCAATGGGCGATGGCGACCTAATGTATAAAGGTAGAGTTACGATCATATTAGGTGCCATATCGGTGCTAGAGTTGCAGCGTCTTGAAGAGGGTAAAAACGAAAAACCAGATGACAGGATAGTTGAACTAGTACTTAACAACATTGGTAGATTGTGGCTTTGGGGTGATTCGGCGGTTCCTTTTTTCCTAAACATTGTTTGGTTGTTGGAGGCGGCAAATCAAACTGAAACGGCAAATGAACTTCTGAAAGATCTACTTACAGCAATAATCGATACGAATAGTAGATCGCACAGAGATGTATGCCCTTTACCATCGCCCTATTACTCACTCTCTCAAATATTGGAAACTCAGTACGGAGTTACAGAAGAACCAATTGATTTCGAGTCGTTTGTCGATCACTCATATTGTCTGAGTGTCATAGTGCAAACATTAGCAAGAAGAAACCATCGGGAGACTTTGGAACAATACTGGCGGAAGATATCTCATTTCTACGTACATGAATTTGTCCCCAAGCGAGATATAGATTACCTGGCTTGGTTTGTTGAGGATGGGAAGAACGCAGGCTACTTCTTGCCGGAAACACAAAGTTGGAAGTGTCTAGTTGAAGAATCGAACAAGAGATCTAAGAGCGATTTGACGAAGTACAAAACGATACTTCGTATGATGACTTTACTTGCTCCTCATCGGCTTACACCCAAAACAGCGAACATTTTAGATCCGTGTGTCTCCGTAACGACATGCCACTAGATTATAGGAGAAGGAAGGACATTTATCACCATGATTTCGTATCGTTAAACAATATTAAGAATCGATCACAATAACAACACTCACACCATCCCCCTCAAAGTCTCCACAGCCTCGTCCAGATACTCATCCTGAGACAGCTCTCCTTCAATCAGATCCGGCCTGTGACCACCCCACAGTGTAGCCAGCACCAGCGTCTCCCCGATATCCCATAACGTCCAGGCGTTCGCGAAGATTGGAAGGCAGTCCAACTCTGCCTGGGTCAATGACCGTACCCGGTTGTATCCTTCCAGGAAACAGCGCCATATCTCGTCCGTTAAGTGATCGGGTACCGTTTCCATGATGTTGTACTTGAAGGTCGCCACGTCGTACGCCCGCCAGCCGAAGGCGCACTGGTCGAAATCCAGGATACAGTATCCGTCATCGGGATTGTACAGTATGTTTCCGACGTGCAGGTCGGCGTGGATGAGACCGTAGGTGTCCTTGCCCTTGCCAAGTCCACTGATCTGGCTACGCATGTGATCGGCGTAATCCTTGAAAAACGACAGGTCCTCGCTGCGCCGCTCCTTGAGGATGGATTCCAGCGTTTGCAGCGGACCGTCCAGCAGGTATTGCAGATCGAAATGATGACGACAGTATGGCACCTGAAACTGGTCCGCCCGCCGGTGGATCTCGGCCACGGCGGAACCGAAGGAGATCACGATCGGCTCGTTCACTTCGGGATGCCAGGTGACGTGCTCCTCGCCCTCGAAGAAATGGAACAAGGCTCCGTAGCGGGGTGGGTCTGATGGGTCTGCCGACTGATTGGCTGAGGCGCCCATTACACTCAACCGCTCTCCATCCAACCGCTTTGCCGGTTCAGGAACGGCCAGCTTGTACTCTTTTAGGTACGCCAGCAGGTCGAGTTCATACCGATAGGCCTCGGGGTTGCGGACGTAGAAGTCGTGATCGGTATATATCCTGTAAACGTACCGTTGGTCCTGTGACGTAACGAGGAAGTTCCGGTTGGCCCCACGCTCCAGTTCGCGCACTTCGACGGGTCCGGCCAGGCCGTAGTGATCCGCCAGATATGATGCGATGGAAGAGCAGGACGGATCAGCAGATTCGGAAGAAGCGTCGGGACCGGAAGAAGCGTCGGGACCGAACGAAGCGTCAGGACCGGACGAAGCGTTAGATGCGGTAGAATCAGGTGTCATATCCACGATGGTCTCCAATATGGGTTTGCGAACTTGACCAGGGCAACAGGTTTCAGTTCATTGCGTGGATAGCCACGTGAGGATAGCTGCGTGAGGATAACTGCGGATGACAGTTGCGCGAGGATTGTCGCGCGTAGAGCAAAGAATACTACCAAGTGAGAACACCAAGCGGTAACACCGAATGAAATCACACTGAATTTAACGTCGAGAGGAGCCCCCATTGCCCAAACGACCCAATATCGTCGTCCTGATGTCCGACCAGCAGCGGCTCGACACGGTGAGTTGCTACGGGCTGAACGACGTGTGCCGGACGCCGCACATCGACGCCCTGGCCGCGCGCGTCGTGCGCTTTGACTGGGCGTTCACGCCGACGGCGATTTGCTCGCCGGCCCGCGCCTCCTTCTACACGGGCCTCTATCCGCACAAGCACGGGGTTACGGCCAACGGCTTGTGCCTGAACGAAGGCGTGCGCGGCATAAACCACTACCTGGCGGATGCAGGTTACCGCTGCGGGTACGCCGGCAAGTGGCACGTGGATCAGGAGACCGGTCCGTCGGGATACGGGTTCACCGGCAGGGATTTCATGGGCTACGGATTCCCTGGCGGCAACCTGCTGCCGGGCCTGCAGTTCGGTGGCAGTCTGAGCAGCCACAATCATTACGCCGACTATCTCAAAGAACGCGGTTTCGATCCGCCGCCCACGGTTTCTCATCGCTACGTCGGAACCAATCCCGCGAACCAGCGGCAGGAGATGTTCGCCCTGCACGAGGGACCGGTCGAGTCATGCATCGAGTACTTCGTCGCGGAAGAAGCCATCCGCGTGCTCGACGAGGTGTCCGGCGGCGAGGAGCCCTTCTACCTGTGGGCCAACTTCTGGGGGCCGCACAGCCCTTCGCTGGTCCCGGAGCCCTACTTTTCCATGTACGATCCCAGCGCCATTCCCGAACACCCGGGGTACGCCGAGACCTTTGAAAAGAAGCCCCTGCGCCAGAAGCTGATCGAACACATGTGGGGACTGGGCGATTATGGCTGGGAGGGATTCCAGGAAATCGCTGCGCGCTACTTCGGGCACTGCACGCTCATCGACGACATGGTGGGACGGGTGGTGGCGCATCTGGATAAGCTGGGCGAACTCGACAACACGATCATCGTATATACGTCCGACCACGGAGACTGCCTCGGCGCGCACAAGCTGATCGAGAAGGGTGAGTTCATGTACGACGAGATCTACCGCATTCCCCTCGTCATCGCCCATCCCGAGTGCCAGGAGCCCGGCACGGCCTGCGACGAATTCGTCTACCTGCACGAGATCATGCTTTCGTCCTTGGACGCCGCCGGGCTCGAAGTCCCCGCCGACCTCGACGGCCAGTCCTTCCTCCCGGCCATGGAGGGACGGCCCTTTGCGAACGGACGCGAGGAAGTCTACTGCGTGTTCGACCGGCACTTTACCGTCGCCAACCAGCGCATGGTCCGCACCCGCACGCATCAGTTTACCTTCAACTCCACCGATACCGGCGAGCTGTACGACCTGCAACGTGACCCCTGCCAGCTCGACAACGTGTACGGCGAGCCGGCCTATGAAGCCGTGCGCCAGGACCTGATGGGACGGATGGATCGCTACATGGAGGAATTGGGCGATCCGTTGCGCGGGTGGTTCGGGAAGATCAAGGGGGCGTACTGAGGACTGCCTGGTCCTTACCGTCCTACCAGGATAAGCGTGTTTCGCGCAGCAGGGAAGTAACGCGTGCGGCTCAACCGGCTTCTATCTCCTGCGCCCATTTTCGCAAGGGAACGTCGTCCAGGTTATCCGAAAGCCAGTGCCGGGAAGCGGGATGGTAGTCCGGGTCCGGTCCCATGGGGTCGCCTTCCGGGGACAATTCGCCCAGCAATTGCCGCCGAACGGGCGATGATCGCTCGATGAGCCCGGGATCCTGCACGTCGAAATCGGTGGGACGAAGCCAGCGGTAGTGGTATCCCACGTGCATGATCTTGCGCGTCTTCCGCGACAGGTTGGGGCCGACGCAGTGCCACACCGCGGTGCGCCACAACACGGCCGATCCGATGGGCAGCTTGAGCTCGACGGCCCCTTCCGGATCGGCCCCATTCTCCCGCTCGCGCAGTTCGGCGGGCCTGCGCCGGTGACTGCCGGGCACGAGCCACAGATTGCCGCAATTGGATTCGGTCATGTCGTAGAGTACGTAGAAGACCTTGACCTCCATGAACGGGAGGCGTCCATCGAGGGAGGGCGCCATGAACAGGTCATCGCTCGCCAGGTCGGGATGCCACCCGACGTTGCGATATCCCGCCTCGTGGTCTTCGCCCTTGCCGACACCTGAAATGCGGCCCTTCAGGTCCTCGGGATAGGGCGGCCGGAAGTCCAGGTGCGTGGTGCGGATCTGGATGTTCCACCCGATGGCGTCCACCACCAGGGGCAGCATGCGCGGATGATCGATTAGGTCGAGAAAGGCCTCGTGATGCGCCAGGGCGTTGCGCACGGCAAAGGGATCCTCGGGTCCGAGCCCCTTCTCCGCCCGAATCCGTTCTCCCACCTCGTCGATCGCCTTGAGCAGCCGGTCTAGTTCGGACTGGTCGAAGAACTCCTCGAGCACGATAAACCCCTGCTCGTCGAAGTTTTTGATTTGCTGTTCGTTCATTGAGAGGGACATGGGGTCTTCCCACCGCGCGGGCCACGTGCTGATGGTTGGTCCGGCTCACCGCGCGAGCCACGTGCTGAAGCGCTCGTTCATCTCTTCGCCGTTGTCGCTCCACCATTCCCAGTCGTTGTGCAGCGCCCGGACCGCGTTCTCCGGCGTTGTGGGCATGTGCGGCCTCATGACCACTCCTGTCTCGGCGTGGGTCGAGATCAGGGGCATGGCGGAACGGCGCGTCGGGCTGTAGGCGATGTACCGGGCGAGGCCGGCCATGGACTCCGCCGTGGTGGCGAAGTTGAGAAACCGGAGCGCGGCTTCGGGGTTGCGCGTGCCCTCGACGATGCCGAACCCGCTCGAATCCAGGACCTGGCCGTCCCAGACGATGACAAAAGGCTGATCCTCCAGCACCTGGGCGTTGAAGATGCGCCCGTTGTAGGCCGTGGTCATCACCACCTCGCCGTCGGCCAGCAACTGCGGCGGATGGGCCCCGGTCTCCCACCATATGATGTGTTCCTTGATGGTATCCAGCTTGCGGAAGGCCCGGGCGATGCCCTCCTCGGTGTCCAGCGTGGCATATACTTCGTCCAGCGGCACGCCGTCCGCCATCAGCGCGAATTCGAGATTGACCCGCGGAACCCGACGCATGCCCCTGCGGCCCGGGAACTTCTCCAAGTCGAAGAAGTCGTCGATGGCGGTGGGTTTCAAGTCCCCGATGCGTTCGTCGTTGTACGCGAAAACCGTTGAAAAGAAGAGTGTCGTCACACCGCATTCCGTGATCGTACCGTCAACGAAGTCATCTACGGCCGGCGTGCCATCAGCGCCCGGAGACAGATTGTCGATGTTGATTGGAACGAGCAGTCCTTCATCGCAACCCCGGACGAGTTCGGCCACATTCAGATCAACTACGTCCCAGTACACGTTCCCCACGTCCACCTGCGCGCGGATCTGCGCCAGCCCGCCGTTGTAGTCCTCGAAGTTGATTTCAATGCCCGTCTCGGATTCGAACCGCTCGTGGTAGCCCTTCTCACAGGCGCGGGAGTAGGACCCGCCGAAGCTGACGACGGTTATTGTCTGGTTTTGGGCGGTAACCTGGCCCGGGGAATATGCAATGAGCGAGGTCAATGCCACCAGGGACGAAAGGACGGTATGAATCATGGGGGAATTGCTCGGCATTCGGACTTTTCTCCGGTTGTTCGGAAAGGGAACGTGATGGATGGAGGGGTGGATGGTTGATTGATCTGATGAAGCTAAATTAGGTAAAATGTGTCAATTATCAATTCAAAACGGGCGGGATTCAGGGGTAGGCACTGTAAATCGCAGGCGTAAGCTGAATACGATCCTCCGGCGGTGGCTCCAGGCGGTACGCTCGCGCTTTTCTACGGAAATCGTATAACCTCACGACTCTGAAGATCTCCGGGTTCTCCTCGGATACGTTCAACTCGTTTCTGGTAATGAAGAACGGGGTTGTCTTCGGACCGTTCGTCGTTTTAATCTCCAGCCAGCGCTCGCGGCTGGCCTCGTAACCTGTACCTGTTCCATGGAAAGACCGGATATCGAAGCCGTAACCATCCCCATCGTCCCTGGCGACCCAACGTACATCGTCAGCCAGATCCTGCCTGCCCAGCATGGACAACCTCTTACGCTCCAATTCGAACACGAACTCCTCGCCTGCCTTTCCAAGCATGCGATTACGGGCATCCCGCTCGGCGGGAGGTTCGAACTTCCGTATTATCCTGCTGATGTCTTCTGGAAATTGCGGATCTGTGACTTCCAAAGGTAACGGTGCGTCTACATAGACCTGTTCCGGGTCAACTACCCGTTCCGTATCTATGCGAAACTCGGGTAAAGGTTCCCCTACCGCAGCAGCCTCTCCCGTCAGCGACGAATAAAGAACAGCGTCGTCATGAAGTCGTGCCTGCACCGCCTCGAACAACGCCTGTTGGAAATTACTGTAAGGTTTATAACCATCGATATAAGGAAGACCGAGCACGGCCAACACCGCGCTGATGTTCATATGCTTGCGCTCAATCGATCCCTTGGTACGATCAACCGTATCCATGAGTGCAAGACGATGTTCGGTCTTGTTGTAATGTCGTCCCTCCAGTTCGAGCGCTAGCATCTTGAAGTAGTCATCTACGATGGCGGCGATTTCGGCTTCGGACCAGTTTCGGGGCATGTTTTGTTTGGTCAGTCAATGGTTGCCAGGCGACACCATTGTCAAGCAAATGCAACTGTTTGTGTTCTTAAAGGTACGCCCAGGTCAACTATGCGTTCGTTTGTATGAAAAATGTATACCATGTCGTAAAAAAACTATGAAATCTTACAACGTGGTATACACATTTCACATTTACTTCAGTCTAGTTCCCGCCTTTTCGACTGACCCACTCCACACCTACCGCAATAGCTCGCCCGGAATCCTGGACCCGGGATATTCCACCTCGGGGTCGCGTTCGGCGATGATGGCCGGCACCGGATCGGTCCAGTAGGCCGGCACGGTGTCGGGGCGTCTGTGCCAGGCCAGTACCAGGGTGCGGCGTTCGTCGGTCAGGTTCCGATGCGCCGAGTGCAGCACACGGGCATCGGCCAGTACCAGGTCACCGGCCTTGACGCAGACCTCGACCTGGTCCGGGTGGTCGCTGAACATGGTGGGATGGTCCTCGGCAATGAAGCGGGCGCCCTGTTCATGGGCCGGCAACAATTGGTCGTGCAGCGGGATGCGTTTGAGGTGGGTTCCCGGGATGATTTTGAGGCATCCGTTCTCTCGCGATGTATCGCTCAGGTAGTAGGATACGAAGATGATCTGCGGCCAGGGACAGCAGCTCATCGGATCGTTCCACTGCATCCAGTCCTGGTGCCAGTACAGTGCCGGTTCACCGGGGTCTTTGGTGAGGAGGATGACACCACCGGTGCTGGCAAAGTCGCCCAGACCCATCTGTTCAAGGGCGCGCCGCGTGGCGGGCCAGTCAAGCAGCTTCTGGATGGTCGGGTTCTCAGCCCCCTGCGCCGTGACGTGCTGACCCTGGTACTTGTAATCGGGCGGCGGCACCCAGTCTTCCATCATACGCTCGGTTTCGATGCGCAACTCCTGAAGGAAAGATCCGCTGAGTATCTCGTCGACCACGCAGAAGCCGTCGCGCATCAGTTGTTGGCGTTTTTCAAGGGCTTGTTCGGGGGTCATGGAATCCTCGCTGAAATGTGGTGAAGCCGGATACCTGCAATCAATCCTATCCAAGGATGAGGTAAACAAGGTATTCTCTAAGTATACACGAATCAAGATCGACCTATGACTCAATCGGCGTTTCTCTCTACCGGGTCTGGCGGTGCTACACCTGTTTTCCCGCATTACATCACTTGTCTTCTTTCGCTTTCTGATTCCGCACAACAATCGCCTCAGTTACGCAAGCCCACACAAAAAACTCCCCTTTCGCACGATTAATTCCAGATTTGCTGCGTTTTCTTCGACTGATACTTAAGGAAGCGGTGGTAGCCCACATCGATTCGAAGCGCGACTGAGACCATTCACCCGAACTCCATCGAAGGAGCAAACCATGGAACTCGCCCAGCTTCTCCTGACACCAGCTACACTACTGGCGGCCTTCATCTTCTTCTGGAAACAGACTCAAGTCATCAGCAATGAACTGAGGAGGGAATTAAAGTCAGTCAAGGAGGAGTTAAAGGAAGAGATCGTGTCCGTTCGCAAGGATCTTACATCCATCCGGGTCGAAATGCACGACATGAACGGACGCCTCAGTCGTATCGAGGGTCTGCTGAAGATAACGGATTCCGGTTGATTCCGGCGAACTGTCTCAACCCTCCGCCAGCTTCTTCCGCAACAACTCGTTCACCAGCTTCGGATTGGCCTTGCCCTGGGTCGCGCGCATGACCTGGCCCATGAAGAAGCCCAGGAGCTTGGTCTTGCCTGCCCGGTAGTCGGCCACGTCGTCGGGATGTTCGGCGAGGATGCCGTCGACGACGCCTTCGAGTTCGCCGGTGTCGGAGATCTGCACGAGGCCCTGCTCCTCGATGACCGAGGCAGGCGCCTTGCCGGATTCGGCCATGACGTCGAGGACGTCTTTGCCGATCTTGCCGCTGATTTTGCCTTCCTTGATCTGTCCGAGAAGCTGGGCAAGGTGATCGGGCGGAATGCGCTCTTCCAGAGTCTGCTGGTCCATGCGGTTCTCGTGCTGGACACGGAGGAGTTCGCTGAGCATCCAGTTGCTGACGGTGCGCGCATCGCCGGCCGCTTTGCCGGACGCTTCGCCGGAGTCCTGGCTAGCCGCTTCGCCGGACGCGTCTCCGGCTACTTGGCCGACGCAGGCTTCGAAATAGTCAGCCCGTGCACGGTTCTCCGTCAGTTGCCGCGCCATGTCCTGTGGCAGTCCGTAATCTTCGACGAATCGCTGCATGCGCACGTCGGGGAGTTCGGGCAGGTCTTCGCCGATCTCATCCACCCAGGATCGGGCGATCTCGACGGTGACGAGGTCGGGGTCGGGGAAGTACCGGTAGTCGTGGGCTTCCTCCTTCGACCGCATGGGGAAGGTCTCCCGCTCTTCCTCGTTCCACAGGCGGGTCTGGCGCACGACCCTCCCGCCGTCGTCGAGCAGGTCGGCCTGCCGTTCGATCTCGAACTCCAGCGCCCGTTCCATGGACCGCATGGAGTTCATGTTCTTGATCTCGACGAGCTCGCCCAGGGGATCGCCGGGCTTGCGGATGGACACGTTGGCGTCGCAGCGCAGGCTGCCCTCATCCATGTTGCCGTCACAGACGCCGATGTACTGCAGGATCTGCCGCAGCCGGGCGAGGTAGGCCGAGGCTTCGCGGGGGCTTCGGATGTCGGGTTCGCTGACGATCTCCATGAGGGGGACGCCCGTGCGGTTGAAGTCGATGTAGCTCAGGTCCGGATCGTACCCGGGCTCGCTGTGGATGGATTTGCCGGCTTCTTCCTCCAGGTGGATCCGCCGGAGCCGGACGAAACGGGGACCGTCTTCGCCCTCGATCTCGATGCCGCCGTCCAGGGAGATGGGTTCGCCCGCCCGGTCGTACTGCGAGATCTGGTAGCCCTTGGGCAGGTCCGGGTAGAAGTAGTTCTTTCGGGCGAAGGCGCTGGTCTCGGCCACGCGGCCGTCCACGGCCAGCGCCATGCGAATCGTGTATTCGACGGCGCGGCGGTTCAGGACGGGCAGGACGCCCGGCATGCCGAGGCAGATGGGGCAGACGCGGCTGTTCGGCTCGCCGCCGAAGGCCACGGGGCATCCGCAGAAGATCTTCGAATTCGTCAGGAGCTGGGCGTGCACTTCCAGCCCGATCACCGCTTCGTAGTTCATGGCCCCGTCGCCTCCTCGAAGGCGTAGGCCGCCCGCAGAATGCGTTCCTCGCCGAAGTGGGGACCGATGATCTGCAGGCCGATGGGCATGCTGTCGGGGTCCTTGCCGCAGGGCAGAGAGATGGCCGGCACGCCGGCGAGGTTAATAGGCACGGTGTAAATATCCGACAGGTACATCTGCAGGGGATCGCCGATCTTGTCCCCGATGTGGAAGGCGGTGGTGGGCGTGGTGGGCGCCACCAGGAGGTCGACCTTCTCGAAGGCCTGGTCGAAATCGCCCTTAATGAGCGTCCGCACCCGCTGGGCCTTGTCGTAGTAGGCATCGTAGTACCCGGAGCTGAGCACGTAGGTGCCGAGCATGATCCGGCGCTTCACCTCGAGGCCGAAGCCCTCGCTCCGGACCGAGCCGTACATGGCGGACAGGCGGTCTTCCGGTGCAAGCGCCTGCGAGCCGGTCACTCCTCCTGCTTCACCTGCGGTCGGCGCGCCTCCCCCAGCCGACGCCCCGCCATCGTCCCCCCGGTACCCGTACTTCACGCCGTCGTAGCGCGCCAGGTTGGACGAGGCTTCCGCGGTGACGAGGATGTAATAGGCGGCCACGGCGTATTCGGTGTGGGGCAGGTGGACGCTTTCCACGCGGGCGCCGAGTGCTTCCATGCGTTCGATCGCCCGGCCGACGCTTTCCTTCACGGCGCCGTCGAGGCCCTCGGCCATGTATTCTTCCGGCACGCCGATGCGCAGGCCTTCGATGCCCCGCTTCAGGGTGGCCGTGTAATCCGGCACCGCTTCCGATGACGACGTGGTATCCATGTGGTCATGGCCCGCGATGACGCCCAGGAGCCGTGCGCAGTCCTCCACGTTCCGGGCCATGGGGCCGACCTGGTCGAAGGACGAGCCGTAGGCGATGATGCCGTAACGGGAGACCCGGCCGTAGGTGGGTTTGAGGCCCACGACGCCGCAGAAGGCCGCGGGCTGGCGGATCGATCCGCCCGTGTCCTCTCCCAGGGCCAGGACCGCCGTGCCTGCCGCGAGGGCCGCGGCTGAACCGCCGCTCGATCCGCCCGGCACACGGTCGGTATCCAGGGGGTTTCTGCAGATCTCGAAACCGGTGTTCTCGTTGGAGGACCCCATGCCGAATTGGTCCATGTTGGTCTTGCCGAGGATCACGGCGTCCGCCTCGCGCAGCCGGGCGATGACCGTGGCGTCGTAGGGCGGCACGAACCCTTCGAGGATTCGGGAGGCGCAGGTGGTCTCCAGGCCCTTCGTGCAGATGGCGTCCTTGATGGCGATGGGGACGCCGGCCAGCGTCCCGGTGAATTCTCCGGCGGCGACGCGCCGGTCCACGTCCCGCGCGTCTGCGATCACCGACTCCGGTCGGACCGCGAGATAGGCGTTGATGGCGGGGTCTTTCTCTTCGATCAGGCGCAGGGTATCCCTGGCCACTTCTTCCGCTTTCAATTCGCCCGATTTGATCCGCGGCGCCAGTTCGTGGGCCGTCATATCTTTAAGGTCTTCCAATTCGTCACTCCAGAAACGCAGATCAACCGATCTTGCTCGATTGTGTGCTCAAAAATCTCGACCGTCCCTTCAACACGATCTCCCCTTCACCTCAAACTCCCTTCACCTCAAACTCCCTTCACCGCGCGATCAGCAATACCACCCGATTCGGTTCAGTACCCGGCAGCTCCATCGGCGCTCCATGCGCGTCCCGCTGCGTGAACGGATGGTGCATGACGATGTCCTGGCGACCGTCCCGGTTGAGGTCCGTCATCCAGGCGTATTCCTCGTCGTTGGGCAATTCGACCGCCACCTTCTGGGGTTGCTCGGCAAACAGGTCCTGCCCGGGCACACCGGCGAAAACGTGTAATTCCCGGTGGGTCCACTCGATCAGCAGGTCGGAGCGGCCACTGCCGGTCACGTCTCCGATGAACAGGTTCTTGTTGAAGGCCCGCGGATATGCCGCACGGTCTTTGCGAAGCACGTGCTTACCGCCCCGGAGCACGACGTCCAGGGGCACCCAACCCGGTTCCCGGGGACTGGGCGCGCCGTCCAGCTGAATCTTACGGATGGCGGTGGGCCGGTCGGGTATGCGGCCCTCGCTCACCCGATAAAACGCGAGATTGAGCCACACGTCGTCGCCCATGAAGCCCTTGATGCGCTTGAAGAGGCTGCTTTCGAGATACCGGTTTTCGATCGTGGTGACGAGCAGGCCGGATTCGCCGTCCCCGCCGAAATCCCTGCGCTCCATAGCGAGCTGGATGTGGCCTTCGGATTGGATCGAGACGCCTGCATCGGACGCGAATTGTGTGCGGCCGTCAGCGGTGCGCGTGCCGTAATGCACTTCGTATGCGGACCGTTTGTCGGATATCCTTTCGCCCTCGAGCGCGTAGATCACCATGTCGGCCACGCCGTCGCCGTTCAGGTCGTCGAAGGAGCGCAACACCCGGCCGGCCATGTCCCCGTTGGCGAGCGAGGTAAGATCGTCGGAGTCGAAACGTACACCGGCCGTGAAGGTCACCGGCACGGGATCGAAGAGGCCTTGATCGTCTTGGACATGCACCTCGAAGTGATCGCCGTTCCAGGACACCAGGTCGTCGCGGCCGTCGCCGTTGTAATCGAATGCTTGGACCCGGCTCACGCTCCAGGGATCGTACCGGTATCCGTCGGCCCCGTAGATCCGGTCCAGATCGGCGGGGGGACCGACATCCACCGGGTCGGCAAAGGATCCGTCGGCCAACTGGATCAACACCTGGAATCCATCGTCGCCGGGAACGACAAGGTCGATCCTGCCATCGCCGTTCACGTCCCGGGTGACGTCCACGTGCGGCACCTCGTCCTCACGGGGCGGCGTGAAATCGGAGGTGACGGACGCGAGTTCGTATTCCGATGTCGTTCCGGGATCCCACGCATTCAAACGGCCCTCGCCGTACGTGATCAGCCGGTCGTGATCTCCTATTCGGGCTACATCGACGAAGGATACGCCGTGACGCAGCCGCGCGTCCATCCGAAGTCGCCAGGCACCGCTTCCCTCCGGCTCCAACCGGTTTTCAGCCAGATCCGCCCGGTTTTCAGATGGTTCAGATTGCCCCGATTGGTTTCCCTCCGGCCCCGCTCCTTCTTCAAAGGCATAAACACGCACGCGGCGTTCGCCGCCCTCATCCACTTTCACCACGACCAGGTCCGCAACGTCCCCGCCCAGCAGAAACCCGGTCAGTACGGTTTGCCTGGATGCCGGCCCGATGACGACTTCCTGTTCTTCAAAAGTGAACGCCGGGACGGTTTGTGGTGCGGATTGCACGGTGGTTTGTGCGGTTTGCGCGGTGGCGGGGCTCAGGATGCCGGCAAGGAACGTGGCCGAGGCCAGAAACAGGGCCGCGGCAAGAATCAGGGTCAGCACCCCGGCTAGCGTTTTGTATATACGCCTGGAAGAGTGGCGCGCCGGAGCGAGAATCCGAATAGGCCGTTGTGAAAGGTCGTGTACCGGCGTCGGGCTGATGCAGGTGGGGGTGTATCGGGATCGGCCTGGGTATGGTTTCGTCATCTCGTTTGCGTACTAGTACCAGCGATAGTAGTAGGTGGCGAAACCGATGCCGAGGATGCTGATGACGTTCACTTTCAGTGTGAAGCCGAAGGTGACGGAGAAGATGACCAGGGGCAGCGTGGCCGGAGGGAAGGTGTAGATGAAGGCTTCGAGGAAGAACTTCTCCACCATGCTGCCGGGCATGAAGTATCCGAAGAGGAATCCGATCAATTCACCGGCCACGCCGCCGACGATCGCGCCGACCAGGAGGTAAAGCACCAGTTTTCCCATTCCCTTACCCTGCGCCATGGGTAGACTCCCAGAATTTCGTTATTCTCACTCTTCCGCGGATAGCGCCACGTCCTCGTCGTGGCGGACCATGTGTATGCCCCAGGCCGCTATGCCGGACAGGACGTAGAGCAGCACAATGGGGAAGATCGTGAGCTTCGGGTCCCAGACCAGGGCCACAAGGGCGACGGCGATGGCGAAAAGCTTGAGTATGGACCACTTGCTCTTGAAGGCGAGGGAAGGCAGGGTCCGGTAGGACAGGGGGCTGACCATGAGTATGGAAAGGAGGAGCATAAACCCCATGAACGGCCCTACATGGTTCAGCCCTTCCCAGCGGTCCCAGCAGAAGATGACATAGGAGGCCACGGCGATGGCCGCCACCGGGATCGGCAGGCCCATGAAGTTGTCCTTTTCCTGGTTGATCCGCTCCACCCGCCGAAGCGTCATCACGTTGAACCGGGCCAGGCGGATCGCCCCGCACATCAGGAAGAGCAGGCAGAGCACCCAGGTGATCTCGCCGAAGGGCTTCAGGGTATATACGAGCACCATGGGCGCCACGCCGAAGGAGATCACGTCCGCCAGGGAGTCCAGCTCGATGCCGAAGCGGGTCGCCCCCTGGCTGAAGCGCGCCACCTTGCCGTCGATGGAGTCCAGCAGGGCGGCGGCGATGATGAGCCACGGCGCGCGGCCCGGGTCTCCCGTCAGGGCGTTGAACCCGTCGATACAGTAGAAGATGGCGGCAACCCCGCAGAAGATGTTGCCCAGCGTGAACAGGTTGGGCAACGCGACGCGCATCCAGTTTTTCATTTCAACACTCCCAGAATCGTCTCGCCGCCGCGGACCCGGTCTCCGTTCCTCACCCGGATTTCCGTGCCGGACGGCACGATGACGTCTATCCTCGAACCAAAGCGTATCAGGCCGAACCGGTCGCCGATACGCACTTCGTCACCCTCGTTGACGTTGCAGACGATGCGCCGGGCCACGAAACCGACGATCTGCTTGATCAGGACGCGGCCCCTGTCCCCTTCTATCCCCAGGACCATCTGCGCGTTGTCGCCCGAGGCCTCGTCCTTGAAGGCGAGCCTGAACTTGCCTTCGATCCGCTGGCGCAACCTGATCACGCCGCTGATCGGTATCCGGTTGACGTGCACGTTCACGATGGACAGGAACACGCTGATCTGCGTGGCCGGTCCGCCGATGAATGGGTCGTCTTCGAGTTCCTCGATCGCCACGACCCTGCCGTCGCCGCCGGATATCACCAGGCCTTCGCCCGGGGGCACGCGCCGGGCCGGATCCCGGAAGAAGAACCCGACAAACAGGGCGAACGCGGCGAAAACCGCCGCCAATACGATCCAGATCAAACCAGGGGCCAGGTAATTGATCACCAGGCTGACGGCAGCCAGTGCCGCCAGGGGGATGACCATGACCCAACCGTCGCGTACCATTCCGTTTCCTTACTAAGCGGTTCCTCGCGGGGTGTCAACGGGGTGTCACGGCTTGACAGCCCGCCGTCGCCTCCGGCGTGCCTCACAACTCTGCGATGTGCAGGGTCAGGGACATCAGCCGGCCTTCCCGCTCGACTTCGAGTTCGATGGAATCGCCCACCAGGCTGCCGTACAGGGCCTCCCGCGCGTCCGGATAACTGGCGATGGCCTCCCCGTTGATCTTCCGTATGATGTCCATGACCCGGACGCCGGTCCGCGCCGCCGGGCTTTCCGGATCGACCTCGTTGACCAGCACGCCCAGGCGGTCTTCAATGTTCAGTTCCTGTGCTACGTATTCCGTGATATCGATTACCGACAGCCCCGTCCATCCCCGCCTCGGCCCGCCGTACTGGATCAGTTCGTCCGCCACGCGCCGGACCCGGTCGATGGGTATGGCGAAGCCCACCCCTTCCGAGCCGCCGCTTTCGGAGAGGATGAAGGTGTTGATCCCGATGACCTCCCCGAGGGCGTTTACCAGTGGTCCGCCGCTGTTGCCGGGGTTGATGGTCGCGTCGGTCTGGATCATGTCCCGGTAGACCGTCCTGGACCCCTGCTCCCGGCGGAAGTCGCGGCCCACCGCGCTGACCACGCCCACGGCCACCGCCGGCTGGGCGTCCTCGATGGCCAGTCCCAGGGGATTGCCGATGGTGATGGCCCATTCGCCGGCCATGATGTCGTCGGACCGGCCCAGCGCCGCCACCGGAATGTCCTCGCCCTCCATGTGGAGCACCGCCAGGTCCGACATGATGTCTACGCCGACCAGGGTGCAGGTCAGGCTGCGTCCGTCGGTCAGCACGGCCTGGATGCGCCGGGCCGTATATTCACCCAATTGCACCACGTGGGCGTTTGTGACGATGTACCCCGCCTCGTCGATGATCACGCCCGAACCCGTGTTCGGCTCCTCGCGGGTGTACAGCTGCGGTACCACGAAATGGCCGAAGAAGGGGTCGTCGAACATCCGGGTGAAGCCGCGCCGCTGCATCTGGAAGGTCGCGACGATACTCACGACCGCCGGTCCCGCCCGCTCCACCGCGGAAACGATGGACGTCCGGCGAGACACGCTGATGGCTTCGTTGGCGGCGTAAAGACCCGTCGGCGAAACTTCGCCGTTCAGCGGGTCGACGCGCCCGCCTGTACCGGACATACCGGTCAGGCCGCGCGAACCAGGCGAACCGGGCCGCTCAGATGATCCGGCCTGGCCGGACGATCCAACCGATTCGGCCGGTTCGAATTGCGCCGCGCCTTCTAAAGACGACTGTTCCGACGTCCCGTTACCGGTAGCGGATCCCCCGCTGATCACGTGCAGCGCTTCGGGATAGGCCACCACCAGGAAAACGATGCCCATGAGCGCGCCCACGAAGGCCGCCAGGATGTACCACACCGCCATCGGGGTCCGTCTTGCGGTTCGGAAGCCCCGATGGGATCTTTCGCTGTTCTGCATCATTCGGCACCGGGCATCCGCACCGCAATCATGCAGGATCTAACGCAACGCTGATTTCAGTCGGAATCGCCGGGAGAAGTCCTGCGCCTGAACGCTCCGGAGCAACCTTTTCAACCGATTCTCCGGTCCCGAAAATAGTTACAACATTATACGCGCAAGGCCCCTTCGCGTCAATACCTTTTCCAAGGGAAGGCGCCCCGTTTAACTGCCATGAACCCGGAGTCGAAGTTCTGGGATTTGTAGCGCATTTATTCCCGGAATCGATATGCCGTCCCGAGATCGAACGAATCTGTCCGATCAGGAGGTCAAAAAGAATTTCAGCGATTTAACAAGGATTTAACTTCAGGGAAACACTTGCGAAACAATGGCGATGTACATTAAATTTGCTGAATTCGATTTTGCGGCGAAGTTCATAATGGTTGCGGTGATGGGCCCGGGCAAGTCCGTCTTTTGCGGACGGCCGTCGTCCCGGACTTTCCATCATCGGTTCTGACGGACCCCAACAGGAGGAGCATTACTCGTGACCCCAATTGAGGTACTCGCATACGCCAGGGATAATGGCGCGGAAATGGTCGACTTCCGGTTCATCGACGTGCCTGGGACGTGGCAGCACTTTTCCGCGCCCATCGAAACGCTGGAAGAAGAGACTTTCGAGGAAGGCGTCGGTTTCGACGGCTCGAGCGTCCGTGGTTTTCAGACCATCGATAAAAGCGACATGATCCTGATTCCCGATCCGCTGTCGGCCAAGATGGATCCTTTTACCGAAGTCAAGACCCTGATCCTGGTCTGCAACGTCAAGGATCCGGTGACCCTTGAAATGTACACGCGCGACCCGCGGTACGTGGCCCAGAAGGCCGAGGCCTATATGCAGTCCGTGGGCATCGCCGACACGGCGTACTTCGGTCCGGAAGCCGAGTTCTACATCTTCGACGACGTGCGGTTCGCCCAGAAGCCGAACGCCAGCTTCCATCGCGTCGACGCCGGCGAAGGCTGGTGGAACACCGGCCGCAACGAGGGACCGAACCTCGGCAACAAGATTCCTTACAAGCGCGGTTATTTCCCCGTGCCGCCGACCGATACCCACCAGGACCTGCGCACGCGCATGGTGCTGACGCTTCGGAGCATGGGCATCGAGTCGGAAGTCCATCACCACGAGGTGGGTACGGCGGGACAGGCCGAGATCGACATCCGGTTCAACACCCTGCTGCGGATGTCCGACGACCTGCTCATGTACAAGTACATCGTCAAGAACGTTGCCCGGCAGGCGGGCAAAACGGTGACCTTCATGCCGAAACCCATCTTCGAGGACAACGGTTCGGGCATGCACGTGCACCAGAGCCTCTGGAAGGACGGCAAGAATCTCTTCTTCGAGGCCGGTACGTACGCCGACCTGAGCGACATGGCCCGGCATTACATCGGCGGACTGCTCAAGCACACCGCCTCGGTCCTGGCCTTCGGTGCGCCGACGACGAACTCCTACCGGAGACTCGTCCCGGGTTACGAAGCGCCGATCAACCTGATCTACTCGCAGCGGAACCGCAGCGCATGCGTGCGGATCCCCATGTACTCGAAGAGCGAGAAGGCCAAGCGGATCGAGTTCCGCTCGCCGGATCCGGCGGCCAACCCGTACCTGGCCTTCACCGCCATGATGATGGCCGGCCTGGACGGCATCGAGAATCGCATCGAGCCGCCCGACCCCATCGACCTCGACCTCTACGATCTCGAACCGGAGCAGGCCGCGGAAGTGGCGCACACGCCGCAGGACCTCGGCGAGGCGCTGAATGCCCTGGAAGATGACCACGAATACCTCCTCAAGGGCGACGTGTTCACGCCGGACCTGATCGATACGTACCTCGATTACAAGCGGGAGAACGAGCTGGACCAGATCCGCCTGCGTCCGCACCCGTGGGAGTTCGGGCTCTACTACGACATCTAGGTCGTATGGCAGTCGAGTATCATCGTAACGCACGCGCCTCCTCCGTTTCGACGCGGGGAGGCGCGGTCTTTTTTCGTCGGTCCGCGCCATTCATCTCGACAGGTTGCGTCCATGAACCAGGACGGACCGCACCCATGATTCACGACGGCCCGCGACCAATGCATCTTGACAGGTTGCTTCCGTGAACCGTGCTTCCGTGATCCGTAGCGGACCAGACACATGCGTTTCAACAGCAAAGGCCCATGACGACGCTCACCTTTGATCGCGTTGCGCTTTCATCACCGGTGACGGACACGGTGTCCGGCCATCTGCAGTCCGCCGGATTTGAGAATCCGCCCGACGCCTGGCGTATACTGGGACAGATCGACGGACGCCTGGCCCCGCTTGCGCTACCGGGGAATCCCTTCCCGGCGCTGGTCGAAGCGGCGGGCGTCTCCCTGCAGCCCGACCGGGCCCTCATCAGCCTGCACACGCTTTTTACCCGGTGCGGCGACGAGCATATCCCGGCCCTGCTGGACCTGCTGGCCGTCCCGTCGGATTCCCGGGACGCCCTGCTCACGATCCTTTCTTGCAGCCCGTACCTCAGCAACGTGCTCGTCCAGGACGTGGGATTCCTGCTCGACACCTTCGCCGGTGATTCATGGCGCGTACTGCAATCCGCGGAGGAGCTGGACGCCGAACTGGCGGAGATGCTCCAGGGCGTGTCGTCGCCGGACGAGGCCATGAAACCCCTGCGCACCTTCAAGAAGCGGGCCTACCTGCGCATCGCGGTGTGCGACCTGATGAAGCAGACCGGAACGCCGGCGATCCTGGAACGGCTCACGGACGTGGCCGACCACTGTCTGCAGGCCGCCCACGACGTGTGCGGCATGAAACTGCAGGAGCGGCACGGACGGCCGATGCTTGAAGGATCGAAGCCGAGCGGCTTTGCCGTCATCGGCATGGGCAAGCTCGGCGGCCGGGACCTCAACTTCAGTTCGGATATCGACCTGCTCTACGTCTACGACGCCACGGACGGCCGCACCGAGAAGGACGGGACCTCCACCTACGAGTACTACCCGAAACTCGCCCGGGCCATCACCGACCTCATCAGCAGGCTCACGCCCGACGGTCAGGTGTTCCGCGTCGACCTGCGCCTCCGTCCGGAGGGGCGGGCCGGCGACATCGCCAATTCGATCGAAGGCTACCGCTGGCACTACGAGATCCAGGGTCAGGCCTGGCAACGCCAGGCGCTCCTGAAGGCCCGGTGCTCGGCGGGGAGCAAAGAGGTGGGCGGCCTGTTCCTCGACACGATCCAGCCCTTCGTGTTCTACCCGGCCCTCGACCAGCCGCTGATCCTGGAAGATATCAACCACATGCGGGAGCGGATCGCGAAGGCGCTGATCGAACGGGGCAGCGGTGACTACCACGTCAAGCTGGGAAAGGGCGGCATCCGGGAGATCGAGTTCATCGCCCAGGGTTTCCAGCTCGTGTACGGCGGATTCCAGGACTGGCCCTGGGAACGCGGCACACGAAACATGCTGGCGTCGCTGGCGGAAAAGGGGTACCTGTCAGATGAAGAGGCCTCCGACCTGGACGACGCCTACCTCTTCCTCCGGGACCTTGAAAACCGCATCCAGATGACCTCGGGCCACCAGACCCACGAAATCCCCAAGGAACGCGGTGCCCAGGCCGTCCTGGCCGGCATGATGGGGCTGTCGGGAACGACCCTCGAAGCGCGGGAGGCCGCGCCGGACAGGATGCTGGAAGCCTACGGGAAGCACACCGCCCGCGTCCACCAGATCTACGACCGGGTGTTCCACTCGGCGATGTGAGGTTGGTGAAGCAAAACCACGATACATGCCGAAAGCGACAATCCGAATACCGCTTCAGTTTTTGACACACGCCTTTAGTCTCTCGACCTGCTGACCTGCTTCAAGTCTTCCGGAACCGCTTCCCGCCGCGACAGTCCAGTCCCATCGACCATCAAGTCAGGCACGTCCGATTTAATTTTACCAGACCAAAGGCGCCGGTGGTGCCTTTGGGTATATGCCTATGAGCGATTCCAAACTCTCATCTCTTGTCGTCCGTGCCCAGACCGGCGACCGCGCAGCCTACGACGACATCGTCCTCCTTTTCCAGGACATGGCGGTGGGCTACGCCTCCGCCCTGCTGGGCGATTTCCATCTGGCCGAAGACGCCGCGCAGGAGGCCTTTGTAGGCGCATGGACCGAACTGCCGCGCCTTCGGAAACCGGCAGCGTTCCCCGGATGGTTCAAGCGGATCGTCTTCATGCGCTGCAGTCGCGTGTCGCGCAAGCGACAGCCCGTGGGCATCGAACATGCGTCGGCAGAGTCGCTGGCGACGGCCGATCCTCGGGAGGAACTGGAATCGCGCGACGAGAAAGCCAGGGTCATGGGCGCGATCGGACGGCTGCCCGACGAAGAGCGCGTGGCGATGTTGCTGTTCTACATTTCGAATTATACGCACCAGGAAGTCGGATCGTTTCTGGGCCTGCCGGCGTCGACGGTCAACAACCGGCTGCGATCGGCCCGCAAAAAGCTGCGAAAGGAGTTGCTTAAAATGGCTGAACGGGAATTGCCTGGACAGGCACCCTCGCGCGACGAGCGCTTCGCGCAACGGGTCGCGTATCTGCTCCAGCCCGATGACATGAAGACCGAACGCTACCAGTACGGGATCGAAGCCGTGGACGGACACCTGGCCTGGGCGCTCTTCTGCGCCAGCGGGGCAGGCGACCTGGCGCGGGTCAGCGCCATGCTCGACCGGGACCCCGGGCTGGTCAACGCGCAGTACTGGTACCAGTTTCCCATTCACATGGCGGTGCGCGAGGGTCATGCCGAGGTGGTGCAGACGCTATTGCAGGCCGGTGCCGACCCGGGCCAGTCGCGTTATACGTACAATTCATGGGACAAATTGCTCGACATCTGCGAGGAACGCGGCTACAGCGGGGTCAAGGCGCTGCTGGAGGCGGAGATGCGGGAGCGATTCGGCTACGATCCGAAATTCATCGCGTTAGTTGAGGCGATTAAAAGTCGAGATCGGACACGCGTAGAGGCGGTGTTGGCTGATCAATCCGAATTGATACACGCTTCCGACGCACTGGGCAATGGACCGCTGCACTGGGCGGCGTTGACGAGGCAGATCGACCTGGTGGATTTCTTTGTCGCACGGGGCGCAGACCTGGAAGCCCGCCGTGCCGACGGCCAGACTCCGTTGCTTGTTTCGCTTAACGGGGACTATTGGTTCCAGTCGAGCGATTTGCCTGCGGATGCGCCGCAGGACACCTGGATCGTCACCCGCCACTTGCTCGCTTGCGGTGCGGAGTACGCACTGAGCATCGCCTGCGCGGCTGGGGATGAAGAACGAGTCGAGGCGGTGCTGGCCTCCGACCCGGTCCAAGCCCGCATCCTCGATGCCGGAAGGCGCAGTCCGCTTGCCTATGCCGCTGGTAACGCCCACACCCGGATCGTCGAAAGACTGCTGGACCTGGGCGCCGACCCCAACCTGCCGGAAGAAAACGCACCGCGTGGAGGAGCACTTTTCGCCGCTTGCACGGGCAACTACCTGGAGACGGCGGAACTGCTGCTCAAACGAGGTGCCGATCCCAACGCCGAAGTCGACTCTTCCGGATCCTGTCTGGCCACTGTCGAGTACAATCATGGCACAAAGGGCCATCGGTTACAGGACCTGTTGCGCGAATACGGCGCCGTGACACCGCCTTTAGCCATGGACGACGCCACGCTGGAACGAGCCGTGCGCGAGGGGGATGGCATTGTTCAGCATCCACAATTCCTGCACAAGTTGATGGGACAGAACAATCCCGAACTCATCGGCATCTTTCTGGAAACCACGCCGGACGTGGGTGATCTTTTTCGACTGACGGACATCTGGGGCGGCAACTATCCTTCAGACCCCGATACGGTCCGTGCCCTGGCCGCCCATGGCATTGATCTTTTCCGAGCCAACTGGATCGGCCGCACCTTTCTGCACGGCTGTGCCGAAAAGGGCGATGTCGCGGCGGCCCGCGTCTTTCTGGAGTTGGGGGCCGACATTGAGGCGATCGAGCTGGAATTCGGGGGAACGCCGTTGGCCGCAGCCGCGCGCTTCGGACAGGTGGAGATGGTGCGTTTCCTGTTGGACCAGGGTGCCGATCCTGCTGCGCCAGTCGATTCGCCCTGGGCGCAGCCGCTATATTGGGCCGAGAAGGAAGGGCACGGGGAAGTGGTAGCGCTGCTGAAAGACCGTATATCCCTTCGATAGGACGTGGCAGCCTGTAGTGGATCCAGTACGGGATCCCACCGACCGGATCGCCGCAAGGCCTGGTGCTACCTGGCCAGTGGAAGAACCATCAAACCTGGTTTCTGAAGGGGTTGGTCGTCGGAAGAGTTATGTTTTCGGGTGATGCGAATCAAAAACGCCCGGCCCTGGTTACATCTCTTCCAGGACCGGGCGTTCTATGTTCCGGGCGCGTCTCTATTGCACTACCCCTCAGGCTGATCTCTTACGCCCAGGCCCGCTTCATGCTGGACATGACCCACCGGCTCAGGTCCTCGAAGATCGTGTAGACCGTCGGCAGCAGGATGAGGGTCAGGATGCCCGAAGTGGTCAGGCCGCCCACCAGGGCCAGGCTGACCGGACCCCACTGGTTGGCGCCGCGGTCTTCCACTGGCCCGAAGATCTCGGGAAAGAGGATCGGGGCCACCATGGGCAACAGGCCGAAGATGGTGGTCAGGGACGTCATCAGGATCGGCCGCAGGCGGTGCCGGCCACCCATCAGGAGGGCTTCGGTGCGCGTCATCCCCTCCTTGCGCAAATGGTTCACGTGGTCGATGAGCACGATGGCGTTGTTCACCGCCAGCCCCGACAGGACGATGATGCCCAGGTAGGAGTTCGTATTCAGCGTCGTCCCGGACAGGTAGAACACGACGAAGGCGCCCACCAGTCCGCAAAGCACCGACAACAGGATCGTGAAGGGCTGGATGAAAGATTCCGAAATCGCCGCCATGATCAGGTAGATGAGGACCACGGAAAGCAGGATGGCGAAGAGGAACTCGCTCTGGGATTCCCGCATCATGTTCCAGTTCCGGCCCATGTTCCAGGAGTAACCGGGAGGCAGTTCCATCTGCTCCATCATCTCCGCCACCTGCGCGTTGACCTGGCGGGAGCCGGTTCCCGTGATGTTGCCGCCCACTTCCACCTGCGATTCCCGGTCCTCCCGCCGGATGGCGTCGGGTCCCTTCTGTCGCGTGAAGCTGGCCAGGTTCCCCACGGGGATCATGCCGCCTTCCGCCCGATCGAAGGTCATGTTCTGCAGCTTGGCCATGCTGGCCCGGTCCTCTTCCTCGAGGTGCAGCAGGATGTCTACCTCGCGGTCGTCCGCCTTGAACTTGCCCCGGGCGCGGCTGCTCAGCGCTGCCTGGACCGTCCGCGCCGCCTGCCGCGGCGAGATGCCGTAGGTCTGGGCCATGGCCCGGTCGACCTGCACCTGGATTTCCTCGTCGCCCCGCTCCAGGCTGGTGTCCACGTCCTTCAATCCCGGGATGGCTTCCATTCGGCCCCGGATATCCTCGGCGATATTGGAAAGCACCGCCATGTTGTCGCCGCGCAGTTCCACGTCTACGCCCGACTGCCCGCCGCCGTACCGCCGCATGCGTCCGGGTCTCCAGCGCACGCCGGCGACCTCCGGCAATGCCTTCGTGATCCGGGCCTGGAGTTCCTTGGCCGATTCCTGCCGTTCCTCGGGCGGGGTCAGCACGATGCGGAAGTTGGCCCTGCGGAGGCTGCCGTAGGACGAGATGGACTCGATGTGGAAATCCTCCTTGCTGTCCAACAGGAGCGTTTCCACTTCGCCGAAGACCTCCTTGACGTCCTCGATGCTGTAACTGCTCGGCAGGTCGGCGGCGATGGCGATATCCCGCGTCGGCGCCATGGGCTGGAATTCCGTCTCGATGTTCTGGTACAGCCAGTAGCTTCCGTAGAGAATCGCCGCGAAAGAGGCCACCGTGACGAACCGGTGCTTCAGGTTCCAGGCCAGTACCTTGGAGTAGAGTTCGGAAAGCCGCGCGAAGAACGAAGAGGGCTTGCCCAGCGGCCGGGCGAAGAGCCGGGAGGAGACCAGCGGTATGAGCGTCAGCGCGATGAACACCGCCGCCACCATGACGATGCAGAAGGTGACCACGAAGTCCTTCATGAAGAGCATGACCCGGCTGCCGCCGCCCAGGAAGACGAGGGGCAGGAAGACGCACAGGGTCGTGGCCGTGGCCGCGATGATGGCCATGGTCACCTCGCGGGTGCCCACGACGGCCGCGATACGCGCCGGCAGGTTCGACTCCTGTCTATGGCGGTAGATGCTCTCCAGCACCACCACGGCGCTGTCCACGAGCATGCCCACGGCGAGCATCAGGCCCATGAGCGAGATCAGGTTGATGGACACCGTGGATCCCGCCCCCTGCCGGAGCAGGTACATGAAGGTAAAGGTGCAGATGATCGAAATGGGGATCGCGAGGCTGATGATCACCGTGCTCCGCATGTTGCGCAGGAAGAGGTACAGCACGATCACCGCCAGCAGACCGCCCAGCATGCCCGTGTTGCGCAGGTCAGACAGCCGGTCCGTGATACTCTGGGACTGGTCGAAGAACACGCGGGTCTCCAGATCGGCGAACTGGGGCTGGGACTTGATCTCGTCCAGCACGGACGCCGCGCGCTGCGCCACGTCCACGATGTTGGCCGTGGATGTCTTGTACACCCGGATCGTGACCGCGTCGACCCCGTTCAACCGCTGGAAGCTGTCGTTTTCCGGGTAGTCGAATTTCACCCGCGCCACGTCGCTCAGGGAGAGGGTCGTGCCCGGTATGGGCAGATTCGCCACTTCCTCGGCGGCCCGGTACTCGTTCACCGATCGCACCGCGTACTTGCGGCCGCCCTCGGTGACCGTCCCCGCCGTCATGGTGATGTTGTTCTGCACCAGGGTCTGGCTCAGGTTGAACATGTCCAGGTTGTGGGACTGGAGCTTCTCGTTGTCCACGTGGACCAGCAGCTGCTTTTCGACCATGCCGCTGATCTCCACGTTCGCCACGCCGTCCACCCGCTGGATCCGCGGCTGGATCACCTTGGTGACGATGTTGTAGAACTCCGCGGGATCCCCGCCCCAGGCCACGCTGAAGTTGTAGATGGGCATGTCGTTCGGATTCCAGCGGCGGATGCGGATGCGCTCCACGTCATCGGGCAGGTCGCCCCGCACCTGGTCGATGCGGTCCCGCACTTCCATGGCCGCCATGTTCATGTCCGTCCCCGTCTCGAACTCGATGCGGATCCGGGCGTTGTCGTCGCTGGAGGTGGATTCCATGCTCTTCATGTTGCTCAACGTGCCGAAGGCGTCCTCCAGCGGACGGGAGATCAGCCTTTGCACTTCCTCGGGCGAGGAGGAAGGATAGGGGACGCTGACGTTCAGCGACGGAAAGGACATATCCGGCAGGAACATCAGCGGCAGCTTAGTGTAGGAAATCACACCAAGGGCCACGACGCTGACGATGATCATGATCGTCGTGACCGGTCGGTTTACGGAAAACTCGGCTATGCTCATGCCTCTGCCACCTCCTGGGGTACCGGCTGGCCGGCGGTTCTTGAAAACAGACTGAAGACTCTGGCCACGGCCGACTCGATCGTCATGTAGATGAGGGGCACGAGAACCAGCGTTACGACGGTGCCCGCGATCAGGCCGCCGATCACGGTGATGGCCATGGGCGCGCGCAATTCGGCGCCTTCGCCCACGCCGATGGCCATGGGCAGGAGACCGAGGACCGTGGTGGCCGTCGTCATCATGATGGGCCAGAGGCGCGTCCGCGCCGCCTCCACGATGGCATCCTGCAGTTCATTACCACTGCGCCGAAGTTGATTGATATAGTCCACCAGCACGATGGCGTTGTTCACCACGATGCCGGTGAGCATGATCACCCCGATGAGGACGACTACGCTGATCGTCTGGCCCGTGAGCACCAGCGTCGCGACCACACCGATGATGGAAAAGGGAAAGGTGAACATGATCACGAAGGGATGGAGCAGCGATTCGAACTGGGACGCCATGACCAGGTAGACGAGAAAAATGGAGAGCAGAATGGCGAACTGCAGGCTGGTGAAGGCTACCTGCATCTCCTCGTTCTGCCCCTTGATGCCCACGATGAAATCTATAGGGAGCATGAACCCGTCGATGATCCCCTGGATGTCCTCGGCCACGTCGCCGAGGGAACGTCCCGTCAGTCCCGCGGACACGATGGCCACCCGCTGCTGGTTGATCCGCCGGATCTCGCTGGGACCTTGGGCGACACGGACTTCCGCCACGGCCGACAGCGGCACGGGCACGGCGCCCTCGGGGTTCACCACCAGCCGGCGGATGGCGTCCAGGCTGAGGCGCGTCTCGTCCTCGGCCCATACGCGGATATCGATCTTCCGGTCCCGTCGGGTCAGTTCCGTGGCCACGTTGCCCTGCACCTTGTTCTGTACGATCTCGGTAACCGTGCCCAGGTTGAGCCCCAGGTTGGCCAGCCTGCGGCGGTCGAAGAGGATCTGTACCTCCGGGTTGCCGCCTTCCATGCTGGCCTTCACGTCGGTCAGGCCGGGCACGAGCGACATCTCGGCCGCAAGCTCCTCGGAGACCTCCGTCAACCGGGTCAGGTTGTATCCGCTGACTTCCACCTCCACCGGGTTCTTGAAACTGAAGAGCGCGGGACGGGCGAACTCGGGCGCCTCGATGCCCGGTATGGGTTCGAAACTCGCCCGGAGACGGTTCATCACGTCTTCTTCCACCTCGCCGCGGAGGCCCGGCTCCAGCCGGATGTGCAACTGGCCGATGTTCTCCCGCTCCTCGCCCGCGTTGCCGCCGGACTGCCCCATGGTGCCCGCGAGCACGTATACGGTGCTCACTTCCGGGTAGTCGCCTGCGATACCGGACATGCGGTTCAGCACGTCCTCGGTCACGGGCAGCGGGGTGCCCACAGGCAGCTTCACGTTGACGAAGAACTCGCCCTGGCTCATCTGGGGAATCAGTTCAACGCCGATCGTGGGGACGACGTACAGGGATCCGGCAAGGACGGCCGTGCCCGTGAACAGCGTCAGCGCGCGGTGGTTCAGCGCCCAGCGGAGAAAGGGCGGGTAGACCCGCTGGATGACGGGAAAGATCCGGTCGAAGATCCAGCCCGGGACCCAGAGCACGACGCGCAGCGCCGACCAGACCACCCAGATAGCCCACCGGACGATGAAGAAAATGCCGTACAGGATGAAACCCAGACCCCGGGAGAAGCCGCTCCAGATCGCGCCGAAGACGGCGCGGGTCCTGCCCCAGGCCGTGGTCGGATCGTAAGCGGGCTTGGTGTCCTCGTCGTCCGCGGACGGCTCCCGGTCCCGGTGCAGGATCGACGAGATGACCGGGATCAGCGTGACGGCCACCAGGGTGGCCACGATGAGGGAGAAGGTCACGGCCAGCGCGAGGTCGCGGAACAACTGCCCGGCGATGCCTTCCACGAAAACAATGGGCACGAAGACGCACACCGTGGTCAGCGTGGCGGCCACGACCGCCTGACCCACCTCGGACGCGCCCTGGCGCACGAGTTCCTTCAGGGGCTGGTCGCCGCCCCGTCTTCGATGACGGTCTATGCCCTCAAGCACCACGATGGAATTGTCCACCAGCATGCCGATGCCCAGGGCCAGCCCGCCGAGGGACATGATGTTCAGCGAGACGTCGAAGGCGTACAGGAAGAAGAACGTGGTGACCACCGAAATCGGAATCGAAACACCGATGATCAGGCTGCTCGAACTTCGAAGGAACAGGTACAGGACCAGGATGGCGAGGATGCCGCCGTACATGGCCGTCTTGAGCACTTCGTCCACCGACTGCTGAATGAAGATCGACTGGTCGAACACGACCTCCAGGATCACTCCGGCGGTGAGCGCCGCCAGGTTCTCCTGCACCGTCGCCAGCCGGTCCTTGACCACCTGTCCCACCTGGATCGTATTGGTACCCGCTTCCTTGTAAATGGCGATCTCGATGCTTTCCCGGCCGTTGATCCGCGCCGACAGCTTGCGTTCCTTGTGGCTTTTCGACACCGCGGCGACGTCGGAGAGCAGGATGGGCACGGTGTTGACCTGTCCGACGATGATATCGCCGATCTCGTCCACGGCCTGGAACTCGTTCAGGATGCGCACCAGGTATTCGGTCTCGCCGTCCTTGATCGTGCCGCCCGCGAGGTTGACGTTCTCCTGCTCGAGCCGGCTCGCCACCTGGGTGATGGGAATGCCGAGGCTGGCCAGCCTGGACTCGTCCAGTTCCACGTGGATTTCCTCTTCCAGGCCGCCGCTGATCTTGACGGCGGCGACGCCCTCGAGGGCTTCCAGCTCCCGCTTGATCTCCTCTTCCGCCATGATGCGCAGGGCAGTCAGGCTTTCGTTGCCGGACAGCGCGATGCGCAGGATGGGATCGAGGCTCGGGTCGAACCTGAGCAGGATGGGTTTCTCCGCCGCCTGGGGGAGGTTGAGCAGGTCGATCTTCTCCCGCACGTTCAGGCTGGCGAAATCCATGTTCGTGCCCCACTCGAACTCCAGGATGACGTCGGACCGCTCGGGACGCGATATGGAACTGACGCGCACCACGCCGGTGACCACGCCCACCGCTTCCTCGATGGGTTCCGAGACGAGGTTCTCGATCTCGTTCGGCGCGGCCCCGATATATTCGGTCCGCACCGTCAGGGTCGGGTACGTGATATCCGGCAGCAGATTGATGGGCAGCCGCGAGAAGGCGATGGAGCCGAAGAGCAGCATCGCCGTCATCAGCATGATGATCGTGACTGGCCTGCCGATGGAGAAACCGATGATTTTCATGTATGGCTTACCGTATTACCTGTTGATTGATCAGTGTTCGTCACCGATCAGATTGTGAATCATCTGGACCAGTGCCTCGCTGGCCTCTTTCATGGTCGGCGCCTCGCGGCGCGCGCCCAGGTACAGGTCCGCATACTGCTTGCAGATCTGTAACGACGGCGTGAAGGCGCCGGCCGAATCCAGTTCGCGCCGCACACCGTCTATCGTGCGATGGAACATCTCGACCGTATCGAGGAAACCGTCCTCCTTTTTCGCCTCACGCACTTTACCCCATGTATCGGCCAGGACATCGCCAATTTCCTCTGGCTCACAGACGCACAGGGTGTGCAGTTTCGGCCAGATGGCCCGGAAACGCTTTTCGGCCTCTTCCCGCTTAGCCTCTTCGGGGGCTTCAAGGGTCAGGGAACGCTGGATCAGTTTCTCGTACTCCTGACCTTCCTGGGCCGCGGCCGGGAACGTGATCGACGCAATGAGGAGCAAGACTAACCAACGCATAATCCACCTCCAGTGGGTGTGCCTGTTGATTCCGCGCCTGCGTCTGTTTCTGCGTGCACGGAGACTCGCGCGAGTACGGCTATACAATATATATAAGTCATATACGTCCGCGTTCATCTCCCGTCAATAGTTGCCGTGCTACTGTGAATGGCCGCCGTTTACTGTGGACGGCCGCCGCGTTGCGCCCGCATCTGGCGCATCTGCTGGATCAGGAACGCCCGTTGCCTTTCCTCGTCATCCGCGAAAGCCGGGTCCTCTTCCACCTGCTTGTCGTAGGCCGCCTTGATCTGCGGGTTCTGGAACATCCGCTCCTTCATCTGATCGAGGTCCATGGCCATCATGCGGTTCCCCCGCGTGCCGCCGGGTTGGCCTCCGGCACCTTCTCCCGCGCCGCTCATAGCGGCCCCCCGCGCGCCCGGATTTCCTTCCTGTGCGGCCGGTGTTCCGGCCGATTCACTGCCGGCTCCGCCCATGCCTGTCGCACGGTCCCCGGTTCCGCCGTTCGCGCCTCCGGTCCGTCCACCCATGCCGCCGGGCCCGCCGTCCATTCCTCCTGCCATCCCTTCCGCGGTGGGCGGGATCTGCCCGGCGATGCGGACCGGCGCCCCGTTACGCAATCCCTCCTGGCCCACGGTGATGATGGAATCCCCGTCGGACAGGCCGGAAAGCACTTCCACGTAATCGCCTTCGGCAATCCCGATTTCAAGGAGACGCTTTTCCGCCGTGCCGTCCTGGAAGAGGAAGGCGTAGGATCCTTCCGCCTCGGCCACCAGGGCCTTCTTCTCGATCTGCAGCACTTCCTCGTGGATCGCGATCACCAGGTTGACCGTGGTGAACATGCCGGGTCTCAGGGTACCCCTGCGATCCCTGATTTCCACGGTGACCTTGACGGTGCCGCTCTGGGGATCCACGATGGGACTGATCCGGGCGACCCGGCCGGTGTGGGTCTGGTTCGATCCCTCGACATTGATGCGGACCGATTGTCCCGGCCGGACCTGTCCGATGTCCTTTTCTGGCACGTGGATGCGGGCGAGCAGCGGATCCAGGTCGGCCGTGCGGAATACCACGTCGTTCGCGTTCACCAGGTTGCCCACCTCGATCAACCGCTCCGTGATGATGCCGGAGAAGGGGCTTCGGATCGTGGCGTAGGCCAGTTGGAGTTTCGCCGATTCGTACTGCGTCCGGGCCGCTTCATACTGAAACTTGGTCTGTTCGAATTCCTGGCTGCTGAGCAATTCCTGTTCCTGCAGTTCCCGGGACCGGTTGTAATTCGATTCCAGGCTGTTCATGTTCACTTCCCGCTCCTGCAGCGTCAGTTCCAGCACGTCGGTGTCGAGCTGGGCCAGCGGCTGGCCTTCCTCCACGCGGTCGCCCTCCTCGACCAGGATGGTCTTCACGAGTCCCTGCGTGCGGGATACGACGTCCACGTGCCGCTCCGCCTCGAGCGACGTATAGGTAAGCAGGGTCGCCGCGATATTTCCCCGGTCCACGGTTTTCACCTCGACCGGTATGGAGGCGCCGGTGCGCGCCGGACCGCCCATGCCGCCCATGCCGGGCCGGCCGCCGCGCTGATTCTGGGCCGCGCTTTCCTCCGCTTCCTCTTCGCCGCCGCACGCCAGCGTACCCGCCATGGCCAACGCGATCGACCAGTACGCCAGTTTTCTCATCCCAAACCGCTTGAACATGAACTGCTCCTTCAAATGTAAGATCCGGTGCACTCCGGTCTCGTGGTCAATCCGCCCGTCCAGTGGGCTCGCCCTTTCTGCCTCGCCTGGATCCGGTTGTTCCCGCGCGTCGATACAGCCGGTTCAATGGCGCGCCTTCTCGCTCTCGCAGGCCCGTCCTGCTATCTCCGCCGGTACCCGTTCCGGAACCTGTCCTTGATCATGGTGAAGAACTTCGTCTGCTGATCCGGGGTCAACACTTCCTTGTGCGCCAGGATGTATTCAAAAACGATGGCCTCCCGCTCGGCCTGCAGCGAATCCATCTGCGCCTTGATCACCTGGATCTCCCCGCGGTCGGCATCCGGTATCATGAGCAGATCGTACAGCCGGTCTCGCCTGTCGCGATACGCTTCCCGGTAGGGCGTCATCCGGTCTCCGAGTTCGGTGCGCATTGCCCGGACCTGTTCCGCCTGGGCTTCGGTGAGGCCGAGCCGTTCGGTTATGGACATCCGGGCCTCGCGCCGGCCTTCGCGGCCGCGCCGCTCGTCGTCGCCCCAACGGTGATATGCTCGGGTCGCCAGCGAAGCGAGGTTGATGACCGTCAGCAGGACCACGCCCCATATGATCAGCTTTTTCTTCATCCTGTCGTATCGTCCCTTGTGAATAGCGTTGGATTACGCGACAACCGCTCCAAAGCCTGCGTTCACCTTGCCGGATCGTCCAGGGCTTCATCCCAGTCCAGCAACAGGTAATCCTGGCCGACGGATTCGGTGGAGCCCTCCTGCAAGTCTTCGGCCAACGTGTATGCCAGTTCGTTCGTTTCCGCGGGCGGCGCATCCACCTGCGCCGATTCACCGTTGGGACCGCTGCCGAGATAGGCGCCAATCAGGATGCCCACGGCCAGCGTGGCCGCCATCAGCGCCGGACGGGCGAGCCAGTCCAGCTTCGACACGACCGTCGGACCGGGTTCGACCGGTGCTTCGCCCCGGAGAGCCGCCTCGAAGCGCGTACGTAGCCGCAGGGTTGGTCCGGGTACACTCAAAAGGGAGTCGGAATCCCAGGCCGCGCGCAACGCGTTCACCCGCTCCCGGCATTGGGGACAGGAACGCAGGTGCTCTTCGCACTGTGCCTGTTCTCCCGGTGGCAGATCCCCGTCGATGTAGAGAAAGAACCGATCTTCGACGAAACGATGTTTCATGGTAGACTTCCGCGTGATAGGTAGCGTTGTGTTTTACTCGCCGTCTGCGTTGTCCGGGCGGCCGGGAGGCTTGAGCGCCGCGGTCAAACCGTGCCGCCATCGCCCGTTGTCATCTCCTTCTTATACGCTTAGACAACCCGTCCGCCCAATCCATTCGGTTTTTGTGTATCGCTTCGTAGCATGTCGCCGCCGATGATTTACAGTTCGTCGAGGCGTGGCCGCAGGCGCTTGCCCAGGCTGACCTTGGCACGGTGCAGCAAGGACTCCACCGCAGAAGGCGAACAGTCCATGGTTTCGGCGATGGCCTTGTAGGGCATGCGCTCGAAATGGGCGAGGATCAGGGCGGTGCGCTGTCTCTCGGGGAGTGCGTCGATGGCCTCCCCGACGATGCGTTCCCGATCTGTCTGCTGGAGGTCCTCCTCGACGCTGCCGCTACGGTCCCGGAGTACCGTAGTCTCGTCGGCGCCCTCGTTCCAGAAATCCAGGGCCAGCCACTGCAGCCGGCGTTTCCGGCGCCGGACGTTGAGGCACTGGTTGACGGCGATCCGGTAGAGCCAGGTGCCCGGGTCGGCGTCGCCGCGAAACCGGTCGTAAGCCTGCATGGCCCGGACGAAAACGTCCTGGGTAACGTCCTCCGCCTCCTGCGGATTTCCCATGAGCCGGAAGCAGGTCTGGTAGATACGCGCATGCCAGGCGTCGAACAGCCTTCGGAAGACTTCCTGTCTGTCTTCCGGCGCATTCCCCTTGAGATCGCCGGATCGATGGGTTTCAGGCATTTTCCACGGCACCTTCGGGTCAGCTTGGCGGATCGGGCATGACGCGGGCGCCGCCAGACAAAACCTGGTTACATTCATGAAAACCGCAGGTCATCTTACCCTTGCGCACGGTCCGAACGGTCACTATTATAAAAACGGCTTGCCAGACCGGTATTTCAAGCCGGCGTTTCGCATGCTGCCGAACCCGGCTTTACGCGATGGAGCGCGGACAGTTCGCCGGAATCCCCACTTCGTCCGGGGCTTGCGCCGAACCCCGTTTTCATCCACAATATACCGTTAAAGCGCCGATTTCTTGTCTAATTATGTTGACGCGTCCGGTCACGGACGAGACATAAAGCCCCTGCTGCCGGGCACGACGGAGGTGGACATGTCACCCATTACCGACGAACAGATGGCTTTTTTCAAAGACCAGGGCTACCTGATGGTGAGGGGCCTGCTGGATCAGGAAGAAGTGCTCGATCCAGTGATCGAGGAATACGGGACCGTGCTCGACCAGCTCGCGGAAGAACTTTTTCTGGCCGGCAAAATCGAATCCAAATACGAAGACCTGCCTTTCGGCGAGCGCATCACGAAAGTCTGGGGTGAAAGCGGCATGGTCCACCAGCAGTATTTCGATTTCACCCTGCCCCAGGGGAATATCAAGGAAGACACGCCCTTCTGGTGCGGCCCCGCGGTGTTCGACGTCCTGACCAACCCGCGGCTGCTCGACGCCGTGGAAGCCTTCATCGGCCCCGAGATCTATTCAAACCCGGTCCAGCACGTGCGCATCAAGCTGCCCGAGCACCTGACGCCGGTCAACCCCGCCACGGGACGCATTCAGCTGGGCATCTCCCCCTGGCACCAGGACAACGGCGTCGTCACGAAGGAAGCCGACGACACCGACATGCTGACGGTCTGGTTCTCGCTGAAGGAGGCCACGGTCGAACAGGGATGCCTGACCGTCATTCCCGAAAGCCACCGCGAAGGCCTGCTCCATCACTGTCCCGATATCTGGGGCCTCGAAATCCCCGAGAAGGTGAAGGACCGGTCCGCCGCCGTTCCCCAGCCGACCAAGCCCGGCGACGTCCTTTTCCTGCACAAACATACCTGCCACTCGTCGCTGCCCAACAAGAGCGACGAGATCCGGTGGAGCTACGACCTGCGGTACAACCCCATCGGCCAGGCTTCGGGACGGGGCGCCTTTCCGGGATTCGTGGCCCGAAGCCAGGCCGACCCGGAGCGGGTCCTGACCGATCCCGTCGCGTGGAACCAGATGTGGCTGGATGCCAGGGACGCCCTCGCCGGCCTGCCCAACCCGTCCTTCAACCGGTGGAGCAGGGACCACGAGCTCTGTGCGTAGGGGTAGGGGACGACCGGGTCACGCCGGCCGCGAAGGACGCGTCGTTCACGCGCAGCGCGGACGCTCCCGTATGAGGGCCTGATCCCGCGTCTCACTCGAAACGCACCCCCGCCTTCACGGCGGTTTCCGTCAGGAAGTTTCTGACCTCCGCCACTTCGCCGTAGTCGCCCAGATGCTCGACGACCACGCAGGTCCAGTCCGGCAGAGATGCCGCGCGGCGCAGCAGGCGTTCGTAGTCAAGCACGCCCCGGCCGGCGGGCCGTTCTTCGAGGCGTACGATGAGCGGCACGTCACAGGCCGCCGCGTCCTTGGCGTGGACGTTGACGATCCGGCTGCCCAAGCGGTCGAAGGCGTCGTCGATGAAATCGCCAGACCGGTACAGTGACAGGGGATCCAGGATATTGGCGGGATCGAAGTTGATGCCGACGCCGGGGTGGCCGACCTCCTCCACCAGTGTCATCGCCCGGTCCACGGCGGCCAGGATCGTCATCAGCGACATCTCCGGGGCGATGGATACTCCGTGGTCCGCCGCAATGGGCGCGATTTCCTTCAGCGCCTCGATGAGACGCGCCAGCGCCTCCTCACCGTGATTCTCCGGATGGGGAAACCAGGGGTTCGCGGGGTGCATGCCGCCGGCCTCGGTCAGCAGCACGCGGCAGCCAAGCGCCGCGGCCAGGGGCACCCGATCCCGCAGGGCCTGCAGATTGGCCGCGGATTCATCCGGATCCGGACGCACGAGCGGCGTACCCACACTCCATACCTGGCCGATGGATATCCCTTCAGCCTCCAGGAGCTTCCTGATCAGCGCGCATCCATCCATATCGACGGACACCGCCGGCTCAAGGTCCACCCCGATCACCTCGAAACCCAGTTCCCTGACCCAGTTGGCCGTACCCGTGGTTATCCGGTCCAGGGGCGGGACGAAACTATCCAGGCAGAGTCGCATTGGTTACCCGGGGTGATCAAATAAACTTAATAAATGGAATTATTTAGAAATATGAAACAAACCGCTGTATGAAGAAATTGACAGCCGAGAATGTAATTAGATAATATATGTAGGTCCGAGGTGGATAAACGCAAGGCGATCCTGAACGATCCGGAACGATCCTGCCCAGGCCGACGTAAACCGGAGCGCATACCCATGAGCAGTAAGGAATTCTTTGACCGCGTCGCACAGGACTGGGACGAAATGCGCGAAGGATATTTCTCCGAAGACGTCATGGAAAGCGCCCTCGCAGTCGCCGACGTCCGGAAGGGCGGCATCGCGGCCGACATCGGCGCGGGTACGGGCTTTATCTCACAGGGGCTGATTCGTGAAGGGCTGCGGGTCATCGCGGTCGACCAGTCCGAGGCGATCCTGAACGAAATTAAGCGAAAGTTCGGGGACGTCGACACGATCGAATGTCGCGTCGGGAATGCGGAGGACCTGCCCATTCCCGATGAAACGGTCGACTACACGTTCGCCAACATGTGCCTTCACCACGTCGAGCGCCCGCCGGTAGCCATCCGGGAAATGACCAGAATCCTGAAACCCGGGGGCAGACTCGTGATCACGGACGCGGACGAGCACGAATTCCAGTTTCTGCGCGAAGAACACCACGACCGCTGGCTGGGGTTCAAAAGATCAGACATCAAGGCATGGTTTCAGGCCGCCGGACTGACCGACGTAGGGGTCGGCAGCGTCGGTTCCTGTTGCGAGGTGCAATCGAATTGTTGCGACGAGACCGCCAGCATCGGGATATTCGTGGCATCTGGAGAGAAAGGCGTGTCGACGTGAGGCGTACTGGACAGGCGGATTTCCCACTCATCGCAGCCAGATGCCCAGGATTCCGCAGTAACCGTTGAACCGGACCAATCCCTTGCATCCAAACATCGAACATATTCCCATCGTAATCTGTCCGGACCACAAGGCTTTATCGAAGACGGTCGCCCGCGAAATCGTCGATTACGCAAGGAGTCGCGCCGAGCAGGGCCAGCTGGCCGTGCTCGGTCTCTGTACGGGTTCCACGCCCATCGACGTATACGGTGAACTCATCGCCTTTCATCGCGGGGGCGTCAGCTTCGAGAACGTAGTCACCTTCAATCTCGACGAATACTACCCCATGTCGCGGCAGTCGACCCAGAGCTATCACCGTTACATGCGGGAGAACCTCTTCGACCACGTCGACATACCGGACGACCAGATCTTCGTCCCCCTGGGCGACCTGCCGCCGGAAGAGATCGAAGAACACTGCGGCTGGTACGAGGAACGCATCCGCGCGATGGGCGGCATCGGCATCCAGCTTCTGGGCGTCGGGCGAACGGGACATATCGGTTTCAACGAACCCGGTTCGCTGCCCGATACCCGTACCCGCCTGATCCGGCTGGACGAGATCACGCGCAAGGACGCGGCTTCCGATTTCTACGGCGAGGAGAACGTGCCCATCGAAGCCGTGACCATGGGCGTCGGCACCATCCTCGACGCCGAGCGCATCATCCTCATGGCCACGGGGGAGCACAAGGCCCCCATCGTCCGGCAGGCCGTCGAAGGCGAGGTGAGCCCTCTCGTCGCGGCCAGCTACCTCCAGAACCATCCGAACGCCACGGTCTTCATCGATCCGGCCGCATCGAGCGAACTTACCCGTGTCAAGCGGCCCTGGCTGAACAACCACGCGGTGGACTGGACCGACCAGCTTTCGCGGCGCGCCGTGCTCTGGCTGTGCGAGCAGACGGACAAGCCTGTGCTGCACCTGCAGCGGCGGGATTACAACGCCCACGACCTCTACTCCCTTGTCGACACGGTCTCGTCGGTCGACGAGTTGAACCGGAAGACCTTCGACGCGGTCCGCGCCAGGATATACGGGCGCCAGGACCTGTTCGCCAACAGGCGGTGCATTTGCTTCTCGCCCCACCCGGACGACGACGTCATCTCCATGGGCGGCACGCTGTTCCGCCTGTCCGCCGTCGGCAACGACATCACCATCGCCTACATGACCAGCGGCAACATCGCCGTATTCGACGAGGACGTGAAACGGCTCATCGACTTCATCGGGCTGACCTTCCGTGACCTGGGCTGCCCGCACGAAAGGTTCGACGGCATCGTGGATTCGGTCCGGTCCTTCCTCGCCGCGAAGCAACCCGGCCAGGTAGACATCCCCGAGGTGCAGGTCATCAAGACCAACATCCGCCGGTCCGAAGCCATCGCGGCGGCGTCGACGGTGAATGTACCCCCGGAGAAGACGCGGTTCCTGGACCTGCCCTTCTACGAGACCGGGCAGGTGAAGAAAAACCCCGTCTGCGACGACGACGTCGGCATCGTCCTGAACCTGCTGAAGGAAATCCGCCCGGAGGTCGTCTTCGTCGCCGGAGACCTGTCCGACCCCCACGGCACCCACCGCGTGTGCAAGGAGGTCATCGACCAGGCTCTCGCCGTCTACGATGGGCCGGCGCCTGAAGTGTGGCTTTACCGCGGCGCCTGGCAGGAGTGGGAAGTGGACGAGGCGGACGTTTTCATCCCCCTTTCCTATGAAGACCTCCAGCGCAAGATCCAGGCCATCTTCCGACACGAGTCCCAGAAGGACACCGCCATGTTCCCGGGCGCGTATGACGAACGTGAGTTCTGGGAGCGCGTGCAGGACCGCAATACCCACACGGCCCGGCGCCTGGACAAACTGGGATTTCCCCAGTACTACGCCATGGAAGCCTTCGTCCTGGAAAGCGGTGGGTCTTAAAATCACTGCGGGTCGCGTCGGCCGCTGGCCATAAGGCCGTGCGGGCCGTGCCGGACATGAGGCCGCGTCAGCCATAGAGCCGCGCCGGTCGTGCCGACCATGCCGGCCGTGCCGGACATGCCGGTCATGCCGACCATGCCGGCCACGAAATCCCGCGGCCGCTCACCGCGAAAAGCTGTTGATCTTCCGACTGCCATCCCATTATATTGCCCTGCTTGCAAAACGGCACCGCGCCGGGGCCAGGACCGATCCGGACTACGGCTCGGCGTCGTTGTGGCATTAGCTTGTTTAACGGGTAATTCCGGACCATCGGAGGCAAATGTGCGCATAGCGGTATTCGGTACTGGCGGTGTGGGCGGCTACTATGGAGGCCGACTCGCGGAAGCGGGAGAGGACGTCGTGTTTATCGCACGGGGCCCGCACCTGGAGGCGTTGCGAGAAAGCGGACTTCGGGTGGAAAGCACGAAGGGCGATTTCACGCTGCCCTCGATCCAGGTCACGGGCGACCCCGGGGAAGCCGGCGACGTGGACGTCGTCATGCTCTGCGTAAAGTGCTGGCAGGTGCCCGATGCCGTCGAAGGGCTCCGGCAGTTGATCGGGCCGGATACCTTTGTGCTGCCCATGGAGAACGGGGTAGAGACGCCGGAGCAACTGGCGGCGGAGTTCGGCTGGCGCCATGTGCTCGGCGGCGTGTGCGGGATCGTATCCTTCATCGCCGAACCCGGTCTCATCCGGCACATTGCCTACGAACCTTTCGTCCATTTCGGCGAATGGGACAACCGTCCCAGCGAACGGGTAGACCGGTTGCGCCAGGCATTCGAAGGCGCCAGGGGCCTCATCGTCGATACGCCGCCCGACATCCAGGCCGCCATGTGGCGCAAGTACATCCTCATTGCATCGTGGAGCGGAGTCGGAGCCGTCACCCGCGCGCCGATCGGCGTGGTCCGCAGCCAGCCCGGCACGCGTGGTCTCCTCGAGGGGGCCATGGAGGAAATCCACCAGGTGGCCACCGCCCAGGGCGTGAACCTGCCGGACGACATCGTGCCCCAGACCCTCGCCATCCTGGACAGCGTCGAGTACGGCGGCACCGCCTCCATGCAGCGGGACGTCATGGAAGGCCGGTTTTCCGAACTCGAAGCCCAGACCGGCGCCCTGGTCCGCATGGGCGAGGATGCGGGCGTGCCCACGCCGGTCAACAAACTGATCTACCACGCGCTGCGGCCCATGGAACTCCGCACCCGGGGGCAGGTTTCCTTCGAGGCGCCCTGAGGCTTTCTTAGTGCAACCGGGTCGATAAGGCGACCTGGGGCAAAGACGACAACAGGGTCTACAAGGCGATCTGGGGCAAAGACCGCGCCGTTCAAGGCATCCCGGTACCGGCGCTTCAATTCGACACCGCTCGAGATCGCACGGCGCGACAGAAACAGCCGGATGGCCGGAGCATCCCGCATGAAACCCTTTCTTGAACGCATCGCCGAAGACCGGCCGCTCCTCTACGACGGCGGCCTCGGCACCGAACTCTTCGCCCGCGGCATCGAACTGGCCAACAGCGCCCTGGCCAACGAACTGTACCCCGGCGTTGTCACGGATATCCATTTCGATTATATTGAATCAGGCTCCGAGGCGATCGGCACCAACACGTTCGTGGCGTCGTATCCCCACCTCGAAATGGCGGGGAAGGACGCCTCGGAATCCGACGGCCTGATCCGGCGGTCCGTGGATCACGCCCGGGCCGCGATCGAGCGCAGCGGCAGGGAGGTGTACCTCGCCGGCTCCATCGGGCCCCTGCCGGGGGCCATTGAAGCCGACAGCGGCGACACGGAGTTCGGCATCGCGAACAGCATCGCCCGGGACGCCCACGTTCGGGTGGGCACGACGCTGGCGGAAGCCGGTGTGGATTTCTTCTGCGTCGAGACCATGTTTTCCGCCAACGAGGCGGCCCTGGCCGTGAACGAGCTTGCCCAGTTCGGCTTGCCGATCGCCGTGAACCAGACGTACAAGTACACTAAGGACCGGGCCACGGGCGAGGTCATCTACAAGACGGACTGGGGCCATTCGGCGTCGGACCTGCTGGAGATCCTGGCGGGCGGGGCGCAGTCCGAAGGCCGCGACCTGCTCGGGCACGTGCAGATCGTCGGGCTGAATTGCGGGGCGGAATCCCGGCGGGACGAGCACACGGGAATGCCCTACGCCATTAACGGCATCGGCCAGTTGAAACACGCCATGGCATCCAGGCCGGAACCGCCGAAGCGCATGATGGCCTACCCGAACGCCGGGAAGGCCCGCCTGGATGAGCAGCACCGGACTTATTACGCCAACACGCCGGAGGAGATGGCCGCCTTCGTGCCGGACCTCCTGGAGGCCGGCGCCTACTTCATCGGCGGATGTTGCGGCACGGGCGTCGCCCACATCCGGGCCTTCCGCGAGGCGATGGACAGGGCGGCATGAGGTCAGGTGCGAAAGGCACAGGATCGGCCGGCATGACGACGTACCAGGTGCTCTACTGGCGTGACATCCCCGCGCAGGTGCGCGTCTTCGGAGGCCGGCGTCCACTTTCCCGGCAGATGCCGGACTGGTTTCAGCAGGAGATCGACCGGGTGGCCATGCGGGACGGGCTGACCGGGACCGACGCCTACCTGGACGAGTGGCAATGGTCCGAGAAGCGGGAATGGACCGGCGGGGAATCTGAAGCCGGAGACGTGGCGGAAGCCCTGCTGAAGCAGCTTGAAGGCGAATACAAACAGGGACAATCCTGACCGTAATGAGGCGCTATGCCGGCCGACGGGAAGAGGCCGGCCGACGGGACAAGCCGGTCGTAGATGGGAAGAGGCCGGAGTGGCCGGCCGCGACTGACTGAACGTAACGGACGGAAACCGTTCAATAATATGGGACAGACGACAGACATAGGAAGACGCATCGAACTGGTTCCGCTCGATCCCCACTTCGGGGACGTCTCCATCGGCCTGTACCGGCAGCAGTATGACGGGGAACCCGCCTACCGAGTTCACACCTACAGTCATCGGGCGGGCGCCGGGGACCGGATCGCCTCCGTGGTAAGGGCAATGGCAGTCCTGGGCGGGATGGAGCGGGACTCCGCCGACCGGCTGCGGTTTCCCTGCGGCCACGTACATAACCTGGCGGTCAAGCGCGTGTTCCTCGAAGCCTGCAAGCTGGAGCCGTCCGCCACCGCCGAACCGCGTCCCCTGGAGATCCTCGACAAGAAATCGGGCCTGCAGATCAAGGTGCTGAGCGAGGGCGACGGCGTCTACCGGGTCACGGCCCACGGCGAGGGCAAAGACCGCGAAAGACGAATCTCATTCATCGCCGGCGGTCTGATGAAACTCGCCGAGATCGACGAGGTGAGCGGCACGCTGGACCAGGTGGTCTTTCCCTGCGCCCACGTGCACGACGCGATGATTGGGCAGCTGCTGGTCCGCGCGCCGAACGTCAGGGCCGTGCTTCGCGAGCAGGAAGCGGCCGCGAGCCGGGGCGTCCTGGCGGCGCCGAGCCAGCAGGATGGATGACAGTTCTCAGGCGCGGTATCCGACCGTGCCCAGGCGCGGTATCCGAATGAACGCGCCGACGTCAAGGAGGCAATCATGGAAACGAACGTCACCAGGCCGATGAAGGGCCGGGACCGGGTACTGGCCGCCCTGCGGAGGGAACCCGTGGACCGCACGCCCGTATGCAATCCGACGTCCGTCGCCACGGTGGAGCTGATGGACCTCGTCGACGCTCCCTTCCCGGACGCCAACCGGGACCCGGAACTAATGGCCCGCCTGGCGGCCACCGGGTACACGGAACTGGGCTTCGACACCATAATGCCGGTCTTCACCATCATCCAGGAATCCTCCGCCCTGGGCTGCAAGATCCAGTGGGAGCAGAAGGACAACTGGCCCACGGTCAAGATGCGCGAGCCCATCTGGGAGGACGTGGACGACATCGGGCTTCCCCCTGATTTCCTGACGCACCAGGACACGAAATGCGTCCTCGACGCCATCAGCCTGCTCAAGAAGGAGTACGGCGACGAGGTGGCGATCATCGGCAAGACCATGGGTCCCTGGTCCCTGGGCTACCACTGCTTCGGCGTGGAACCCTTCCTGCTCATGTCTCTCGACGACCCGGGCAAGACCCATCTCGCCCTGGACCGCATGAAGGAGGCCACGGTGGAGTTCGGCATCGCGCAGATCGAGGCCGGGGCGGACGCCCTGACCCTGCCGGACCACGCCACGGGCGACCTGGTGAGCGGCGAATACTACCGCCGGTTCCTGCGGGACCTGCACATCGAGCTCGCCGAACGGATCCCCATCCCGCTGATCATGCACATCTGCGGGCGCACCGTGGACCGCATGGGCTACATTGCCGAGACCGGCTTTGCCGCTTTTCACTACGATTCGAAGAACAAGCCCCAGGAGTCCATGGAGGCCGTCGACGGCAGGATCTCCCTCGTGGGCAACATCAACAATCCCGAGACCCTGTTCGCGCGGGGTCCCGAAGAGGTGGGGCAGGAAGTCTGCCAGAACCTGGAACACGGCATACACATGGTGGGACCGGAGTGCGCGGTACCCCTCCAGGCGTCCATCGAGAACCTGAAGGCGATCCCCCAGGCCGTGAAGGACTGGCATCGCACACACGCGGCGTAGGAACGGGGCCGTAATGGCGCGTACCGTCGTCATAGCGCGACGCGGCGCGCACGACGCCCACGCGGCATGATCAAGGGAGGACCGGGCAGTAACGCATGGCCGAACTCAACGATATAGCCAACGACTTCCTGAAAGACGAAATCGAAGAATTCATCGAGCGTCCCGAAGAACGGACGCGGATCATCAACGCTTTCGCCCGGGCGACGCCCGACATGCAGGAGATATCCGCGGCCCTCATCGACGGGGACAACGGGACGGTCGACACGCTGACCCGCAAGGCGCTGGACGAGGGCATCGAAGCGCTGGAGGTGATGGACGACGGCCTCATCAACGGCATGAGCGTCGTGGGCATCAAGTTCCGCGAGAACTTCATCTTCGTCCCGGAGGTCCTCGCCTGCGCAAGGGCCATGAAGGCCGGGATGGCCCACATCGAACCCATCCTCTCCGCTTCGGGCATTCAACCGGTCGGCACGGTGATCATGGGCACGGTCAAGGGCGACCTCCACGACATCGGCAAGAACCTCTGCATCATGATGCTGCGCGGCGCCGGGTTCGTGGTACACGACCTGGGTGTGGACACCTCCGAGGACGAGTTCATGGACGCGGTGGAGGAACACGAAGCGCCCCTGCTGGGCATGTCGGCCCTGCTGACCACGACCATGCCCAACATGGGCAAGACCATCGACGCCTTCATCGATAACGACATGCGGGAGGACGTCAAGATCATGGTGGGCGGCGCGTCGGTCACCCAGGAATTCGCCGACGACATGGGCGCCGACGGCACGGCCGCCGACGCGGTGGGGTGCGTGGAACTGGCCCAGCGTCTCCTCGAAGAACTCAAGCAGGAGCAGGACGGCTGACGTGGCGGCCCGCACGCCTGATAGCCGCGGACCGCTCCCCAATTATCTCCCATGAAGAAAATCGACAAGGCGGCGTACCAGGAACGCCTGGACCGCATCACGGCCATCTTCAAGGACATGATGGCCCATGCAACCGAGCAGGCCAGGTACCGCTGTCCCTACAAGAACCGTTTCGACGAATGCACGGCCCAGTTCGGGTGCCGCAACCAGCGCAAGCCGCGGGAAACCGGCGGATTGCTCATGTGCGGCGGGGACGACAAGCTCGACTACCGCATGGCGTGGGAGACGGAGGAGGCGCCCCGCGAACGGCCGGTCGAGGAAGCTGCCCAAAAAAGTGTGACGCAACCAGCCGGATCCAATTCAAACGCGTCGAAACAGGATCAGGATTCCCCCGGGGCAGATTTTGCGACGCCGGACCGCGGATCGATCACCGACGGCACGACGACCCAGCCGCTGACCGCCGGCCGGACCCTCTTCGACTACGCCGACGATCTCGCCGTCCAGGTGCCCACCTCCTGCTTCCGCAACGGCATCTGCCACGAGTGCATCGTTGAAGTACAGGAAGGCATGGAGGGTCTCGTTCCGCGGACGGAAGCGGAATCCTTCCTGCGGGAGAACTACCGTCTCGCCTGCCAGGCCCGGGTCGACGACTCGGACGTGGACATCGCCTTCTCCCCCCTGCGCCGAACGCCCAAGATCCTCACCGTTACCGAAGAGAAAGAAACGCCGCTGGATCCGATGGTCAGCAGGCAGGGCGACGTCGTGTTCTATGACGGCGAGGAGGTCGACGAGTACCGCGGACACCTCTATGGGCTCGCCATCGATCTCGGCACGACCACCGTAGTCATGGACTTCGTGGACCTGGAGACCGGGGAAAGCGTCCACCTCTGTTCCTTCGAAAACCCCCAGCGCTTCGGCGGCAGCGACGTGATGCACCGGATCTCCTACGACGGCGCGTACGAGGGAGAACTGTGGAACGCCATCATCAACGCCGTCAACCACGAGATCGTGGAATGGTGCGAGCGGACGGGAACCGCGCGGCAGGAGATCTACGAGATCGTCGTGGCGGGGAATTCCACCATGCGGGACCTTTTCTTCCGGCTTGACGTGCAGAGCATCGGCCAGAAGCCCTACAAATCCCTCGTCGAAAACGAATATCTCGCGGGCGAGCGGGAGACCACGGCGCTGACCATCGGCACCCGGCGCCTCGGCCTGCGGGCCAATCCGAAGGCGCGGGTCTACGGTATGCCCATCATTGCCAGCCACGTGGGCGGCGACGTGGCGGCCGACCTGGCCACCGTCGACCTGGCGGTGCAGCCGGGCGTATCCATGCTGGTGGACGTGGGGACCAATACCGAGGTGGTCGTGGCGGGCAACGGACGCGTGATCACGGCTTCGTGCCCGGCCGGACCCGCCTTCGAGGGGGGCGGCATCAAGTACGGCATGCCCGGCTACGAAGGCGCCATCGAAACGTTGAGGTGGGAAGATGGGCGGTTTGACTGGAACACCATCGGCGATACCCCGCCCCAGGGCATCTGCGGATCGGGCTTGATCGACCTCCTCGCCGACCTCCGCCGCCACGACATGATGACCCCCAAGGGCGTCTTCGCCGACCGGAAACAGTTCGAAGTGGCCGTCGTGCCCGAGTCCGGCATCACCCTCTCCCGCCAGGATGCCAGCAATCTGGCCCAGGCCAAGGCCGCCAATTACTGCGGACAGTATATCGTACTGCGCGCGTTCGGCGTTGCCCCGGGCGACGTGGACCGCCTCTTCCTGGCGGGAGGTTTCGCCAACTACGTGGACGTCCGCAACGCCATCGACATCGGGTTCCTGGCCCCCGTGCCCGAGGACCGCATCGTCAAGGTCGGCAACGCCGCCGTCCAGGGCGCCCGGGAGACCCTCCTCTCCCGCTCGCGCCGCAAGGAACTGGAGGCGCTGGTCAAGAACATCGAGCACATCGAACTCGAGACCACTCCCGACTTCTTCGAGGTCTTCGTCGAGGCCTGCCAGTTCAAGCCCATGCCGGGGGTGTTGGTGTAGGGTGTCCCGATTCGATTACCCCCAGTTAGTTTCCTGATATGGCAACATCCGCCATGTTCCACCTCCGCCCCGCCCGTCCCTCCAACGATGAAGCGGGCATTGCTTCCGTCGTCAACGCCTTCGAACAGAATCCCGTTTCAGAAGAGACCGTGCACGAATGGCTGACCCATACGGCGCCGGATCGGGTCAGTTACCGCCACGTGGCCGTGACCGGTGAGGATGATGTGGTGGGTTACGCGGTTTCGGTGCACGAGACCTGGGATCCGGAAGGGCAGTTCTACGCCTGGGCGGGCGTGGCGCCTTCGTGGCGGGGCCGTGGAATCGGATCCGCGCTCTACTCGGATATGCTCAGGTTCCTCGAGCACCATTCCGCCACCATGATAACCAGCGAAGTCCGGGACGACTGTCCCGTTTCGCAGGCATTCGCGAGGCGTCGCGGATTTGAGAACGACCGTCATCTTTTTCAGTCGAGCCTGGACCTGGAACACTTCGACGAATCACCTTATTTGCGGACTCTTGAAGACTTCGCGGCGTCGGGATTACGCATACATGCTCTGTCAGACTTCGGGGATACGCCCGACGCGCGCCGGAAGCTCTATGAAGTCAACGCGATTACGGACGAGGACGTGCCGGGGTGGACCGCCCCCGGGCTGTCCTTCGAGGAGTTCAACGAGTGGGTCTACGAGGCGGGCTGGTACCGGCCGGATGGACAATTGCTCGCGGCCGATGGGGATCATTGGGTGGGGATCTGCGCGGTGCGCCTCTACTCAGAGGCGAAGCAGGCATTCAACGTGCATACCGGGGTCACCCGGGCGTATCGAAGGCGCCATATCGCCCTCGCGCTGAAACTCGCCGCGATACGCTATGCCAGGAATCATTCCGTTCGATCGCTCAGCACGCACAACGATTCGACGAACGGCCCCATGCTGGCGCTTAACCGGAAACTGGGATATGTCGCGGCACCGGGAAGGTATACGCTTCGCAGGACATTCAGGGCTGGGTAATAAACGGAACAGTCGTCAGAATCTGTCCTGATTCAGTTCTTATCTGCTCAATATTGCTTGGCTGTTTTGCTTCCTCACCGTCCGATTCTGCCTCGATCATGTAATCTCGCAGCGCCGCCTGAGCATTTAGCATTGCTTCCTCGATAGTCTTTCCCATCGCAACAATACCCGGAAGATCCGGAAACGAAACGCCATAAGCGCCTTTTTCCCCGTCGATTAAAGCCGGATACCGGATTGAGTTATTTCGGTTCATGTCAGTATCCTCCCGCCTTAGTTGATCAACCTGCCGATCTGCCTCCTTCGCCATTAATTCATTACAGTCGAGTTTATTCACAAAACCTCGACTAATGAGTTAACGAACAACGGTAGATACATCCATTTGCGGTGTATCTAGACAAAGTATCTACAATGTATCTACAGGAGGCTCGGATGAAATCCCGTGTGAAAAAGTGGGGCAACAGCCTTGCGCTGCGCATTCCGAAACCGGTCGCCGTCCAGATGGGCGTCGGGGACGATTCGCCGGTAGTGCTGGTGCTCCGCGGCAGGGAATTGGCCCTGGTTCCGCTGGAGCGTATCCATTTCAGACTTTCCGATCTGCTTTCGGGCGTCTCGAAACGCAACTTGCACGGAAGAATAAGCATCGGGACCTCCGGTGGGGGAGAAGCCTGATGCGCACGCAAGACTATACCCCAGGCCGGGGCGACGTGGTTTGGATCTACTCCAGGGCAAGGAGTGGATCATACCTGCCTTCGGGGCGGCCCGCCGTCGTCGTATCGCCCGAGTCGTACAATCGCAGGGTCGGACTGGCGCTGTTCTGCCCGGTTACCGACGAAGAGAAGGGATATCCCTTCGAAGTGGTGATTCCCAGCGGGTTACGGGTCGCCGGGATCATCCTGGCCGATCAGCTTGAAAGCATGGCATGGCGATCTGGCGCGGTGGAACGGATCTGCACATTGCCCGGGAAGACTGTGGACGACATGCTGCGAAAGGCCGCGGCGCTGCTGGATGGGGAAGACCGGCCTTGACGGCTGGGCGTTAAACAGGCAATACTGTTCAGGAAGAACCTGGGGAGAATACAATGAAGATGCTGAACGCTATCAGGGGTAACGCCTCGGAGATCGAAGTCAACGCGATCAGGGAGGAGTTCTCCAAGATCCTGATCGAGGACGAAAAACTGGTCAGGGTCTTCAAGCTGGTGAGAGGCTTGTTCGCCTTTACGGACAAGCGGTTGATCGTGGTGGATAAACAGGGGATATCCGGCCGCAAGACCAAATACACCTCCATCCCGTACAAGTGGATCACTCACTTCTCCTTCGAGACCGCGGGGAAGGTCGATCTCGACTCCGAGATGAAGATCTGGATATCCGGCCATACTTTCCCGGTAAAGAAGGATTTCAAGCGGGGAATCGACGTCGTCGATGTTCAGAGAACCCTGGCGGGATTCGTCCTTGGTTAGTCCCTGGAAAGTCAACGATTCCCTATGCCCGTTTCATCCATGAAACAAGTCGTCAAGCCCGAAGGCCGGCACCGGATCGAGATCGAGGAGGTGCCGATACCCGAACCGGGTACCGGAGAAATCCGGATCAAGGCGATGTGCAGCCTCATCAGCCGCGGTTCGGAACTGGGCGGCCGGTACAGGCGTGAACATGCGGTGAGCCCGGATGTAATGGGCTACTCCATGGCGGGCATGGTGGATGCGCTCGGCGATGGCATCGATCACCTGGAAGTCGGCGACCGGGTCGTCGCCCTGGCGCCCCACGCCCAGTACGTGGTCCGGCCGGCCCGGCTCGTTTTTCCGTGGGACCAGACCGTCGTCATGCCCATGCCGGCGGACCTTTCCTTCGACAGCGCACCTTACTACCCGCTGACCGCGGGCGCGGTGACCTGGGTGGAAGTGGAGGACATCAGGCCCCAGGACACGGTCGTCGTGCTTGGCCAGGGTCTCGTGGGCAACCTGATCCTGCAGGTCATCAAGGCGAATGGGGTTGGCAGGGTGGTAGCGGTGGACGCGCTGGAAAACCGGTGCGAACTCGCGGCCGAATTCGGCGCAGACTCGGTGATCAACGCCCGCGAGGAAGATCCCGTCCGGGCCGTAAGGCGCCTGACCAACGGCCTCGGCGCCGACGTCGTGGTCTACGCCGTGGGCGGTCCGGCCGGTCCGGCGGCCTTCGAGCAGGGGCTCGACATGCTTGCTCTTGGCGGGTTGATCCACCTGATCGGGCTGTACGAGGACCAGCCGCTTTCGCTGTCTTCAGAGAAGATACAGGGCCGCAGACTGCTGGGAGGGTACTTCCGCACGCGAGCGGGCGCGCGCCAATCCCGACGGGCCATGGAACTCCTGGCCTCGGGCGCGATCCGCACCGGGCGTATGACTACCCACCGCTTTCCCTGGCACAAGGCAGCCGACGCCTTCGCGCTGCTTCACCAGCGGCCGGGCGATGCGCTGGGGGTCCTGCTCGACTGGCGGGACTGAGCGTTACGCCAACCCGAGTCTCGTCAACAGGTCGTTCAGGTCCGCCAGGGTTTCGTCGTCCAGGGGGACGAAGGGCTGGCGCGCCCGGGCGGTCTTGATGGCGCCGCGCCGCCGGTAGACGTTCTTGCGAATGGATAGCCCGATGCCGGGCTGGCCCTCGAAGCGGATCAGCGGGCAATACCGGTAAAAGGTCTCGGTGGCGCCGTCGACGTCGCCGGACATGTACTTCGTGTGGATGTCCTTCAGGATATCGGGGTAGGCGAAGCCGGTCATGGTGCCCATGCACCCGTGGCGCAGTTCCTCCAAGAGCATGACGCCGCCCAGGCCGCCGAAGATTTCCACGTCAGGGTTCGCCGCGAGCACCTGGCTGGCCTTCCGCGGCGACGGTTCTTCTTCCAGCTTGAGAAAGCGGCACCGCGGGGATCGGTCGGCGATGGCCGCAATGAAATCGATGCTCATCAGGACGCCGCTGCTTGTGGGATGGTCCTGGATCACGAGGGGGATCGATACGGCATCGGCCACCTTGAGGTAATGGGCGAGCAGCGCCTCGTCCGTGCCCTTGGCCAGCTTCGGCGGCGCCACCATGAGCGAAGAGGCGCCCAGCTCCTCCGCCCGCTTGCTCAACGCGACGCACCCGTCCGTCCCGGTATGACTGGTTCCGGCGCAGACGGGGATGCGGCCATCCGCCGCTTCGACCACACCGGCAATGACCTGGTCCCGTTCGGCTTCGACCAGCTTGCTGGTTTCGCCCATGACGCCCAGCACGGTGATCCCGTCGATCCCAAGATCGATGAGGAAGTTGGTCAGGGTCGACAGGCTGCCCGTGTCCAGGCTGCCGTCCTCTTCAAAGGGCGTCGGCGCGATGGTGTATACGCCCTTAGGGTCCTGGTCTGCCATACTTGTTCCTTTCGGAAATTGAATGCTCAAAACTCGAGGTGCTGAAGTTAGTCGCTGCTAACTGGTTTCTCGAAGGGCTTCTCTTGGACGGCGTCTCTCGAACGGCTTCTTTTGAACGGCTTCTTTGATCAAAGGGGTTTCAGCCAGCGGCCGTGTCCCGGCTTGCCCGTGATCTTGCCGTCCTCGTATACCGTCTCCCCGCGCACCATGGTACGCTGGACACGGCCCTTCATGGGCATGCCGTGCACGATGCGCATGACGTCCCTGGCCTTGGTGAAGCACGCGTTCCGGTCGAAGGTCCACCGCGCGTCCATGTCCACGAAGGTAAGGTCGGCGTCGTTTCCGATGGCGATGCGGCCCTTGCCGGGGAGCCGGAACACCTCGGCCTGGCGCGTCGACATCAGCCGGACGAGGTCGGTGATGGTCAGGCGGCCGTCGTTGACCGCGGTCAGCATCAGGGGGACCATGGATTCGAGTCCAGGCAGGCCGGGCGGAATGGCAAATATGTCCTCGCCTTCTTTTTCCTCGGGCCGGAAGGGAGAATGGTCGCTGCCGACGAAGTCCAGTGTGCCGTCGTGCAGGTAGGGCCAGAGCGCCTCGACCTCTTCGGCGGGCCGCAGGGCGGGATTGCACTTGGCGAAGCCGCGGTGTACCGAAAGCACCTGGTCGGTCAGGAAGAGATACTGGGGGCAGGTCTCGGCGATGACGTCGAGCCCCCGCTCTTTGGCTTCCTTCACGAGTTGCGCGGCCCGCGGGCTCGAAAGGTGCACCACTTCCACGGGTCCGCCGGCCTCGGCGGCCAGGCTCATCATGATGGCGACCGACGTGTCCTCTACGATGGCCGGCCGGCTTTCGGCGTGGGCCAGTCCGTCGTTGCGCCCCTGTGCGGACAGCCGTTCGATGAGCGTCTCGATCATGGGCCAGTTCTCGCAGTGGAAGCTGTGGCGCAGGCCCGTGGCGGCCGTGGCGGCCATGACGTCCCGCAGCAGCGAGTAGTCCAGGCACCAGAGGCCGAAGAACTCGCCCTCGCGGTGGGTCGGCGGCGCGGTCAGGAAGGTCTTGAAGGCCACGGCGCCCGCCTCGGCCACCTCGGCGATGAGGTCGACGTTCTGGTGTCCGGCCGCGCCGTAGAGGCCGAAGTCGATCAGCGACTGCGCTCCGATGGCCTCGCCCCGCCTGCGAAGTCCCTCCGCCGAGCTGGCGGCAACCGGCGAGATGGGCATTTCCAGCAGCGTTGTGATGCCGCCCGCGGCCGCGGCGCTCGTGCCTGAGACGGGGTCTTCGCGCTCCTCGTGGCCGGGGGACCGGAGATGGACGTGGGGGTCGATCAGGCCCGGCAGGACGTGGAGGCCTTCCGCGGAGCACTGCGAGGCGCTCTCGGGCCGGGCATCGGGCTCGAGCACGCCGGCGATGCGTCCGTCTCGCACGGCGATCGTGGCCGCGATGACGCCGTCCTGGCTGACGACCAGGCCGTCGGTAATGATGAGGTCGAAGGTGGAAGCCATAGTACTTCTCCGGTTAAACGCATGTGGGACAGAGGCGTTGCCTGCTCAAATCGGACAGAGGCGATGCCCGCTCGGTACTCAGGATCACGATCACCTACGGTCGTTCTCCAGCACGCTCATTTTCGGTGCGATGACGGCGAGGAAGCCGAGACGAAGTATCAACTCGGCGCCCGGACCGCTGTCATCCGACCAAGTCCAGGATCACTCGTCCAAGTCCAGGATCATCACCCAGGCCGGTGACGGTCCGACATCGTATACGTCAAGGGGCGCAAGGACGCCTGTATTTTGGTCGACGCGATAGGCGGCCAGCTTTCCGTTTGCCTGCCCCGCGGCGTAAAGAAACCTTCCCCGTGGATCCAGGTTGAAGGCCCGCGGCGTCTCTTCTGTAGGCGCCTGGCCGATGGGGTCGAGCAGGCCCGTAACCGGATCGGTCGCGAAACCGGCGATGCTGTCGTGCCCCCGGTTGCTGGCGTACACCCACCGTCCCGATGGATGGATATGGATCTGCGAGCAGGTGTTTTCACCGGTGAAGTCCGAAGGCAAAGTCGATACCGTCTGCAGCGCCTCCAGCGTCCCCCGCTCCGGGTCGAACCGGTAGGCCGTCATGCTGCTTCCCTGTTCATTGTCGGCGTAGAGCACGTTCAGCGTGGGATGGTGACAGTAATGCCTGGGCCCCGTATCCGGGGGCTGGACCACACGGGGCGGATCGTTCGGAGTCAGCTTACCCGTGCCTTCGTCGAACCTGAACTGGCAGATCATGTTCGATTCGGCGACGTGGGGCACGAAGGCGAACCGGTTCGACGCGTCCGTCTGTATGTAGTGTGCGCATCGGGCCGTCTCCCGCCGGTCCACGGGCGGCGCCTGGACTATGCCGTCCGCTCCGATGGCATGAACACCCGCCACGGGGTGACCGTAGGACGCGGAGAGCAGAAAGCGCCCGGTATTGTCCAGGGCCATATAGGTCGTGTCCCAATCGAAGGGCGTGGAGCCCAGCAGGGAAATCCCTCCCGTCGTCCGGTCCAGGCTGTAGGTCTGTACCGAGGGCACGCCCCGCAGTCCGGCGTAGAGACGCTGATGGGCCGCGTCCACCACGAGGGGCATCACGCCGGCGCCCGCGGCGACGTCCTCCCTGAAGGCGAGCCCTCCCGTGTCCGGGTCCATTTCGTATATGGCGATTTTACCCTCGCCGGTGATGGACAGGTACATATACGAGGCCATCGAGCGCTCCCTTCCAGCACGGCCGCATCCCGTCGTGTCGCGGCATTCAGAGTACGAAGTTTGATCGGAAAACAGAAAAGACAATGTGCAGGTCGTCCGGCGGACCGTCAAGCCTCAATTGCCCGGATCAGCGCTTCCTGGCGATGCGGACCGTCAAGCCTCAGTTGCCCGGATCAGCGCTTCCTGGCGATGGCGTCCTGGCGCGTCGTACTGGCGGTGGTCACCACGACGTTCTCCGTTGCCCAGGCCTCGGTGTCCTCCGTGGGGGGACCGTACATGGCGTAGGATCCGGCGGGCATGAAGTAGGCCGAGTACTGGCCGTTTTCGTCGGAATAGACCGTCACCGAATCCGTCCTGCCGGGTTGAAACAGGGTTACGGGGTAGCCGCTCAGCGGCACGTCGTCCCGGAGGACCGACGGCGTGCCGTTGTCGTGCTTGACGCTCCCGGAAACCTGCCCGGAACTCGCCAGGTCGACCAGGCGGCCTACCGGCGTGAATCTCATCCCGGTAATGTCGTGGACCCGCTGGGTATCGCCCTCTAACGCGATCGAACGCACCAGGTCGAAATCGATCACGGCGTCCGCCTTCCTGCCGCGCTCGACGACCGCCGGGGTGTTTGTTTCGACGATCATCTCCCTGCCCTGCGGATCCGTATACACCTCATTGAACTCAACGCCGTTCAGCAAGGTCACGGTGACTTCGTGGATGTTCAGGCGCGCGGCGTCGTATCTGCCCTCGGCCAGGGAGAACACTTCCAGGACCCGCGTGCTGCTTCCCCCCAGTTCGAGCAGATCGACGGTATGGCGTAACGTGCCGGGCGTTCCGTACTCGCTGTTCGCGGTGGACCGAACGGACACGCCCGACATGGCCACTACGACCGATCGGACGTGGCGCCGGACCGGTGTCTGAGCCGCCAGGCGCAACTGCAGGTCACTGATGACGTTCGAAGTCGATTTATCGCAACCGGAAGTAGCGATCATCGCGATCACCAGGAACGCGATCATCGGGAAAAGGACCAGAAGATAATGATGGATTCGTTTATTCATGGTCCGGAACGGCCCTGAAATCCTGCGCGGGCTGCTGATTCAAACCTGTTCTGTTAACGGTTCTGCAAACGGATCCGCCTGGAAGATACAGTTTCTAGACGTCTATGTAAACTTATTCCTTTTAAGCAGTTAACACGATTTTCCGGAGCTTCGGCCACCGTATCTCCGATCGCGGGCGGGTAAGGCGCCTGATAAGCCACAGAATCCTTTAAGCGTCTGTCGTATCAAATAACTTCGGGCTTTCATTTTGTATTGCCAAAGCGTTCGCTTTTACCTATAACTATCGGACTGAGAACTTCACAACCGGAGTTTTTCGATGGTCGACGCCAGCCGCATATTTCTCTTCACAACCGCCGCTATGCTGCTGCTGGTTACCCTTAGCGTTGCGGGCGACCCCCCGGAGTCTCCGGCCGACGTACCGCCTGCCGCATCGGCCGACGAACCCATCAAGGTGGGCTGGCACCTCCTGGCCAGCCTCAACTACCGCACCGGCGAGCTGAGCGAGGAGTTGGCGGCTCTCGAGGGCAAACTCGTCAAGGTCCCCGGATATACGGTTACGCTTGAAGACTGGGCCTCCTCGGCGAAGGAATTCCTCCTCGTTCCTTATGTCGGCGCCTGCATCCACACACCGCCTCCCCCACCTAACCAACTCGTCTACATCAAGATGGAAAAGGGCAAGTGGGCATTTTTGAACGGGTGGAATCCGACGTGGGTCGAGGGCGTACTCAAGATCGAGATGACCAAGAGCGCGTACGGCTACGTCGGCTTCACCATCACTGGCAAGCGGGTCTATCCGTACGAGCACTGATCCGCGATGCGGACACCTGCATGAATTGAGCGCGCGCACTCGCTGAGACGAGAACCCGCGGTTTTTTGTGGAGCTACGCTTCGCAGGGACAAACCATAGATGGGTTTCACAGTAGACGTCCGGCACCTGCGCTTCCGCTACGGAGGCGGCCCCTGGGTGCTGGACATCCCCGAGCTGACCCTCGAGCGGGGGACGCGCGCGTTCCTGTTCGGCCCCAGCGGCAGCGGCAAGACGACGCTGCTCGGCGTGCTGACGGGGGTCCTGAAAGCGAACGCGGGCGAGGTCAGGGTGCTGGGCGAGGACCTTGCCTCGCGCTCGGGCGCACAGCGGGACGCCTTCCGGGCGGAGCACATCGGCTATGTGTTCCAGATGTTCAACCTCATCCCCTACCTGTCGGTGCTCGACAATATCACCCTTCCTGTGCGCATGCACGCGGGGCGCCGGGCCCGGCTGGACGGCAAGGGCGTAAAAGAGACTGCCGCGCAGCTTGCCGACCACCTCCAGATCGGAGATCTGCTGAAGAAGCAGGTGACCGAACTCTCGGTGGGCCAGCAACAGCGGGTGGCGGCCTGCCGGGCGCTCATCGGGGCCCCGGAGCTCATCGTCGCCGATGAACCGACCTCCTCCCTGGACTTCGACCGCCGAGAAGCCTTCCTCGAGCTGCTTTTCCAGGAATGCGAACGTGCCGGCGCAACGCTGGTGTTCGTGAGCCACGACCGCACCCTGGAAGGCCTGTTCTCCCGCACCATCTCGCTCCCCGACATCAACAAGGCGTTGCACTGATGCTGGTTCTGGACCTCGCGCTCAAGTCGCTCCGAAATCGTGCCTTCAGCACCTCGCTCACGATAGGCTCCATCGCCCTCAGCGTCGCCCTCCTGGTCGGCGTCGAGAACGTGCGCACGGGCATGCGCGAGAGCTTCTCCAACACAATCAGCCAGACCGATCTGATCGTGGGTACCAAGGGCGGCACGATTCAGTTGCTGCTGTACTCGGTCTTCGGCATGGGAGCGTCGACGGAGAACGTTTCCTGGGAGGCCTACAGGCAGTGGGCGGAGCATCCCGCGGTCGCGTGGACCATCCCTTACAGCCTCGGGGACAGCCACAGAGGATTCCGGGTCATCGGCACAAACGAGGACTTCCTTCGCCACTACCGCTACCGCGGGGGTCAGGAAATCGCGCTGGCGGAGGGAAGGGCGAACGCGGCCTTGTTCGACGTGACCCTGGGCGCGGACGTGGCGGCCGAGCTGAACTACGCGCTGGGCGACGAGATTGCGGTGACGCACGGGCTCGGCGAGGTGGGTTTTCTGCACCACGACCACATGCCCTTCACGGTCGTGGGCGTCCTCGCCAGGACGTTCACCCCCGTCGACCGCGCCATCTACGTGACCCTCGAGGGCATGGAGGCCATCCACTGGGAGGGCGGTGCGCCTCCGGCGTCGGACGATGGCCATGCTCACGACGACGCGGAGGCGGCTCCCGCGGACGATGGCCACACCCACAACCAAGAGATGGAGGCGGCTCCTGCAGGCGACGGCCTCGACGAGGCTGATGCGGCCCCTGCGGACGACGGCCACGCTCAAGAGGAGGCGGTGGAGGTCTCGATCGATGATGTCGAAGTTACGCAGGTGACGTCGTTCTTCGTGGGCATGACCAGCCGCCGGGACGTACTCCAGCTGCAGCGCCAGATCAACGACTTCGAAGACGAGCCCATGATGGCCGTGATCCCCGGAGTCGCCCTGAACGAGATGTGGCAGGGCCTGGGCTACGCCGAGACCGGCCTCCGGCTGGTGACCGTCTTCGTCGTGCTGGTGGGATTGCTGGGCATGCTGGTCTCACTCTACACGTCGCTCGACGAGCGCCGCCGGGAGATGGCGATCCTGCGCGCCGTCGGGGCCGGGCCCAGCCGGATCGTCTCGCTGCTGGTGCTCGAGTCGGTGTGCCTGGCCACGGCGGGGTCCATCGGCGGACTGGCCCTGGTGTACGTGTTGCTCTCAGCCGGACAGTCCCTTGTCGAGGCGCAGGTCGGGCTTTTCATCCCGATCCGGCCCCCCGGTACCATCGAGTTACTCTTCCTGGGCGCCGTGGTGTCGGCCGGGTTCCTGATGGGTTTTGTGCCCGCGCTCAAGGCCTACCGCACCGCACTCCACGACGGCCTGGCAGTGCGAGTGTAGGGGCTCTTGGTTCGAATCCGGACGAGCCAAGGGTTCTTAAAATCTGTGTAAACTTATTCCTCTTAAGCAGTTACCTCAGATCCGCCGGCGTATGATCTCGGGTTCCCGGTTAGCGGGCGGACAGCACCTTGAGTTGACCTGACAACCTTCGATTCAATACCAAACCTCCAACTTTTCATTTTAGCTGTTGACATTCCGTAATATATACTACATAATTCAGAGTAATCACTTTATAAAAGTTCTTGCTAATGGGGAGGATATCATGACAAACATAGAAAAACTCAGGGAGGACCTGGCCTACGTCCGGGCCGCGGCGGACCGATCGGACGGCGTGCCCGTCCGATCGATCTACCTGCTCTGGGCCGCGATTGTCCTGTGCGGATTCACGCTGGTAGATTTTGTCCCAAATCCGAGGTGGATAAACCTGTATTGGCTCATAGCGTCTCCGGCAGGTTTTGCGATCAGCCTCTGGATCGGTGTGAGGGTGAGCTTAAACGCAGGCCAGGCCGATCGTCGACAAGGTATTCGAATCATGTCACACTGGCTGGCATTCATGGTCACGGGAGTGCTCGGAGGACTGCTGGTGGCAGGGGGGCATCTGAACGGTCAGGGAATAGGTTCGCTCTGGGTGCTGCTGCTCGCCCTGACTTATTTCTATGCCGGACTGCACTTTGATCGCAGGCTTCTGCCGGTCGGCATCCTTGTGGGGCTCTGTTATCCCGTTACCATCTTCGTGGAGGGATTCGGATGGACGATCTCGGGGATTATCATTGCGGCGGCACTCACGGCGCAGGCCTTTCTTGGATCGAGGAAACAGAATGCCTCCATCTGATCCGGACCTATCGTCCCTGGACGAACTCGAAGCGCTGTCGGGCCTCCTCGAACACCGGGTGCGTCTGGCCATCTGCGTCCTGCTTTCGAAACACGACATGATGTCTTTCAGCCGGCTGAAAAACGTGCTCGATGAGAAGGACGGCAGCATAGGAACGCACCTGCGCAAGCTCGAGGACGCCGGTTACCTGTCGATCGAGAAAACTTTCCGGGACCGTCGCCCGGTGACCTGGTATCAACTCACCGAAGAGGGAAGGCGCCGCCTCAAGCTTCACGTGTCTAACCTGATGCGACTGATCAATCGGGCAGAGTAGTATTGGCGTCCGGTCGCAGGAGGCCGCCAGCAAAACCGTGAAATACTCTCAGACGATTCGGAGTCATAAATACAAGACCAGGGGAAACCGGGCGGTCCAGGCAGTCCAGGGAGTGCGGGCGATCCAGGCGGCCCAGGTGCTCCGGTGAATTACATTGACACCCGCCGAGCCTTCAGCCTATATTGCCAGCCTGCCAGGTGGGGTGTCTGAGTGGCCGAAAGAGACGGTCTTGAAAACCGTTGTACCTTTGCGGGTACCGTGGGTTCGAATCCCACCCCCACCGTCCAGCGGTGCGGAATCTCTTGGGAGAGGTGCGAGAGTGGCTGAATCGGATCGCCTGCTAAGCGATTGTGGGTCAAAAACCTACCGAGGGTTCGAATCCCTCCCTCTCCGTTAAACATCTTGTCATGACTCCCCGGCCAAAGGGTCGCGGATTCTTCCGCCGATGAGGCGTGGCACTCTACCCCTTCGCATGCCAGGAGCACCATCCATGAAGTACCAGTTGAAGCGAATCGACACGTGGTCCGCTGTCAAGATTACCTTTCTCATCGCCGGAGTAGTAGGGTTCGTGGTCGGGGCGCTCTACGCCGTGCTGATTACCCTGATGGCGAGTTTCATGGGCATGGTGGGAATGTCCGAAGGCATGCCCGAAGAGATGGGGTATATCGTGGGCGCCACGGGTTTCATTGCGGTTGTAGCCTGGATCGTTCTGACCATCCTGTACGCCGTGCTCGGTGCCCTGGTAGTCGCCCTGGCCACCTGGCTGTATAATCTGTTGGCGGGCGCGATAGGCGGGGTGACCGTGACCTTCGAAGCCGTACCGTCAGTCGTGCCTGCTTCCGACGCAACTCCCGCACCACCGGCCGCCGCGCCTCCTGCTTCCGACGCTTCGACCGCGGCGCAGGATGCTTCCGGCCCGGATCCCCAGTCGACGTAACGACTCATGCCCCGGCCCGTACGCGTTCGCTTTGCCCCCAGCCCCACCGGATTGCTGCACATCGGCAGCGCCCACACGGGCCTGTTCAACTGGCTCTTCGCCCGCAGGGAGAAGGGCCGCTTTCTCCTGCGCATCGAAGATACCGACACCGCACGCTCCCGTCCGGAGTGGGTCGATGCCATATTCGAAGTGCTGGATTGGATGGGCATGGACTGGGACGAAGAGGCAGTCTACCAGTCCCAGAGGTTTGACCGGCACGTTTCACGGGCCGAGTCTCTGGTTGAAGCGGGAAAGGCCTACCGATGCTACTACCTGCCTGAAGAATTGGAAGCGAAGAAACGAGAAGCCCTTGCGGAAGGCCGGTCCTGGCGAAACGACCGCCGCTACGCGGACATCACGGCCGCCGAGGCGCAAACGCTGGAGGCCGAGGGCCGAAAGCCGGTCATCCGGCTCATGATCCCCGAAGGAAAAACCGTTTTTAAGGACCGGATACTCGGCGAGATCGAGGTGGAGAACGAGACCATCGACGATTTCGTCATCGTCCGGTCCAACGGCACGCCCCTGTACCACCTGGCCGTGGTGGTCGACGACGTGGACATGAACGTGTCCCACGTCATCCGCGGCATCGACCATGTCACCAATACCACCAAGCACATCCACCTCTTCCAGGCTCTCGAAGCCGAATTGCCGGAATTCGCCCATCTGCCCAGCATCCTGGGGGAAGACAAGAAGAAGCTGTCCAAGCGGCACGGCGCCGTGTCCGTCTCCGAATACCGCGACGCCGGCTACCTGCCCGACGCCGTGGTCAATTTCCTCTCGCTGCTCGGATGGCAGACCGGCGACGACCAGGAATTCTTCACCCGCGCCGAGCTCATGAAGCGGTTCTCCCTGGACCAGGTCCACAAGCGGGACACCGTCTTCGACCTGCGAAAATTCGAATGGCTGAACGGGCAGCACATCATGGCCCTGTCCGAGGAGGAACTCTGGCCCCTGGCACAACCCTTCCTGCGGCAGGCGGGTCTCACAGGTGATGAGCAGGCCGACGGATCGGCCATTGACCACGGCTATGCGCTGGCGGTCTTCGGGCTGCTGCGGGAACGGTGCCGCACGCTGGCCGATTTTCCGGTCCAGGGCAAGTTCTTCTTCACGGACGACTTCGACTACAATCCCAAGGCCGTGCGAAAGCACTGGTCGAAGGAGCCCGAGGCCGTGTCCGAACGGATCGGCTGGCTCCGCGATGAATTCGCGGCACTCGAAGCTTTCGACGTCGAAGCGGTGGAAGGCGTGGTCCGGGACCTGTCGGAACGTCACGGGCTCAAGGCGGCCCAGTTCATCCACCCCTGCCGCGTGGCCCTGACCGGCGAAATGGCCGGACCATCTCTTTTTCATTTGATCGCCGTACTGGGTAAAGAGGTGTGTATCGACCGCCTGACCAGGGCCCGGGAGCGTCTTCCGGATGTCGTCGAGCAGGCGGCGGTTAGTGAGGGCTGAGTTGCAGTTGCAATTGTAATTTTGGCGAAGCGAAATCGTGACGAGACGAAGAGAAAGGATAGGACGATGACCGAGCCCAATGCCACAGAGAAACTTACCTACTCGATTACCATTAACGCTTCGAAGGAACAGGTGTGGCACGCCCTGTTCGATGACGAACCGTTCAGGAAGTGGTCGGGTATTTTTGCCGAGGGATCTCACTTCGTGGGTGACTGGAGCGAGGACAGTGAGATACGGTTCCTGACAAAGGACAACGACGGCATGGTCAGCATGATTGACAAGAACCGCCCGTACGAATTCATGTCTATCCGCCATATCGGATACATCAGGCAGGGCGTGGAGGATACGGAAAGCGACGAGGTGAAGTCGTGGACGCCGGCCTTTGAAAACTACACGCTGAAGGAGGCCGACGGGGGTACCCATTTGACCGTGGAAACGGACACGTTCAACGACTTCGTGGAGTATTTCAACGAAACCTGGCCCAAGGCGCTGGTGGTGGTCAAGGATGTCGCCGAGGCGGAATGATCAGGTTGCTCCAAACTGGACTGCCCCGACTGCAAGCGAAGCACCGGTCAAAGGTATTTCATCATACCAACGATCAGTGCGGACATGCTGATCATACAGACCAGCATCTTGTTGACGGCGCTGCTGATCTGCTTTTCCAGGTCCGATTTCATCGCTGCCATCTCGGCTCTCAATACTTTCAGATCTTCCCTCGTTGCGAACCGTTCCATTTTCGCATTTAGCGAATCTTTAAGTACCTCCAGGTCTTCCTTGGTCGCAAACCCAGCCAGGTCTTCCTTGGTCGCAAACCCAGCCAGATCTTCCTTCGTCGCGAATTCGGCCAGATCTTCCTTCGTCACCAGGTCGTTCCGGCTCCACGCCATCGCATTGACGATGGCTTCCGCCTGCTTCGTCTCAATGCCCGCGGCTTCGAATTCGCGGACCGTGGCGTGCGTATCAATGGGATAGTAGGACACGATGTCACCTGCACCTGGTGATTGCGGTAAATCGGATTGTTAAAGGATTAGTCGGATTGAGCGTCGGCATCTCGACGTTTAATTTCCTGGATCGTGATTGCCGCGGTCGAGCAATCCCTAATGCCTCTTCCGGTACCACCGGTATTCGACGAGCATGCCCGCGATCAATACGACGCAGCAGAGCACATAGGGCATCCGAAGGCCGATGAGCTGGGCCAGCAGGCCGCCGACCAGGGGCCCCGACACCATGCCCATGCCGACGATCATCTCGTTGCGCGCGCCTTTTTCTCCTTTTCGTTCTTCCTGGAAAAAGGAATAGAACTGGCTGGCTGAAAAGGCGGCGCCCACCAGCAACCCGACGGTCCCGAAGGCGAAGGCCAGCACCACGGTCGAATCCTGCGTCGTGACGACGATCATGCCGACCACGGCGGCGATCTGGGGAATGACGAGCGGCCTGAGCCGGAACTGCCACCACGTCGTGTACCGCGCGACGAGAAAGACCAGCATCTGCAGGAGCCGGGGAATGGCCAGCAGTATGCCGAGCGTATCCGGCCGGATGAGGAGCACGGTGGCGAGCTTGGGGAACTGGTTGTTGAGCATGCCGATCATGAAGAAGGCCGTGAAATTGGCCGTCCAGGCGATCCAGCGGAAGCGGGCCGTGTCCACGTGTTCCCGCGGCTCCCCCGCCGGGTCCTCGTCCCGCACGGCCGAGGACTCGAACCGCAGCAAGAGAATCGCCAGCGTGAGCACGACCATGCCGATCACGCCGGTGGCAAAGGGCACCCTGGGGCCCACGAGGTAGAGATAGCCCCCCGCCAGCGGTCCCAGCATGAATCCCAGGGTCCAGAACATGTTGAAGGTGCCGAGGGTCTTGACGAGTTGCGCCCGGCTGCGGCCCTCGGCCAGGATCGCCTGCACCGCCGGCCAGAAGAGGGCCAGCAATCCCCATCCCAGGGCCGCGCCCGCGAGAAGCATCCAGTAGTTCACCGCCAGGAAGAGCATGCCGAATACCAGCGCGGTCAGGCCGGCGGCGATGGCCAGGAGGCGGCGGCGGTCGAAGCGGTCGGCCAGTTTGCCCGTGAAGGTGCAGGCCACGGTGAAGCTGAGCGAGCCCGCGGTGCCGATGAATCCCAGTTCCACCACGGAAGCGCCCATGTCGAGGGCCCGCAGGGGCACGGCAAAGGACACCAGGCCCGTGCAGAAATCCATGGCAAAAGCGGCGATGAAGAGGAAGTAGTCGGAACGCTTGAGCACCGGTTTCGACGGGCTCCGAGTGGCATGGGTCATGGAAGGCGCCCGCATGGCCGATTACGACAGGCTCCGCTGCGCCGTGCCGCGGGAGAAGAAGTTGGAACCCAGAAGGACGACGGATACGAGGAGCAGGAGCAGGACGGCGTAGGCCGCGGCGCTGCCGATGTTGAACTGGCGCAGGTGGGACAGGATCTCCATGGCGATGGGCCGGTTGTCGTAGACGTACAGGAGAATGGACGCCACGAATTCGCCCAGGGCGGTGACGAAGGCGAGCAGGGTCCCGGCGAGCACGCCCGGACCGATGAGCGGCAGGGTGACGCGGCGGAAGGCGTAGAACCATCCCGCGCCCAGGTTGCGCGCCGCCTCCTCCAGGGAGTCGTCCAGCTGCCTGAAGGCCGCCGAGGAGGCCCGGAAGACGATGGGCAGATGCCGGACGAAGTACGCGATGGGCAGGAGCCAGAAGGAACCTACCAGTATCTGGCCGAAGCTGAAGGGCGTGCCGTGGCTGAAGGCCACGATAAGGTTGATGGCCACCACTGTGCCCGGCAGCGCCCAGGGCACCATCACGAGGGCGTCGAGCAGCTTGCGTCCCCGGAACGTGCCCTTGACCACCAGGTAGGCCGCGGTGACGCCGATGGCCACGTCGGCCGCCGTGGAGATCACCGCCATGTTCAGGCTGTTGCGGATCGGTTCCCAGAAGGTGGGGTCCTGGAAGAGGCGGCCGTAGTTGTCCGATGTATATACCTGGGGCAGGATCTGGTGCGTCCACGTGCCGTCCTGGACGAAGGACAGCAAGAGGATGGTCAGGTGGGGCAGCAGGAGCACGACCACCATGGCGATCCCGGCGGCGCCCGCGATCAAGCGCGCCCAGCGTCCCCGGATCTCGCGGCGGACGTTCGCCGTGCCCTTGGTGCTCATGGCGTACTGCCGCCGCCCTTCGTAACGGCGCATCCAGAACAGAAAGGCGATGGAAAAGGCGGAGAGGACCACGGTCTGCGTGACGGCCATGGCCATGTCGCCGTTCAGCTTGGACGTATAGATGTTCAGGCTCAGAAAGCGGAACCCTCCTGCGAAGATGAAAGGCGCGCTGAAGGAATTCATGGACGTCATGAAGACCAGGAGCGTAGCCCCCACGAGGGCGGGCGTCAGCAGGGGCAGGGTGACCGTCCGGAAGCTGAACCAGGACGACGCGCCCAGGTTGCGGGCCGCCTCCATGACCGCGGGATCCATGCCTCGCAATGCGGCCGACGTGAAGAGGTAGAAGAAGACGTACATCGTGTAGCCGTGGACGAGCAGCACGGCCCACACGCCGTTCAGCGAAAAGGGCGGGCGCTCCAGGCCCAGGGCCGCCTGGATGAGGCGCGGGATCATGCCGCTTTCGCTGTAGAGAAACAGGAAGGCGAGCACGCCCACCAGGGGCGGCAGGACAATGGGCAGTGTGGTCAGCGCAGAGAAGACGGACCGGCCGGGGAATTCGTAATGGGTGAAGATGAGGGCCAGGGGCACGCCGATGAGGGCCGAGAGCAGCACGCTGCCCACGGAGACCATGACGCTGTTGAAGAGGGCCTCCATGTAGGACGGGTAATCGGGATCGAAGAACTCCCCGTAGTTGCCGAAGCCGAACTGTCCCTCGCGAAACAGGCTCTCCCAGAGCACGAGCGCGGCCGGATAGACGATGTATCCGAGTATGATGAATCCCAGGGGGATGAAGACGAGAACGCGGGGTTGCCGCATGAGGGCGTACAGGACGCGGGGCCGGCGGAGGGCGGCGTGCAGGGTCATGGTCCGGTTCAGTCCCTCAGGATGATCGCCTGGTCGCCGGGAATGCGGACGCGCACCGACTCACCGGGCTGGCGCGTGGCCAGGGGACCCTCGGCGCTTTCGACGACCTGGATGGACACGCCCCCTGCGTCGACGGTAAACTCGACCGTTGCGCCCTTGAAACGCCGGGCGGACACGACGCCTCCGACCGTGCCTGCCGTATCGTCTTCGGTCAACCGTACGGTCTGGGGGTGCAGGGCCAGGTAAACGGTGCCTTCGGACGTTTCAACGTCATAGACCGGTTGCGCGTCATCGGGCGGTTCAACGTCTTCAAGCGGCGATGGCAGCGAATCCTGCGAGGTTGACCTGGGCGGCGAGGCCGTCGCGGCCGGCTTGGGCAGCACGACGGTCAGTCCGCTCGTGTGCCTAAAAACCGGTCTTCCCTCTTCGGTCGCCAGCACGCCCTCCCACAGGTTCATGTTGCCCATGAAGGCGGCCACGAAGCGGTTGGCCGGCCTGCGGTAGATCACGTCCGGGCGGTCCAGCTGCCGGCACACGCCTTCCTCCATCACCGCGATCCGGTCGGAAACGGCCAGCGCTTCCTCCTGGTCGTGGGTGACGTAGATGGCCGTGATGCCCAGCTTCGTCTGCAGTTCCCGGATCTGGTCCCGGGTCTCTTCCCGCAGCTTGGCGTCCAGGTTGGACAGCGGTTCGTCGAGCAGCAACAGGTCGGGTTCGATGACCACGGCCCGGGCGAGGGCCACCCGCTGCTGCTGACCACCGGACAACTGGGGCACGGGCCGCTGTTCCAGCCCGGCCAGTCCCACGAGGCCGAGGGCGTGGGCAACGCGGTCCGCAATCTCCGGTCCGGACACCTTCCGGGTGCGCAGGCCGAAGGCCACGTTCTCGAAGACGGTCATGTGGGGGAACAGGGCATAGTTCTGAAACACCATCCCGGTGTTCCGCCGGTTGGCGGGCACGTGGGTGACGTCTTCGTCGTCGAAGCGCACCGTGCCGGAGGTGGGAAAGGTGAACCCGGCGATCATGCGGAGGATGGTCGTCTTGCCGCACCCGCTGGGTCCCAGGAGACTGAAGAACTCCCCGTCGGCCACCGTCAGGCTGATGCCCTTCACGACCGGGGTGTCATCGAAATGCTTGGTGAGGCGATTGAGGGTGACCTGGGCCATGGGCGTAGATCGATAGGGGACATGGGACATCGGCGGACCGCGCCAGGCCGAGAAGGACTATCCCCGGTCCTTGATGTTGTCGTCCCAGTACTTCATCCAGGTTCTGGACTGTTCGGAGAAGACCTTCCAGTCGATGTCGAAGGGGGCCACGGAAAGATCGGCCATCCATGAAGGGAGGCGGTCTTTCGGAATGTCGCCGCGGGTAGGGATCCGGTAGTACTCGGCGGCCTGCAGGACGGTGTTGTCGACGTTGGTGACGAATTCATAGAACAGCCGGGCGTCCTCCGGATTCCTGCTGTTGGCGATGAGCGCGATGCCGTCGGTGAGCACGGGCGCGCCGCTGCTCGGTACCACGAAATCGAAGGGATAGCCGTACCGGTCCACCTGGAGCATGATGTCGCTCATGAGCCAGATGGAAACCAGCCCCTCCTTGCGGGCCAGCTTCTGGAACATCATGTTCGGGTCGGCGGCGTAGTCCTTCGTGTTGGCGTCGAGCCGCGTGAGCCATTCATACCCCGCGTCGGGCAGGCCGGAGTCCCGGTACGTGCGCCAGATCATGCCCGAATAGACCGTCCGCATCGTGCCCGACGCGAGCGGGTAGCGGATCACGATCAGGTCCCGCCACTGGGGGTCGAGCAGCTCGTCCCAGTCCGCGGGCGCCGTCTCCTTCGTCAACTCGAGATTGTTGAAGGCGATGACCGGAATCAACTGTGCCGTGCCGTACCAGCGGTCTTGCTCATCCCGGAACTCCGGGAGCAAGGCGTCCGCCCAGGTCGGCCGGTAGGGACTCAGCAGGCCCTCGTCGGCGGCCTGGATAAAGTTGGTTGCCGGCGCGCCCCACCAGACATCGCCCTGGGGATTCGCCCGCTCGGAGCGGACGCGGTCGAGCACGTCCTGCGATCCCATGTCGAGCCACCGGACGTCGACTTCGGGGTGGGCGGCCTCGAAGAGCTTCTCGAACTCGGGCAGGATCGGCTTGCCGTGGGGCGAATAGACCGTCACTATGCGCTTGTCCGGATCGCCGCCGCCGCAGCCCAATGCCAGGAGGGCTGCGCAGAATGTTAGCAGGGTGAGACGTAGTCTGTACATGAATTCAACCTTGTAGCGTATCAATCGCGAATGACGGCCCCGGCCAGGACGCTCCGCGTCCCGTAATCCACGCAGACTCGTGGCGTGGGTAGATAGTACCACGGAAGGGAATGGGTGTCAACGCGCATTTGACGAAGTGTCGGGGTGCGCGAGACGACGGAAATCGGCGACGTCGGGGTCACGTCAGACTCGGGGTCACGCCAGACTCGGGATCACGCCAGCCGGGCCACCACCGCCTTCGACCGCCGTATATCCCCGCCGTAGATCCCCTCGAAGACTGAACCGGGCACGGCTTCGACGATACGACGGGCCAAATTCAGGCTTTCCTCGTCGCCAGCACAAGACAGATACAGCGAAAGGGGCACGGCATCCGGGAAGGCCCGGCGGTAGGCCTCGGGATGACTGACCACCCCGGCAATCACCTCGGGTGTCACCGCCGCGTCCGGTCCCAGCCCCGACAGCATCGCCACGCGCTCCGGCCGGTGCACCTGCCGGTCGTTCAGGCGAAGCCCCACGGATTTCAGGCTGGCGACGATCACCCCCCGCGTCGTCCCCACAGGCACCACGGGTTCGTGGTCCCCGGGCGCCTTGAACAGCCGGGCGCGGGCGCCGTCGGCCTTCATGAGTAGCAGGTCGGGGGCGCAGACTTCCCGCAAAGTCCCCAGTTCCTCCGCGTCCAACCCCTTGAGCTTGTCGGGCCGGGGCCGGGCGCCCAGGACGGTCACGTGGCGGCGGGTTTTCAGTTCGCGGGGAACAACCGTTGGCCAGTCCGGCATTTCGTCGGTCACGTAGAACCCGCGCGTCTGCGTCGACGTGGGCGGATGCAGGTGCGTGGTGGACGTCGTGATGACCGCGTAACCCCGGTCGCCGGCCTCGCCGGCCAGCCGGTACATCAGCGTGGCCTTGCCTCCGCTGCCGACGATGGCCACGGCGTCTCCCCTGCGAATCCCGAGCGCGTCAAGAAAGGGCGTCTCCGGTGCCTGTCCACTCACCATTCGCCCCCGGGATTGATATGGATCGCGTCCAGAAACGGCGTTTCCGCTGATTCAACGATCACCATTCGCCCCCGGGATTGATATGGATCGTCCGGGGCCGGCGCTGCAGGAAGCGCCGCACGAGGACCATCCCCACCAGGAATCCGCCGATATGGGCGTACCAGGCCACGCCGTCGCTGCCGATGCCCAGGATCTGCCGCAGGAACCAGATCCCGAGTACGATGATCGCGGGGACGTGGATGATCTGGATGAAGATGAACAGCAGGATGAAGGTCTTGATGTAGGCCCGGGGATACAGGATGAAGTAGGCGCCCAGGATACCCGCGATGGCCCCGCTGGCGCCGATCATCGGGATGGCGGAATCGGGCTCGGAGATCACGTGCACCATGGTGGCGCACAGGCCGGTCAGGATGTAGAAAAGCAGGTAGCGGACCGGGCCCATGGCGCTTTCCACGCTGTTGCCGAAGATCCACAGGTACAGCATGTTGCCGGCAAGGTGCATGAAGCCCCCGTGCACGAACATGGCCGTGAACAGGGTCAGGGGGAAGGGCACGAGGGCGTCGGGATAGAGCAGGGAAGTGCCCGGGATGGGAATGGTGTCCCGGTCGACGAAATGCGTAAGCTCCAGGGGAATGGCCGCCGTCTTGAAGATGAAGATCTGCTCGCCCACCGGGCCCTGTACCCACTGGAAGAGGAAGACGGCCACGTTGGCGGCGAGCAGCGCGTAGGTGACGACGGGCCGGGAAAAGGACGGGCTTTCAGCCTGGAGCGGTAGGAGCATGGGAAGGTGGACGGTCCATCGCCGGTTGGACGGCCTGGACGGAGGTGCGATCCGGACGGAGATGCGATCCGGACGGCCAGAGAATGACCCGCCTCATTTCACGGGCTGGGACTCCAGCCGGTTGATTTCGTCGCGCAGCCTGGCCGCCTTTTCGAACTCCAGGTTGGCGGCGGCCTCGTACATGGCGTGCTTGAGTTCTTCCAGGACGGTGCTCTGGTCCATCTTGGCGATGGTATTGAGGATCGGCATGTCGTCGTCCACCGCCTTCACGTCGGCCACGGCCGTGGTCTTGATGATCTCCTCGATGGACTTGTACACGGTCTCGGGTTCGATCCCGTTTAGTTCGTTGAACTCCTGCTGCAGCTTTCTGCGGCGGTTCGTCTCTTCCATGGCCCGGCGCATGGAGTCGGTGATATTGTCAGCGTAGAAGATCACTTCGCCACGCACGTTCCGCGCCGCCCGTCCCGCCGTCTGGATCAGCGAGCGTTCCGACCGCAGGAACCCCTCCTTGTCCGCGTCCAGGATGGCGACCAGGGAGACCTCCGGCAGGTCGAGCCCCTCGCGCAGAAGGTTGATTCCGACGAGGACGTCGAACTTGCCGAGGCGCAGGTCGCGCAGGATTTCGACGCGCTCGATGGAATCGATGGTGGAATGGAGATACCGCACCCGGACGTTGAGCTGCCGGAGATAATCGGTCAGGTCCTCGGCCATCCGCTTGGTCAGCGTCGTCACCAGCACCCGTTCCTGCCGCTCCGCCCGCTCCCGGATGCGGACCAGCAGATCGTCCATCTGGTGCTCCACGGGCTGCACGGTGATCTCCGGATCCATCAGACCCGTAGGCCGGATGATCTGTTCGACCACGACGCCCTGGCACTGATTCAGCTCGTAGTCGGCCGGCGTCGCCGAAACGTAGATCACCTGGTTGACCATGGATTCGTATTCCTCGAAGGTCAGGGGGCGGTTGTCCAGGGCCGACGGAAGCCTGAATCCGTGTTCGACCAGGGTAGTCTTCCGCGACCGGTCGCCGTTGTACATGGCCCGGAGCTGGGGCAGGGAGACGTGGGACTCGTCGATGACCAGCAGAAAATCGCTGGGAAAGAAGTCGAAGAGGCAGAAGGGCCGTTCGCCCGGGGACCGCCCCGACAGGTGCATGGAGTAGTTCTCGATGCCGGCGCAGAACCCGATCTCCCGCATCATCTCCAGGTCGAAGCGCGTGCGCTGTTCCAGCCGCTGGGCTTCGAGCAGCTTGTTCTCGTCGTACAACACCCGAAGCCGCTCGTCCAGCTCCTCCTCGATGGCCTTCATGGCCTGCTCCAGGCGCGGCGCCGTGGTGACGAAGTGCCGGGCCGGGTAAATGGCGATGCGGTCCCGTTCCGCGATGACCTCGCCGGTGAGGGGATCGAACTCGGTAATGCGGTCGACCTCGTCCCCGAACATCTCTATGCGCAGGCCCTTCTCCTGGTCCGCGGGCAGGATGTCGAGGGTGTCTCCCCGCACGCGGAACGTCCCCCGGGCAAAATCGTAGTCGTTCCGGTTGTAGTGCATGTCGATCAGCTTTCGCATGATCATGTCCCGCTCATACACCTCGCCCTTTTCCACCAGGAGGATGAATTCCTTCCACTCGTCGGGGGATCCCAGGCTGTAGATGGAGGATACGGAGGCGACGATCACCACGTCCCGCCGTTCCAGCAGCGCGCTCGTCGCCCGCAGCCGGAGCTTGTCCAGGTCTTCGTTGACGGACGAGTCCTTCTCGATATAGGTGTCCGTCACCGGCATGTACGCTTCCGGCTGGTAGTAGTCGTAGTAGCTGATGAAGTACTCGACGGAGTTTTTCGGGAAGAAGCCCTTGAACTCGCCGTAGAGCTGGGCGGCCAGGGTCTTGTTGGGCGAAATGACCAGGGCCGGTTTCTGCAACTCGGCGATGACCTGGGCCATCGTGTAGGTCTTGCCGCTGCCCGTGATGCCGAGCAGGCACTGGTGCTTGTCCCCCCGGTACACGCCCTGGACGAGTTCTTCGATCGCCCTGGGCTGATCGCCCCGGGGTTCATATTCGGATACGACGGTAAAGGGAGGCATTCGGAAATCCGTCGAGAAGCGTGTCATAATTTCGACTGGCTAAAAGGGCGTCGGGACCCATATAATATACGCAGAGCAGGCGGTAAAAGCAACGGGGAATACCCCAATACGGGACTACCCGCGGTCCCCAACGGGACCGGTGTGAAAAGGAGCAGAAATGTCTCATCCACTGTTTGACCTGAGCGGACGCGTGGCCCTGGTCTCCGGCGCGGCCGCCGGCATGGGCCGGGCCACGTCCATCGGCTTCGCCGAGGCGGGGGCGGACCTCATGCTGGCCGATATCAACGAAGAAGGCATGCAGGAAACGGCCCGCGAGATCGAACGCCTGGGCCGCCGAGCCGAGCCGGTCGTGTGCGACGTCTCCAACGGCGCGCAGATCCGGGCGATGTTCGCAAAGCTGGACGAAGCCTACGGACGCATCGACGTGCTGGCGAACATCGCCGGCGAGGGCGGTATCAACGAGTTGCCGCTGGAGATCACGGAAGCCGGGCTCATACAGACCCTGAACAACCTGGTCGTCGGGCGGTACGTCTGCTGCCAGGAAGGCGCCCGGCGCATGATCGAGGCCGGCCGGGGCAGCATCTTCAACATCGTGTCCATCGCCGGGTTATCGGCCCTCGGCCGCGGCCACATGGCCTACAGCATCGCCATGGGCGGCGTGGCCCAGATGACCCGGGAGATGAGCACCGAGTGGAGCGGCAAGGGCGTGCGCGTCAACGCCATCGTATGCGCCCAGATCATGAACGAAGGCCTGCGTAAGCGCATCGACGCCGATACCAAACTGGGTGACACCTACCTCCGCGGAATCCCCATCGGCCGGCTGGGTAAATCGGAAGACATCCAGGGCCTGGCCATCTTCCTCGCCTCCGACGCATCCAGCTGGGTCACCGGGGCGTTGATGCCCCTGGACGGCGGCAACACGGCCAAGAACGCGGGCGGATCGCATCCGGGCCAGCCCAATGCGCCGGATGAGCAGAAGTAGACGTTTGGTGCCGTTGGGGCTTGTCGGGGAAGGTCTCAGTCATCTATTGACTGATGGTATCCTTCGTAGAGCCTGCCTCCTCTCAAGGCCAGAATGGCTTCAATATGCGAGACCAGGCCGTCCTTGTTCCCGGTCTTGTAAAACCCGGCGAGTTTCTCCATGAGTTGTCCTGCCAGCGGGTGATCGAGGCCTTGAAGCGCCCGGTACAACCATCGGCGCTCTCCGATCCAGTGGCCGTGCAGGGCTACTATGAACTCCGCTGCCTTCACCGTCAGGTCGTGGGCGATCAAAACTGCCTGATCGTACTCTGGCGCATCCAGGAAATCGTCAAGCCAGTCTGTCAATACGTAGCGATACGTATCGATATCCTGGCTTGTCAATGGCGGTGGGCCTTCATTCAGAATCGCCCGGGCTTTCTCCTGGAGTGTTTGGGCGAAATCTTCATCGTCCTTCAGTATGAGCCCCTCGGCGTAGGCGGTCAATGCGACCGGGCTTTGGTTTATAACCGGGTGCCGGACCGTTGCTTCGGCGTATCGCCGGGAAACGACCCAGACTTCGATGAACCAGCCATACTCACCGTACGATTCGCGGTATGGTTTAACGCCGTGAGGCATGACTACCAGAACATCCAGATCGGAACGTGGTGAAACATTGCCCCTCGCCACGCTTCCGAACAACAAGGCCGAGCTGCAGCCCGGAAATCGAACGCTGATAAAAGTCCTTGCAGCCTGAATACCGTCCATCACGATCCTCTTATTCCTACTGGAAAACCCTGCAGCAAACCTGGTACAAGTAGTATTTTAAAGCCCGGTCCGCTCTTTAATGCAGTCGACAAAGTCATCTGGCCTGTCCGGGGTGAGCACGATCGTCTGGTTCTGGAACTTCAAAACGACGGACCGCTTCGGATCTGTCGCATAAGCGCGATAGGCCCCAAGGCTCTTATTCCGAAAACGGCCGCAGAAACAGAATAGCCCGCCAACCCCGAGCGTACGGAGAGAACAGGCCATCGCCTCCGGATCGGCCTCGACGGACACCAGATCCTTCAAGTCCAGTTTCGATTGCCAGCCCAGGCGTTGAACCAATATCATTTCGTCGGTTACCACGAAGCCCCGGATCATCCAGCATGCCGACACGACAAGGATTAGAGCAGGCAATACGACAGTGGCCAGGACATATAGAGTGCTGGTCCCGGACCCAACATCCTCCAACTGGGATACCCCAAAGATCGCTACGCAGACAAGCCCTGCGACTGCCAGCATCGTGATCCATTTTACGGAGGCACTCCATGGCGCGCCGAATCTCATTTTGAAATCCTCCCCACCATATCGACCAGCAGTGCGGTCAGGCCCGATGCGATGGCGAATATCCCGATCCATATCCATTGGATGGGTGTATGACTCAAATTAACCTCCAGAACCTCCCGGAATACTCCAATCATTCCCCCATAGAACATAAAGAAAACGTAAATGACCACAGCGGGCAGAACGTCTCCGATCTGGTGGACTATGCGATGGAAGACGCCGGCGTCAGCGGCTATCAACAGGAAAGTGAACAATATGAACAGCTCGCGACCCAACCACAGGTTCGGGTCGCCATCCAGGCTGAATTGGATGGCCACGTCAGCAGGAAACTGGCTCCTGAGCGTCAGGCAATAGAGCAGCCAGCAGCCTGCACTGGCCCATGCCAGTACCACCAATACGCGTTGTGATGTGGTGGTCATATACTGCCTCGAAGTCTTGATCCGGTGTAAGAAAAGGTGCCAACGAACACTTGGCGGGACGCCCTGGGTCTATAGATCAGGAATCAGGGACTCTCCGGTCTGCCCGTCGAAGAGGTGGATCTTCCCCGGATCGAAGAAAAGATCCAGTACGTCGCCTCTGTCCGCGGGGTTGTCGGGCCGGGTACGAACCTTGACGTTGGTGCCCCCGACATCCACCGTCAGGTACAGATCACTGCCCATGGGTTCGCGGACCACGACCTCGGCACGACCGACCGACTGATCCTTGTTGCCCGTTCGGCCACCCGTCTCGGTGGCCGGTCCCGCTGACGACGGCGCCTCATCGATTCCTATATCCTCGGCCCGGACGCCCAGGGACACCTCCCGTCCTTCTGGCTGCTCCATCCGCTCGACCATGGACGTCGCCACCTCGCACGCGAAACCCTCGCCGACCACCCGCCAGCCGGAAGATCCGGACTGCTCCAGCACACCCTTCAGCAGGTTGATGGGCGGGCTTCCCACAAATCCAGCCACGAACGTATTGGCGGGACTGTCGTAGATGGACTCGGGCGTGCCGATCTGCTGGATCTTCCCATCCTTCATGACCACGATCCGGTCAGAGAGGATGAGCGATTCGGCCTGGTCGTGGGTGACGTAGACGAAGGTCATTTCCAGATCGCCATGAAGGCGCTTCAGTTCCGTGCGCATCACCACACGTAGCTGCGCGTCGAGGTTGGACAGCGGTTCATCGAGGAGAAACACCCCCGGATCGCGGACGATGGCACGGGCCAGGGCGACCCGCTGCCGCTGGCCGCCGCTGAGCGCACGGGGCTTGCGGTCAAGCAAGTGCCCGATCTCCATGGTCTTCGCCGCAGCCAGCACCAGTCTCTTCCGTTCCTCAGCGGGCACGCCGCGCATCTTGAGTCCGAAAGCGACGTTATCGAAAACGCTCATATGGGGATAGAGGGCGTAGGTCTGAAACACCATGGCGATGTCCCGACGCTCGGGTGGGACGGCCGTGACGTTCCGGTCGTCGAACCACACCTCGCCCGACGTCGGCGACTCCAGGCCCGCGATCATGTTGAGCAGGGTGGTCTTGCCGCAACCCGATGGGCCCAGGAGGGTCAGGAACTCGCGGTCGGCGATGTCGAGCGTAACGTCGTCCACCGCCACCACGTCGCCGAAGTGCTTCGTTAGGTTTGTCAGCCGGACTCGTGCCAATGAAGTTACTCCTGGTTTATCCTGTGATTAGGCCTGCTGGCCGCGCGGCTGCCGCCATCCGGGCTGCTCAGCCATTCGAGACGCCTGCCACCCGGACTGCCGATCACCGGATTACCCTGCCACTGAATTGACCGGTTCGCCGGATCACGATGTCTCCTGTCCTCCAGATTACCCCGTCACCGAACCTCCGATGCCCTGGATGATGAGCCGCTGGAAGATGAAGGACAGGACCAGGGGCAGGAGGATGACCAGCACGCCTCCCGCCGCGATGACGGTGAATGGCACCTGCAGTTCCTGGGCGAAATCCGACGCCAGCACCGTCACCGGTCGGGAGGCGATGGTGGTGGTGAAGAGCAGGGCGAAGAGGAACTCCCCCCAGGACGCGATGAAGGCGAAGATGCCCACCGCGACTAAGCCCGGTGTGGTGACGGGCAGAAAGACCCGCACGAGCGCGCCCAGCGGCGTGCAGCCGTCGACCCGCGCGGCCCGTTCCAGGTCCAGCGGAACCGTCTGGAAGTAGCCCTTCAGGATCCAGATGGTAAAAGGCAGGGTGAAGGTCGTGTGGGACAGGATCACCGACAGGTGCGTATCCAGCAGTCCGTAGCTCCGCATCAGCAGGTACATGGGGATCATGATGGCCACGCCGGGCACGCTCCGGGAGCCCAGGTAGAAGAGCAGGAGCAGCAGGTTGCCCCGGAAGGGCAGGCGCGCCAGGGCGTAGGCCGCCAGGGAACCGCAGGTCAGGTTGAGCAGCATCACTGCCGTGCCGATGATCAGGCTGTTGAAGATAGCCCGGGGAAACTGCCGGGCGATGGCGGCGCCCACGTCCGCCGACCGGCCTTCCACGTCGAAATAGAGGCTGTAATTCCCGACGGTGGGCTCCTCCGGCCACCAGCGCTGCTGCGTCACCTCCCGTTCGGGCATGAAACTGACGGCCGCCACCCAGGCGAAGGGCAGGGTCAGGTAGATTACGGCCACAAGGGCGTAAATGTAGAGCGCGGCGCGACGCCACATGATCGTCCCCTATCCCTGTACCAGTCCGCGGCGGTACAGCAGCCGGATGTAGATGATGGCCAGGGTCATGGTAATCAGCGTGATCAGGTAGGAATAGGCGTTGGCGCCGCCGAAATCGAGGCGGGCGAAGGCTTCCTTGTAAGTCTGCCAGGCGATGACGTGGGTGGCGTCCCCGGGGCCGCCGCCGGTGAGCGCGTAGATCAGGTCAAAGGCCCGGAAGCCGTTCATCGTCTCGAAGATGGCCACGACGAGCACGGCATGGTAGAGCCAGGGCAGCGTGATGAAACGGAACCGGTTCCACGATGTGGCGCCGTCCACCCGGGCGGCGCGGTACTGTTCGGTCGGAATGGCCTGTATCGCCGCCAGGAAGATGATGCAGGCAAAGGGCACGCTGCGCCAGACGTGGGCGCCGATGGCGGCGTTCAGCGCGACAAAGGGCGAGGCCATGCCAGTGTATACAATGTTGATACCAAACAGGTAATTGATGGCGGCGACCGAGTCCTCCAGCATGGCGTTGAAGGCGCCGTAATCCCCGAGCAGGCCCACCCACATGAGGCCGTTGACCACGCCCGGTATGGCCCAGGGAATGAGCAGCAGGGCCCGCACCACGCCGCGGCCTCGAAAAGACTCGTGGAGCAGTAGGGCGATGGCCATGGCGATCACGATGACCAGCAGCACGGCCATGAAGGTGAAGTACAGCGAGATCCACAGGGCGTTCCAGAACTCGGAGCTTGCCAGGATGTTCGCGTAGTTCTCCAGGCCGTGGAAGTACACCTGGTCGGGCCGGCGCAGGTTGTACCGGTGCAGGCTCATCCAGAAGGAGATGCCGATGGGGTAGGCGATGAAGGCGAGGAGCAGGATCACCGCCGGCAGGTTCAGCAGCAGGGGCAGGACGTCCCGCGTCCGCGCCATGAGATGGAATGGCTTGATTACGGTCATGGCTGACTGGCTCGACTCCAATTCATGTACATCAGAACGCGGCTCCTCTTACAAGGCGTGACCCTTCTTGCAGGACGCGGCTCCTCCTACGACCATTCCGCGATCAACTGGCGGCAGCGCAACTCAACTCCATTCCGTGATCAACTGGCGACAGCGCCGCGCGATCCGGGCGAGGCCGTCGCGGGGAGATTGCTGCCCCAGGAGGACCTTCTGAATCTCCGGCTGGTAGTAGATCTTGAAATCGGGGAACCAGGGCGCCTTGATGTTCTCCCGCGGCCGGACGTGCAGGGCCTGCTCCCGGATCTTGTCGATCTCGCCCCACTGCTCGGTCTGGGCGATCACCTCCGGATCGTCCAGCAGCGACCGGTAGGCGAAACCCAGTCCCCGCAGCCGGAACCAGCGCCGCGCGGTGTAGTATTCTCCAGCCGCGTCTTTCGCGCCCAGGAACTTCATCAACGCCCACGCGTCCTGCATCCGGTCTTCCCGGCACCGCGACGTCAGGCTGTACATGCGCGTCCAGCCGAGGGTGCCATGCTGCTCCGCCGAGATCGAGGGGACCGGCGCCATCCGGTACACCTTCGCGTGCAGCGCGTCGGAACCTCTTCGCTTCAGTTCCTCGTCCGCGGCGACTGAATTCCGGCGGTTGTTCGCGTACTCCAGGTCGTACTTGTTGAGGATGCCGTATACCTGCCGCCCGCCCGCGACATGATCCCGCATCTGGCCCACGGTCAGCGAGGAGGGAGAGATGATGCGGTGACGGTTGATCCCGTCCGTGAGCCATTGAAGGATCGTCTCGGCCCGGCGGTCTTCGTCATCGGGAAACGTGGGGTTGAGATCGTCGTCGAACAGCGATATCTCGCTGGCGTAGTTGAGGGTCCACCAGTCTGCGAACCCGAGCACGCTCTGCCGGAAGTTCAGCATGATCGGATACTCGATGACGTCCCCGTCCGGCGTGCGGACCCGGGCTTCCCGGACCTTGATGGCTTGCTCCGTCAATTCGTCCAGCGTGCGGGCCGGCGCGTCGAACCCCGCCGCCTCCAGCATGGACGCGTTGTATATCCAGATGTTGAAATCGGTATAGTAAGGCAGCCCGTACCGTTTCCCGCCGTAGGTCATGGACGACAGGTTGTAGGGAAAAAGATCCGCGGTCGTCTCCGACGTGTCGGGATCGGCGGCCAGGAGGTCGTCGCAGGGCCGCAGCCAGCCGGCTTCGACCCATTCGGCGAAATCGTCGTCGCGGACGTAACAGCATTCCATGGGCGCCCCGCCCACGTGCAGCGCCACCATTTTGTCGTGGTAGTTGCCCGACACCGCGTTGTAGTCCACCTTGATGCCGGTCTGCCGTTCGAAGTAGTCCAGGTTTTCCCGGACCAGGCCGGGCTCGTAGACCCAGCCCTTGAAGATGACGCCGGGCGACGGCGACGGGCTGCAGCCGGCCATCAGGCCCAGGCCCGCGGCGGTCGAGGACTGGAGAAATGTACGGCGCGTCATCCGGGATTTCACGGGCGGTCGGTTCCTTTGGAATCGAGTCTTATTGGAATCGAGTCTTGTTCCAGGTGATCAAGCAGCCGGGCGATCGGCATCCTGAATCAGGAGATCTCGATTCAGCCCGCGCACGCCGGACAGAGGTCGGTGTTATCAAGCGCAGGCTGGACAGCGGTCCGTGTCGGGGTCGTGGATGGGATCGCCGCAGGCGGAGCACGGTCCAAGGGGATGCTCGTCGGGCTGAGTGCGCGTGCCGTGCTTGTACGTGATGGTCCGCCAGACCGTCTCACCGTCCTTCGCCGAATAGCACAGCCACCGGCCTTCCTTCTTGCCGTCGTAGGATTTGCCCAGGTGGGGGCCGTAGTCGCCTTCCCACTGCCTGGTCCCGTTCTCGTGCCAGCAGGTGTACCAGCCTTCGTTGAGGCCGTTCTTGAACCTGCCCTCGCTCTTCTTGTTGCCGTTACTGAAGTACTGGATCCAGTTCCCGTCCTTCACGCCCATCTCGTAATTGCCCTCGCTACGCTTGTTGCCGTTGGCGTAGTAGGTGATCCAGTAGCCGTGTTTTTTACCGTTTACAGTCTTGCCTTCGGAAAGGGCCATGGTCATTGCATCCTGTGATGGGCAGGTCGTGCAGGGGACGGCGCGCCACACGAGTTACATGTCTGATTGGATAAGCCTTGCGATGTGCAATGACCCATGTTATTAAGAATACGGCTCTTGTTCAAGACCTTCTTGTGACGCGCTTCAGACACAGGCCGGCAGATACCAGGGGATCCCGCCATGCTGACGGAAGATCAGATACATCATTTCCGGGTGTTCGGGTTTATCGTGCTCCGGCAGGCTTTCAATGCGGGAGAGATCGAGGCGCTCGGTCGACACGCGGACGAGATCTGGACGGCGGAGCTGGGCCACGCGCCCGTAGAGGAGGAGCATGTGTCCATGGCGCCTTTTCTCGAACTGCGCACCACCACCCTTTCGCTGATCGAGGACGACCGGCTCTATACCCCCATGGTGCAGTTGCTTGGCCAGGACATGATCTGGTCCGGATCAGAAGGGGTGCAGGGCACCATGACCCGGCGACTCTTCCACCACTGGCACGCGGATCGTCCCGGACCAAAAGAACTCGGTTACCTACGCATAAAGATCATGATGTACCTGGATCCGATGCGGAAAGACGCGGGCGCCCTGCGCGTCATCCCCGGGTCACACCGGTCGCCCTTCCACGAGGAACTCGCGCCGTTCCAGCAGCGGCACGGACTCGATGACCCGGCGTTTTTTGGCTCTCCCGGAAGCGAGGTACCCAGTCACGCCGTGGAGACGGACCCTGGAGATGCGCTGGTCTTCAACCAGAGTCTGTATCACGCTGTATACGGCAAGGCGGGGCGGCGGCGTTACATCGCGCTGAAATACGCAGCCCGGCCCACCTCGGACGCCCACCTAGCGTCGCTCAAGCGCTTTAGTCCCTATACGCTGACGCCCCACGAACGGATTGTACAGTCAGAAAGCCCGCGCCTGCGGGCCATGACGGAGGGAGTGTGCGACCTCAGGGCGCGGGCGGAAGCGCTGTAAGATCCACCGATAGAGAACCGCCGGCCCGATGAAGCCACCGGACCGGCGGATTTGAACATTGATATCGCAGGACGACATCCTGCCGCAGCTTAGCTCAGCCGCTGCTGATGCGGACGCGCTCCTCCCTACACCACTCTCCTAAACCGCGTCCTCTCCCCGTTCCCCGCTGCTGATGCGGACGCTCTCTTCCACGGGAACGACGAAGATCTTTCCGTCTCCCGTCCGGTCGCCTCCGGACTGGGCAGCCTTCCAAATCACATCGACGATCTCGTCCTTCTGATCGTTGGTGACCGCGATCTCCATGCGGATCTTGGCCGCGAGGGGGATATCGACTTCCTGCCCCCGGTAGAGACCCCTGCGGTGGGCGGTGCGGCCATGCCCCGACACCCTGGACAGGGTCATGCCGGGGATACCTTTCTCGACGAGCGCGTTCCGGACGTCGTCGAGCTTCTCCGGTCTGATGATGGCTATGATCAGTTTCATGTGTCTGACGACTCCTGACGTTGTTGTCCTTTAGTAGAATCGGGCAGCTTCGTACTGCCCGAGAACCGCGCTGATTCCGTGGCCGACTACAGGTGAGTCAGACCGTAGCCATCCTCTCCGTGCTGGGAATGGTCCAGGCCGACCTGCTGCTCGTCTTCCGTGGCGCGCAGACCGATGGTACGATCGATCAACCAGACGAGTACGCCCGTACCGACCGCCGAAAGCGCGATGGCGATGACCACGCCCTTGATCTGGATCAGGAACTGCGACCACCCTCCGACGTCGGTGGCGACCAGGCCGACCAGCAGTGCCCCGAACATGCCGCCGACGCCGTGGATGGCGAAGACGTCGAGGGTATCATCGTAGCCCAGCTTGCCCTTGAGCTGCACCATCAGGAAGCATACCACGGCGGCGCCGAAACCGAATACCAGGGCCCAGGCCGGGGTCACGCTGCCCGCGGCAGGCGTAATGGCGACCAGGCCGGCCAGGATACCGGAGACGATACCGAGACTCGAGGCCCTGCCGTGATGTATGAGCTCCGTGACGATCCAGCCCACCGCTCCGGCCGCCGCGGAGATCTGGGTCACCGTCAGCGCCTGAACGGCTGTTTCACCGGCGGACACGGCGGAACCGGCGTTGAAGCCGAACCAGCCGATCCAGAGCAGGCCGGCGCCGATGAGCGTCATGGTCAGGTTGTTGGGCTTCATGGCCCGGGAAGGATAACCGAGCCGGGGACCGAGGACCATCGCGGCTACCAGGCCGGCGACGCCCGATGATATGTGCACCACGGTGCCGCCGGCGAAGTCGATTGCGCCATCCTTGAAGAGCATGCCGTCCGCGTTCCATACCATGTAGCACAGGGGTTCGTATACCACGAATCCCCAGAGCAGGATCAAAAGGCAGTAGGCGCCGAACTTGACGCGTTCGGCGATGGCCCCGGCGATCAGGGCGGGGGTGATGATGGCGAACATGCCCTGGAACATGGCGAACAGATAGGTGGGGATATTCGTGCCGTCCCAGATCGTACCGGGATCAACCCCATTCAAAAGAAAGTAGTCGGAGCTCCAGCCGAGAACGCCCGGTATGATCGCGCTCGCGCCGAAGGCCAGGGCGAATCCGAAGATCACCCACTGCACGCCCATGATGCCCATGGCCGCGAAGCTGTGCATCATGGTGCCCAGCACGTTCCGGGTGCGGGTGAGCCCGCCGTAGAACATGGCCAGGCCGGGCAGCATGAGCAGCACCAGGGCGCAGCTGACGAGCATCCAGGCGGTATCCCCGGTGTTCAGCACGGCCGCCGGGGCAGCCGCCTCTTCCTGCGCTAGGGCCAGGCCGGGAATACCAAGCGCCAGGCACGCAGCGATACGTAATATGCCACTAAGGGACATACGGAAATCCTCCCTGTTGTGATGAAAAAGATACGACCATTTCGAAAAATGAAATCCTAATATAACCCCCGTCTGTTACAGGGATATTTCCCGGAGGTTAAATCCTTGTAAAATGTGGTGAGCTACGAAAAAAAGCGTGCGGACTTCCGGGTATATCGAAGCGCTTCAAAGCGAAGCGTCGCGTGGCGCCTTTGAGAACGGGTTAGAGGGAGCTTCGTCCGTCGAACCCTGAGGCCGGGCTAGAAGGGAAAGTCGCCCGTCGGGTCGTTGACGTACCGCGAAGTGCCGATCGCGAGGCGCGCGCCGGCCCCGGGCGCCAGTTCCACGTTCAGCACCCGGTCGTGCACGGGGTGTTCCTCGCCGCCGTCGACCCGGACCGTCGTCCACTGGTGCTCCCCGTAGGTACCGCCCTGCACCACGACCGTCCGCGGCTCGAGCTGGTTGACGTTGACGAGACTAATCCGCGTCTCGTCCGCCGTCAGTCCATCTACCAGGGCGCCGACGTCGGGCGGCAGGCCCGGCCGGGCCCGTTTCGGATCGAAGTAGCGCAGGCGGGTGTGGAGCGGCCGCCCCACCCGGGGGATCGTTCCGCCCATGGTCAGTTCGACGAGCGCGTCGACGGTGGCGGGACGAAACATGTTCGGGTTGTCCGACAGACGGGTGTCGGGCGTGGTGGGATCGTCGTACATGTCCTGCACTTTCCGGCGGACCACGCCGATGTCCGCCTGCAACGTCTCGACGGGGTAGCCGGGGTTGTTCCCTTCGAGAAAATCGATCCAGGGACTGTTCACCCGCCCGCGGTCCGCTTCGTCCATGGACCAGTAGTAGATCTCGAGCGCCCCGTCGTCGTAGGGTTCGGGCATCCACTCGTACCAGCCGTCGTCGTTGTGCATGCGGGGGTACATCTCGACGCCGTCGATCTTCCGGCTGTTCGCGTTTACTCCGTCGAGGGTCGTGCGCCAGGGTTCGAGGTAGCGCCTGTCGCCCGTGAGTATGAGCGCGTTGCCGAATCCGTCCAGGCACCGGGCGACCCCGAGGCGGCTCTTGGGTTCCCCGGTGTGAGGCGTGATCGTCGTATGGGCCCAGCCGTACACGCCGCCCCACCAGCGTCCGCCCGCGGCGCCGCCGATCGTGCCGTCCAGCCCGATGTTCGAGGGGATGATCCCGCCGTTGGCGCGGGTCCGCTCCACCCACGCGTCGGCGTACTCGAGCAGCCAGTCCCTGTACTTCGGGTCCTTCGTGTGGACGTAGGCGTTGAAGGCCATGCAGGTGGCGGCCAGGTTCAGCGGATGATCCCCGGCCACGTCTTCGTAACCGATATAGTGGTCCAGCATGTCCTGGTAGTGCCGCTCGCCGTGGGCCAGGATGAAGCGGCCGTCCTCGATGCGGTCGCCGGCCCAGTCGAGGGGCGTGGTCCTGCGCAGGAGCGATCCGCGGCTGCCGTTGAACATGCTGCGGATGAGCCTGTGCTCCGGGTCCCAGTTGGGCACTTCGATCTGCCCGGGCAGGTCGTCGCCTTCCATGAAGAAGCCCGCAAAACGCCGAAGCCGCCGGATATGCCGGTCGTCGCCGGGATCGCACAGCCCGATGGTCCCCGTCACCGCGTTGCCCTCCTGGTGGTGGGCCCAGTCGAACATTACGGGGAACTCCCGGTAGTACATGCCCTCGCGGGCGAATTCAACCTCCTCGGTCCGGGCCTCGGTGTATTGCCGGAAGTGGCCCTCCTGGGCCTTCTGGCACATGGCCACGAGGTCGTCCGATCCCCCGATCAGGTAGAGAGCCGGCACGTTCGTCAGGTTCTCGATGGCGTCGTCGGGGCCGTCCAGGGCGCCCCAGCGCTCGACGCAGAGCAGGTAGCCCCGCTCGTCGAAGTACCGGTCGAAAAACGCCCTCGTGTGCTCGTTATTGGCCCGGATCAGTTCGCGTTCGAGCAGGGCCCAGGGCGGCGGGGGCATGGGGGTGGTGATCGAAATCGCGGCGTTCCTCGACATGGATTGCTCCCGGTCTGGCAAGTCGGTTGAACGGAAAGGCGCAGTCGCCCTGAGGCGCGGTCACTCTGAAGCGCGATCATTCTGAGGCGCGGTATGTAAGTCGCGGTCGCACTGGGTTCGGAGAAACGGCAAGAACATATAACCGGCGGGAACGGGTGTCAACCGCGGCATGGCCTGTCAATCGCGGACGCAGTAGTCAACCGCGCCATCGGATGTCGACTGCGGTCGTGGGTGTCGACTGCGGCTTCGGGTGTCAACGGCTTGCTGGAAGGATGGCGGCGCTGCTAGAGAAACGCGGCCTCGGGTATCGACTGCGATCTTGGTTGTCGACCGCTCACCGGACAGAGGCGGCGTGGTTCGAGAACCGGAATGTTGACGGGTCGGGCGCCGGTTTCTATATTTGGCAGACCCGGCCGCAATTTGCACGGGCCCGTCCGGGGACATGAACGTACGAGCGCCCGTACCGAGTGCCTATGCCGGGTTCCGTGCCGGGTGCAACGCCGAATGCAATGCCACCGGAATCCTTGTTACGCCCTTCCAGGAAAAGATATCCATGGAGTTCACGCCTCTTACCCCGGACCAGCGTGAACACTTCCGGGAACACGGTTACCTGATCGTCAAGGACGCCCTCGCCGACGATCTGCGAAACCGGGTGGTGGCTGTCGGCGACCGGTTCATGGAGACCGCGGGGCCGATACACAATTATTACGCCAACCGGTATATCGACCTGGCCCTGGACGACGCCCTGGTCGAACTCACCACCAACAGCCGTACGGTACCCCTGGTGGTGCAGCTGCTCTCCTACAACATCCATCTCATGCGGGGACATCTCATCTACAAGTATCCCCAGCCCGCATCCGACGAACCGCTCTATCCCGACGGCGACGGCCGGTCCTTCCGGAACTGGCATCGCGACCTGAACAACTTCACGCCCGATCACCCCATACGGGGGACGGTGGCGGTTCGCGTCGGCTACTGCCTGACGGACTTCCCATCGCCCGACGCGGGGGCGACCATGCTCGTGCCCGGAAGCCACAAGCTGAACGAAGCCCTGCGGTTCAAAGAGGGTTCCCTCGATCCGCCGGAATTCATCGAGCCGGTGCTGGAAGCGGGCGACGCCTACATCTTCAGTACCAGCACTTATCACACCCCCGCCGTCAACTTCACCGGCGTCACCACCAAGGTCCTGCTCGTCAGCTATGCCTACCGCTGGTGGGCCCAGCAGCATCCGACACCGCCGGGCGAGGTGCTCGAACGCATGGATCCCATCACGGCGCAGCTCTTCTGCAAACCCTGGGAAGGCGACGACGTGCCCCTGCGCGCGTGGGCGGCGGAACATGGCCTGCCGGTGGAAGATCCGCCCATGCGGGTGTTCGAGTAGGACGTGTTTCCGGTACCCTGACCAGATCGTGAGTAGTGTTCGAAGCGATGATGGTCCCGGACGAGCTTGGGCCTGACCGGGACTGCAAAAAGGAGCGACCATGTCCAAATCAGACTGGCCTGAACTGGCCGAAGAAGCGCAGCAGAGATGGAATCAGAACGCGGCGTTCTGGGACGACTACATGGGCGACGAGAGCAACACGTTCCACAATCTGCTGGTACGGCCGGCCATGGAAAAGCTGCTTGCCGTGCAGTCCGGTGACAAGGTGCTCGACATCGGTTGCGGAAACGGGAACTTCTCGCGATTTCTTGCCGGGCTTGGCGCCCGGGTCACGGCGATCGACGGCAGCGCGGTGATGATCGAAAGGGCGCGGGCACGGACACGGACGGGGGCGCGTTCAGAGGGACTTGCGAAAGAAGAGGGCGCGGCCTGTAACGAGGAATCCGCGGGCAGCATAGATTACCGGGTGATCGACGTGACGGATTCGGAGCGGCTGGAAGAGTTGGGTAGCGATTCCTTCGACGCGGCCGTGTCGAACATGGCCGTCATGGACATGGCCGTGATTGGATCGATGTTCGAGGCCGTTCACGGCCTACTCAAGCCGGGCGGCGTCTTCGTCTGCAGCCTGACCCATCCGTGCTTCCAGGCGCCTTACGCGACGCGCTACGCGGAACAGGAAGACCGCGACGGGGAGATGGTAAAGAAGTTCGGGATCAAGATCGAGCGTTACCTGACGCCGCAACCCTTCGAGGGCCTGGGCATCGTGGGACAGCCCGTGCCACAATACTATTTCCACCGCCCCATTTCGGTACTGCTGTCCGCGTGTTTCGAAGCGGGGTTCGTCCTGGACGGATTCGAGGAGCGCGCCTTCGACGAAAGCGTTGAGGCCAACCACGCGTTTTCATGGGCGAACTTCAAGGAAACTCCGCCCATGATGGCCATGCGTCTGCGGCGGCCGATGTAGAATCCGCTTCCGCCGGCCTGGTATTCAATCGACCGGCATGGCCCCGCGCATATTGATCTGCCTACAGTTGTACCGATTCGCCCGGCTTCAATACGACGCACCGGGCCAGGTCGCCCACCTTTTCCACAAATTCGGCCGGATCCTGCTCGATTACGGGGAAGGTATTGTAGTGGACCGGGATCACGGTCCCTGCGCCGATCATCCGTACCGCCTCCACGGCGTCGTCGATGCCCATGGTGTAGTTGTCCCCGATGGGCATGATCACCACGTCCGGCTTCTCCAGCCGGCCGATCAGGGCCATGTCGCCGAAAAGACCCGTATCGCCCGTGTTGTAGATCCTCTTCCCGTCGAAGTCGACGATGATGCCCGCGGGATTGCCCAGGTACACGATGGTACCGTCGTCCGCAGTGACGGAAGAACTGTGGGTCGCCTGGGTCAGCTTCACCCGCCCAAAGGGGAAGGTGTTCGACCCGCCGATCCCCAGGTCGTGCGTGGCGGCGCCCTGCGCCTCGCAGTAATTGGCCAGTTCGAAGGAGGCGATGATCGTCGCGCCGCAGCGCGTGGCGATGGGCACGGCGTCGGCGATATGGTCGGAATGTCCGTGGGTCAGCAGAACGTAGTCGGGGTTCAGATCGTCTGCTGAAATCGTCGCCATCGGATTGCCGGTGATAAAGGGATCGAAAAGCAGGTCATGGCTGCCGTCGGACAGGGAAAAACTGGCGTGCGCGTGATAGGTGAGCTCGGCCATGGTCTCGTTCCTCGTTCGGAAGTGAGCATCAAATAAAACGGCCGGGGCGGATAACGACCCCGGCCGCTTCACTGGATTGGGCTGGTCCTTCGATCCTCAGACGGCGGCCCGGGCGGCCGCGAGGGCGGCGTCGTAATCGGGCTCTTCGGTGATTTCCTTCACGTACTCCGCGTAACGGACCGTGTTGGAGGCGTCGACAACGAAGACGGCGCGCGACAACAGGCGCAGTTCCTTGATCACCGCGCCGTAGGCTACGCCCAGCGAAGTGTCCCGGTGGTCGGACAGGGCGGTCACGTTGTCGGCGCCCGCGTCGCCGCACCAGCGCTTCTGGGCGAAGGGCAGGTCCGTGCTGACCGCCAGCACCGCGACGTTGTCGCCGAGTCCCGCGGCCGATTCGTTGAAGCGGCGGATTTCGGTGTCGCAAACCGGCGTGTCCAGGGACGGCACGAGGCAGATGACCTTCACCTTGCCTTCGTAATCCGCCAGAGTAACGGCGGACAGGTCGCCGCCGAGCACGGAAAAGTCCGGCGCCGCGTCTCCAACCTTCACTTCGTCACCGACCAGGGTCAATCCGTTGCCTTGAAAGGTCGCCGCACCGGCTCTTTCGGTCGCCATGATGTCTTCTCTCCTTGATCAAACGGTTACTCGAAACGGTTACTCGAAATGGTTGCTGGAAACAGTGCTAAATCAGGTACAAACAAAGGTTTTTGGGCATGTCTGTCACGCCGCGCGTCGAATCTCACACGGTTTCCTCAATCTCGCGCGTGCTTCCTCAAAGGGCGGACACCCTCAAACTAGCGGCTTCCTCCAAGGGCGGGAGTGGTCTGCCGACACCGGCGCAACCTAAGCGCGGGCGCCACCGCTGTCAAGCGATTATGCCGTCCTGCTTCAGCAACGAAATCGCGCCGTCGAAGGCCTCCGCCGTACGCTCCACGTCCTCGGTGGTATGGACCGATGAGGTAAGTCCATCGACCCCCATGCAATCCACGCCGTTCAGGAGCAGCGCCTGCCGTATCGCGTGCAGCATATCCGCGTCGCCTCGACGGTCCGCGGTGGCCGTTCCCGCCGACAGAATCTTGAAACCGGAGAAGGAGCCGTAGACCCGCCAGCCGTCCAGCCGGTTGGCAGCCAGCACCTCCGACATTTTCTCGCGCAACTCTACTGCCCGTTCGTTGGCCGTGGCGATGTCCCGGCCATCGGCGATGCGTTTCAGCATGGCGATACCCGCGGCCGCGGAGAGGGGATTGGCATTGAAGGTCCCGTAGTGCAGCATCTTCTTTTCCGACTGCCATTCCGAGTCGTCCCGAAGCTCCAGCAGTTCCATGATGTCCGCCCGGCCGACCAGGGCGCCGCCATTCAGCCCCGCAGCCACGATCTTGGCCAGCGTGCTCAGGTCCGGCTTGACTCCGTAATGCTCCTGCGCCCCGCCCGGCGCGCACCGAAATCCCGTAACGACCTCGTCCATGATGAAGATCACACCGTACCGTTCGGTGAGCTCCCGCAGACCCGGAATGATGTCATCGGACAGCTCCACGCCCCCGAACATGGCGCCCGTGGGTTCCAGGATGAGGCAGGCGACGTCGTTGTCGCGCTTCAGGACGTCCGCCACGCGGTCCAGGTTGACTTCGGGCAGGCTGATCAGCGTGTCGAACACCTCCCGAAGCACGCCGGGCATGGGCCGGTTGTTGCCGGGCCCCACGCCGTCCAGCACCTGGTCGTGCCAGCCGTGGTAATGCCCCCGGAACTTGATGACCTTGCGCCGTCCGGTGAAGGTCCGCGCCAGCCGGATGGCCATGAGCGTGGCTTCCGTACCGGACGAAACGAACCGGACCGTCTCCGCGGAGGGCATCAGTTGCCGGATCAGGTCCGCCCACTCGATTTCGAGTTCGTGGCACGCCCCGTAGTGGGTGCCGCGGGCCGCCTGCTCCGCGATCGCCTGTACGATTACCGGATGACTGTGGCCCAGGATCAGGGATCCGTGCCCCATCCAGTAATCGATGATCTCCCGACCCTCTACCGACCATTTCCGCGATCCCTGTGCCCGGTCGATGTAAACCGGGAAGGGGCGCATGAACCGGCCGTCGTGGGTTACGCCGTTCGGGAACCGCTCGAGCGCCCGCTCGTACAGCGCGGCCGACTGGTCGAAGGTCTGCCGGTATGTTGTTTCAAGCATCGTCATGGACGCCGCCTCACGGAACCTGCTGTGTGCCGGATAGCTGTAGATCAAGAATGCCACAACTGGCAGAAGTGCGCAGCCAGCGGAAATGCCGCAACTGGCAGAAGCACCGCAGCTGGCAGTTATTGCCGTACTGCATTTATCGAATCCCTAATAATACCGGGAGGGCAGGGGGATGACAAGCCCTATCTCGGTGGGTTCGAACAGGGGTTTCGGCTTGACTTTCGGCCTGGGATCGGTAGGTTATAGGAACGGCAACCCCTACTGCGCTGTGTTGCTTTAATCGGCGCTTCATCTCCTCGAGAATTCACATCATGGTGTACGAAGCGGTAGACAGATTCACACAAGTTTTCAAATCAGGAACATTCGCGCGGTGGCAGAGCGCTACCCTCGCCGCCTTGCTGGCCGTAGTCTTCGGTATGACAATCGGTACCGCGGACGCCTCAGCCGGGGACAGGAACGAAGAAAAGGCGGCGGAGCCCAACTGGCAACGGCTCGACAAAGCCCTGGCGCTGGCCAAAGACTCCGGCAAGCTCATCATCGTCAACTTCTACACCGACTGGTGCCCCAACTGCAAAAGGATGAACGAGAAGACTTATCGTGACGAGGGCGTGCTGAAGCAACTGAGCAAATCCTTCATCTCCGTGAAGCTGAACGCGGAGTCCTCCCGCCCGCTGATTATCGAAGGCCAGGCCATCAGCGAAGCACAGGTGGCCCTGATGTTCCGGGTGAACATGTATCCCACCACGTGGTTCATCTCCTCGGAAGGCCGCCCCATCTTACCCGTCAGAGGGTATTACGGGCCAGAACTCTTCGCTCCCATGTTGCGTTTTGTCGAAGGCGGATGGTACGAGAAAATGGACTTCGACATGTACATGGAGCGGGAGAAGAAGCGCTGAAGTACCTTCTCAGATTTGCAATACCCAATACTCTGTGTTCTTCAAGAACAGAACGATTCGGCGGAACATCCGAACTGATGTTATTGCTTAACGTGAAGAACATGGGCGAAGGTATTTGTATTTCATAACGCCAGCGAGCCCGAAATACCACACTGACCATTTGAATATTGTTTTTGGTAAAGCTGTCTGGACAAAAGAGGTATCCATGCCGATTTACAAAATACACGATAAACAGCTCGTAAAACTTGATGAGACTACATTCAAAGACCAGAATCTTAAAGAAATAGATCTGCAGAAAATGCTTAAGTCTCAGATCAGTGCGATTTCTCCAGATACTCTAATTGTATCCGAGGAATTCAGTGACTGGGAGGATAATAGAAACCGGATTGATCTGTTGGGTATCGACAAAGACGCCAGTTTGGTTGTGATCGAACTCAAACGCACAACCGATGGCGGATACATGGAACTTCAGGCTCTGAGATATGCAGCTATGATTTCGGCGCTGACCTTCGACAAGCTTGTGGAAATATACGGAAATTACCTAAGCAAAAACGGCAGTGAGACCAATCCAGAAGAGGGTTTGTTGGATTTTCTGGGTTGGGAAGATCAGCGTGAAGAAGAGTTCGCTCAGGATGTGAGAATCGTGCTTGCCTCCGCGGAATTCTCAAGGGAACTCTATACATCAGTAATGTGGCTAAATAACCTTGGCCTGGATATCCGTTGCGTACGTATGAATCCGTATGCGAACAGGGATGGTACATTCCTCGATATCCAAACGGTCATTCCGTTGCCGGAAGCAGAGGAATATCAGGTAAGGATTCGTGAGAAAACGATGAAAGAGCGGGAGGTTAGAAAGAGGTCGAGGGATACTGCACGTTTCGAGGTAACAACGGAAGGAAACGAACAACCAAACCTGAGCAGTAATAGAATGATCCATCACGTCACGCGATACGTGATTTCAAAGGGAAAGCCAATAAAAGATGTAATCAAATTAATAGAACAGATCAGGCCAAATTCATTCCATGTAATAGACGGAACAATAAGTCCGAGAGATTTCAAGCGCGAACTACGCTCAATTTCGAAAGATCGACCGAAGCGGTTCTATATTGACGAAAATGAATTGTTCGAGGTAGACGGAAAAACTTACGCGTTGACAAAGAACTGGTATACGCGGGACGCGATAAACGCTGCTGAGTCCTTGTCATCACAATACGCTGATCTAGGTATTCAGATTAATCGATTCGATTCTCAGACATAACATCTTCACTGCTGGCTTAGTCCACACGCGTAGAACTCCACAATATAAACAGAAAAGCGGCGCCGGTAAACTCCCGCCGGGGCAACGGCAGACGGATCATGGTCAGGTCCGCACAAGAGTTCACGCGACGCCGCTATTTCCTAAAGCGTGCGGTCGCTATATCTGTCATTGGCCGGTTTGTACCGTGCGGCCGGCCGAATCCCGCGCCAGCCGGCTACATCCGGCCCGACTCCTTCAATCCGCGCAGGCGGTGAGGCGACCGCCTCCCAGTCAGTCCGCGTAGGCGGCCAGGCGCGTGCCTTTGCGGGTGTGGCGCAGTTTGTTGATGGCCTTCTGCTTGATCTGGCGGATCCGTTCCCGCGTCAGGCCGAACCGCACCCCGATCTCCTCGAGGGTGTAGGTCCGGTCGGAATTCAGACCGAAGTAGAGGTTCAACACTTCGCTCTCGCGGTCGGACAGGGTCGAAACCGCGCGCCTCACCTCGTTCCGCAACAGCGCTTCCTGCAGTTCCTCGTCCGGCATCTTGCTGTCCTGGTCCCTGAGCCGGTCCATCAGGGTATAGGCGTCCTGGTCGCCGATCGGCGCGTCCAGCGAGAGCGGCGTGCTCGCCCATTCCGGCATGGCGGGATGGCGGCCGAGGTCCGCGCCCGGCTCCTCGTTCGCGTCGGACCCATCGTCGGAAGCGGCCTGCGCGTTCGCCCGCTCGGTTTCCTTTTTCTTGATGGAACGCTCGATCCGGCGCAACTCCTCGATCTTGTTGACGGGGAGACGGATCAACCGGGCCTGTTCGGCCAGGGCGTGGAGAATGGCCTGCCGGATCCACCAGACGGCGTAGGAGATGAATTTGAATCCCTTCTTCTCGTCGAACCGCCGGGCGGCCTTCATCAGGCCCATGTTCCCTTCGCTGATCAGGTCGGAAAGGGCAAGCCCCTGGTTCTGGTATTGCTTCGCCACGGCCACGACGAAACGCAAGTTCGCGTGGACCATGGTCTCCAGGGCCTTCTCGTCCCCATCCCGGATGCGACGGGCGAGTTCCTCCTCATCCTCTGGTGTAAGCAGTTCCGTATCCCCGATTTCCTTCAGGTAGATGTCCAGGGCCTGGTCATCTCGAACCTGGATCTTCTTGGTCAGCTTCATGTGGTCTCACCTCCTGCCCTCAAATTCGTCCGTATGCTATTGGCAGCCGCGATATGCCATTTTGTCATATTCTGCCAAATTGGCATATTTTATGTGGTCATACCCCAATAGTCGAATCTTCCGGGTATTTCTCGAATTCCCTCTGTTTTGCCCTAACCGTCTTGGAATCAACATGTTACGGTTCTTTTTCTACTTTCTTTCGGATGCATTTTTTCAAACTGGCACGGTCTTTGCAATAACTATACTGCGGATGCCAGTTCAGCCGCATCGCCTGGGTTGCTTAACTAATGTACGCCGGCGACGGCCATTCGGTTCCGAAAGACAGCAAAGAGTATACAAAGCGTTTACCGTGTATCTTTAAAAGGGGGAGCATCATGAGAGCGACAACCATTCTGCCGCTGCGTAACCTGCACAACCTGCAGACCGAGCTGGACGGCATGTTCCAGCATTTCCCGTTCCGTTCCGGACTCACGACCCGCTGGTCGCCCCGCGTGGACACGCACGAAACCGAGGACGCCTTCCTGGTCGCGGTGGACCTGCCGGGCGTGGCTTCCGACGACGTGGCGATCAACTTGGAGAAGGGCGTGCTGACCGTAAGCGGCGAGCGCAAGAGTCCCTTCGGCCTCAATGGCGACGCGGAGCCGCAGTCCCGCGGCAAGTTCGAGCACGCTTTCCCGGTGCCCGACGCGGTGGATACCGAATCGATCGACGCGACGTACAAGGACGGCGTCATGACGATCACGCTGCGGAAGTCGAAGGAGTCGCAGCCCAGGCAGATTCCGATTACCGTGGCCTGAGACCGCGGTCGGAGTGGACGAACCGCCGGGACGGGGCGAACCGCCTCGTCACGGAAAAGGGCATGGTCCGCCTCTGAACAAGGGGCGGACCGGTCCATTTTCTGGTTGAAGCGGGCACAGTCCGCCTCTATTCTGGGGCGGGCATGACCCGTTTTATTCACGAGGGCCGGCCGGACTTGACCAACTGAAGGGTCTAGCGCGGCTTGCCTTTTCAAGAGGGCAGCCGGACTTGACTGTTTCAAAGGTCGAGCCCGGTCCGCCTTTTCCTGTTCAAGGTAGTTTTCTTAGGAGCAACAACTCATGGGCAAGATCATTGGAATCGACCTGGGCACGACCAACTCCTGCGTGGCGGTGGTCGAGGGCGGCGAGCCGACCGTGGTGCCGAACGCGGAAGGCAGCCGGACCACGTCCTCCGTCGTGGGCTTTTCAAAGGACGGCGAGCGGCTCGTCGGCGCCACGGCCAAGCGGCAGGCGGTGACCAATCCCGACGCGACGATATACTCCGTCAAGCGGTTCATGGGACGCCGCTTCGAAGAGGTGCCCGACGAACGCACCCGTATGCCCTACAGCGTGGTGGAAGGCTCGAATGGCCAGGTCAGCATAAAAATCGGCGACAAGTCGCACTCGCCCCCAGAGATCTCCGCGGCGGTCCTGCAGAAGATGAAGCAGACGGCCGAGGACTACCTGGGCGAGACCGTCGACGAGGCCGTGATCACCGTACCGGCCTATTTCAACGACAGCCAGCGCCAGGCCACCAAGGACGCCGGCCGCATCGCGGGCCTGGACGTCAAGCGCATCATCAACGAGCCGACGGCCGCTTCGCTGGCCTACGGGCTGGACAAGAAGAGCAACGAGAAGATCGCGGTCTTCGATCTCGGCGGCGGCACCTTCGACATTTCGATCCTCGAAATCGGCGACGGCGTCTTCGAGGTCATGGCGACCAACGGCGACACCCACCTGGGCGGCGACGACCTGGACGAGGCCGTAGTGGACTTCCTGGCGGACGAGTTCAAGAAGGAGGCCGGCATCGACCTCCGCGGCGACGCCATGGCCCTGCAGCGGCTCAAGGAAGCGGCCGAGAAGGCCAAGTGCGAACTCTCGACCGCGGGACAGACGGAAGTGGCCCTGCCCTTCATCACGGCGGACGCCTCCGGTCCCAAGCACCTGAACCGCACCATGACGCGGGCGCAACTCGAGCAGCTCGTGGATCCCCTCGTCCAGCGGGTGGTGGGGCCGTGCCGCCAGGCGCTGTCCGACGCGGGCCTGTCCACCTCCGACATCGACGAGGTGGTGCTCGTGGGCGGATCGACGCGCATGCCCAAGGTGCAGGAAATCGTCAAGGAACTCTTCGGCAAGGAGCCCAACCGGGGCGTGAACCCGGACGAAGTCGTGGCCATCGGCGCGGCGATCCAGGGCGCGGTGCTGTCCGGCGAGGTGAAGGACGTTCTGCTGCTCGACGTCACCCCGCTGTCTCTGGGCATCGAGACCCTCGGCGGCGTCTTCACACGGCTCATCGACCGGAACACGACGATCCCCACGAAGAAGAGCCAGGTCTTCTCCACGGCGGCGGACAATCAGCCCTCGGTGGAGGTGCACGTCCTCCAGGGCGAGCGCGACATGGCCCTCTACAACCGGACGCTGGGCAAGTTCCACCTGGACGGCATCCCGCCGGCGCCCCGTGGCATGCCGCAGGTCGAGGTGACCTTCGACATCGACGCGAACGGCATCCTCCAGGTCTCGGCCAAGGACATGGGCACGGGCAAGGAGCAGCAGATCCGCATCGAGGCCTCGAGCGGCCTGTCGGAATCCGAGATCGACAAGATGGTCAAGGACGCCGAGGCCCACGCCGACGAGGACTCGAAGAAAAAGGAAGAGGTGGAAGCCCGCAACCAGGCCGACCAACTCGTGTACTCCACGGAGAAGTCGCTGGAAGAGCATGGCGACAAGCTCTCCGAAGAGGACCGCGGCGCCATCGATGCGGCCCTGGCCGAGTTGAAGACGGCGCTCGAGGGCAGCGACCCGGCGGCCATCAAGGCGGCTACCGAGAAGCTGACCCAGGCTTCACAGAAACTCGCGGAAGTCCTCTACCAGCAGGCCCAGGCCGAGCAGGCCGCCCAGGCGGCACAGGCGGCCGGCGCGCAGCCGGGACCCGACGGTGGGCCGGGCGGACCGCAGGGGCCGCCACCGGGCGCCGATGGGCAGGGCGGCGGCGATCCGCAGGCGCAGAAAAAGAAGAAGGAAGACGGCGCCATCGACGCGGATTACGAGGTGGTGAACTGAGGGTGGAAAAGCAGAAACGCGGGGCTCGATGTGAGTCCCGCGTTTTTATTTTGCCCCGTGGAGTCCGGAGATCCATCACCCCCCAAAACGAAACGTAACACCCAGGTTCGCATATCTCCACAGATCGTTACTCATGCCAAATGACGCGACGACGCCTAATCGCCGCGAAATCAATATGCCGCCGCCGACAGACGCGACCGGATCCATCGCATACGTCTCGTCCTTAAAGTCGAAGTCGTCAAAGTCGCCCCGCTTGATCTCCACGCCGCCAAGCCCCTCGACAAAGAACTTCCTGGCCTGGCCGTAATACATTCTAACCCCCGCGGTGATCGGAATCCCCTGGTATGCCGCGTCGATGTCAACCTGGATATCGCCCTCGAAGAGGAGTTCCTCTTTGCGCGTACCATAGTGATTGAAACCGGCCTTCCCGACCAGATCAAGCACATTCCAAGACTCGAGCGGATAGGTAACGGCCACGGAACCGCCGAATCCTGTCCCGTCCGCCAGTATGCTCAGGTCTTCCAGGGCGAAGGATGCATGTCCTTCGATTTCGATTGAAACCTGGGCGTTTGATTTACCGGTTACAGCCATCAGGCAGGGAATCAGCAGAAGCAAGAGTACAGGTCGCATGTTGTTTTCCTTTACTTAACGTGAAGATCGCCTGACAATCCCAACGACGTGTTGCATGGGGGCATCGACTTTGTTTCCATATACTTGTCGGCGAAGGTATTGGACCGCAGCAATCCGTTCTTCCGGCGTTTTATTCATCCAATAAGCCAGATCGTCCGACGAGGCAGATTCATCCTTGAGGGGTCGTATTTGTACTGTTTTCTTTATCACGGAGGACGGCCTCCAGCGTACTGGTGGGTCTATCCAAGTTAGCTCCGAAATCATGCCATGTCAACCTGATAGACCGTACGATCAGACCAAAGAATATCGTTCAGCGTTCGAGAAATCGAAGGTTATTCATACTATACTAACAGTAATGAACTAACCCTATTCTAACTTACTTGCGCCCCATGTACTGCCGATGAGGGTACTGCCGATGAGCAAAATCACAGCAACGGTCCCGGACAGCCTCCTTGAAGCACTGGATGCGGTCGCTACGGAACTTGAGATCAGCCGATCCACTCTGGTTCGCCAGGCGCTTCATCGTTACCTCGACGACTATGGCGATCTAAACGTAGCTATCGAGCGTCTGCGAGATTCCTCGGACAGAACAATGAACTGGCACGAAGTGAGGAAGGCGTTGCTCGATACAAGTTGACTCCGGGTTCCCGGCCATGTAAAATCTCCCCGAATCCAGCACGGGAGACAACATGGCACAAGACCGCACCGCAGATCCCTTCGCCATCACGCTCGGCGTCGAGGAAGAGTTCTTCCTGGTCGATCCGAAAACGCGGGACCTGCTGTCCGACCCCGATCCTCGGATCTTCCAGGAGTGCGAAAAGAACCGCGGGGACCACCAGGTCGTGGCGGAATTCCTCCGGTCCCAGATCGAAACCACGACGCGGGTCTGCTCGTCCGTGGCGGACGTGCAGGCCGCTCTGATCGAAACCCGCCGCCTCGTCATCGACGCTGCGGCGAAACACGGCGCCTCCGTCATGGCGGCGTCCACCCACCCCTTCGCCGCCTGGCATCAGCAGGTCCCTACGGCGGAACAGCGCTACGAACAGTTCGCCATGACCTACCAGCAGGCCGTCCGGGAACTGCTCGTGGGCGGGATGCACATCCACGCGGGGTTCGGCGACGGAAACAGCCGTGTGCGGGTCATGACGGCGATGCGGCGATACCTGCCCCTGCTTCACGCGCTCTCCGCCTCTTCCCCTTTCAGCAGCGGGCGGGAAACCGGTTTCAAGTCCTACCGCCTGACCCTCTTCGGCAGCATGCCGCGCACGGGGCTGCCCGGGCCGCTGCACTCCTGGGCGGAATTCGAGAACCTGGTCGAAGACTACCGGAGGATGGAGTTCATTCAGGACAGCAGCGAACTCTGGTGGGACATCCGTCCTTCCCGGGCCTTCCCCACCCTGGAACTGCGCATCTGCGACATCTGCCAGACCGTGGACGACGCCCTGTGCGTGGTGGCGCTCTACGCCTGCCTGGTAAGGTACCTGCTCAGACTGGATATGGAGAACCGCCTTCCGCCCGAACCACCGACGGAACTGATCAAGGAGAACTGCTGGCTCGCCCAGCGGTACGGCGTGGTCGCCTTCCTGGGCGACACCGAGGGATCGGGCCGCCTGGATATCGACGAGTACGCCGGCGCCCTGGTCGATGAACTGTCCGACGACGCAAAGGCCCTGGGGTGCGCGGACGAACTGCGCCACCTCCTGGACCTCATCCGGTACGGTACCGGGTCGGACCGGCAGATCGACCACTACCGCCTGCGCCGCCTCGAAGGGGATTCGGAGGAGGAAGCCCTGCGCGCCGTGGTGGATCTCGTGGTCGAAGAGACCGGAAGCGGCCTGGATCGAAAGGGGACCGAATCATGAAATATCGCGTTGCGATCATGAAGTATAACATTGCGGCCATAGCCCTCTGCCTGGCGATGGTTTCTATCACTGGCCGCGCAGCCGCCCAGGACGGCTGGTACCTTCGGACCAATCTGGGCGTCGCCGTGGCGCCCGGCCTGACGCTCGACGCCCGGGACAACGACTGGAGCACCCGGTGCGACAAGATTTCCAATCCGGGACTGGGCGAGACGAGCGCGGATGAATGCGCGAGCGTACCGCCGATCACGGCGTGGAGCCACGAAGTCGGCGGAGGCAACGGGGTGCAGAGCGTGCTTGCCCTGGGTTACGGTTGGAGCGGGCTGCGGGTCGAAGGGGAGTACATCTACCGGACCACGACCTATGGACAAGGCGCGGGCGAGTCGCAGGTTATCGACGAGATAACGCAGCAGAAGCAGCGCCAGGAAATCGAAACGATCGACGGCGGACTCGAGGACCTGCTAGCCCATGGCGTCTTCGCCAACGTGTATTACGACTTCCAGACGAGCACCGCCTGGACGCCCTACTTCGGGGTCGGCGTGGGGCTCGCCAGCACTTCCCTTGACTATTACGGGCGTTTCAAACGCAATGACGATCCGGACGCAATCTCGACCTTCGAAGATCCCCTGCGGAAGGCGCGGATTGCCGGAACGACCACCATAGGCCGGCACAAGCTGAACGATACGCTGACCGCCTACCAGGCTGTCCTGGGCGCGGACTATGCGCTGAGCGAAAAAGTGGGAATAGGCCTCAAGGTCCGCTGGGCGAAGTTCAGCGAATTCGACGCCGGGGACAGGTGGACGCAGCTCCGCAGCCACGAGTCGTCGGTCGGACGGGGTTTCGACGTCATATACTACGTCTCGACCGACAAAATCATGCTGTTCGGCGCCAGCCTGAACATGACGTATAACTTCTGATGCGGTCACCCTGAATATGACGTACAGCTTCTGATTCGGTCACCCTGCAGGCGAATCTGTTGCCGCCACCTGTGGATCAGCGTGAGATGGTCCTGATGCTCACGGACGAACTGACTGATCGTCCTGCCCGAATCTGTTTCCTGGAGCACCTGGAGCTTGAACTCGCGGGTGAACTGACGGCGTTTCAGGGACATGGGGCGCCTCCTCGTTCAGAAGGAAGCTTAACTCTGTGTCCCGGTCGAGCGTGCAGTACAGATTGGTATGAAATGGTAACAGATGGAAGAGAAAACGACTTGAAAATGGTACCTGAAGTGTTATTTATGTAAATACCATAATAACGCTTATAAACTAATATGTCTTTGCTACACTTCTCTCAATGCTGCCGCGTGAACATTTTGTAACTTGCTACCAGAGAAACAACATTATTCCGAAAATCGGGGTATTTCCCCCAGGCTGTTAATATGGATGGACTCTCGCTTCAAGGGATAGCCGAACTGTTTGGTATCCAGAGCGCACTGGATCACCAGGGATCCTTGCTGTCCCTGGGGTTGTTGATCATAGTCGCCAAGTTGATCGAGGGCGTATTCCGCCGTTTGCGCCTGAAGTCGATTGTCGCCTACGCGACGGCGGGCATCCTCCTGGGTCCCGTTCTCAAGTTGTCCGGCGTCTGGTGGATCGAGTCTTCACTGCCCCTCGAATTGATGCTGACGCTGGGCATTTTCCTGTTCTTTTTCCTGATTGGAATCGACGAGGTTGACATATCCAGCTTCATGTCCTCCATCGGCGGACGCTACTTCATCGCCGCCATTCTATCCGTAGTCTGCTCTTTGGGGACCGCCCTGCTGGTCACTACGGAATTCGTTTTCGATTTCGGACTACGACTGAGTTTCATGGAATCGCTGGCCCTGGCCGGCGTGCTGTCGATGACCAGCCTGGGCATTGTGGCCAAAGTGCTTACCGACGACGGTCAACTGAACAAACCGATCGGGCTGCAGATTTTCACGGTGGTGATCATCGCCGAGCTGCTCGTGTTGCTGGTGATCGGGTTCAGCATAGGGGAACACACTCAGGAGGTATCCGCAGTCGGGATACTGGTTTTGCTGGCGAAAATCGCCGGCTTCACGGTGGTGTCCTGGGTTTTTATGTCCCGGGGACTGCCTCCGGTGATCGCGTTGCTGCAGCGGGTAATCCAGGTACCGCAGCTTTCGCTGGGCCTGCTGCTCGGCGTGCTGTTCCTGATGGTCTTCGGTGCTGAAATGGTGGGCTTGCACGGCACACTGGGGGCATTGCTGTTCGGCGCATCGCTGTCGGGGTTGTCCTTTCACGTGCGGCGTGAGATCATCCCCGGGCTCCGCAGCGTCGCGGACGGTCTGTTCGTACCCCTCTTCTTCGCTTCGGCCGGATTGAGCTTCAGTTTCTCTTTCGCGGCCTTGCCGCCATGGACAATGGCCGGATTGGCGCTGATCCCGTTGCTGGGAAACTTCGCCGGCGCTTTCATCGGCGCCTATGTTTCCCGCCTCACGGTCCCGTACGCCGTCGCTACCGGGCTGATGGGGAAAGGCGTGGCGGAGATCGCCCTGCTGCTTGTCCTGTGGAATTCGGGAATCATCGACGAGGACGTGTTCTCCTTCCTGGTGCTGGTGATGATCGGTTACATCTTTCTCATGCCGCCGGTGATCAGCTACACGGTAAACCGGGCCAGTCGCCGGATCGACGTGCCGAACGAGCTGGACGACCTTCCGCAGGGCATCTCCCGGTTCGTGTTGGATCACATCACGGTTGACGACATCCTGGACCGGACGCAGCGGCATCCGACCCCCGAACTCTCGGTGGGCGACCTCGCCGAACATTGGATGTCCTCCCAGCAGCACGACTATGTTGTGGTCGATGGTGACGGTATGGTCGGCATCGTCTCCGTGGAGATGCTCAGATACCTGCCCAAGGGTTCGTGGTCCGAAACCCCCCTCGAAAACGTAATGCGCCGGGAACCCCCGCTGGCCTGGCCCGACGAGCAAATCGAAGATGTGTTGCAACGAATGTCCGAGCACTCCGTTTCCGTGATGCCGGTCGTGGAACGGGAATCCGAAGCGTTTCTGGGATCCATTACCAGAAGCGATATCGTGGAACTCATGGTCGCGCAGGCCACCGGCGAGCATTAGGGTGACGGCTTCTCCCACATTGCCAGCTCGATTTCCGATGTCGCCGGAATGGTCTCCGCAAGGCAATCCGAAACGCCGTCACAATTGATCTGAGCTCAACCAGGGAGGACGGTAGCAATGTTGACACGATGTCAGATCTTCCGGCCGATATCCCTGGTGACGGCGGCGGGCTTGCTGGTGGCAACCCTGGGCATGGCGTGTCGGGACGGGCAGGAAGAAACCACGCAAAACAACAGCGCGGGAGCAACGACTTCGCCGCCCAACGCAACGACTGCGCCGCCGGAGGCAACGACCGCGCCGCCTAGTGCAACGACTGCGCCGCCGGAGGCAGCGACTGCGCCGCCGGAGGCAACGACTGCGCCGCCTAGCGCAACAACGGAGCATGAACGCGTAAGAAGTCCGGGGGTTTCCGACGCCCAAGTCCTATTCGGCCAGTCCGCCGCTTTCTCCGGGCCGGCCCGGGAACTGGGCAGGCAGATGCGCCTGGGCATCGAGGCGGCGTTTCACGAGGCCAATCAGGCGGGCGGCGTCCATGGCCGCCGGTTGAAGCTCGAGACCATGGACGATGCATACGAAGACGACTATGCCTATACCAACACCGAGCAGTTGATCGAGAACAACGAGGTATTCGCCCTTGTCGGAGCCGTCGGTACGCCCACCTCCCGTGCGGCATCCCCGCTGGCGCACGCGGCCGGGGTGCCCTTTCTGGGCCCGTTTACCGGCGCGGAGTTCCTGCGAGACCCACGCCTGGACAACGTGCTCAACTTCCGCGCCTCGTACTACCAGGAAACCGAGGAGATGGTGGCCCGTCTCACCGCGGACCTGGGCGTAACGCGCGTCGCCGTGCTCTACCAGGACGATTCTTACGGCCAGAACGGACTGGAGGGTACGCGGCTGGCTCTGGAACGCCGGGAACTGAAACCGGTCGCGTCCTGGCACTACCCGCGCAATACCAGCGCCGTGAAGGGGGCCGCACTCAGGATCATTGCGGCAAATCCGGAGGCCGTCATCATGATTGGCTCCTATGCCCCGGTCGTCAGGACGATCGAATTGGTACGGCGCGAATTGGACCCGGTACTTATGGCCGTTTCATTCGTGGGCAGCAACGCGCTGGCCGACGCCCTGGGCGAGGACGGCGCCGGCGTCTACGTTACGCAAGTGGTTCCGTTGCCGCGAGACGGCGGCATCCCGGTGGTCGCCCGCTATCACAGCGCGATATCCGAGTACGAGCCCGGGGCGGAGCCAGGGTTCGTTTCGCTGGAGGGCTACCTGGCAGGCCGTCTGGCCGTCGCCGGTCTCGAAACCTGCGGCCCGGAACTCAGTCGCGAATGTTTCCTCCGATCTTTGCAGGACGCTGAAACCATAGATATCGACGGCATTCAACTGAAATACGGTCCCGGCGACAACCAGGGTTCCGATACCGTGTTCCTGACCGTAATCGGCGCCGATGGGAAGTACCACCAGGTCGAGAAACTCGGAGACCCTTATCCGGGAAGTCCCAGGACTACTCCAGCACCTTGATGGACTAGGACTACTACAGCAGTTTCCAGTGCAATGACGGACCGGACGCTACTCGACGTGGACGATGCGTTTGATCTGACGATGATCGGACCCGTAGAAGAAACCGCTCAGGGGACGCTGAATCCGGTGTTGGTCGAGGCGCTTTCGGATGTTGGCTACTAGCGACAAACTACTTGACACTAGAGGACTGGAAACCTATATTTTGTTGCTGTTTTGAACGGCAACATTCCTCGGTAGCTCAATGGCAGAGCGGGTGGCTGTTAACCACTAGGTTGTTGGTTCGAATCCAACCCGAGGAGTCCCCTTGTTTTTATAGTCCTTGTAAACTCCTTTAGACTTACGTAGCCCACCGATTTTCTTGTCCTGCCAATTATCCTACTCTCCTGACCCAAAGGAAGTATGATGAAAGTCGGCTTTTGGCGGAAACTCAAATTGAAACGATTGGAGTTGACCCGTTTTAGCGGACATGGGATATGGAGTGCCATGAATGTATATACGTATTTTGGTTTCAATAAGTGTTCTAAGATTGAAACTGTCAAGATTCCCATGCCTTAAGCGCGTAGCGGACTCAACTGTATGTTCAGTAACTGGTGTTGTTTAAATCTTCGTTTGCTGTTACCTTATATTTCACTTCATCTGTGGCTGAATAGTAAGGCACATGTGAAAGAGGAACCTGACGGCCTCTTGGAATAGCGCAATATTGAGAATATGTGGAGTTCCCAAACATGGGAGTTGATCGCGAAGTAGATCTAGTCGCCCAAATACAAAAAAGATCAGGAATGGTCGCTACGAATATTCTCAACATGCGACGGATCAAAGCATCATTCGGAATATCTCCGTTGAGGAGGTTTTCGACGCCATCGCAAGGTGCGAGCTTATCGAAACCTATCCCGATGACAAATTCGGTCCGAGTTGCCTGGTGCTCGGGTTCACGGCGGCGAACAGGCCTTTGCATATACATTGTAGCTACCCATCAAGGGCGATCATAAAGCTCATCACCCTGTACGAACCCGATCCGGCTAGATGGATCGACTTCAGGGTAAGGAGATCAGGTCATGGCTGACAAAGCAGACTGGAACGAGACTTTGGTAGAAAAAAAGGTCACCTATCACATCGAGGTCAACGGACGGCTTTTTGTCATTGAGAACGTTCCGGCGCGCGTCAATGTCGAGACCGGGGAGAACCATTTTTCACCGGAAACTGTTGAGCGTTTGCGTATGATCGTACGCGAACGACGCAGCCCCGTGCGTACAATCCAGACACCCGTTTATGAGTTCGCCTGAACCGACCACGAAAAGCCGGCGACCCCGCCCGTGGCGAACGGAGACGGCCAGAGTCGCAGCCAGAGTCGCAGCCAGAGTCGCGGCCAGAGTCGCTGGCGGCGAGAGTGATCCGGAAACTGGCGGATGGTCCCATGTCGAAGGCCAACCTTTCTCGGAATCAGGGGCAGAAGAAGATTACCGGCCAGCTCGACATAGTGATCCGGTTGCTCGTTGCCGACGGAAGCATCGGGTACATGATTCTAGAAAAACCCCGAAGTCGACTCCAGAGATACCGGCTCAAGGAACAGGGACGGACCCCGGTCGAAGGGATAGCGACCGGGATGGGGAAACATGAGAGCAAGGCGAACTGTACGGACCGCGATTGAGAAGCTAGGGCAGGTGGCAAACGGTTTTTGTTGCTACGTTGATTCGTGTAACACCTCACTCCTTAATCACATGCACCACAGGCACTGTTCTCCTCGCCGACACCCTTACCATCGACGCCAGCCCCGTTGGAGCATCTTCGTCGACGCCGAACTGATTGACGTCCTCGTCGACGTTCCCGACCGGCGACGCCATTCCCGTCTCCGCGTCCAGGGTATACAGTTTCGCCGTCCACCCGCCGGTCATGTACAACACGCCTCTGTGTGAAGTCAGCCCGGTCGGCAGGTCTTCTCCGACGCCGAAGTCGGGCGTGTTGCCAACAGGTGACGCGGTTCCCGTGGCAGGATCCAATACGTACAGCCGGGCCGAGTTGTAGCCGACCATGAACAGGTCGCCGCCGTGGGACGCGAGACCGAAGGGATGATCTTCACCGGCCCCGAATTCCACGGCATTACCGACCGGGGTGGCTTCCCCCGTCACGGTATCCAGCGCGTAAAGCCGGGCATTCGTCCCACCGGCCATGTACAGCGTTCCGTCGTGGGACGTCAGGCCCATGGGCCGGGATTCGCCGGCCCCGAATTCCACGGCGTCACCGACCCGCGTGGCCACTCCGGTCTCCGGATCCAGCGTGTACAGGGCCGCGTTCCAACCTCCCGTCATGTACAACACGCCGTGATGCGCGGCCAGGCCGTAGGGCTGGTACTCGTCGACGTCGAATCGCACGGCTTCACCCACAGGCTTGGCTTCCCCCGTGTTCGGATTCAGCCTGTACAGCCGGTCGGCGCCTTCGCCAACCATGAGCAGTCCTTCGGCGAAGCCGGCCTCGTCGCACCGCGACCCGTTCCATTCGTCCAGGCCATCGACCCAGGCCAGCAAGGCCGGGGTGCTCGGCAGGCACAGGCCGTCATTGTCGTGAAAGAAAAAGTGGGTGACGTCCGAAAGACCCGAAAACGAACCGGGGATCATGCCGGTGAGCTGGTTGTCATGCAGGTACATCACTTCCAGGTCGTCGAGTTGCCCCAACTCGGATGGAACGGGTCCGGACAGTTCGTTGCCAAAGAGGTACAGCGCTTCGAGATCCTGGAGTTGCCCCAGCTCGGATGGAATGGGTCCGGACAGTTCGTTGTTATGGAGGTAAAGGAATTCGAGATTGGGGAGTTGACCCAGTTCTACCGGCAACGGCCCCGATAGCTCGTTTCCATAAAGGCTCAGCAGACGCAACCTGGGAAGATCGCCCAGCACCGGCGGGATCTCGCCCGAGAGCTTGTTGGAGTTAAGATAGAGTATCTCGAGGTTTGGCAGCTGTCCCAGTTCCGCGGGCACCGGCCCTGTTAACTGGTTCTCATCGAGGTCTATGCGTTGCAGGTTCGTCAGTTGACTCAACTCGACCGGAATTATGCCTGACAACTGATTTCGCCAGAGCACCAGATCCTCCATGGCGGTCATATTACCTAGTTCCGGTGGGATCGGACCGGTCAGCTTGTTCGTGTCCAGGTGCATTAACTCCAGATTCGACAGGTCCCCCAGTTCGGCGGGGATCGATCCGGTAAGTTCGTTTCGGTCCAGGTTCAGGAACTCGAGATGGGCGAGTTGCCCCAGTTCCGCCGGGATCGTACCGGTCAGATCGTTGCCGCCCAGGTCCAGTCGCTTAAAACTGGTCACCTGTCCCAGTTCCGCGGGTATTGATTCCGACAGGTTGTTGTTTCCGAGATTCAGTACTTCCAGGTTGGCAAGCACAGCGAGCTCACCGGGAACGGTTCCCGACATTTCGTTGGTGCCCAGGTCGAGGATCCTGAGTTCGTCGAGCCGGGTAAGTTCGACGGGGATGGCGCCGGCGACCTGGTTGCCCGCCAGATCCAGTTCCCGCAGCAGGGCAAGATTGACGAGGCTTCCGGGCAAACTGCCCGACAGGTTGTTCGACCGCAGTTCCAGCCGGATCACCCGTCCGTTGGCGTCGGTCGTTACGCCGTGCCATTCGGTCAGGGGTTCCTCGCTCAGCCAGTTTTCAGCGTCCTCCCAATTCGGGCCATCCAACGCGTGGTAGAAATCGGTCAGCGTCGTGCGATCGCTGATATCGATGGACACGGTAACGGCCAAGCTGGCCGAAATCTCGCCGGAGGTGACGGTAACGACCGCACTGCCGCTCCGCACGGCCGAAACCAGGCCATCGTCGCTTACAGTCGCCACCGACTCGTCGCTGATCGCCCATTTCACCGCCGCGCCATCGACGATCTGGCCGTTTTCGTCCAGCACTGAAGCCTGCAGCCTGGTGGTCTCGCCAGCCTTTGTCAGCGTTACCGACGACGGCTCGATGGTTATCGTCCGTGCCGACTGGGATACGGTAACCGTAGACTTTCCCTGTTTCTGTCCCACGGTGGCCGTGATGTCTGCCATGCCGTTGCCGAGCGCGGTAACGAGCCCTCCGCTGCTTACCGAGGCCACGGATGGATTCCGGCTCGCCCAGACCACCGCCTGGCCCGACGAGGCGGCGCCGGCCTCGTCCTGCACCTGCGCGTCGAGCTGCACGGACTGGCCGATCGCCGACAGTGTGACCGCGGCCGGCGTCACGACTACGTTCGCTGGTCCGGTCGATCGGGTGGGACTGTCCTTGCCGCAGGAGGCCAGGGCAAGCAGGGTGACTAGGAATAGGATGTGGAGTGGATTTCTTCGGGCTCGGGTAGGTTGCAGTGCGGGCTTTATATTAAGGGAAGAAGAAGGCGAAATCGATTCGCGGGTTGAATGGTGTTGGCAATGCATTATATGGATACCCTTTATGGTTGATTACACGGACACATATAGACGCTCGAGATGGACTGGATGCAGTCTTAAATGGACAGAAGTGACGATTGTTTTTCTGACTTCGATAACGCGCCTGGGATCGGGTGAAACGAACACCACGGGTGCGGGTGCACCGTGAACCATCATCGCGACGTCCGCTCCTCCAGGGCCGTTCTGATCCAGCTATTCAGGCTCATACCGCTTTCAGCGGCAAGACGCGCAACGCGTTGATGCAGGTCGGGCCCGAGCCGGACGTTGAGTTTACCTGAAAAAGGCCTTCTGGGTTCCACGCCGTCCTCTTGACAAGAAACGAGGTACTCGTCGATGGATCGGTGGAACTCGCGTCGAAGCCCATCGACGTCGGTAGCCTCAAAGGTGGCTATCGGGTAGGAGCCGCTGTTGACCACGCGTCCGTGAAGGCGTCCCACTGACTCGTCAAATTCGACCTCGGCGGCGTATCCTTTGTATTCCATCATGGCTTGACTCCCAAGGTTTCAAGGAACGCGGCAACGTCGCGCACCGTCGCTCTTCCTGTTTCACGCTCGGAGTGGGGGCGGTGGATTACGATACGTTCGGTTCCCTTCCTCAGCAGCACGCGCGAACCCGCACGTTGCGATACCTCGACTTCCACTGCCTCCAGCATGGACACGATATCCGACCACCGGATACCTGTCGGCGTCGGTTTTTGAAACACGCTCTCCAGGATACGCTGATGCTTGGTACGCATAACACATACTAAGTACCAATATCAGTACCACACCGCAAGCATTTATCCAAAAAGTCCAACCTCAAGTGTGAGTTATATTACACGGCAGGCGAATATCTCAGGGTAACCGCCACCTCACGGCACGTTCGAACCCGTCTGTTCGGCCGCGTGTGCGGCGAATCCCGAACCGGCCTCGGCGTAGAGGTAGTAAACGCTCGATGCGCCGGCCGCTTCGAGGGGCTCGATCTCATCGGGGAATCGGGCCGTGGCTACTACCAGGCCGCTGAACGAGGCGGTCTTGAGCTGATCGAGGACGGCGAGGTTGGCGGCCAGGTTCGGCAGCGTCAGCATCACCAGTTCAAGGGTGTGGGCTTCCCGCACGCGATCCCAGAAGTCCGCGTCGCCGGCGTCGCCCAGGAGCACGTGGCGGCCACTGGCCTGCTGGCGTTCCACCTTTACCCCGTCGGTGTCCACGCCGACGACGGTCCCGCCGTGGAGCCTGTGCATGTTGTCGTACGCCGCCGTGCCGACGCGGCCCATGCCGATCACCGCGATCTTCGACCCACCGATATCGAACAGCCGGTCGTCGGCGAGCCGCTCGGGCCGTTGAAGTCGGTTCCACCACGTCCGGTACCGGGCGTGGATCTGTTGGGACCAGACGTTGAGGCCCGCCGCGACGACGCAGGATAGGGCCAAGGCGATCGCAATGACGATCAGCCAGCGGCCGTCGAGCCAGCCGTTGCCAACGCCGATAGCCGCGACGATGAGCCCGAATTCACTGAAGTTGGTCAGATTGAGCGACGCCATAAGCGAGGTTCGGGCCCGCAACTTGAACCCCGTCAGCAGGGCGTAGAAGAACGCCGACTTGAGCAGCACCAGCGGGGTAATGGCCGCGCCGACGAGCACCACGTCCAGCGTCAGCGGACCGGACAGGCCGACGGAGAGGAAGAAGGCGAGCAGGAAGAGGTCCTTGAAGCCGAGCATGGTCTTGGCCATTTCGTCGGCTTTGCTGTTATTGGCGATCAGCACGCCCATGGCGAGGGCGCCCAGGTCGCCCTTCAGGCCGACCAACTCGAATATCTCCGCGCCGCCCAGCGCAAGCAGAAAGCCGTAGAGGACCAGGAGTTCGCCGTGGCCGACGCGCCGAAGAACAAAAACCAGCAGCGGCCGCATCGGAATGAGGAGCAGGACCAGCAGCGCCGTGAATGACGGGCTCAGACCCGTCGATAGCGCGATAAAGACAACGGCGGCTAGATCCTGTACGATGAGTATGCCCACGGCGATCCGGCCATGCAGCGAAGCCGTCTCCCCCTTCTCTTCCAGTACCTTTACGACGAACACCGTGCTTGAAAAACTCAATGCGAAGGCGATCAGCAAAGACCGGCCGAGATCAAGACCGGAGAAAAGCGATGTTCCCAGATAAGCGAAGGCAAAGATGGCCGGTCCGAAGACCAGCGCGACCAGGGCCATATGCAGGCCGGTGACGGCCCAGACCTGCGGCCGCGCGAAGGTACGGAGATTGAGCTTGAGGCCGACGATGAACAACAACAGGGTGATGCCGAGGTCCGACAGTCTCCGGAGCACTTCTCCGCCGCCGATCCCATACAGATTGAGCACGAATCCCGCGCAGAGGAATCCGACGAGGGGCGGCAGCCCGACGGCCCTGGACAGCAGGCCCAGCGCGAACGCTATGGCGAGCCAGGCGAGGTCTCCGAAGGCAAATGCGATCTGTTCGAAATCCATTATGCAACCACTCTTTTCTACAACTCGTTATCTTTAGTGAACGTATCGTCAGAGAACGTATCGTCAGAGAACGTATCGTCCGTCCGTAATCGTACAACAATTATCCGCCGCGCACTACCGGTGTCAACGCAAAACCACGGCCGGCATGCGCAGAATGGTGTAAACCAATGGCAGACGAATCGTCCGGAAAGTCGACAAAGCCGACGGCGAAGGCCGCTTCGAAAAAGACCGGCGCGATGACCACCTCGAAAAAGACCGACGCAAGGGCCGCCCCAAAAGGGGCAGGTAAGAAGCCGGTTCTCCTGTCGGGCGGCAACCCTCAGATCGCGAAGGCCGACGGAGACGCCCCGGTGCAGGCCTACATCGCGGCCATGCCGGGCTGGAAGAGCGATGTGGGACGCCGCCTCGACGAACTCATCGTCCGCACCGTGCCCGGCGTGCGCAAGGCCGTGAGGTGGAACTCGCCCTTCTATGGCATCGAGGACCAGGGCTGGTTCCTGAGTTACCACGTATTCACGCGCTACGTGAAGGTGACGTTCTTCCAGGGCGCGGCGCTCAGGCCCGTCCCTCCCGGATCGGGCAAGGACAAGGACTCGCGCTGGATCGACATCTACGAGGGCGAATTCGACGCGGAGCAACTGGCGGGTTGGATCCGGCAGGCGGCCTCAATACCCGGTTGGCGTGGGTTCTGACAAGTAGTGAGAGGGAGAACCTTCCGGGCTGCTGGGACTGCTGGGGCTGCCGGGTCGCCAGGCCTGCTAAATCCCACCCGGGAGTGCGAACAGGCCGGACCGTCGGCTGCGGATTGAATTGTGCCATCCAATACAGTTGTTATAGGCGGTCAGCGCCCTACGTTCAGATCAACTCCCGGCAACAGCGCCAGCGGGCACGGACAAGACTTCTCGGTCAACATGCCGACCTGTTCTTCCAGGCTATCGATCAATAAATCCTGTTTCTCGAGCCCACCGGCAAGCGACTCATCAAGCGGCGTGTTATGCTGGTAACCCCGCTGGTGCATTTCCGCGACCAGCGCTTCATGCCGATTGAACAGTGCCGCTAGACGGCCGATCCAACGCTTCGTCTCCCGATGCTCCCGGTATCCGGTTTTGCCCAGCGTAATTACGTTCCACAGGCCGTGCAGCTCCCGGTGTTCACCGAGTAGGTGTTGACGACAAAGGATCGAAGGGGGAACGTCCCAGATACGCATGGCGAACGCCCACCGAAGTGGGTCCGATTGTGCGTTTAGTTTCTGAGGCGGCGTTCAGTTACCGAAAGGGCTTCGGATGGTCAAACCCTCAATCTGCTCTCCATGCCGAAGGTCTTCGCTGTATAGCGTTTCACAGCCTGATTCTATTGCTGCCGCAATGATCAGACTGTCATAGAATCTGTATCTGAAGCGGGCCTGAAGACTAAGGCCACGCTGGTATAGTTCCTCGCTTGGATTTACCTTCCAAAGCGGCATCAACACATGTTCGAAAATACGCCGGACCTGATGTGGCGCCGCATTCAGCTTAACCGTTAGGACACTTACTGTTTCCTGGACAACCTGGTAGCTTATGCAGCCATTTCTGTCTTCCAACGCTTGCTGGACCAGGTTTTCCGACCTCGTACGCTTGTGATCATCTGTTTCGTCAAACAGGTAAATGAAGATATTCGTGTCCAGGAAGTAGTCAGCGCTCATTCATTTCGTCCCGGGTGAACTTGCGACCGCCAGTGGATATGTTGCTTTGCAACTCGTGGATGACACGCATGGCTTCGGTAGCCCGCTGTTCGCGACGAGCGTAGTCTTCTAACCATAGTCGGAATTGTTGATTTAAAGTCGTATGTTCCGAAACGGCCTGCCGACGCGCAGCTTCTATCAGGTTCTCGTCCGCACTAAGCGTGATGTTTTTCATGATTGCCTCCTTCTGGTCGCTTCTTCATTGCTTCCTCTTTGCCGCCTCCTTTAGTCGACTCCATTAAAACAAGATTCACGAGGTTAGTGTACACTATTTTCGTGTAAAAGTCAACAAAGTTGCCGGTGCGTCCTGGAGAAACCTTCGCCGTCTTGGATTTTGAAATGGAGACACAGACAACACGGGGTCAACCTAGCGGCAGAAGCAGGAGGTTTCGATGAGAACGTCTGCGCGGGCCTTCGCGAACTCCAGCCGCTGTCGCAGCAGGCGAAGCTCGTTGGCATCTCCCCCGTGTTCGACGCATTCGACCAGCCCCTGGAGCGCCCATACGTTGTCGGGATGCTGGCAGCAGCGCGCCAGGTTTTGGTCGAAGCCGAGGTCGGCGCGGAACACGGCTTCGGCTTCGCTGAACAGGCCCTGCTCGGCGAGGAGGGCGCCGAGGGCGTGGCGCGGGGGATGCATCCAGGCCCAGGGTTCGGTGTAATTTAGCGCGTCGTCGCGCGAGACGGCAAGGCGCAGGCTGTCGAATGCGCGGTCGTAGTTCCCCTTCCTGTATTCGAGTTCGCCGTCGAGCATGGCCGCGCCGATGCGGAGCATGTCCCGAACGGTGTTGCTGAGAAAGATCGCGTCTTCGGGGATTGCTGCCGCCGCTAGTTCGAACGCGTCACGGGCGGCTTCGGCCTCTTCGATCCGACCGAGGGCGGCGTGCGCCACGCCCTGTCCGTAGGCGTGCATGGCGGTTTCGATAGGGCGCAGCGTGCGCTCTTCGGGTACGGGCGATGCGATCAGGTCGTGCCAGCGGCCGAAGCGAACCGAAACGTGGATGCTCATGGCGGAGTAGCCGTCGAGGATGGAGGCCATGAATGGCGCGCTCCCGGCGATCAGTTCGGGCGTGGCCATCGCGCGGATCCGGTCGGCGGCCTGGGTGGCTTTGCCGAACTGGCCGAGAAACATGGCGGTGTACATGTAGAGATGGAGGTCGTGGCACCGCATGGTGGTGTAGAAGTTCTGGTCCCCGGCATAGGCCAGGTACTTGTCGTCGGCTGAGACCGCCCGTTCGCTCTGGACTACCGACTGCGCCCAGTCGCCGCAGAGGACGTAGATGTGGGCCGACATGTGCTCCAGGTGGCCGGCGTCGGGCAGCAGCCCGCGCAACATATCGGCCGCCTTGAGCCCGCGCTCCGGCATGGGCGACATTTCCAGCATATGGATGTACAGGTGGCAGATGCCCGGATGGATGGGCCCGGTACGCTCGATCCGTTCCATCCAGGATTCCATCACCGGCATCACCTCGCTCGTGTGGCCGAGCGGGTTGGGCTGCCCGGTCTGAAGATCCCAGAGCTGGCGCGGCGTGCAGTTCATTGCCGCGTCGAAATAGAGGGCGGCGACGTCGGGATCATCCTCAAATGCCTGGCGCGTGTCGCGCATCGCGGCTGCATATTCCCAGTGCCAGGTGTCCAGCACCTCGGTGTCGCGTTCGTCGTTATTCCGGTAACGCTTTGCCAGCGCCCGGATGAGGGCCTGCTCGGCCGGTGTCCCATCGCCGGCGAGCGAGATCGCGGTCGTCACCGCGTCATGGCAGATCGGCAGGACTTCGGCGATTTCGGCTTCCGTGTACCTGAGCCAGGCCCGGTTGTAGTGGGGGCCGTTCGCGTAGGCGATCCCCCACCAGGCCATCGCGCAGGCGGGGTCCGCTTCGGCCGTGCGCCTGAAGCAGTCAACCGCTTCTTCATGGTTGAAGCCGTAGGTCCAGTTCAGGCCGCGATCGAACCAGCGTTGTGCGGTGTCCGAGTCCGTCGTGACCTTCCGGGACCAGCTTCCAAGATCGAAATCATAGCTCATGTTGGTTGTCTCGTGGTTGATCGGTTGCCGGTAGCTGAGCCTGCGCGGCCGTCGGTTGCCAGACTTAAGCGGCCATCGGTTGCGAGGTTCACGCGCCCCATCGATCGACAGCTCACGAGTTTGATGGGCGGTCGGCGTACGCGGCCGGCGGATATCTGCGTGCGCGGCCGGCGTTCGACGCCTTACGCGGGCTCATGGTAACCAGCGGCATCGGCGGCCTGCGCCCATTCCAAAGTACGATTAAATGTCTCGCGCGTCACCTTCTCGAATCCCTCGATGAGGAGCGATTCCCTGAATGGGGTGAACCAGGTCCGCGAATGGGCTGCCGAGAAGGCCTCGCGCAGACGATCGACCGTGTGCCGGGGCATCGTCGGCACGGCGACGAATGCCGGCATCGGTACAGACTCTGTCGCGTCCAATAAGCGGACTTTCTCCGTCAGCCCTGGCTGGTACTTCCTGGAGAGCATGTGCCAGTAGGCGTCCAGCGGGCCGATGTCGATACTGCCGTCCGCCACGCTTTCCAAGATGCGCCTTGCCGTGACGAGATTGCCGACGGAGCGGCGGTAGAGACGCGGACGATCCTCGCTGCGGTAGGCCAGAAGATGATGTCTCAATGCGTTGAAGCCTGACTGCGAGTGCGCGACGGTCCAGCCCACGGTGCCGCCGAAGGTGTCGGATAACTCGCGATAAGGCGCATCGTCGCGCACGATCAGGTCGGTCCGGGACAGCGCCTTTCCCCCGGCCCAGGACGCGGCCGGGATGGGCGATGCCAGGGGCACGACGTCGGCAAGGTCGAGCGCGATCGGGTATCCGCACATTTGCACGCATCCGATGTCGCCGCGGCGCCAGAGCTCCTCGAGCGGCTGCGGCGCCGGGTACGGGACGTAGTCGAACGACGTGCCGGCATCCTCGGCGACGTGGGCGATGAGATCCCTCCAGGCCGCCTCGGCTTCGGGGCTCACGGCGTACATTCGGGCGTTGGAGACGAATGCCATCGGCAGAGGCCTTCAGGTTAGTGGTACGTAGCGCTCAACCTCGATCTGATCCTCTTTCGCCTGAGCCTGCGCGACGTCGTAAGCTGCCTGCAGACGTATCCAGGTCTCCGTGGTCGAGCCGAAGGCCTTTGCCAGCCGGACCGCCATGTCGCCGGATACGCGCGAACGGCAATTCACCAGATTGGAAAGTGCCTGACGGCTGACCCCCAGCGCCCTGGCGCCCTCGGTAACACTCAGACCAAGCGGCTCCAGGCAGGACACGCGTACCACCTTGCCAGGGTGTGGCGGGTTCTTCATCGGCATCGCGATCCTCCTGTATATTCGGGACGGATAAGGCTGGGGTCGCCGCGATTGTAAAGGCGTCTTAGTCCACGATGTTGGAAGCTTTTTATCATTGAGTATGTAAAGTGTCAATTGACACTTGTCAAGAATGAACTGGAATCCCCGATCTCCTTCCCTGTTGTCGACCGTTTCGTCTTACAAGTACACAGAGACAGTGATTTCGCTGTTTCACTCAATGTTCATCAATCTCTTCTCTTACTCAGAGACAACCCTCGACGGTCTCCAACCTTAATATTCAACGCTTCAGCGACCGAATCGGAGCACTTGACTTTATTATGAGTATGATATATCGTCATACTGGGAGGCGACATGTAATGAAATCCAAAATCGCTATCACATTGGACGAGAAAATCGTCAAGCAACTCGACTGGTTAATTATGCAGCAGTCATACAAGAACAGAAGCCAGGCGATCGAGGAAGCCGTTTCGGAGAAGCTGGATCGACTCAAACGGGGTCGATTGGCACGAGAATGTGCGAAACTGGAGCCTGTCGAAGAACAGGAACTGGCTGAAGAAGGTTTCGAAGAGGATTCGGCTAATTGGCCCGAATATTGAGAGGTGAAATCCGCTGGGCCGACCTGAGTCCCGCACGTGGCCAGGAGCAGGCCGGACGTCGCCCCGTACTTATCCTGAGCCATGAGGTCTTCAATGAGCGATCCGGTACGGTCATCGCCATGGCGATCACGGGACAACCTCAACGAGCGGGATTCCCTCTGACTCTTCCCCTGGATTCAAAAGATCTGCCGAAACAATCCTGGGTCAAGATCGGACAGGTTCGAACCCTTTCGGTAGATCGAATCGGTCATGTATTGGGACGTTCAACCCCTGAAGAAATGGAACGGACGATCGAGGGGCTGTACGAGATTATTGGACCTTGACGTGTCCGTTTCCCTCTCCTGCATTTCCGCCGTTACAAGCCCTTGGGCGACAAGCATAGCGCATTGGAGTCAATGATGCCCAAAGTCAGCGAAGCGCCAACTCACGCTTCCGGCCAATCAGTGCCGCGTGGCCGGTATCGAACCGGGTGACGAATGCCGGAGTTTCGTTGACGAAGGTCGTATTACGATAGTCCGCCAGCAGTCCGGCAGCGCCTGGGGATGTCTCGCTCATCTTCGAGCGGACGAGACGGTCTCCGATGGGCAGTCGCGCCAACACGCCATTGAAACGGAGCGGGAACGCCTATCTTGATTGCAGTGGACACCAACGTACTGCTCCGCTATCGCGCAACCAGGGATGACATAATCGCCGTCGTCGAAAAACTATTGCAGGAACCCAACGTGCGCTTTGAGGACGATGAAGTGATCTGGAGCGCCTTGCAGGCGTATCGTGAGACGGAGGCGAACTTCGCCGATGCCCTGATCGTGCACAAGGCGCTTAAAACGGCAGCAATCGATGATGAGTTGCAGGCTGTTTACACCTTCGACACCACTGATTTGCAGTTGCCCTCTACCGCCAAGCCGTAGCGCCGCCGCGGCTCGTATCGACCACCGACCCGAACCAAGACCGCGCCGTCTGCGCCAACCTGGTCCCGGAACTGAACGTTAACAACGTCAATCAGCTCTGTATCGGACATCACCTACATTAGTCTGGCTCGTGAATGGGTCTAGCTGACGGTGATCCTCGACGCCTGCGGCAGACGGTGCATCGGCTAGGCACTGGACCGGACCCTCAATGCCCGCCTCGCCCTTGAGGCCCTGGACTACAATCACCGGCCGAGTTCGAGCAAATAAGGACACGTGTAAGAATGTAGCTTAACTGGTTGTCAATTTTGGGGTGCACTACACTGATCCAGCCATGCGATAGCCTACTCCGCGTTCATTGAAGATATACATTGGGTTACTTGCATCGTCGCCTAGTTTCCGGCGTAGTTTCTTGACGTACGTACGTACCAGCTTCGGATTGGCGTAGCCGTGCGGTCCCCAGACCTGTCGAATCAGGGTGGCGTGGGACAACACCCTTCCCGAATTAAGCGAGAGCACGCGCAGCAACTCGTACTCGGTGACCGTGAGTTCGACCCGGTCACCGGCTAAGCTCACCAGTCGTCGGTCATAATCGATGGCGAGATTTTCCAGGACGAAAGGATCGGGGTCGCCCCGTCTGCGCAACACCGCACGGATCCTCGCCAAGAGTTCCATTGGCGAAAAGGGCTTGACGAGATAGTCCTCCGCCCCGGTATCAAGCGCTTTCGCAATGGTCTCGTCCCGTCCATAAGCGGAGATGAAGATAACCGGCAGATCGGCCAGTTCAGGCACGACTTCCATCTGTTCTATACCGTCCGTATCTGTAAGAAGCAGGTCCAACAGGACCAGAGCGGGCCTCTCCGCCTGGATGATGCTGGACAACTTTTCATGATCCCCGGTCACAATCGGATCGTAACCGGCCTCCGCAAGCGTGTCGCGAACGTAACGGAGTGTTTGCGGATCGTCGTCGACCACCAGGACGCTGACAAGTAATCGCATATGATCGGCCTGCGCGAGAATGATGCGGTAGAATTCATTCATTTCCGCAGGATCCAGATCAGGTGAGGATTCGAGGAGGGTAGACGCCGATCCCTTGATCGAAGTCAGCGGGGCGCGCAATTCATGACTCACCATGCCGAAGAATTCCGTCCGCATACGTTCCAGTTCTTGAAACGGTGCCAGATCCTGCATAGTGACCACTAATGATACGACCTCGCCTTGCTCCGAATGGATCGGCGTGGCGTTTACCAGTGTGGTGACATTTCGTCCGTCGGGAACCGAAAGCACGATCTCCTCTGACCGTACCGTCTCAGAGTGGTACAGCGCCTGTGACAGGGACCGCCGATCCAGCGTAATCTCGCGCCCATCCGCGCGACGGCAGGTAATAACCTCGAGCAATGCCTCCACGGTACAGCCCGGCATGCGCAAGCTATCCACGATCCGCTTCGCCTCCCTATTGAGAGACAACATGTGACCGGTCTCGGCTTCAAAAACCACAACGCCCACCGGTGAGGCATCGACCAGGGCCTCCAGGTTGGTCCGGGCACGCTTTTCGTCACGGTGCGCACGGGCATTCGCGATGGCCGCAGCCGCCTGGGAGGCAAACAGCACCAGCACTTCCTCGTCCTCGCTGGTGAATTCCCCACCAGCCTCCTTCTCCATAAGATAGAAGTTGCCGACGTGCACTCCTCTATGACGCATGGGCATACCCAGGAAGTTACCGGTCGGCAACCTTTCCGACGCAAAACCGAGCGAGTGAACGTAGACAGTCACATCCGGTAGTTTCATAGCTCCCGGCAGGTCGCGGAAATACTCGAAGAGCCTCGGTCCATCCGGCCAATCCACAATCCTCCTGTGCTCTTCATCGGTGAGTCCGGAGGTGATGAAATCCTGAGGCCGACCGGTCTCGTCTATAGTAGCGATAGCGCCGTAGCGGGTACCGGTTAGCGAACGAGCATTTTCAACTACCTCGTGCAGAACTGCCTCCAGGTCGAGGCTTTCACTGATACGCAAGCTGGCACTGCTGATTTCCGAGATTCGCTCGCGCAGCATCGTGACTTCCCGCCTCAGTTCATCCCGAGTACTCATCAGCACATCCATTCTAAGCAGTGCAGGTATCGTTTTGTGTTTCCGGTATCAGACTAGACAACCTACCTCGACAGTCCATTCGCTGTTACTGGGTATAGACCAAAATATGTATAGACGAGAAATTCACGCAATATTCATCTTAGCCAACCTATTATACACATTTAAGACATTTAATTTTGTTTATATTCTGTAACATCGTCGGATAGTAGAACCTCATCCTTGTATTTACTATTCCAATGGATTTACCCCCGACACAAGCCAAACCACGCATGGTGAGGAATTTGTAACTACCACGCCCAGTTTATGAATCGGTTTAGAGTATTGCTTCATAAAAAAGAAGGGAACCAAATATGAGGATATTCCTCTCGGTGCTGTTGGCGTTGGTCTATGGATGTGCCAGTGAGCATTCCCCCGTCTCATCCACAACACCCGCAGGTCAGGCGAGCCGTTCGTTAGCAGATTCTGACTCGTTGGATACGCAACCTATACATGAACAGCTTGATTTCAGGTGGAACAGGTGGGGTGATTCGAAAGACCAGATCATAGCCAATGATCCTGGTAAAGTATCGTTCAGGGTAGAGGAAGGTGTAGGTCCGTCGCTGATTGAATCAGGATGGACAACAGATGTGTTTTACCTGTCAGACGGTGATAGATTTACTGTTAGCGTCGAATATGACATGGTGGCGGATGAGTTGGTCGCTGGCCACTACTGGTTTGACCGGTCTATGACGATGGCGCGGGCTGAGTTGCTGATTGAAGAACTGAATAACAGGTATGGCGAACCCGTTACTACGACCGACAGAAGGATTACATGGATCAAAAACGGCGATACGGAAGTATACATCAACCTGCCAACCGAAAACGGGGGCGGTTGCTTGCATTACTATAGCGAAGAACATCGGGCGAAGACCGAAGAGGCAAAGAGTTACAATAGATTGCCTATAAGGCCGATTGTACCTCAGAACGGTAGCTGAAACTGCTGCCGTGTCCGACATCGAGGATCAGGTGGGAAAGGCTGATGGCATGAGTAGAAAGGAGGTGAATCAACTCTTGATCCTTTAATCCACATGAAAGGGTATGAGCCTTGTGCTTCCTGATGGCGCGAGGATATACGTTGGTAATCCTGGTCGATGACAAGCGGCCACGCAAAAACCAAACCGTATGGAAGGGGAATGGCATATGGATTGACTTACAGGAAAGTCAAAACGTCCAGGTCGGGGGCTGGTTCGCAACTATCGTAACCGATTTCCAATGCAATCGTCCTTATGCTCCGGGCAACGGTCAACACGCAAATCGAAGGCGAGGACGACGATCTGGACTTCCTGCTTTCGGCGATCACTCGGAAAACGGAACACGTTTTGTTCGCTGCTGGTCGACCTTCAATGTCGACCTTAAATTATGAATTTGCACCGACGGGAGACCGATACCGATGACTGCTGAAAAGAAAAAGACTAGTGTCAACCGGCGGAACTTTCTCGCACGGGCTGGCGGAGCCTTGGCCGCTCTGTTCCTAGGTACCAACTGCTCGGATAAAGTCATGGGGCCGGACGTCAGTCAAGGACCCGAGCCGACGCCGACACCAGTAACACCGCCTGAAGAAACACCAGCAACACCGCCTGAAGAAACACCAGCAACACCGCCTGAAGAAACACCAGCAACACCGCCTGAAGAAACACCACCTGAAGAAACACCACCTGAAGAAACACCCGCATCACCACCTATAGATCAGGTCGACGTGATCGTGGTGGGTGCCGGTCTGTCCGGGCTGGTCGCCGCATACGAGTTGGTTCGCGAGGGGCACGATGTCCGGATTCTGGAAGCAAGAAACTCGGTCGGGGGCCGAGTGCAGACGCTTCGCGAACCCTTCGACGACGGGCTCATCGCCGAAACCGGACCGGCCCGAATCCCGCCAAGCCATGATCTGACGCTCGGCTACATCGATCATTTCGGCATAGAGACATCTCCCTTCTATACGCAGGATGGTGAGTACCTCATCGCTCGCGTTGGCCAGGACCGCGTACGGGAGACGCCGAGCGATTACCTCGGTGGAACGGCGTCGTGGGTCAAGATTCCGGCTGGCACCGATGCCTTGCCGAATGCCTTCGCCGAAGCGCTCGGAGACCGTGTGCAGACCGGCGTGCCGGTGACGAAAGTGGTCCGGGACGAGACCGGGGTGGTGGCCACCTACGGATCTGCAGAGGAGAAACTGAGAGGCAATCATCTCATCTGTACCGTCCCCCTCACCGTCATCGACCACATCGAATTCGACCCCGTCCTCTCGGCAGCGAAGCTAGCGGCCTTCGATGACCTCGCCTACTCGGACGTCACCCGGGTTTACGTACAATATGCGAAACGAAGCTGGGAGGATGACGGCTTGAACGGTTGGGGGTTCTCGGATCTGTGGGGGTACTCGGAAATCTGGCATCCCACTTGGAACCAGGAGGGTCCTCGGGGTATTCTGATGTCCTACATGTTCGGAGACGTAGCGCGTGGAGTCGCGGCGACGGATCCCGATCTCATCGTGCCCGAATTCATAAATCACTTTGATGGCCTGTTCCCCGGCTCGAGCGAGGTTGCGGAACGTGGAACCTACTTCGCGTGGCAGCACCAGCCCTGGATTGGGGCGGCCTTCGCCGCCTACAATCCCCCGTTCTCGGATCACCCGGAACTGGCATCGCCGGAGGGGCCCATACACTTCGCCGGCGAGCACGCCTCGGGGAATCGGGGATGGATGCAAGGAGCCTTCGAGTCGGGTCTGCGAGCGGCCTCGGAGATCGATTCGAATGTGACCGGAGAGCGCGCCTCCCGCGTTACAGTGGCAATCCCGCGGCGGCAGATGTTGCGCCGCATTGCGGGCATCCCGAATGTGCCGGCGTGGTTGGTGCCCTGAACTTTCACAAGGTGAGTGCGAACCGGATTGAGTAAAAGTACTCAATAGCATAACTGCTGTTGGAATGGCTGTGGGTACACTTGCTGCAAACTTCCAGTCTACGGCTTTCTCTACTTGGATTCCTCGTTCATAGCGTTCAGCAGGTTTCGCAGATCGTGCAGCAGTCCTGGTACGTCGGTCCGGATGACGTCCCAGACAACGTCGTCGTCTATCCCCGAGTGACCGTGAACCAAGCGGTTTCGTGTTGCAATGACTCGGCGCCATTGGATCTCGGGATGCGCCTCACGTATATCGTCTGGAATATGGGTTGCCGCCTCGCCGATCAGTACCAGATTGTGCAAAGTGGCATCGTAGACGAGTGTATCCGCACTGAACGCATCATGGTCCAGTCCATCCGTATACGATTGTACTTTCTCGTAGAATTCGATCATATCCTGAATAAAGAGCCGCCAACTACGCTCTTCATTGTGGGTTTTAGACATTGACCAATTCCCGTTCTACATACGGTCGCATCTCCGCCCGCAGCGCTTTGTCTGTTACCAGATCGACCGGACAACCCAGCAGGTCTTCCAGGTAGAACTGGACACCAAAATATCGTTCTGATGTCGCTGGCGAGTCGAAATGAACCACAACATCGATGTCGCTGGTGTCCGTAGCCTGGTCTCGGGCGAAGGAACCGAAAAGGGCGAGTTCGGTAACGCCGTATAGCTCCGCGAGGGTTGCCTTGTGCGTTCGGAGCACGTTCATGACTGAATCTCTGTTCATTAGGACAGTCTTCCTGTTTCTTGCATCGAGATCGAGCCTTGCTGCTTTCAATTCACCGGGCTCGGGGACAGCTGGCTCCGATGTCGCAGCGTTCCTGGCAACCTCTTCGGCCCGAAGACGAGCCCGTTTGGCCGCCCGGCGCATAGCGGCCTCGGCGCCAACAAAAACTGGATCGCGTGACGCTTCAGGCTGTTGTCGATTCCCCGAACTCATCCCTGGTTAATCTCCTTCAGTAGTTTTGGTTCATCGCCTGAGTTGTCATACAGAGCCCATTCGTCTACAAGGTTCTGATACAATTTCACAAAGTTGCTCCAGCCGGCATCGAACCGTCGACGGATCACGGCCTCGGGCACGTCGTGACCTCCTTCCGACACGCGCTGGGCAACGCGTGCGATCGCTGCTTCCGGGTTCGGAAGACGCAGGAAGAACAGCCTGATCCGGTATCCTTGATTCCGCCAGCGAGGAATCCAACGGGCGTAGTTGCGTCCACTCAGCGTAGTCTCGAAGGCGAAACTGTCGCCTCGTCGAACGTGTTCATGTATATGCCTCAGCATTAACCGGCCAGCCTGAAAGGTAGTTTGATCAGGACGAAAGGAGTTCAGGCCCAGTGCGATGAAATCGGCATTGACGAAGACGGGGCACTCAGCCTCGTTGGGGAGGAATTCGGTGGCAAACGTCGTCTTTCCCGCTCCATTCGGTCCGGCAATCACGAATATCCTCTTTTCGATCACTTTTTGCAATAGCAGGCCGCATCCTGTCTTGTCTCTTCTTTCAACTTTCCTCGTTACCTGTTCTCTAAGCTTTATAATTCGTTCCCGTACACATCATCCTGCCACCCTGCCGTGATTACAGATCGAATACGAAACACTAGATTAAGGTATGTATTTTACGTGGTTTGTCAATTCCGCGCGACTTCACCGCTCTGCAGTTCCATGTACAACGATCCCCGGTGATTGCCGGCTATTTCTGCCTTTTTCACAAGCAATGTCGTATGTACAGGGAGAACGATATTGTGCTTTAGTCGCCCGTTTTCGCCACGTTCCCAACACCATATCCACTTGACGCAACCCACTGCAATACCTACTTTCTGCATCAAACCAGACCAGCCGAAAAGAAAAGCTAAACCCACCCGGAGGACAGCATGTTCACCCCGGCCCAAATCGATCATTACAACCGTGAAGGTTACGTCGTCTACCCGGATTTCATTTCCAGGGACGACCTGTCGAGGCTGAAGGCGGAAATAGATCGGGTATCGGAAGGCAATACGAAGGCGAACCACGACGCCGCGCGCATGGAGATGGAACCGAACCAGGCACCGGACGGTACGCTGGTACGGCGCATCTACGAACCCTGCACCCACTACGATGCCTTCAGGGATTTCTCGGAATCCACCGCCCTGCTGGACTGCGTCGAGCAGCTGTTCGGTCCGGACCTGCTCTTCCACTACAGCAAGATCAACATGAAGCCCCAGAACATCGGGTCCATCGTGGAGTGGCATCAGGACCTGTCCTACTATCCCCTGACCAACCGGGACTCGGTGTCCATCCTTTTCTACCTCGACGACACTTCCGAGGAGAACGGCTGTCTGAAGGTCATTCCGCGGCGTCACACGAAAGCGCTGATGAGCCACAGCACCGAGGGGTTCTTCCGGGGCAAGGTCACCGAAGAGGTGGACGACTCGGAGGCCGTACTGCTGGAGGGCACCGGGGGCACGGCGATTTTCATGAGCGCCATGACGCCCCACGCCTCGGCCATCAACTCGTCGGACCGTCCGCGTAAGACGCTCATCCTCAGCTATCGCGCGGCCGACGCCTTCCCCATCCACTGCGGGGTCATGTCGGACAAGGTCGAGGCCCACAGCCGGCTCGTCCGCGGCGAACGGGCGTCCCAGGCACGCTTCACCATGGCGGATTTTCCCATTCCGCGTTATGAAGACGAGGTCGCGTCGCTGTACGATCTGCAGGAGAGGTCGAGAAAGTCGGCGTGATCAGTCGCGCAGTCGGCGTGATCAGACGAGCAAGTCGGCGTGATCGAGGGCTTGTGCCTGACCGAGGATTCCTGGCTGGAGCGACCATCACCCGCTCGCAGCCTCACGGCAGGTCCGTGCTCCCCATGAGGTAGCGGTCCACTTCCCGCGCGGCGCCGCGGCCTTCGTGGATGGCCCAGACCACCAGGCTCTGGCCGCGACGGGCGTCGCCGGCCGCGAAGACGTTTTCCACGTTGGTGGCGTACTTCCCATACTCGGCCTGGGCGTTTGAGCGGCCGTCCCTTTCCACCTCAAGCTGTTCGATCACCGGATCCTCGGGACCGGAGAATCCCATCGCAAGCAGAACGAGGTCGGCGGGCCATTCCTGCTCCGTGCCCTTTTTGGGGCTGAAGGGCGCCCCGTTGCTGGGGACCGACCAGTCGAGGTCAATGGTGCGCAGGGCCTTGATCCGGCCCTGGCCGTCGTCGATGAACTCGACTGTGCTGGTGTCGTAGCGCCTGGGATCGTCGCCGAAGAGGGCCTTGCCTTCTTCCTGGCCGTAGTCAAGCTTGTAGACCACCGGCCACTGGGGCCAGGGGTTGTTCGGAGCGCGTTCGGGAGGCGGTTTCGGGATCACGTCGAACTGGCTGATCGTCTTGCAGCCGTGCCGGATGGCCGTGCCCACGCAGTCGGTCCCCGTATCGCCGCCGCCCAGGACGATCGTGTGCTTGCCCTTCGCGGAGATGTAGTTCCCGTCCGCGTGTCCGGAATCCAGCAGGCTTTTCGTATTAGCGTGGAGGAACTCCATGGCGAAGTGAACCCCGTCGAGGTCACGGCCCGGCGCGTTGCGCACGAAGTCGTTGGGCTTGGTGGCGCCGGTGCAGATGACCACCGCGTCATGCCCGTTGCCCAGGTCCGCGGCGGACATGTCCTTCCCGATCTCCACGCCGGTCACGAACTCGACGCCCTCGGCCGTCATCTGGTCGAGGCGGCGCTGGACGATCTTCTCCTTGTCGAGCTTCATGTTCGGGATGCCGTACATCAGCAGTCCGCCGGGCCGGTCGGCCCGCTCGTAGACCGTCACGCTGTGGCCGGCGCGGTTGAGCTGGGCGGCGCAGGCCAGGCCCGCGGGTCCGGATCCGATGACGGCGATCTTCTTGCCGGTTCGTTCCGGCGGCGGCTCGGGCTGGATCCAGCCTTCTTCGAAACCGCGGTCGACGATGGCGCACTCGATTGTCTTGATGGTCACCGGGTTGGCGTTGATGCCCAGAACGCAGGATCCCTCGCACGGGGCGGGACAGACGCGTCCGGTGAATTCGGGGAAGTTGTTGGTCTTGTGGAGTTGCTGGAGGGCTTCCTTCCAGTGGTTCCGGTAGACCAGGTCGTTCCAGTCGGGGATCAGATTGTGCAGTGGGCAGCCCGAGGCGCCGGGGCCTTTGCCCATCGGCACGCCGGTGTGGCAGAAGGGGATGCCGCAGTCCATGCAGCGCGCGCCCTGCTCCCGCAACGAATCATCCGCCATGGGCAGGACGAATTCTTCCCAGTCGCCGACACGTTCGACGGGGTCCCGGTATCCGGCCGTCCCCCGCTCGTATTCCATGAAACCGGTGGTTTTTCCCATGAATCCGTTTTCTGTTCCGAGTTCGAAAGCCGCGCCGGAATGTTGCGCCTTGACGCGCGGCGTAAATACGTGGGCCGAGCTACTTCACGCCCTACCCCTTGCCGCCGTTCACGCCCACGGGGACCGCTTCGCGCGCGGCCTCCACGGCATGGCCGTTGGTCTTGGCTTCCTCTTCCGCCCGGGCGGCCATTTCCTGCAGGGCGCGCCGGTAGTCGACGGGCATGACCTTGACGAAGGCGTCCTGCAGCTCGTTCCAACGTGCCAGTACGTCCTCGCCCCGGTCGCTGCCGGTATGGCGCACGTGGGCTTCGATGAGCCCGCGAACCTCTGCGATGTCCTCGTCGTCCACCAGTGGTTCGAGGTCCACCATCTCCTGGTTGCAAAGGCCCGGGAAGACGCCCAGCTCGTCGAGGATGTAGGCGACGCCGCCGCTCATGCCGGCGGCGAAGTTGCGTCCCACCGGACCGATGACGACCACGCGGCCGCCGGTCATGTACTCGCAGCCGTGGTCGCCGATGCCTTCGATGACGGTTTCGGCGCCGCTGTTCCGCACGGCGAACCGCTCGCCGCCGCGGCCGCGGAAGAAGGCCTGGCCGCCGGTGGCGCCGTAGAGAGCCACGTTGCCGATGATCACGTTCTCCGTGGGCACGAACCCCGCGTTCTCGGGCGGAAAGATCGCCAGGCGTCCGCCGGACAGGCCCTTGCCCGTGTAGTCGTTTGATTCCCCTTCAAGGTGGAAGGAGATGCCCGGCGCCAGGAAGGCCCCGAAACTCTGGCCGGCCGACCCGTGCAGCCGGACCCGGATCGTGTTCTCCGGCAGGCCTTCCTCGCCGTGCCGCCGCGAAACCTCCGCGCTGAGCATGGCGCCCGCCGTCCGGTCGATGTTGTGGATGGCGTGCCGCAGCACCACGGGCTGGCGGTCTTCGAGGGCTTCCGTCGACAGTTCGATGAGCCGCTGGTCGAGTTTCTTCTCCAGGCCGTGATCCTGGGTCTCGCGGCAGTAGCGGGCCACGCGGTCCGGCGCTTCGACGGGCTCGAGCATACGCGTGAAATCGAGCCCTTTGGCCTTCCAGTGGTCGATGGCCTTGCGCGTATCCAGGCAGTCGGTGCGCCCCACCATTTCGTTGATCGTCCGGAAACCGAGCCGGGCCATCTGTTCCCGCATCTGTTCGGCGATGAACATCATGAAGTTGATGACGTGTTCCGGCTTGCCCGTGAATCTTTTGCGCAGTTCCTCGTCCTGTGTGGCCACGCCCACCGAGCAGGTGTTCAGGTGGCACTTGCGGAGCATGATGCATCCGCTCACCACCAGGGCGGCCGTGGCGAAGCCGAATTCCTCGGCGCCCAGCATGCAGGCGATGACCACGTCGCGGCCCGTCTTGAGTTGGCCGTCGGTCTGTACCACGATGCGGCCCCGCAGGTCGTTCTGCACGAGCACCTGCTGCGTCTCGGCCACGCCCAGTTCCCAGGGCACGCCCGCGTGTTTCATGGACGATTCGGGCGAGGCGCCGGTGCCGCCGTCGTATCCGCTGATGAGCACCACGTCGGCCTTGCCCTTGGACACGCCGGCCGCGACGGTGCCCACGCCTACCTCGGCCACCAGCTTGACGTGGATGCGGGCCCGGTCGTTGGCGCTCTTGAGGTCGTGGATCAGCTGCGCCAGGTCTTCGATGGAATAGATGTCGTGATGGGGCGGCGGCGAGATGAGCCCCACGCCGGGAGTCGACTTCCGCACGCGCGCGATCTCTTCGAAGACCTTGTGGCCCGGCAGCTGTCCGCCCTCACCGGGCTTGGCGCCCTGGGCCATCTTGATCTGCAGGTCCGTGGCGTTCACCAGGTAGTTGCTCGTCACGCCGAAGCGGCCCGAGGCCACCTGCTTGATGGCGCTGTTCCGCCAGTCGCCGTTGTCGTCCGGGTAGTAACGGTCCGGATCCTCGCCGCCCTCGCCCGAATTGCTCCGGCCGCCGATGCGGTTCATGGCGATGGCCAGGGTCTCGTGGGCTTCCTTGCTGATGGAGCCGTAGGACATGGCGCCGGTGGAGAAGCGCTTGACGATCTCCGAGGCGGGTTCCACTTCCTCGATCGGCACCGGGGACTGGACCTGCTTGTACTCGAATAGGCCCCGCAGCGTGCCCAGCAGCTTCGTCTGCTCGTCGATCTGGTCCGTGTACTGCCGGAAGAGCTCGTAATCGCCCGTGCGCGTAGACGACTGCAGCAGCGCGATGGTATGGGGGTTGAAGAGATGATGCTCGCCGTCGCTGCGCCACTGGTAGTAGCCGCCCACGTCCAGGGTCTGGTTGTCCGCCACCGGCCGTTCAGGATAGCCGTGATGGTGGTGCGCCCGGTACTCCGCTTCGATCTCCGGCAGGCCGATGCCCTCGATGCGGGACGCGGTCCAGGTGAAGTACTTGTCGATAACCGACTGTTTCAGGCCGATGGCCTCGAAGATCTGGGCGCCGTGGTAGGACTTGATCGTGGAGATGCCCATTTTGGACATGGTCTTCAGCACGCCCTTGCACAGGGCCTTGAGCAGGTTCTCCTGGGCCTTTTCGCCGTCGATCGGCGCATCGATCAGGCCGTCGATGCTCATCCATTCCACCGTCTCGAGGGTCAAGTAGGGGTTGATTGCGTTGGCGCCGTAGCCGATGAGCAGGCAGAAGTGCATGACCTCCCGCGGTTCGCCCGATTCCACCACGATGGCCGCGCTGGTCCGCAGTCCTTCGCGGATGAGGTAATGGTGGACTGCGGCGGTGGCGATCAGGCTCGGGATCTGGACCTGGTCCGGCCCGATTCCCCGGTCCGAAAGGATGAGCAGCGTCGCGCCCCGTTCCCGGATGGCCCGGCCCGCCTCGCGGCAAAGTTCGTCCACGGCCGCCTCGAGGGCGCCGGGATCGGCCGACCGCTCGAACAGGGCCGGCAGCGTCTCCGATTTCAGTCCGGGCCGATCTAGTTCGCGGATGCGGGCGAGTTCTCCGTTGGACAGCACGGGCCGCGCGATACGGAGCTGGCGGCAGTGCTCGGGCGTTTCGGCGAAGAGGTCCTGCTCCGGTCCGATCGACGTGTCCACGGACGTGACCAGTTCTTCGCGGATGGCGTCCAGGGGCGGATTGGTCACCTGGGCGAAAAGCTGCTTGAAGTAATGGAAGAGCAGTTGGGGCTTGTTGGACAGGACGGCCAGCGGCGCGTCGTTGCCCATGGACCCGACGGGCTCCGCGCCCGTGGCGGCCATGGGTCCCACGAGGATCTTCAGCTCTTCGCTCGTGTATCCGAAGGCCCGCTGCCGCTCCTCCAGCGTTTCCAGGTTGAGCCGGGGCACGTCATCCGGCTCCGGCAGGTCGTCCAGGTTCTCCATGTGTTCGTCGAGCCAGGCGCGGTAGGGCCTGCGCGAACTGATCTCGTGCTTGATCTCCTCGTCGGTGACGATGCGGCCCCGGATCGTGTCGATCAGGAACAGGCGGCCGGGCTGCAGCCGGCCCCGCGTGAGGATGCGTTCGGGCGGGATCTCCAGCACGCCGGCTTCCGAGGCGCCGACGACGAAGTCATCCTTCGTCACGACGTACCGGAAGGGCCGCAGTCCGTTGCGGTCCAGCGTGGTGCAGATCCGGTCGCCGTCGCACGCGGCGATGAGGGCCGGACCGTCCCACGGCTCCATGAGGCAGGCGTGGTATTCGTAGAAGGCCTTCTTCTCGTCCGACATGGACTCGTGGTTTTCCCAGGCCTCGGGGATCATCATCATCAGCGCGTGGGGCAGGGATCGCCCCGTGGAGACCAGCAGTTCGAGCGCGTTGTCGAACCCGGCCGTGTCGCTGGCGCCTTCCCGGATGATGGGGCTCAGCTTGTCCATGTCCTCGCCGAAGAGCGGGGACGCGAAGAGCGCCTCGCGGGCGCGCATCCAGTTCTGGTTGCCCCGGATCGTATTGATCTCGCCGTTGTGGCAGAGCAGCCGGTAGGGATGGGCCAGTCGCCAGGAGCCCAGCGTGTTCGTGCTGTACCGGGAATGGACCAGGGCCAGGGACGTGACGATGGACTCGTCGGACAGGTCGCGGTAGAAGGAATCCAGCTGGTCCGCCCGAAGCAGGCCCTTGTAGACGATGGTCTTGCTCGACAGACTCGCGATGTAGAAGTCGTCCCGGTCCTCCTCGGGCAGCTTCGCGTCCACGGCGTTCTCGATGACCTTGCGGATGACGTAGAGCTTGCGTTCGAACCGGTCCTGGTCCTCCGCCAGCTCGCCTCGGCCGATAAAGAACTGCCGGATCAGCGGCGACACCTGGGTGGCCAGTTCGCCGGCCTGAGAGAAATCCACCGGCACGTCGCGCCAGCCCAGGAACACCTGGTCTTCTTCCCAGACCGTCTTTTCGATCGCCCGTTCGCACCAGCGGCGTTGTTCGGATTTCCTGGGCAGGAAGACCATGCCGACGGCGTATTCACCGGCCTCGGGAAGGGATATGCCGCCCAGCCCGCACTGCCTCTTGAAGAAGGCGTGGGGAAGCTGGAACAGCAGCCCGGCTCCGTCGCCCGTGTGGGGATCGCATCCGCAGGCGCCGCGATGCTCGAGGTTTACCAGCACGCGAATGGCGTTGCGGATGATGTCGTAGGACTTCTCGCCATTGAGATTCGCAACGATACCGACGCCGCACGCGTCGTGCTCATAGGCCGGATCGTACAATCCCTGGGGTTTTTTCATATAAAAATCGCCCGTAAATCGCACCCTTTCGGTTGCGAAAATCGAGTACGGGAACGCGTTTTCCAGGTGCTCGCTTCAAACCGGAGTACTGGAATCCCGTTGATTTGCAATAACAGACACGGTTACTTGAAGGAGGAAAAGAGAGGATAGTCCGTTATGCGCACATTATACCAAATTCCGGTTGAAACCCTGTATATAACCCGCGCGATCAACATTGTAAAGTAGAAAATGCCGCCCGATGCGCGGAATTCTCAATATTTGCTGCACGGTTCGGCGGAATGCGAAGTATGATCTCCTGACGAGCGGTTTCTCGACCAGACGAGCCGAGCGTAACTGGATCGTATTCAAATCCAGCATCACTTCATGCGCATCACCAGGCGTAGGCTTCCGGCGCAGGACCTCCAACGCCTACTCCCGGGAAAACGGCATCCAATTTGTCAAGTAACTCCTGGGAAAGGGACAACTCGGCAGCTTTTGTAAGTTGCTGTAACTGTTCAACGGTGCGTGGACCGACAATAGGCGCGGTCACGACCGGATTCCGTAACAGCCAGGCCAGCGAAACCTCGGCCTGTGAGTATCCACGTTCCCGGCATAGATGGCTGTAGGCTTCCAGTTTCTCGCGATATTTCCCGTGCCATTCATGATAAACCGGATCTGAACGCCGGGCCTTTGAATCCGCTGGCGCATTGCCCGCCAGCAATCCGCTGCAAAGAGGGCTCCAGGGCAGGATGCCCATCCCATAGGAAGCGCACGCGGGTATTACTTCCAGTTCAATCGTACGTTGCAGCAGGTTGTATACACTTTGTTCGGACACGAACCCCTTGAAGCCACGGCGTCTGGCCGCTTCGTTGCCCTGGACGATTCGCCATCCGGCGAAATTCGCGGTCCCCACATGCATGACCTTGCCGGTCTGCGCAAGTTGCTCCGAAGCCTGCCAGATCTCATCCCACGGCGTATTGCACCAATGATCAAATTGAACGAGATCGATATGGTCGGTTCCGAGGCGTCTCAGACTGTTATCGCAGGACTGGCGAATCTGATCGCTGGAATATGGACTTGATTCCGGTTCCGATGTCTCGTTTCGCGCAAACGTGGCCAGCACCACCTGCTCCCGTCGCCGTTTGTCCTGTGACAACCAATTCCCAATCAGTTCCTGCAGACTCGCTCCGCCAATGTTGAAGAAATTGATGCCCAGATTGAGCGCCTCATCCAGCATAGAAATCGCATCGTCCTCACTTATTATCCTATGCACATAGAGGTTCTCAAGTCCTAAACAGAAGCGACTCACTTGAAGTCTGCCATCGCCTAATCGGGTATACTGCATGAGTCTTCCCGTGAGTGCCTGGCTTACAGTGTTGCTTGTTCATTCGAAATCGACATGTAACTTGAATCTATGCTCAATCTATGCCCAATTGGAGAAGGTTACAAGTGACCATCCGCTCCATCACCGACCTTGAACTGCTCGGACGGCGCGTGCTCGTCCGGGTGGACTACAACGTGCCGCTCGACGCAGAGGGCCGCATCACCGATGATACGCGCATCCGTGCGTCCGTGCCCACGCTGCGGCATATCCTGAACCACGGCGGCAAGGCCATTCTGATGAGCCACCTCGGCCGGCCGAAGGGCGTGACGGATGAACTGCGGCTTAAACCGGTGGCGGACCGGCTGGCTATCCTCCTGGGACGCCCGGTAGGTTACGTGCGGGAGACGGTCGGACCCGTCGCGGAGCGCGCGGCGGACGCGCTGAAGGACGGAGAATGCCTCCTTCTGGAGAACGTCCGGTTTAACGACGGGGAGACTCGGAACGACGCAGACTTTGTGCGAGGACTGGCCGCCCTGGGGGACGTCTATGTAAATGACGCCTTCGGCACGGCCCATCGGGCCCACGCGTCCACCGAGGGGGTGGCCCGTCTGCTGCCCGAACGTGCGGCCGGGTTGCTCATGCAAAAGGAACTGGACTACCTCTCCGGTGCGATCGAATACCCCCAGGGGAAGCTGGTCGTCGTGCTCGGTGGCGCGAAGGTGTCCGACAAGATCGGGGCGACGCGCCGGTTCATCGAGATCGCCGACGGGCTGATCATCGGGGGCGGCATGGCGTATACCTTTCTTGCGAGCCGTGGCGAGGCCATCGGAAAGAGCCTGCTGGAGGAAGACCGGCTGGATTTCGCGGCGGAGATCCTCGAAAGGGCTTCGGTGCTGGGCAAACCCCTGCTACTGCCGACGGATCACGTCGTTGCGGAATCGTTCGACCCGGATGAGGAAACGCGGCAGGTCGACCGGATCCCCGATGGATCGATGGGACTCGACATCGGGCCTGAGTCCAGAAGGCAGTTCACGGAGGCGGTTCGCGGAGCGGGAACTATACTGTGGAACGGTCCCCTGGGGGTCTTTGAAATAGAGCCATTCGCGGTAGGTACGCGGGAAGTCGCTCAGGCCATCGCGGAGGCCACCGGCAGAGGAGCCCTGTCCATCATCGGCGGCGGCGATACGGCGGCAGCCGTCAACGCCCTGGGACTCGCAGACCGCATGAGCCACGTATCCACCGGGGGCGGCGCTTCGCTGGAATTGCTGGAGGGGAAGGTGCTGCCAGGCGTCGGTGTATTGGAAGCGGGTTGATGCTTCTGTCACCACCTCCAGGGTGCGCGTTTCCTGTAGGGTGCTGGTAGCATTCTGCGGACCGGATGCCGAAAAGCCGGAATCCGACGGTCCGAAGGCTGACAGCGGGAATCAATTCCCAATAAAAGTGATCCGGACCAGGTTGTCGGGAAACCGGCCGAAATGCTGGGTCATTATATCGTAAGAACGCCAGGCGCGTTCCACGGCGTAACGAGGCGTGCCAATCCTTCTCGCAACCGGCCCCGCGATGGGTTCGATCATCGTGGTATTGCCGCGAAAATCAGTGACGCGGACCTTGATTTCGCCTCTTTCCCTCGGCTTATCGGTGGTCAGAACCAACTGCAGGCGACGGAACTGATTGAATCGCTGGCCGTAGATGGAGCCTTTCAGGTTAACCTTGATCCCTTCGGGCGTCTCTTTCTGGATGATCTCGATTTCCTCGGGCAGCGCGAGCACCTTGCATCCCTCGAGGTGCGGCGAGATGAATTCCACGCTCGTCAGGTACTCGGCGTTCTTGGTCTCGACCGTGTAACGCCAGTTTTTAGGTCCGGCCGGCATAACCGATACCGCGACCAGGTCTTTGGATTCCACGAGTGCCGGCCTGCGGGCTGCGCAGCCGACTGCGGTAAGCAGAGCGAAGGACGCCATGACGGCGACAGCCGCGATGCGATGGGTGCCGGGAAGAGACATGTTGCACCTCCGGGATGTGACGCCTTGTAAACCCCTATCAAACACGCTGGTTTTGATAGTACTCTTACTTAATTTATACTCTTACCTGGTAAATAACACCCTTACCTGGCGGATCGGACGATTTGGGGCGAATCACCCTTCCGTCGGCGCCCGGTTCCACCTGCTCCGTCGGTGCCCGGTTTCATCTACTCGCCCGCCCCGCCTCTTTCTTCTTCTATCAAACGGTCCCCGGTCTGTTGACGTACGATTATCTCGGCCGCCGTGCGCTGATCCGCGTTCCGCAGTGCGTCGGTAGTCCCGACGAAGAATATCGTCGCGCTGCCACCGCCACGGCGTGGGGAACGTGCTAAGCGATAGAGCCCATAACAGATGATCAGTATCCCGCAAATGGCAAACAGAGGCGCCAGATGTGGCTGAATCAGCAACAACAAATCATCAGCAATCAATTGTATCAAAGTAGCGCGATTCTCCCTCGATGCATCCGCTTGCCGTGCTCATTCAGTCGAGAATATGGCAGATTTCGTATGGCCGACTTCGTGTTTGTCAGCAGTCACTACAATTAGACGCCGGATTGCCCGGGGAGGTTCCCATTTCGACACGAATCAGGCCGCGGGCTTGTCTCTCCTCACACCGACCCTGCGCCCCGGCCTGAAGTACGCCTGCAGGGCGTCCAGGAAACTCCGGGCCGCCCTGGAAAGATACCTCCCTTTCAAATAGATCGCGCCCATTTTCTGGCGGGGGCGGTTCCGGAAGTCGCCGATCGTGACCTGTGCGAGCGTGCCGTTTTCCACTTCTTCCTGGATGGCGACAGAGGGGACGATGGACAGGCCGGCGTCGATACGCACGAAGTGCTTGATCACCTCGATCGAACTCAACTCCATGGCGACGTCGAGCCGCACCCGCGACTTCTCGCACAAATCGTCGATGAGCCGCCGCGAAGCGCAGTGCCGGTCGAGCAGGATGAGCGGATACTGTTCCATGTCCTTGAGGTGCACCGTCCTCCGTCCCGCGAGGGGATGGTCCGGCGGCGTGATCAGCACGTCGTGGCGGGAGAAGAGCGGGATGGTCTCGATCTCCCGGGGCAGATAGGCCAGCGTGACCACGCCGAGATCGACTTCGCCGTCGACCACTGCCTGGATGGTCCGCAGCGACGTGGCGTTCTTGACGACGATGTCGATGCCGGGGTAGCGGTCCTGGAAGGATTTTAGTATGGCCGGCAACCGGTAGCAACCGGTGGTATCGGACGTGCAGAGCACGAGGCGGCCGGCTTCGAGGCGGTCCAGGTCTTCCAGTTCCTGGACGGCTTCCTTCATCAGCCCTTCCATCTCGCCCACGTACTTGAGCAGCACTTTGCCCGCCTCGGTGAGCGCGAGATGGCGGGTCGTTCGGTGGAACAGCGGCTGGCCGATTTCGGCCTCGAGCTTGGCCACCTGGATGCTCACCGCCGACTGGGACCGGAAGAGGGTTTTAGCGGCCAGGGAAAAGCTCCCGTGACGGGCTACGGCGTGAAAGACGACGGCCTGGTCGTAGGACAGGTTCATTTATTGATCTTCTTAATGGTTCATATTGAAATTATTAATTTGACTAATATATCAAACCCGGTATTATGTCAAGGCAAATTCGGCGGAATGATGTATATTGATTGACTCTGATGCTGAACGTATTTTGGACGGGGCCTGAACAAGATCAATGAACGCATATCGACTCGCCGACTTACGCGAACCTGGAGCAGCACGGCGCAGCACGACAACGGGCAGCACAACCCTGGTTAAACGATGATCGCGAACCTGGAGCAGCACAACCCTGGATAACCGTACCGGGTATCCGAACGGGGAAATGGATCCTGAAGCCGGTTTCCCACGGAGGACGTACATGGCGCGCATAGCCTCGACCGTATCGCACAGTCTCAAGGAATACCGCCTCTTGCCCCGGCTGACGCAGGCCGATGCAAACGCCCAGCTCGTGTCGCTGGAGACCCGTCTCTGCCGGCAGGGCGGCGGCTACCTGACGCTGCGCACGCCCTTTCTCAGCGCGGCCATGCAGGCGGTCACGAGCGTGGAATTGGCCATCGCCATGGCCCAGCTGGGCGGCATGGGCGTGTTCGCCGTTAGCCAGACCGTCGAGGAGCAGTGCGCCAAGATCGACGCGGTGAAGCGGTTCAAGGCCGGGTTCCAGACGGACATCGTGACCCTGTCGCCGGAACAGTCCATCGGCGAGGTGATCGGCATCATGAACGATACCGGTTACCACACCTTTCCCGTGACGGATACCGGCGTTTTCCATGGCAAGCTGGTAGGCGTGATCACGGACAAGGACTTCGACGAGCGGTACGACCATGCGCAACGGGTCGCCGACCGCATGAAGACGGACGTGCAGACCGGCGCCGAGGAGGACGACCTGAAGACGGCCAATACCCGGATGATCGAGTACGGCCGGGGGTTTCTGCCCATGGTTTCTTCCGAGGGTACGCTGGTGTCGGTGGTGTTCAAGCGCGACCTCGACAAGCACATCCGCCATCCCCATTCCACGGAAGACGCGCAGAAGCGCCTGGTGGTCGGCGCCGCCGTATCGACCCATCCCGAGGACCGGGAACGGGTGGAGGCGCTGATCGAACACCAGGCCGACGTGATCGTCATCGACGCCTCGGACGGCCACACGGAATACCAGGGCGAGACCCTGAAATGGATCAAGGCCCACTACGACATCCCGGTGGTCGCGGGCAACGTGGTGACGCCGGAGGGGTTCGACTACCTGGCCGGCTGCGGCGCGGACGCCGTGAAGATCGGCATGGGCATCGCGTCGGGCTGCACGACGCAGATGGTGAAGGCCACCGGCCGCGGGCAGGCCACCGCCATCCAGGAAGTCGCCGCGGCCCGGGACGAGTGGGCGCGGACCACGGGCGACTACCTTCCCCTCGTGGGCGACGGTAGCATACAGGGACCGGCGGACATGCTCATCGCCCTGTCGCTCGGGGCCGACACGCTCATGATGGGCAACCTCCTGGCGCGCTTCACCGAAAGCCACGGCGAACTGGTCCGCAACGCCAGCGGCGACCTGGTCAAGGAATACTGGATGGAAGGCAGCCGGAAGGCCTTCAACAACCGGCGCTACGCGCAACTGGCCAGCACCTTCTTCGAGGAAGGGATCGTCGGCCAGGTGCCCCACTCGGGCTCGGTCTACGACAAGCTGCCCATCGTCATCCAGATGCTCAAATCGGGCATGGCCACGGCGGGCTGCGGAAACATCGGGGCGCTGCACCGGGACGCCATCCTGGAGCTGCAGTCCGACGTATCCCTGGAAGACAGCGGCGTGCACGACATGTCCGCCATCCAGTCCATACAGGAATTCGGGATCACGTAATTCGGGATCATGTAATCCGGCACAACCTTAGTTCGGAGGGTCATGAAGACCGTCTTCTTCGATTTATTCGAAACGCTGATTACTGAAAAAACTAGAAGCGCTTATCGGTCAAAAACTCCGGTTTACGTGAAACTGCGTACGACGAAGGACCGGATGTCAGGTTGGTGGACAGACTTCGGCGAACGCGTCATGACCGGTGGGTTTCCAGATAGCTTGACCAGGTTCCTGCACATGCGGGATGAGGTCGGCTCACCGGTCCCGGACCGTGAAGTTGCGGGGATAGTCCGTGAGTACGAACTTTGGAAGGAACGCGTGCTGGCGGAAGTCGATCCCGGGGTATTCGAGATGCTGGGCAGGGTCAGGTCCCTTGGGCTAAACGTCGGGATTATCAGCAACGCCATGCCCAATGAAGTGCTGGCGTGGGAATCCTGCCCGCTTAAGGACCACGTGGACGACGTGGTGTTTTCGTGCAGTGTCGGGCTGATGAAACCGGACCGGAGGATATATGATCTTGCCTGCAACCGGATGGGAATCCGGCCGACGGACGCCTATTTCGTCGGGGACGGCAATTTCGACGAACTGCGTGGCGCGGAGTCGGCCGGCATGAAGGCCGTCCAGGCGGCCTGGTACCATGACCAGGAGGTGGCGTGGCCCTGGGACCATCCCCTGCCTCGGGCGGAGTCGATGGAAAACCTGCCGTCCCTGTTGAACTAGAACGGGATGCTTGTCCGGCGCATGGGGGTCGTCGGAGACAGGACTGTCTAGCCGTCCTGAAACGACCCCGGTGCCGCGCACTCGAACAGTTCGGGTATATGTTCGGGTGTGACAAACGTAGTGAGTTCGTCGGAAAGCGAGACGGTTTCGTCTGCCCGCAACCACTGGTAAGTGAAGCGGTAATCGGTGTCGCCGTCCTCTCCCGTGACCACGTGAGTCCACCGGTCAGGCGTATGGACCGGGGCGAGGAGCAGGAAGTCATGCCTTTCGACATGGGACTGGATGAATTCCTTGTAGTAACGGTGAACTCCCAGTTTGCGAAGCAGTTTCAAACGTCCCAGGCCAGACTCTTCGAAGAGTTCCCGGTACATGGCTTCTTCGGGCGTGTCCCCGGGATCCAGGTTGCCGCCGGGGAAACGCAACGGCGTCGGGTTTTCAGTACAGGGGGCATATCCCGATAGAGCAAGGAGTCTGTACCCCGGACCGTCCGGACGGTCCGGACGGTCCGGACGAAGCACGAGCGCAAAGGCCTTGTATTTCATAGGGAGCCGGATATGGGGTATCGAGTTCGCATGAAGTCGGGTTCCGATCCCGCGGAAGTAACGCGTGTCCGGAGCGCAAAGTAGTTTCTATAGTCGGATTTGTCGACCAGAAACAGCCCTACACGGCTTGCGCTCCTACAGCTCTTGTGCCTGCCATCCCACGTAACTCGACGGCCGGATCACGGCTTGCGGACGGATGGACGCCCACCAGACGCTGGTCTGGGACATGTTCTTCTCCACCCGGTTACGCTGACGGTTCCCGTCGCCGTTGCGCGCTCATCTACGGGAGGGGTTGGGAATCGGCGTAGCTCCACGTCGACCATGTCGCCTCGATCAGTTCCTTGCGCCGTGTCGGATCGTCGAGGACCACGCCGAGCCAGACTTCGGCCATCTCGTCTTCTGACTTCCATCCCCAGGTGAGGTGCCGGGGCGGATCGAAGGGATTGTCGATATTATCGGCGGAATTGTCCCACAAGAACCAGGCGTCGAGTTTCGAGCCGGCCGGGATGTGCAGCGGGGTCCGAAGCAGGTAGATATTCTGCCAGCGCAGATCCCAGTCCTCGACGCCGACTATCGACTGCTGGCGCCCGTCTGGAAAGGTCACGACCACACGGGCCTTCGAACCGACGTAGTGCATGTGAGGCATCACGTCTAGCAGGCGGAAGCCGACCGGCACGTGCATCGAGACGTGGCGTGTGTAGGACTTCTCCCCCGCCGGGATGCTAAGGTCCTGTGTGCCGATAAGCAGGCCATCGACGTATTCGGGGGGCGGCCGATCGGTGAAGTAGAAGCCGATCTGGCTCTGGTCCGTCGTCGATCTGCCGTTCAGCTTGTAATGGATTTCGATCACGATATCGCCGCCTTTGGGCAGCCACAGGCCGATCCCTTCCGGGAGCGTGTACGGCTCCGCGCCCGGCGCCCAGCCGCCGATTCCGAACGAATCCTCGTCGGTGCCGTCATAGGACATGAAGGACCCGGTGCCGAAAACGGAGAAGCCCGGCGGTTCGTCCTTGGCATCCTCAGCCCGCGCCTTGCCGCTGTAGTCGGCGAAGAAGTTGGCGTGATGGACCACTGAGGCGTCTCCGGGACGGAAGTCGATGGCGGTGACGGTCCGGTCCCTCGTCAGCCCCGACGGGATGACGAAATAACGGTACACGTCGTCCCCGCGGGCTGGCACGTCGAAGGGTTCGGTCATCTGCAACACCAGATCGGGCTGGCCGTGGCGCCAGCCGGGATCCGGCAGCCTGACTTCGGGCGTGCGGTCTTCGGGCGCGCCTTCAGCGTCTTCGTTTTCTATCCAGGCCTTCAGCAGGTCGATCTGGGTCTTCGACAGATAGCGTTCGTCCCGAAATCGGCCGTACCGGGGCGCAGGGCGCCAGGGCGGCATCTGGCCTTCGGCGGTCACGAGAGACAGCATGGCGGACCAGAACGAGGCCTGCTCATAGGTCTGCAGTTCCATTGGCGCGACTCCGCCGACCTGATGACATTCGACGCAGTTGGCGGCGAGGATCGGCGCCACGTCGCGTATATAGGTAACCTTGCGCCGATCGACCAAGTCCCAGGGTTTGAAGTAGCAGCCGACGGGCAGGGTCACGCGGCCTTCAACCTGCGGATCGTGGGCGACCGCGAACGCTTCCAGGAGGTCGTGGCTTCGGATCACACGGCGTAATTGTCCGATCCCCTCAAACCGGTCGTCGATCCGACCGCGATAGATCATGCGGTCATGCTCATTGACGACGAAGACCTCGGCCAGCGTCACCGGGGCGAGGCGCGCCGCAAGATCGCCCGATGGATCCAGGAGGACCGGCGCGCTCAGCCCGAAGTCGTCCCGCAGCTTGCGGGCGTCCGCCCAGGTGCGTTCGGGGCTGGACACGACCGCGTAGAAATCGATGCCCGCCGCCTCGGCCGCGGCGGCGAAGTCGTTCATCTCGCCCAGATAGCGGGCCGCCACCGGACATCTGTCGTCGACGAAAACCAGCGCCGCGGGTCCGGGGCCGTTCTCGTCGCCCAGCCGGCGGATGTTGCCGTCGACGTCCAGGAAGCGGGCGCCGATGATCCGCGCGAAGCCGTCCGTCAGCGCGCCGGCCTCGCCGATGACCACACCATTTCCCTCCTTTATGCCGTCGTCCTGATTCGCATCGGCCGGTCCGGTTGCCGGCTGAATGGTCGCGACGAATACCGTTGCCGCGACGACCAGCCCGGCAAATCCCATCAGGAAGTAACGTCGCATGATGTCGCCCTCCTTTCTACGGGCTTTTTGCCCGCCGAAACGCCAGGTCCGTATCAACCGGAGAGGCCTTATCTTCCGGAGGAGTCGGCAGTTTCCGGAGAGGCCCGCAACCTCGCATTGGCTCCATATGGTAAAATGCATCACTCATGGATGCCAAGTCAACGAACATGGCAATGCCCGTTCAGGCGGGCCGGCTACTCGCGTAAAGCAGTTGACTTGCCGGATCCGACTGGTGAGTATCAGTTGGTTGCTGGATCAGCGGCTTTAGGCTTGACTGGGTTACCTGACGTATGTGATCTTTACACCCGCCAAGCGTGAAACCGGTTATTTGCTCTCTGACCAGTACTACCCGGTTTAGACAATAGAAGGGAGCAAATCATGAGGCAACCAAAGGGCGCCATGACCATTCCCCAGCTGAAGCGCAAACTGCGTCAACTCAAGCAGACCGAGTGCCGCATCCGGTTCAGGACCCGTCCGCAGGAAGCCCACCAGACGCTGGTCTGGGACACGTTCTTCTCCACCCGGTCCACGGACGACGCCGGGGTAGCGTATTCCTTGAACAAACTCGCGAAGATGGATCACGACGAGATCAAGAAGGTCTACGAGGCCTTCTTCTACCGCGTCTACTTCCAGTATTTCAAGGAACACGGCCTGTCCATGGCCGACGCGTATGACCCGGGACTGCTCTCCCTCCTGGGTCTGCCGCCCTATGCCACGCTCCAGGACATCAAAAGCCGGTACCGGGAACTGGCCCAGGTCCATCATCCGGACCACGGGGGCGACCACGACGCCTTCATCGAGGTCGTGGACGCCTATGAGCGGCTGACGGACAAGGGCCGCCCTTGATCTTCCCGCGAAAACCCGCCATATTCATAGCATCCGGTTCGAACCGCACGTGCGGTTTCCCGATCCGACCGCGTGCGTTGTTTCCTAAATGAACGTATGCGCGGTTTTCCGGTCAAACGCGGCAAATCCCCGTTTAACCTGACTTCGTGTATCCCGCAGGAGCCTCCCATGAAACCCGTGCCATGCCCCGTCTTCTTCGTCGGTCTGATCCTCTTCGTCCTCCTGCCCGGATCGGTTTTCGGCCAGGGCAACGCCGACGCGCGGTACATCGTCGAAAACTATGAGAAGATGGAGCGCTACGTCCCCATGCGCGACGGGGCCAGGTTGTTCACCTCCATCTACGTGCCGAAGGACGATGCGCGGACCTATCCCATCCTGCTGCAGCGTACGCCCTACAGCGTGGCGCCCTACGGGGCGGCGTACAAGTCGCGGATAGGACCGTCCATGCTCTTCGCCCGCGAGGGATACATCATCGTGTACCAGGACGTGCGCGGCCGCATGATGTCGGAAGGGGAATTCGAGGCCGTGCGTCCCCACGATCCGGACAAGGCGTCGGACGCCGACATCGACGAGAGCACCGATACCTACGATACGGTCTCCTGGCTGCTCGAAAACGTGCCCAATCACAACGGCCGCGTGGGCGTATGGGGCATTTCGGCGCCGGGCTTCTACGCCACCCACGCCCTGATCGACGCCCATCCCGCCGTGAAGATCGTTTCCCCCCAGGCGCCGGTGACCGACTGGTGGATCGGCGACGACCGCCACCACAACGGCGCGTTCCAGCTGCAGGCGAGCTTCAGTTTCCTGTCCTTCTACGGCGCACCGCGTCCCGCGCCCACGACCCGGCGGGCCACGGGCTTCCGGGACTACGGCACGCCGGACGGATACCGCTGGTACCTGGATCTCGGGCCTCTGTCGAACGTCAACGAGAAATACCTGCACGGGGAGAACAAGATCTGGAACGCCATGATGGAGCATCCGGACTACGACGAGTTCTGGCAGGCCCGCACGCCGCTGCCCCACCTGAAAGGCGTGAAGCCGGCGGTGCTCGTGGTGGGCGGGTTCTTCGACGCCCAGGACCTGTACGGCCCGCTGAAGACATACGCCGCCGTGGAAAACAACAACCCGGGCATCGTGAACCACCTCGTCATGGGACCGTGGTGGCACGGCGGGTGGGCGCGGGGCAGCGGCCTGCGGTACCAGGACATCTATTTCGGACAGCCCACGGCGGCGCATTACCGGGAAGCCATCGAACTGCCCTTTTTCAACCACTACCTTAAGGACGGCCCCGATCCGCAGCTGCCTGAAGCCAGCATCTTCATCACGGGTTCGAACCAGTGGCACGCCTTCGAACACTGGCCGCCCGGGGAGGCGCGCGAGGCGAACCTCTACCTGGCGCCCGACGGCGGCCTGTCCTTCGACCGGCCAACGGGCGTGGACGACTACGCCGAGTACGTCAGCGATCCCGCGAAACCCGTGCCCCACACCTCCCAGATCGTCATAAACCGGGACGACCGGTACCTCATCCAGGACCAGCGGTTCGCGGCATCCCGCACGGACGTGCTGGTCTTCGAGTCGGATGTGCTTGAGAAGGACGTCACCGTGGCGGGCGATCTCTTCGCTAACCTCTACGTTTCCACGACGGGAGAGGACGCGGATTTCATCGTCAAGCTGATCGACGTGTACCCCGATACGGCGAGCTACGCGGGCGAGAATCCCATGAACGTGGAAATGGGCGGGTTTCAGCTCATGGTGCGGGGCGAGGTCATGCGGGCGCGGTACCGCAACAGTTTCACCTATCCCGAGCCCATGAGGCCGGACAATATCACGCATATCGAATTCGACATGCAGGACGTGGCTCATACTTTCAAGGCGGGGCACCGCATGATGGTACAGGTGCAGAGTTCGTGGTTCCCCATGGTCGACCGCAATCCCCAAACCTGGGTCCCAAGTATCTACGAGGCAAAGGAAGCGGACTACCAGGCGGCCACGCACCGGGTTTACTTCTCCCGAAACGCGCCTTCCCACCTGAGGATGAAGGTGCTGGAGTGAGGATCAGACGAAATTGAATCCGTACCACGGAAGTTGCAGGGGTAAGACGCGCTCAAGCGCGGCCCGAAGCGGACCGGGTGGGATCGTCTGGAGCGGATCCTCGTCGGGTTCGACAACGCCGAAGACCAGCGCGCCCAGATCGCTCGCCGAAACCGCGTGTTCCTGCCCGCCGATCCGGAACACCACCGACTCTCTTGAAATTTCCCATGTCAAGGTACCCGGTCCCAGTACGTCCCCAATATAACCATCGAACACTTGCAGCAGCATTTCCGGTTGCAGGACGAGGACCGTACCCGTGAATCCCTGGGGTGCCGCGGTCACGTCGTGAGGACGAAGGAGTGAAGCCAGTTCGCGGTCGGTAGCCCCGGTCACGATCTCGATGGCGTCCACGCCATAGCGGTCGTAGAGATCCGGCAGGGCCCGCAATAGCGCCGATCGGGATCCCGCGATCTCCGCCAGCCTCGCCCTCCTTGCTTCGTCTTCCCGGTCGGGCCGGCGCTTCTGGACGCCCGCGTAGGCGACCAGGCGGCCTCCCTCGCGAACCACTACGGTTTCTCCGTCCCGGTCACAGATCCATCCGGCGTCTACCGCGGTCCCGAGATCGGCCGCCGACCGCACGTACCGGCTGGGTTCTTCCGCGTAGAGACGCGTCATCTCGGACAGGTCCGTCACTTCCGCCCGGCGGATATCCGTTTCACTCGCGGTCAGCACGTCCCTGGGCACCGTGTACAGGGCGTATCGTCCGATGCGCTTCGCACCCAGGCGGGTGTAAAGCCCTCTGCCGCCCGATATGGGCATGAGCACGGCGTCCCGTTCGACGGCTTTGCGGATCGCCGCCTCCATCAGCCGGGTCGCCAGTCCCTGCCCCCGGTGAGACGCGTAGGTCGCCACCGCGCCGATGCTCATGGTGGACATCCGGCAGCCGAGCACGGAGATGTCCCGCGTCAACGCGCCCACGTGGGAGACCACGACCCCTTCGTCGACCATGACGAAGAGGTCATCGTAATTCCCGGGTGCGAACAGGAGGGGATACTGTTCCTCCATCCTCCCGGCGCCGTCGCTTCGGAAAACGGTGTTGACCAGGGCGCAAAGCGATTCGAACTCCCGCGCCTTCAATCCCCTGGGACCTTCCACTTTCTATACTCCTCCGTTTGGTCTTCCTGCTATAGCATACTCCGTTCGAAATCCCTGCTTTCGCACACGACACGTATCAACGATATGACCGGTCGTGTTGGATTCATTGGTCCGCGATCCACGCCGAACCGTAGTCGTTATCGGGCTCACGATACACGCTGTGGGCGTGATCCACAGTGTCTTCGCCGTTTTGAATCGCGTATTCGAGCACCAGGGACGGTCCGGTCACGCGGAAATACGCCGCGCCCAGGACATCCTGCCGTCCCCACCATCCAAAGTATGTGTCCTCGATTTCGGCCACCACGGACTTCATTTTTTCGGCATAGTCGTCATTGTTCATGAAACCAAGACGGGCCTCGATTACATTCAGGAGCAGCGTTCTCTGCCTGGCGGTAAGTTCGCTGCCCTTAATGCCTTCCGGCGCAACGGTCGCACCATCCTTTCCTGGACCCAGCACGAGGTCGATAGGGTGCTCTGCGCGAACGGCTTTTTCTCTCTGTTCGTCTGTAAGCCCATCCATGAACGCCTGCGCTGCTGCAGTTTCCTTTTGCGGTATGAAAATGTCGTCGCCGTCAAGGCGCAAATGCAGCGGCTGGCCGCCGGTCAGCATCGGCGAAAAGGAAACGTCCGGTCCGAATACTGTGGCGTTTATGGCGAGATGGTGCCCGCCGAACTGAAACATCCAGGGCGCTGTAGTGGACGGTTCACCGAGAAATGCGGTATAGAAGTACGCACTGCCGTATTTCATAACGCCAGCCACGTCTCCCGAGACCAGCATATCTTCCGCGGCTAATTGATAATTGACGTTTTTGACTCCTTCTTCACTCAGGAGCTTTCCAAGGAACCCGTCGAGACTCACCCGCTGTAATTCAGTAAGCGTGCCGAGCTTTACACCTCCACGCGGAACCATGCCTTCAGGAAAGTTGGACCAATTCGAGCGCTGTGCGTTGTCGGTAAACCGATAGGTCGCCGCCTGTCTCTGATTGTCGTCCAGGGTGTTCAGAAAGCGCCTGGCAGCCGCCACGATGGCCACAGTCTTCTTGTCTGCCGCAGGCACGTCGTGAGCGGGCCTGATATTCATCTCTACAGATGAGGGAACCGCTCCAAAAAACACCCGGGTTGCTATATCGGGGCGAAACAACAGGAAGACGAAGATTGCGGCAACGACAACCACGGTACCCAATAGGTAGATCAATACGCGTTTCATAGATCCCGTCCTGCGGCATTCATCCGCTGCCATCACCCGCTACGCTCCGGATCAGTTTATCGCCCGCCGCGGGCCGTGCCGGTTCATCGCCCACCGCAGTCCGGACCGGTGCATCGACCGTCAGCCTCCTTTGACAAACGGTCTTCGAACTATATATTTCCGATGGAATGGGGTGTCAAGAACGACGGCGGCCCCGCACGCGACCGTACGGTCCGATCGGCAGGATTTGCCAGGCAACGAAAACACGGCGCCTCCAAACAACCCCGGCCTCTTCCAGCCCATGTACATCTCCGAGATCTTCCATTCCATACAGGGCGAGGGCCTGCTGACCGGCGTCCCGTCGGTTTTCATCCGCACCTCCGGATGCAACCTGCGCTGCCGGTGGTGCGATACGCCGTACACGTCCTGGTCGCCCGAGGGCGATGAGCGGTCCGTAGACGAGATCATGACGGGTATCGCCGGCTTTCCGTCGCGTCACGCCGTAATTACGGGCGGTGAACCCCTCCTCATGAAAGATCTGCCCGAACTGACCAAAGCCCTGGGTGCCGCGGGATACCACGTTACCATCGAAACCGCCGGTACCGTCTATACCGAGCTGCGTTGCGACCTGGCCTCCATCAGCCCCAAACTGTCCAACTCCACGCCCTGGACCGAAGAAGACGGGAAGTACGCCCGGAACCACGAACGGCTCAGGATCAACCTGCCGGTCCTCGGCAGGTTCATGGCGGCATACCCTTACCAGCTGAAGTTCGTGGTCGACCGGCAGGAGGATCTGGACGAAGTCGAATCGCTTATCGCGGACCTGGGCGAAGTCGATCGCACGCGGGTGCTCCTCATGCCCCAGGGTCGCACCGCCGGGGAGTTGAGCAGCCGGGGTGCGTGGGTCGCCGAGGCCTGCAAATCCCGCGGCTTCCGGTACTGTCCCCGGGTCCACATCGATCTCTACGGGGACACCCGCGGGACCTGACGCAAGGCCATTTCTTGCTTGTTTTTCAGCCCCTTACGACATATCTTTTGCGCTTGTGTCCCAAGCCGGTGTGCGGACGGTTTCGTCCGGAATCGAGACGATAGACCGGCCTTTGGACTTTAATGATCTACTTCGGATTGTAACGGGTCAAATGAAGCGGCGGCCATGAACCGCCCTAATCATCCTGGAGTATACATGAACGACCCTGGCAGGGACTGGGACCGGGGACTCGTCAGCTATCCCGATCCCAACGTGGAGATCATCGACCCCAGGTTCAGTCCCTACGTGCTTCACACGGCGGGGATCGAGCGGCTGTTCACCGGGACGCGGTGGTCGGAAGGCCCCGTCTGGATCGGCGACGCCCGGTGCCTGGTGTGGAGCGACATTCCCAACAACCGCATGCTGCGCTGGGACGAAGAGACCGGCGCGGTGAGCGTGTATCGCAAGCCGTCCAACAACACCAACGGCAACACGCGGGACCGGGAGGGCCGGCTGGTCTCCTGTGAGCACGACGCCCGGCGGGTGACGCGCACGGAGCATGACGGGACGATAACCGTGCTGATCGACCGGTTCGACGGCAAGCGGCTCAACGCGCCGAACGACGTGGTGGTGCATTCCGACGGCTCGGTGTGGTTCACAGATCCCGGTTACGGCATCCTGATGAACTACGAAGGACACAGGGCCGAATCCGAGCAGCCCACCCGGGTGTACCGGCTGGATCCGGTTACGGGCGGTGCGACCGTCATTGCCGACGACTTCCTGAGACCCAACGGGATCTGCTTCTCGCCCGACGAGTCACGTCTATACGTTGTAGATACAGGCGCTTCCCACGACCCCGACGGTCCGGCCCATATCCGCGTGCTGGATATTGAAGGCGGCCGTGCGGTGCGGTCGCGGGTCTTCGCCGACATGAAACCGGCCTCTTCCGATGGCGTCCGGACGGACGTGGACGGCAACCTGTGGGCCGCTTCGGGCTGGGGCGGATCCGAAACGAACGGTGTGGTCTGCTTCTCGCCGGAAGGCGAACGGCTGGGCATGATCCACCTGCCCGAGCCCTGCGCCAACCTGTGCTTCGGCGGCGTGAAGAAGAACCGCCTGTTCATGACCGCCAGCCAGTCCCTGTACGCCCTTTACGTCGAAGCCCAGGGGGTGCAGCGACCGTGACCGGTCTACATTCCTCCGATTACGGATCCATGCTCATATTCGACTTCGACGGGGTCCTGCTGAACTCCGTGGTGGAGATGTCCATCACGGCCTACAATACGGTCACAGGCGGCCTGGCGACTTCGCCGGCCGATTTGCCCGGGAACGCGGCGGACCTCTTCGTCACCAACCGGTACCACGTCCAGCCGGCCGGTGACGCGATCAACCTGATGGCCTGGTGCGTGGATAACGCCGGTCTGCCCGGCGACTATCGGCTGGAACCGGCGGCCTACCTGGCGATAAGAGACAGTTCGGACGTCCCGCTCAAGGAACGCACGGGCGATTTCTTCGCGGCCCGGAAGCGTTTCGTCGCCCGCGATCCCGTCGAGTGGGCGTCGCTCAACACCGTGTACCAGCCGGTCTGGGACGAACTGAAAAGGCAGGATGCTGAAGGGATCGTGATCCTGACCAACAAGAACCGCGAGGCCACCGTGACGCTATGCCATCACTTCGGCCTGCCCGTCCTGGAAGAAAACGTGTATTCGGGCGATCACGGAACGACCAAGATCGAGAACCTGCTGGCGATCCAGGCGCGGTTCGGCCGGGAGCAATACGGATTCGTGGACGATTCCATCGGCAACCTGGAGGAACTCGACGTCCATTTCAATGCCGAAGCACGGTGCCTTGACCTCATGCTGGCCGCGTGGGGATATATCGGACCGAAAGACCACCTGACGGCGCAGCGCGCCGGCTACGCCATCCTCGAACAGGCGGACCTCATCGCCCGCATCCAGTCGCTGAAGAGCGTCGAACTGGGTAGCTCATGAATCGGAAACCGACGAACACCCACAGATTGGAACGCGAAGTCATCGGCCGTTTCCCGGAATTGCGCGCCCTGGTCGTCGGGGACGTCATGCTCGACGTCTACGAGTTCTGCCGGACCGGGGACAGCAAGCCCATCGATTCGGAGCAGGCGGGCAAGCGGGCCTACAAGGCGCAGGAAACGATTAAGGCGCTCGGCGGCGCGGGCAACGTGGCCGCCAACCTGGCGTCCCTGGACGTGCACACGACCCTCGTGGGCGTGACGGGCGACGACGAACATTACTTCAAGGTCCGGGAACTCGCCGACGGATTATCCATACGTCTCGGCCTGATCCGGGACGCGGACCGGCCCACTACGACCAAGGCCCGGCTTTACCTGGACGACAATTACCTGTTGCGCCGCGATACCGAAAGCACCGACCTTGTGGACGACAGGATCTCCGCGGCACTGGTGAAGGAAGTCCTTCGCGCATTGCCCGAAACCGACGTGGTTATTCTGAGCGATTATGACAAAGGGGTCTTTGCCGCAGAAAGCGCCGGACAGATCATCCGCGAATGCCGCCTCCACGAAATCCCCGTCGTGGTGGATTTCAAGCCGGGCAACCGGGAGGCTTTCGCCGGCGCGGACATCATCGCGCCCAATGCCGCCGAAGCCGCCGAACTCATCGGCGGGTTCTCGCTGGACCGTCTAGAGTCCGACTGCCGGCGCCTGCACGACGCGCTGGGCTGCCGGAACACGGTCGTCACGCTCGGGGAACACGGGCTCTGCGGTTGCGGTACGGGCGGTTTCTTCCACGTGCCGGGCCATCGCGTCGAACCAGTGGACAGGGTCGGCTGCGGTGACACGGTGCGGGCGGGACTCGGCATCGGCGCGGCGCTGGGACTGTCCCTGCGGGAGGCGGGAGAACTGGCCAACGACGCGGCGACGGTCATCGTGCAGAAACCGGCCACGTCCGTCCTGTCGCGGCAGGAGCTTCACGATTTCGTGTCCAGCAAGGAGGAGCTATGGTCCGCCTCAGTCTGATCATCGCAATTGCCACACTGGTTTCGACCGCCTGCAAGTCCGGCCCAACCGTGGACGGCACGGACACTGAAACCTACGACGCATCCATCGCCGCGATCAAGGTGACGCTTACCGAGGAAGATCAGGAGAGATTCGACGAAGTGCTGAAGGCCTTCGAATACCTCTACAGCGACAACGTCATCAGTTCGCTGAATGCGTCCGAGGCCATCCAGAACCGTATCCGAAGCCGGCTGGACGGCATGGAGGCGCGGGACGTCTTCACGGACTGGACCGACAGGGTGGACAAGGCGATCACGGCCCTCGAGGAGAAGCAGGAGAACACGGACGCCGCCATGAAGAACCTGAGGAGCGTGCGGGTCAGGGGGGTCGAATACTACGTGCAGCGGGGCCGGTCGGTTGTGAAGCTGAACATCCACAACCGGACGGAACACACCATCTCCAAGGTGTATTTCCGCGGCACCCTCTGGAGGAAGGAGCCTCGCAAGTGGCTTCTGGAGGATGATTTCAACTACAATATCAGGTATACGGAAGGCAGGGACCTGGGGCCGGGCGACCGGGCCGAGTGGAATTTCGCCCTGCTGTCGCCGGTCTGGAAGCGGGCCCCGGAAGACGTCGACAACCTGTCCCTGAGCGTGATCGTGACTAGGATCGACGGCGCGCCCGAGCAACCCATCTACGACGCGTACACGGATCGATTCACGACCAAGGACCGGAGACGGCTGCAGCGGCTGGTTTCCCTCAAGGAATCCATCGGGACATTCGAGCCCGAGCCTGAGCCTGAAACCGCACCTGAGGAGACGTCCAGCCGGAACTGACGCACCGGTCCGTCACCGGCAGGCTCTACCCCGTACTGTCGGCTTCCTTCCCGTCTGGCTGAACTCCGCTGTCATCCCTTCCCGCTACTCCCCGCGTCCGGTTCGATATACTTGTCCACCGTATCGGCGAAGATCAGGAACTGCGGATTGTTTCTGTGGGTCTGCCGAAGGGCCTGCACCGTCGTGCCTTCCCTACCCCCTTCATGAATCCCCCGGAAGTACGCCTCCATCAGGGCCGGTTCCAGGGGCTGTCGCGCGTCGTGGAAGCTGTCGGCGAAAAAGCCGAAGATCATGCCCACGATTCCGATGCCCACCATCATCATCAGGACGCTGGCCCCCTGTCCAAGGGGGGTGACCGGGTACTTGTCGCCGTAACCAACGGTCGTGGAGGTCACCACGGCCCACCAGATGCTGTCGCCGTATACGTTGAACACGTCCGGCTGGGCGCGGCGTTCCACCTCGTAGATCACCGTCGAACTGATCATCAGGTACATGATGGTGATGAGGAAGATGGGTATAATACGGATTCGATTGGTGTACATGGACCGGGCGAACTCCGCCAGCTTGGGGCTGTACCGGAACATCTTGAGCAGCCGAAGCGTCCGGGCGCCCCGGACCAGGCCGAGCTGTTCCTGGGAAAGACCGGGGTAGAACCCGATCCAGAAGGGCAGGATGCTGATCAGGTCGATCAGGCCCAGGGAACTGACCAGGTACTTGCCCTTCCGCGGCGCCAGGCGGATGCGCAGCGCGTACTCCAGGGTAAAGAACCCGGCGATGACGCGCTCGATCCAGATGAACCCCGTCCACGCGCCGGCGTCCAGGCTGCTGCGCGTCTGGGTGTACTGCAGCTCGATGAAGTAGAGGATCATGTTGACGGCCAGTACGTAGGGACCGAAGCGGTGTATGGCCGCAAGGAGGGAGGAAAGGATTCCCGGCATGGTGTGCCTCCTTGGTGAATGCGTTGGGCTTATCCTATATGACAAAGGCCCACCGTCCGCCTGCGCGTCGGGTGGGCCTTGAATGACAAAGACCGGCGAGTGATTCAGGATTTGCGGGCGCGAAGAGCCGCCAGCCGGTCACGGGAAGAGGACGCGGGTAGCGCGGGCTTCTCGGCCGCTTCCAGGGCGGCGGCGATGTTGGGATCGTCGGTGATTTCGGTCTGCCCGAAGGCGCCGATCTTGAGTTCCGCCGCGCGGGAGGTCGTCTCCGCCTTCTCCGTCTCCTTTTCCATGGCGTTGAGGGCCGTGTCCAGCCCGCCCAGGGAACTGCTCAGACCCGCGGCCTGCCTTACGCCTTCGGCTCGTTCGAGGGCCCGTTCCTTCTTCATCCGGGCCTGCTCCATCTTGCGCTGGGCCTGCTTGAGCTGGGTCTGGGCCTGCTTCAGCTTTTCAGCGGCCGTGTCATAGGCCTGGCGTAGCTCGGCGGCGAAGGCTTCCGCCTCCTGGTCCTCCTGGCGCTCCCGTTCGATCTCGGGGTTCAGCCGCTCCAGTTCCGAGACGAGTTTTTCGAGGCTTTCCTCAAGCGCGGGACGCTGGCCTTCTTCCGCCCCGTCGAGCTGGCCTTCGAGCCGCTCGGCGGCGGCCAGGTACCGGTCGTACTGCGACAAAAGCGCCTGGGTCTCCTCATGGTCCTTCTTCACGTCCATCTCGGCCTTGCCCACGCGTTTCCCCAGCTTGTCGAGCTCCTCCTCCATGATGGAAATCTGCGCCTCGGACGCGGTCTCCGGATCGAAGGCCACCACCGCCTGGGTGAAGGATTCCAGGGCGTTGCCGGCCTGTTTCTTGCCGACGCGGGAAAGAAATTTCCAGATCATGTCACTGTCCTTTCTCGTTTATATAACCGTTACTTCCTCGAGCATCAGGTCCACGCCCAGGTACAGTTCTATAACGCCCTCGCCCGCGCTGATCAACAGGAATTCGTCCACCCGTTCGGGATCCTCCGGGTTGTAGGGGTCGCCGCTCGCCACCCGGAAATAGGACATGGCTTGCTGGGTTTCCTCGAAGATCTGTTCGCCGTGCGGGTCCCGGATGATCCGCTCGCTGACCTGCACCGGCGGGGTCTGCCCGTCGCCGTCCATCCATTCGCGCTGGTAGGAGCGCTCTTCCTCGTCTCCGTGGAGCACTTGCGCGGAGCCTATGATACCGTCCTCGTCGTTCAGCCAGAGCTCCCAGATCTCCTCCGAATGGGGATACACGTCCCGGTCGAGCACGTACAGGCGGCATTCCACGGGCTCCCCGTGCTCCGCCACCACCTGGAGGAAAGCCGAGGTGCCCTGGAGATAGCACCGGTAGGCCATGGCCCCTTCGCCGAGGTCGATCTTCCCGATTGCCTCGATGGCCAGGGGAAAGGATGGAAAATTGAAATGGACCAGGCCGATAAAGGTGGACAGCGCGGCGCCGTCGAGGTCGATCAGCCGATCGATGGCGACGCCCAGGGGAAGATCCTGGTCCACCCGCACAGGTTTCTTCCGGAAGAACCCCGCCGCCTCTTTCGCCTGCTTCTTTGCTACGGAACGAATGATGTGAAAGCTCATCGGGTCCTGCGCTACTCCTCGCCCACGATGGGCTTGATATCGTCCATGGACCGCCACAGGGCGTCTTCGAAGAGGGTCATCGGCTTGCTGCCGTAGGTATCCACCCATCGTTTGGACAGGATCAGGACGGCGTCCACCGTCAGCGTCTCCACGCTGCTGTCGAGATAGCCGAAGAGCCAGCCTTCCTGCAGCTCGGGATAGGTCTCGTGGGGGATGGTCGCCACCTCGTAGATCGTGTTGCCGAACTGGTCCACGGCCGTGCTGAAATAGTGCTCGTCCACGGCGACCATGCTCAACTGGCTTCCGTATTGGCTGTCGGCTTCCTTGAGCAGTTCCGAGTTGAGACCGGCGACGAACAGCATGACCGATCCGGCGTTGCCCGCCACCTGGCGCAGGGCCTCGTCGTAGCTGGCGAACCGCGTGTTGAATTCCCCGTACCTGGGATCCTGGAGGACGAAACCCTCCCAGGCCCTGTGCGTGCCGGAGCCGCGGGGTCCGACGTACACGATATGGGTGTTCGGCTCCAGGTCGGAGATGCTCGCGATGCCGCCGTCTTCGTTGACGATCAGCTGCACGTACTCCGTGTACAGGGTGGATTGCAGGCCGACCAGTTGATCCTCCGCGCCGGGGTTCTTGCGCAGGTAGGAATTCAGGATGTCGCTTTGCACGAGGATCGCGTCGACCTGGTTCTGGACCAGGTTGTTGAGGTTCTCCTCCGAACCGGCCGTCGTCTCGAGCATCACGTCGAAATCCGGCAGGTGGGACTGGAGGATCTGGCCGAAGCGGTGGTAGTTGCCGTTTTCCACGCCCGTGTTGACCGTGATACGGGGTTGATTCGGATCGGCGGTGGCCACGACTTCGGCGGCCAGGGCGATCGCAGGGGTCACGCCCGGCGGCAGATAATTGGGATCCCGCGGCGTGCCTTCCAGCGTGGCGACCTGCTTGTCAAGTTCATCCAGCTTTGCGCGCAGCTCCGCGTTGTCCTCGGCCAGGCGCTCGGCCTCGCCTCGCCACTCCTTGTAACCCGGATCATTGGCGTGGTGATGGGCCACGGCGTAATGACGGCGGCTGCTCATCATGTCCAGCATGGACCACATGAACAGGGCGTCCCACATGCCGAAACTGGGATAGGACATGAAGGCGTATCCGGGGGCGCCCCAGCCCATGCCCCCGTAGTACCGGTCCCGCCCGGCGTAGTAATTGTCGTAGGATGTACGGTTCTGCGAGCCCCGGTTATAGAGGGCGTTGTCACGGTAGCTGCTCGTGTTGGCCGCCGAATTGGACGACCGGGCGAAACCGGCCTGGCGCGACTGGTGCGTGGCCAGAGAGCTGCGGGCCGTTTCGCTCTGGACCCGCCTGCCCATGGTAGACGACCGGGCCGTGGCCCGGCCGGTGGAGGCGCCTGAGACCGCGCCGCCTGCCCGGGTCGATCGGGCCGCGGTGGCCGAAGGCTGCCGGGTCGACGTGCTGCGCGCCGCCGTGGCGGATTGCCCGGTTGAACGTGCGGGGGTCTGCCGTGTAGCGGTGGTTGAACTTCTCCGGGAGAACGGGCTGCGACGGCCGAAGGAACTGCGGCGGTTCCAAAGGGACCGCGAACTCCGGAATCCACCAAAACCGCGGCGGGCGTAGGCCTCCTCCGGACCGAACAGGTCGGTGACCTGCCGGATCGCCCGGTCCGCGTTATCTGCGCTTTCTGTGAGTGGCAGGGCATGGTCTGCCGAGCGCAGGCGGTCGGTCGTATCGGAACGCTTGCCGCCCGGGCTTATCTGTAAAAACCCGCCCGTCAGCACGAGCAGGCCGGTCATCATGACCAGTTTTACGTGTCGAGACATGAGGTACTTCCCCTTCGTAGGCGATATGAGTATTCGGATTCTGGCTTCTTAAAGATATAGACTTTGCACCTCGCAGGCAAGTTGCAAACCTGTACGGAACCGGCGATCCGGGCGATTCACGAAGCCGTACGGCCCATTTGCAACCTGAGTGCGATCCGCTGCGGTCGCGTTGCAGCCCGTCGCGGTCGAGGCACATCCTGTTGTGTTCGCGTTGCAGCCCGGTCCTCGGGAAGGAAGATCCCATTGACCCCGCGACACATCGATCATACCATATCGGATCGTATTTCTAGCCAGACGGGGTATCCAAGCCAGACGGGGTATCCGAGATAAGGAATCTTTCATCGATACTTTAATAGCAATCGATAAAATGGAAGCGAGCCTATGCGCATCACCGAAGTCCGCGTACGGCAGGTTGCCGTCCCGCGCATCTACGACACCTACTGCGCGGACCCCAAGCACCTGAAGGCCACCATCAACCACGGCCGGTCCACCTACCAGATCATCGAATTGAAGACCCATGACGGGCTGACCGGTATCGGCGAGGTATCTGATATCGCGCCACGGATGGACGCATCCTCGCCTGCAGCTCTGCAGGAAATATTATGCGGCGTGCTGATCGACGGCGACCTGCGCGCGTGGCGAACCCTCTATGACGGAGTCGATGAGGCGCTTCCCAAAGGCTGGTATCCCGAGCTCAGGCAATTGATACTCTTTGGAGTCGAAAGCGCGTTGCTCGATCTGATCGCCAGGGCGCACGGACTTCCGCTCTATGAACTCCTGGGCGGTCGTTGCCGGCAGGCCGCATCCGTTTCCTGGGTGGCCTATCTGCGCGGCGACGCTACCCTAGAGGACGAACTCCAGGCCCTTGAGTGGGAGGTAGCCTACCAGGTGGGATCGGGCATGAAGGCCTTCAAGCTTAAGGTGGGCGAGGACCACGAACGCGACCTTGCAAGGGTGAGACTCGCGCGAAGGATCGCGGGGCCCGGAACCTACATCAAGGTGGATGCCAGCGGTTACTGGGAGGAGGACGAGGCCCTGTCCAGGCTGCGCGACATGGCGCGGATCGGCGCCGACGCATGCGAGACGCCGATCCGCGCCTTGTCGCGGCCCATGTCGCGGGACGATCCCGCCCGGATCGAAGGAGACGCCGACGGGATCGCCGAGGCCCTGGCAAAGGTGCGGGACCGGTCCCCCATTCCGATCATCGAGCATGTCGCCGATCTGGGGGACGTCTTCCTGACGGCGCTGATTCGCCACCGCGCCGTGGACATCGTCAACGTCGTGCCCTGCCAGGCCGGCGGACTTCGCCGCGCCAAACGCCTGATCCACGCCGCGGAGACCGCGGGCATACCGGCCCTACTGGGCAGCACGATCGAACTGGGGCCTGGGACAGCGGCGTCGGTGCATCTCGCCGTGGCTTCGGCGAGCGTCAGCGTGCCCTCGGACCTGGTGGGTCCCGGGCTGCTCGAAGGTGACGTGTGTACCACACCCTTCTCCCTCGAAGGAGGTGAACTCTCCCCCTTCGAAGGTCCCGGGCTGGGTATCGAACTGGATGAAGAGAAAATGTCCCGCTGGGTGGGTTAGGAGATCTGAGCAGATTCGCCGGGACCCACGAACCCTGCGACGTACGCAAAGATCACTAAAGATCGTTAAAGACCGTTTTATGTCGCCGGTTACTCAGAGTGGCACGCCTGTGTCAGCGCCTGAGTCTGCCGGATCTGCCTCGCCCCATTTCCGATGATTCCGCTACCAGTTTCTCATAGGTCTTCATCGCATCGGATGAAAGCATGCCCTTCAGGCTTTCATTGAATCTCTTCTCGCTCTCCTCCAGTTGTTCACTCAGCCAGCTCCAGTCCCCGGACTTTGTTGCCTGTTCCACCAGCGCTTCCTTCTGGGTAGAGGCTTCCTTTACCACGGCACGTAGTTGCAATACCTGTTCGTCGGTCGTATCCATCCGTACGCTCAGCACGTGCCAGATCCGGGCTACGGGAAAGGTGCTCATCGCCCGCATTTGTTCCATCATGGCGCTGTTCTGGCCAAGTTGGCCCCGGCCGCCCATTCGGCCGGATCCTCGCCGCTGGGCATCCGCGTCGACGGCGATAAAGGCGGTCATGATCAAGCCGAGTAGGATCAGGTTAAGACGGTATTTCATTATAAGACTCCTTTTCTGGTTTCGGTCCTGATGACCGAGGGGTAACAAAACACTTCAAAAATATGCCGCGGTCGGATTCAGGTTCCTTCCGCGGCATGTTCTCGTCTCTTAAAACAAGCGGTGAACTTTCAATTTCACGGTCGAAAGCAACTCAACGCCGGTTGCGAAATTCACGGCCGCCCCGCCCGCGCCGCATCCCGGAGTCCCGTCGCCCGTCGCGCCGGTCGCGGAACGATTCACGCAGGGTTTCCCGCTGTTCCGGGGTCAGCACATTCTTGAACTCGGCGCGGAAAACGGCGCCTCGCTCGAACACGCTACCCTGGGCCACCGATACGGCCGCGGCCAGCTCTTTCACCTTGTCGATGTCCGGGCTGATCTCATCCATAAGTTCGCGAAGCTCGACCCGCGCGAGCTTGGAGTCGGCGCGAAGCTGTATTATTTCCCGCGTGTAGGTGGAACGCAGTGTCCTGATCTTTTCCTGCTGCTCGTCCGTGAGTTCGAGTCCGGCTATCGCTCTCCGGGGCAGACGCGACCGCACATCATCCGCATCATCATCGGCGAGATCAACGGCCAGAATGTCAACGAACTCGCCGGACGATCCAGCCGCCGCGAGTTCAGCTACTCCGTCGAGCCAGGCAGCCTCCTCGTGTCCGACGCTCTCCGCATGCCCTGCAGCTTCCGCGTGTCCAGCAGCTTCCGCGTGTCCGGGGCCTTCCGCATGGCCGGCGGCGGTGAGTGTAGCATCGTGGTGGCCACCGCCCTCATGACCGACCATGGCCATCGCGTCGAAACCCCAGGCCAGTACCGCCACACCCCAGGCCAGTACCACCACACTCAGCGCTCCGGCAAAGATTCCTGAAATGATCTTTTTCATCTTGTTGCTCCCTTCTTTGTCCACCCCTGGGTTGAAATGACCGCGATCTCCGGAGATCGTCTTCGTGGTGCTCTACAGGATTAGACAGTGGGAGACAGGATTCTATTCCAAACTTTCTTCATGATCACATCGCGCTTCATAGTCGCCTCTCGCTTCAAGTTCGAGCCGCGCTTCAAGATCACATCACGCTCATGATCGCACCACACCCAGCCGCCCACCATCGAATCCGGTGGATAGGTGCGGTGATGGGAAGGCCCGGTGATGGAAGGCACGCTGGTGGAATGGCGCACTGGTGGACAGGTGCGTAGGTGGGAAGGTACAGCTACAGCTAGTGGTCGCCCCTGCGCCCGCGCTCATCCGAACTTCCGTTATCCTGTCGGTCGGCGCGGTTGCGCTCGCCCGGCCCATTGCCCTCATCAGACCTGTTGCGCCCGCCCGGCTCATTGCCCTCACCAGGTCTCTTGCGCCCGCCCGGCCTGTTGCGATCCCGGCGGGGCTCGTGACCTTTCTCCCGGCGGAAATCACGCATGCTTTCGCGGCGCTCGCGTATCCGCTTGATCCGTTCGCGCTGCTCTTCGGTGAGTATGGGATCCAGGTCCCTGTGCAGTGAATCGACCAGGGCCTGCATTTCCAGGCGGTGGCGCATGTAGTTCTCCCGGAACCCGGGTTCGTGCTCGCCCACCACTTCCCTGATCCTGCGTATCTGCTCCTGGTCCGGCCCGACCATCCTGATCCACCTCTCCACGAAACGCTCCCGGGTCATCTGGGGCGGCGGCTGCAGGCGGTCCCTGGCGAAAGCACCCAGGATCAGCGCCCCGCAGACCATGCCGATGATCAACGTGGCCAGCAGGATGGTCGCGGTCTTCAAGTGGATGTTCATAGTGCGCCCTCCGTTTCCAGTGCCATCCGCGCGTCGTAGAGGTCTTCAGGATACAGTTCCCCGTTCAGGCCGAAGGACGCCGTGAGGGAGACGCTTCCCGTCGTGGTCAGATTGTAGGTCAACAGCAGGACCGCGGCGATGGACGCGGCCACCGCCATCCTGCGGAACATGATAGACAGAGCGTTCTCGAAGTCCGGCGTTGCATCGTCGGCGGAAACCGGTGCCGCCTCAGACGCGGATTCCCGATCGAGTCGATCCATGACCCTGCTGGTGAACCCCGGCTTGAAGGAAAGTGGTTCCTGACTCTCCATCTGGCTGCGAAGCCGGACCAGCCGTTCGCGTTCTTCCCGCAGGGCGGGATCTTGCCGGAGCGCCGCGTCCAGGCGGCTCCGCTCTTCGGCCGTCAAGGTCGTATCCAGCGACCGGTAAAGCAAATCCAGGTCAGATCGTTTCATGGACAAGCTCCCTATGGGATATGAGTATACGCTTCAGTTTCTCTTGGGATCTCCTCAGGCGGGACAGGACCGTCCCGACGGGCAGGCCCAGGATCTCGGCCGTTTCTTTTGTGGAGTAACCTTCCATCAACCTGAGTACGATGACGGAACGGAATTCAGGTTTCAGTTTGTTCAGCGCTCCTTGTATCCGGTCGACCGTGTCGTCGTAGTCGGCGCTGGCCCGCGGATCCTCGAATTCCGGTTCAGGCGCGTCGTTTTCTTTACCAACCGGGGTAAACGGAACGAAGATCGAACGGCGCCGGCGTTTCTTGATCTCATTCAGCGACAGGTTGATGGCGATGCGGGTGAGGTAGGTGCCGACCGCGGCCTGCCCGCGGAACCGCCGAAGGCCGCGGTAGAACCGGATGAAGGTCTCCTGCCCCACGTCTTCCGCTTCCGGGGTGTTCCCGAGCATGCGGATGACGACAGACGCCACCCGGCCTTCGTACCGTACCACCAGTTCCCGGAAGGCCTCCTCGCCACCTTCGCGGGCGGCGTCAACCAGCGCTTCGTCCGTCAAGGTATCTTGCCTCATCCCGCTTCCCTCGCATAGCCGGTGATCGCTCCGGGCAGATGCCGCTGCCTGTAGTTTAGACCACGCCCGGGCCGTTTTTATTCCCATAAAATCACATTGCCCTTATTTCGACAGAAGACAATAGATCGCGGAGAAACCCGACGCTGGAAATGTATTGACTTTAACGGACTGTTGTATCACAGTTTGGGAACAGTTGCCCGTTCGCGGAATACACCCTGGCAAAAGTGGCATAATGGCTTTCGATCACATGGAACAACGGCGGATCATGGGACATTTCGCGACCGGCGTGACCGTCGTTACGACCTGGTACGAGGACAAACCCCACGGCATGACCGCCAACGCGGTGGCTTCGCTCTCCCTGGATCCTCCGCTCGTCCTCGTTTCGGTGGACGTCAAGGCCCAGATGAATACCTCCCTCAAGGCCAGCGCGTGCTTTGCCGTCAATATACTGACAGTTGAACAGGAAGAACTGTCCGTGCGTTTCGCGAAGCATGGTCCGAAGGATTTTTCAGACATCGCATACCGGGCCGGCACCACGGGTTCGCCCGTTTTCGAGCAGGCGTTGGCCTATGTAGACTGCAGGGTCACGAATATCCTGCCGGGCGGGGACCACGACATCTTCATCGGGGAGATCGTGGCGGGTGGTACCGGGGAAGGGCGGCCGCTGGTCTTCTACGAAGGGCAGTACGGCAGCCTCTCCGGCTGAAACGCCGCCGTTTTCGATTCGTTTCGTCGTTAAACCGGAGTGCCCATGCAATACGGCTTCATCATCGACAACAGGAAGTGTATCGGGTGCCACGCCTGCACCGTGGCGTGCAAGGCCGAGCACGAGGTGCCCCTGGGCGTCAACCGGACCTGGGTGAAATACATCGAGAAGGGGACCTATCCGAACACGGCGAGGCATTTCTCCGTCATGCGGTGCAATCACTGCGCGGACGCCCCCTGCGTGGAAATCTGTCCGGTGACGGCGCTGTACACCCGGAAGGACGGCATCGTCGACTTCGATCCCCGGCGTTGCATCGGATGCAAGGGCTGCATGCAGGCCTGCCCCTACGACGCCCTGTACATTGATCCGGACACCCATACGGCGGCCAAGTGCAACTACTGCGCCCACCGGGTGGATATCGGCCTGGAGCCCGCCTGCGTGAACGTCTGCCCGGAACACGCCATCATATCCGGCGACATGGACGACGGTTCGACGGAGATCGCCCAGCTGCTCGCGAAGGAGCAGGTGACGGTCCGGAAGGTGGAAAAAGACACGAAACCCCGCCTGTACTATATCGACGGCGACGAGGCCTCTTTGACGCCCGGGGAGACCGCGACGTCCGACAACTACATGTGGAGTTCGCAGTCCGACGGCGTCGGCCACTTCGCCCGTTACGTGGAGGAACGCACCGCCCGTTCGGACCCGGAGGACATGGTCCGACAGCTCGCGGGAGAAGGGGAAGGTGGACAGGATAAGGCGGGTGGTGGAACCGCGCCGAACGGCCGGGCGGATCAGGGCGGCCGGGATTCCGCGTCAGGCAATGGGGCCGGCAAGGAAGCCGCGCCGCGCCGGGTCTACGACGCGCCGGACAAGGGCGTCCTGTGGGGTAATGACGTGGCCGCCTACGTGTGGACCAAGGCCGTCTCGGCGGGGGCTTTCCTGTTACCTTTCGCGGCCACCGTCCTGGGAATGAATGTCGATCCTGTGCTCGCCTGGGCCGGCTGTACCGTGGCCCTGACGTTTCTCCTGGCCACGACGATCCTGCTGGTCAGCGACCTGACCCAGCCCAAACGCTTTCTCTACGTGCTGCTCCGTCCCCAGTGGAAATCCTGGCTCGTGCTCGGCGGATACGCGTTGACCCTCTACGGGCTGGCCCTCACGCTGTGGGCCGCGGCCATGTGGACGGGCCGGACCGGCGCGGCCGAAATCATCGGCTGGATCACGGCGATCCTGGCGGTCCTCACGGCGGTGTATACAGCCTTTCTGTTCGCCCAGGCCAAGGGACGTGATTTCTGGCAGAGCCCCACGCTTGTCCTGCACATGCTGCTGCACGCGGTGCTGGCCGGCGCGGCGGTATTCGCCCTGGTCTTCCTGTTCAGCACGCCCGGCGAGGACTGGTTCGCCTTCGTCAGAAACACGCTGATGGTCGCGGTTATCCTGAACCTGCTGGTCATCGCGGCCGAGATGCTGACACCCCACCCGACGGCCGACGCGCGGAAAGCCGTGGAGGCCATCGTCCGGGGCCGGTACCGGGGCTATTTCTGGTTACTCGGCATTTGCATTGGCAATGTGGCACCAGTCATCCTGGCCTGGATCGGCGGCGAGGCGATGCTCGCAGCGGCGGGCGCGGGCGTGTTGATCGGCCTCTACGCGACGGAATACGTCTGGGTCAGGGCGCCGCAGGACATCCCGCTGAGTTGAGCAGGACATCCCACTGAGTTGAAAGGTACGGCCAACAGCTGTATTTTGGCGCATCAGACAGCTGTAACCAGGCGCATCCGCCGGAACTGAAACAGCGAAGCCGCCGGCGCATCCGGCGCAACGCCGACGATCGAGGATGGAATAGACAATTATGTCAACACGCCATAAACCGGGTCTGATCGAATCGCTGGCCGAGAAGATCGGCCTGATCCCCAACCTGCACGAAGAAGACGGACCGGATCTTCCTAGTCTCACGGAAGGCGGCGCGCTGACCGACTACCCGCCCCCTGACCAGTGGGACGACTGGGTGGAGTACGAGGCGCAGGACTGGCCGCGGCAGCGGGAGAAACGCTACATGGTGGTGCCGACGGCCTGTTTCAACTGCGAAGCGGGATGCGGGCTCCTCAGCTACGTCGACAAGGAGACGATGGAGGTCAGGAAGTTCGAAGGCAATCCCTACCACCCGGCCAGCCGGGGACGCAACTGCGCCAAGGGGCCGGCGACCATCAACCAGATCCGCGACACGGACCGCATCCTCTATCCCATGCGCCGGTCCGGCGCCCGGGGTAGCGGCGAGTGGGAACGCGTGTCCTGGGACGACGTGCTGGACGACATCGCCGTGCGGATCAGGGAGCGGCTGCAGCAGGGCGCCAACAACGAGATCGCCTACCACGTGGGCCGGCCCGGGGCCGAAGGCTACATCGACCGCGTGCTCAAGGCCTGGGGCGTCGACGGCCACAACAGCCACACCAACATCTGTTCATCCGGCGCCCGGTTCGGCTACGCCCTCTGGCATTTCTTCGACCGGCCGTCGCCGGACCACGCCAACGCGCAGTTTATCTTGCTGATCAGCGCCCATCTCGAATCGGGACACTACTTCAACCCCCATGCCCAACGCATCATCGAGGGCATGATGAAGGGCGCCAAGCTCGCCGTCATGGACCCGCGCCTCTCCAACACGGCCAGCATGGCCGACCACTGGCTGCCCACCTATCCGGGCAGCGAGGCCGCGGTGCTGCTGGCCATGGCCAACGTCATCCTGCAGGACGGCCTCTACGACGCGGAGTTCATGAAGACGTGGGTGAACTGGCAGACCTACCTGGAGAAGGAACACCCGGACGCTCCGCGCACTTTCGAGCGGTTCATCGAGGCGCTCAAGGCGGTCTACAGCGAATACACGCCCGATTTCGCCGAAAAGGAAAGCGGCGTGCCGGCGGCGCAGATCGTGGAGATCGCCCGCCAGATCGGCCGGGCGGGATCGCGGTTCGCCACCCACAACTGGCGCAGCGCTGGAAGCGGCAACGCCGGCGGCTGGGCCGTGGCCCGATGCCTCCACTTCCTGAACGTGCTGACCGGCAGCGTCGGCACGGAGGGCGGGACCTCGCCGAGCGGGTGGAACAAGTTCAAGCCCAACGTCTTCGACCATCCCCCAGACCAGAAGTTCTGGAACGAACTGCATTTCCCGAAGGAATACCCCCTGTCTCATTACGAGATGAGCTTCCTCCTGCCCCATTTCCTCAAGGAGGGGCGGGGCAAGCTGGCCGTGTACTTCACCCGGGTTTTCAATCCCGTATGGACCTACCCGGACGGATTCACCTGGGTCGAGGCCCTCCGCGACGAGGAGAAGGTGGGGCTGCACGCGGCCCTGACGCCCACGTGGAACGAGACCGCCTATTTCGCCGACTACGTGCTGCCCATGGGCCACGCCAGCGAACGCCACGACATCATCAGCTACGAGACCCACTCGGGCACCTGGATCGGGTTCCGCCAGCCCGTCCTGCGCGAGGCGCGGCGGCGCATGGGGGACCCGGTGACCTTCACCTACGAGGCCAACCCGGGCGAGGTCTGGGAAGAGGACGAGTTCTGGATCGAGCTGTCCTGGCGCATCGATCCCGACGGCACCCTGGGCGTGCGGGATCACTTCATTTCGCCCTACCGGCCGGGCGAGAAGATCACTGTCGACGAGTACTACCAGTACATCTTCGACCACGTGGACGGGCTGCCCGAGGCCGCCGGTAAGGAAGGACTTTCCACCCTGGATTACATGCGCAAGTACGGGGCCTTCGAGGTGGAGAAGACGGCCTACGCGAAACACCTCAAGACGCTGGACGACGAGGCCGTCGCAGGCGCCGAGGTCGATCCGGAGACGAATACGCTGGTCGCCGGTGGCAAGACCGTCGGGGTCATGGTGGACGGGTCGCCGCGGGCGGGCTTCCCCACCCCTTCGCTGAAACAGGAGTTCTATTCCCAGACCATGGTGGACTGGGGCTGGCCCGAGTACGCCATCCCCACCTACATCAAGAGCCACGTACACCCCGACGAACTCGACCGCGAGCAGGGGGAGTTCCCGCTGTTGCCCACCTTCCGGCTGCCCACGCTGATCCACTCCCGGTCCGGCAACGCCAAGTGGCTCAACGAGATCTCCAACCGCAATCCCGTATGGATGCACCGGCAGGATGCCGATAAGATGGGCATCGGCACGGGGGATCTGGTCCGGGTGACCACCGAAATCGGCCATTTCGTGGACCGCGTCTGGGTCACCGAGGCCATGAAGCCCGGTGTGGTCGCCTGCTCCCACCACCTGGGGCGCTGGCGGCGGAAGCAGGACGCGGACGGCAACCGCTGGTCGGTGAACTTGGTGGATATCCAGGAAGAGGACGCCGGGAAGTGGCGCATGAAGGTTATGGACGGCATCCGGCCCTACGAGAGTGCCGACCGCGACTCATCCCGCATCTTCTGGCGGGACGGCGGCGTGCACCAGAACATCACCTTCCCCGTGCACCCCGATCCCGTGAGCGGCATGCACTGCTGGCACCAGAAAGTCCGCGTCGAAAAGGCCCGGGAAGAAGACGCCTACGGGGACGTGATGGTGGACACGGAGAAGTCCTTCGAGGTGTATCGTGCCTGGCTGGACCAGACGCGCCCCGCGCCCGGTCCGGGCGGCCTGCGGCGGCCACTCTGGCTCAACCGTCCCCTGCGCCCGGCCGAAGAGACGTACTACCTGGAAGAATAACCCTACGCATTCCTATCCTTGCCTGACGCTTACCTGACGCATTCCTCACACTCCCCGCAGGATATTCCGGACGGCGGTGCACACCGCCTCGTCGGCCTCCGGCATGGCGCCGGTCTGCGACGCCACCCACGCGCCGAGCCGGTTGGCGGCTTCGCTGACGCGCTCGAGCGCCGCGCCGCGCAGGTATCCGCTGGCCAGGGCCGCGGTGAAGGCGTCTCCGGAACCGATGGTGTCTACGACGTCGACGGGCACACCCGGGTGGTCCACCGTCTCCGAAGACGTAACCAGCAGGCTGCCTTCCGCGCCGCGGGTGACGCAGACAAGTTCCAGGTCCTCATATGCCATGAGCAGCCGCCGGGCCATGGATTCCAGATCGGCACCCCCGAGATCCAGCAGGGGACCGACGGTGCGCAGTTCATCGTCGTTCAGTTTGACGATATGGACACGCTGCAAGGAATCGTGCAGCAGGATGGGGGAGTACCGGTCCTGGCGCAAGTTCACGTCGAAGATTCGGAGGGCGGAGGGCCGCAGGGTGTCGAGGAAGGCCGTCACGGCGCCGATCGAACCCGACTCGTGGCGGGACACGGTCCCGAAGCACACGGCGTCCGCCCGGGCGGCCAGCGTCGACCACTCGGGCGTCCACGCCATATGTTCCCAGGCGACGCCGTCGTTAATGATGAAGTCGGGCTGCCCGTCCGGTCCGATGGTAACGTCGACTGTCCCGGTGGGATGGACTGCGTCGCGCTGGATTGCTCCAGTTGACAGGCCCTTGTGGGCGATGCGGTCCACGGCTTCGTTGCCGAGGTCGTCCTGTCCGACCCGGCTGGCGACGATCCCCTCTTCGCCCAGGAGAGACGCGAAGTAGGCGAAGTTCGCCGTGGCGCCGCCGAGCTGAGGACCCGACGGCAGCAGGTCCCACAGCAGTTCGCCCAGGCCGACGATGACGTAGCGGTCTTTTTTTTCAGAATTACGGAAGGGACTAACCGTCCGGCTGATTTGTCGGATCCCTGCCTTCGTCGCCGGAGTTTGATCGGCCGTCGGTCTGAGTCTCTCCACGGTGAATGACACCGATGATCAGACCGAACAGCCCGAATTGGAGCAGCAGATAGGCCGTTTCCATCCAGATGAACGCCGACACTTCCGGCACCTTCTGCTTGGCGACGAAGGCGAGCACGTGAGAAGTCCAGAAGAAGGCGCCTGTAATGAGAGCGAACCTGATCCCTCGCCGAAATGAGGTTCCCTCGGTTTTCAGCATCGGAAACAGGGCGGAGAGCAAAACGCCCTGAAGCACGATGGTGAGCAGACCGAGCAGAAAATCGGGCTCTCCCTCGAAGTAGCCGAAGGTTTCGTATCTCTCCTCGAAAAGGAGCACATGCCAGCCCACGGCAAGGGAGAAGGTGCAGACCGTATAAGCGGCGGTTCCCAGGATCAGCTTCTTAACGTTCAAGGGAAGCTCCTGCCGTCAGTAGCCATGGTCCTTTATTCCAGTTCCACCTCGATCGTGCCGAGCGTCGTGTAGCTCATCACGGCCTTGCTGCCCGCGCCCATGCGGGGCGGCGGGAAGACCGTACCCGTGATTACCACGTCGCCCGCCCGGAGGTATTCGTCGCTATAGGTGGTCAACTCGTTGGCCAGCCAGGTCAGCGCTTCCAGGGGATCGACACCCATGTTCATCGTTGCCAGCGCGGAAGCCCTTTCCTCACCGTCGATCTCCACCGTCGCGGTTTCATTCGTGAAATCCATCTCATCGAGGGGCACGCGTGTCTCGCCCAGGATGATGCCCACGTGGAATACATTGCCCGTGACATCATGATCCCGGGTGGAAGGGGACTCCTCAGAACCGCTGGTCCACGAGGAAAGCAGCTCGATCACGCCGCCCACCGCGGTGACCGCGTTGCCCACCTGCTCGCGGGTCAAATCGGGACCGGGGAGGTCCTCGCCGATCCAGAAAACGAACTCGCCCTCCACGACCGCCGAGTCCGCCACGAAGGCTGCCGCTTCCACGGGTGTCCCGGGCTCGAACACGTTCGACGCCATGATGTGGCCGTAAATGGGATCCAGGGTCGCGGGATCTTCGGGCATGCGGGAGAACCCGATCTTCCAGCCGACGCGTTCTCCGGTCTTCAGCTTCTCGGCCAGGATGTCCGCCTGGATGTCGTAAGCGGTCTGGCGGTCCATGTCGGGAAAGTTGACCGCCATGGCCTCGGTATTGATCTTCTTCTCTTCGGCTTCCAGCAGATGGGCGACGATGGCGGCCCGGTCGGAGTCGGGTGCCAGCGTGGTGGTGAGTGCTTCGGGGGCGGTCGTGGTTTCGGCGTCGGCCTCGGTTTCGGATTCGGCTGGAGGCGTGGCCGATTCGTCGTCAGTAGTCGCGCAGGCCATGCAGACCGACAACATGGTCACCAGTGCGCTACCCATGAGCATTATAATCAGATTCCGATACATAATGACTCCTGTGAAAGGATGTATATTCGGTAGGATTACTGGAGAAGTCCAATGATTGACAGTGCCAGGACGAGAAAGAATGCAACCGCCAACACCCAGGTCAACCACCGCTTCTGTGGCTGACGTGCCCAGTAGAACACGAGAACGGACAGGAAAAGCGCCTGGGCGAAAGTCTCGATGCTGCCGCCGCCGAACTGGGCGTTGAACGGTATCGTTGTATAGATCAGGCCTTCGATAGAACCCGGCGCCGGACCAAACGTACTCAACATGCCAATCACCACCAGAACCACCCACATGGTCAGCCAGCCGTATTCCTGATCGAAGTACTCACGGCGTAACAGGTAGAATACGACGCCAAACAATATCCCTCGTATCGGCTGAAATAGTGGCCCGGCCATCAACAACGGATCGTCCATTCGCCGCATGTAAACGTTGAAGACCGGCTCGTCCCAGAGCGCCCTGTAGTCGAAAAACGCGTATGACAGCGCGCCGGCGACAAAGTACGTCACGGTGTGGACGACAGTCGTCTTCGCGACGATACCCGCCAGTGTCAGTTGGGCGGCATGAACCATGCATCGTTCCCGAAACCGCTCCGTATACCATAACGGAGTCCTAACGGATGCTATGACGGCGATATGGCGATATGGCGATATGGCGATATTTGGAGTTTATGCATAACATGCCCCCTGTCAAGTCATTCCCCTTGATTCACTTCAGTCGTGAAGGTACTTTTTCTCTCGTGTAAATTCGATAGCAGCACCACGACCGCGACCCGGCAATACTACCCGCAAGGAGCGATCCATGTCTCACGACGACCACCTTGTTTCGCTGCTCCAGGAGCTCGTTCACGCACGGGGACCGTCAGGCCAGGAAGACGAGGTGCGGGCGGTCTGCGAACGGGAACTGAAATCCCTCTGCGATGAAACCTGGGTCGACTCGGCCGGCAACGTCATTGGCCTGTTGAAGGGTTCCTCGCCGGACGCTCCTGTGATCCGCGTAATGGCCCACCTGGATGAGCTGGCCCTCGTGGTCAAGCGCGTCAACGAGGACGGCACGCTCCGGGTCAATCCCCTCGGGGGCATCTATCCGGCGAATTACGGGCAGGGGCCCGTCGAGATCCTGGCGGACAGCGGTATCATTCCCGGCGTCCTGTCCGTCGGGCCGCAGCATACGACGGCGGATTCCGCCCGGATATGGGAGACCAAGATCAAGGGTGGCAACGTGGCCATGGACTGGAATCACGTGTACGTATTCACGCGCAGGACACCGTCGCAGCTCCAGGAGGCGGGCGTTCACGCCGGCACACGCGTCGTCATTGCCCGTTCGCGACGCGCATTCCAGGAAATCGAAGACTGCATCGGCGGGTACTTCATGGACAACCGGGCGGCCATCGCCATCGCCGTCGGCGCAGCCGCGCGCATGAAGGACAGTGGCGTCCGGCCCGCGGGCGACGCCTACCTGGTGATGACCACCTGCGAGGAGATCGGCGGACACGGCGCCGCGTACGCCGCGCGGACCCTGCCCGGCGACGTATCCCTGGCCGTGGACTCGGGGCCGGCCTGCGATGAATACGGCGTGGAACTCAACGACCAGCCCGTCGTCGTCTACGGCGACGTCCAGGGACTCTACGACAAGTCCATCGCCGACCGCCTGCTGGCGTGCGGACGCGACCTGGGCATGGAACCCCAGTGCGCGTACTGGCAGAGCTACGCCTCGGACGCATCCATGGCCAAGGCCCTGGGCCAGACGCCCCGGGCCGGCCTGCTGTGCATTCCCACGGAGAACACCCACGGTTACGAGATCATACCCCGCAACGGGCTTCACCGCTGCGCCGAACTGCTGGCGGCCTACCTTGAGAAACCGGAGTAACTGCGCAGACCGGAGTAACTGCGCAGACCGAAGTAACTGAACAGACTGGAGTAACTGACCAGACCGGAGGATCTTCATGCCCCTGAAAGTCACCAACGTGGAACGATTCACCGTCAGCGTGCCGTTCACGCAGGGACAGCGGCCCATGGCGGAGCGGACGGTATACAACTGGTCCGTCTTCGAACTGTGCAAGGTCACCACCGACGCCGGCCTCGTGGGCTGGGGCGAGACCATCGTCCACTACATCCATTCGCGGGTGACCAACCAGAGCGTGCAGCGCGTCATGGGAAGGAGCCCGGCGGACTTCATGCAGGACGATACGATCGGCGCCGGGCTGCAGATGGCCCTGTACGACGTGGTCGGCAAGGCACTCGAGGTCCCGTGCCACAAGCTCCTGGGCAACAAGGTGCGAGACTGGGTACCGATTTCATGGTGGTCCAACGAGGGTCCGCCGGACGACTGGGTCCGCCAGGTCCGGAACGCCGTGGAAAACGGGTACACGACCATCAAATTGAAGCAGCGGCCCTGGCACGACATCAACGAGCAGATGACGGCGATAGAGGCGGCCGTGCCAAGCCACTTCCGGGTGGATCTCGACGCCAACGGTTCCATGCACAACGCGGCGGCGGCCATGCCCGTCATGCGCGGCCTGGAGCAGTTCGACATCGTGGCCATGTTCGAGACGCCCATACCGCAGCCCGACATCCTGGGGAACCGGCAGTTGCGGCAGGTCATCAGCCGCCCTATCGCCATGCATTTCGGTTCGCCGCCCTATACCACCGCGATCCGTGAAGGGGTCTGCGACGGTTTCGTCGTCAGCGGCGGCGCCACGCGGGTGATGTACCAGGGCATCCTCAGCGCGGAGGCCAACATGCCCTTCTGGCTCCAGATGGTCGGCAACGGACTCACCACCACCTGGGCCGCCCATCTCGGCGCCGTGCTGACCCACGCCACCTGGCCCGCCATCACCTGTATAAATCTGTTCCGGCACCACCTGCTGAAGCATCCCATCGAGGTCGTGGGCGGCTTCCACCGCGTGCCCGACGGACCGGGTCTGGGCGTCGAAGTGGACGAAGAGGCCATGAAGGGCTTCCTCATTCCCGATGACGTGATGAGGCCCTTCCGCGACCGCGACGAGCCGTACGACTTCCCGAGGCCCCGCTTTATCCGCACAGCGGTCTTTCCCGACGGCCGCCGCGTCCACTTCTCGAACATCCGCCACGGCTGGCAGCTGGAGGCCTATACGCCCGGGGTCCGCACGGAATACTGGCGGGAAGACGGCACCGATGGCTTCGAAGACCTGTGGCGCCGTACGCAGGAACAGTTCGTATCAGAGGGTTGACTCGAATTGGCCGAGGGTTGATCTGAATTGTTTAGAGGAGTCATCTGAATTGGTTAATTGGATAAGGGGCTTAACAACCGGAGCGGAACCATGAGACTGGCAGGCAAGACGGCGATCGTAACCGGTGCGGCATCCGGCATCGGGCAGGGCACGGCGGCAGTGATGGCACGGGAAGGCGCCCGGGTCGTGGCCGTGGACATCAACGAGGTGGGGCTGGAACAGACGGTTGAATCGATCCGCCGGGATGGCTGGTCGGCCACGGCGTGCGTCGCCGACGTGGCACGGGACGAGCAGGTTCGACGCATGATTCAATGCGCCGTCGACACGTACGGCCAACTCGATATTCTGCACAACAACGCGTACTGGCACGCGCCCGGACCGGTTTGCGACCTGGCGGAGGCGGACTGGGACCGGACGCTGGACGTCTGCCTGAAAGCGCTGTACCTGGGCTGCAGGCACGCCATCCCGGCCATGAAGGAGTCGGGCGGCGGGGCCATCGTCAACACGGCGTCGGTGCACAGCCTGGCGGGGTTCCGGGACTATGCCGCCTACGACGCGGCCAAGGGCGGCGTCATCGGAATCACCCGGTCCGTCGCGGTGGACTACGGACCGGAAATCCGCAGCAACGCGGTGCTGCCCGGCGCCATACTGACGCATGCCTGGGACGGCCTGGACGAGTCGATACGCAAGCCCTATATCGAGCGGCCGCCCATGAAGCGGCTGGGCCTGCCGGACGACATCGCATCCGCCGTGGTATTCCTCGCGTCCGACGAGGCCTCCTTCATCACCGGCGCCAGCCTCGTGGTCGACGGCGGCCTGACCATCGTAGGGGACGCGTAGCACCATGGGTGCCGCGCAGGATTTATAATACGAACCTAAGCGCACCCGTCTTGACTGTAGTTGGTAAGTAGGTTTTTTTGGATAATCCGAGGTCCGAGATCAGTCCACCGGGCCGGATGACCATAGCCGCGCACCGTGTGAACCAGTCAAACACATTTAAACGCGATGAGTGTTTCCGAAACATCGAAACAAACGGTCCAGGATCCGGAACCCGCCATCCATCCTTCATCGGGAAGTGTGAACCGCGTATGGCTGCTGGCCTATCCAATCATCCTGGCCAACATGTCCGAGACTCTGCTCGGCGTGGTGGACACCTACATGGTCGGCCAGCTCGGCGTGGCCGAGATCGGCGCGGTAGGTCTCGGATCCATGCTCGCCTGGCTCTTCTATCTGCCGGTCCTGGGCCTGGCGATGGGTTTGAACACCTTCGTGGCCCAGAGTTATGGCGCCGGCAACAGAAAGGACTGCGGGTATATGACCTGGCAGGGGCTGTACGTGGCCCTGGCCAGCGGCGCCTTGATTCTGCTCGTCATACCTTTCGTTCCAATTCTCTTCGACCTGGCGGGACCCTCGACCGAAGTGCGCGGCCTGGGCGTCACCTACCTGCAGTGGCGCCTGATCGATGGGCCGGCCTTCATGATCGCCATGACCGCCGCCAGTTTCTTCCGGGGGATCGGGGATACGAAGACGCCGATGAAGATCGGCATCACCATCAACGTCATCAATGTCATCCTGAACTACGGGCTGATCTACGGCCACTTCGGCCTCCCGCGCCTGGAAGTGCAGGGCTCGGCGCTGGGATCGGCCCTGTCCGGCATCATCGGCGGCGGGATCTACCTGGCCCTGTTCCTGTCGAAACGCCTGCGGCCCTACGCCAACCGAACGATCGTGAAACCCAGGTGGGTCGACTTCGTACGGCTCTTCAGGGTCGGTGCGCCCATCGGCCTGCAACGGTTCCTCTATATCGGCAGCTTCGTCATTTTCGCCGCCTTCATCGGCCGCCTGGGCAACGCCCAGCTCGCCGCCAACCAGATCGCCATACAACTGATGTCCATCTCCTACATGATCGGCCTGGGCATCGGCATGGCCGCTTCCACGCTCGTGGGACAGTATATCGGCGCGAAACGTATCGACCTGGCGGAACGCAGCGCCTACAGCGCGCTCAAGCTGGCGATGGGGATCATGGTTCTCGTCGGCCTGGCGTTCCTGCTGTTTCCCGAACAGCTGGTCACCCTGTTCAACGACGATCCCGACGTCATCCGCTTCGGCAGGCAGGGACTCCTGTACGCGGCGCTCTTCCAGGCCTTCGACGCCCTCGCGGTCATCTTCATCGGCGCCCTGCGCGGGGCCGGCGACACCCGGTGGTCCGCCGTGGCCGCCTTCATCGGCGCGTGGATCATCTTCCTTCCGATGACCTACCTGCTCGCCTTCACGATGGGCCTGGATTTCTGGGGCGCCTGGCTGAGCGCGACCATCTACATCTGCCTCCTCGGCGTCGCCTGCGTCTACCGGTTCCGGCAGGGCGCCTGGAAGAAAATGATCATCTGACTGTTCGTTTTGATCAAGGGAAGGGTGCATTAAACAAGAGCACGGTTTTCCAACAAGGGAATGGAGTATTTCGTGTCTAACAAGAAGAGATGCCTGATGATTGGCGCCGGCGGCATGGCCGGCGGTTGGATACGCCGTTTCTACCCCCGGTTCAACAACCGCTGCGAGATCGTCGGCCTGGTGGATATCAATGGGGAGGTACTTCACGACGCGGGGGATTTTCTCGGTTTGTCCCGCGGCCGAAGGTATACGGACATGGAGACCGCCTTCGCCGAGGTGGACGCGGACTACTGCACGATCGTCATCCCTCCGGCCGTGCACCGGGACGCCGTGATGCTGGCGGTGGACAGCAAGCTGGACATCCTGAGTGAAAAACCGATTGCCGACACGTGGCTCGCTTGCGTAGATATATACAGGGCGGTCACGAAGGCCGGCCTGAAGATGCACGTGATACAGAACTACCGCTATTCCAGCCGCATGCTGACGATGCGACAGGTCTTGCGGGACGGAGAACTGGGTAGCATAAACTACATCCAGGGCCGCTTTGCCGCGGACTACCGGGAATACGGCGCCTGGGGCGCTTTCCGCTATGAGATACCGCACACCCTGCTCGTGGAAGGCGCCGTGCATCACTTTGACATGATGCGGAATCTGTCTGGGGGAGACTGCGGGACGATTGCCGGGTGGGAATGGAACCGGCCGTGGAGCAGTTTCCAGGGGGATTGCTGCGCCATGTACGTGATGGACATGACCAACGGGGTGAAGGCGGCCTACGAGGGCTCGTGCCTGGGCGCCGCCGAACAGAACAGCTGGCACGGGGAGTACTACCGGGCGGAATGCGAGGAAGGCGCCGTCGCCATTGGCAGCGACGGGGTCACGCGCATGTACAGGCATACGCCCGGAAAGGGCATGTGCGTTGAAGACGTCAGTCCGGTAATACCGGAATACGACGGACACCAGTGGCAGATCAACGAGTTTCTCGACTGGCTCGACGGCGGTCCCGCCCCCGATACCTGCCTGGAGCATAACATCCGGAGCGTGGCCATGGTCTTCGCCGCCATCGAAGCATCCCGGACCGGCAGATCCGTCGACGTGGAGAAAATGGTTGAACCGGTCGTAAACGCCGCCTGAGAGAGGTACGGGTACCAAGGCTTATGCAGAATCACAGATCTTCATTCATCGACGCCTTTTTAAGACTGGAATCCGCCAGCGGCATCCTGCTGATGCTCGCGACCGCCCTGGCCATGGTGTTCGCCAACTCGTTCCTGGAACCGCTCTACCACAACCTGCTGGAGATAACGATCGAGATACGCATCGGCGCGCTGGACATCAACAAGCCGCTGCTGCTCTGGATCAACGATGGTCTTATGACCATCTTCTTCTTTCTCGTGGGCCTTGAACTGAAGCGCGAGTTCCTCGAGGGCGAGCTGTCAAACCGGCGTAACATCATCCTTCCCGGCGTTGGCGCCGTTGGCGGTATGTTGATCCCCGCGCTGATCTATCTCGTATTCAACAGCGACGATCCCTCCACCTGGCGGGGCTGGGCCGTCCCGGTGGCCACGGACATCGCCTTCACCCTGGGCGTGCTGACCCTCCTCGGCACGCGCGTGCCTATCTCGATCAAGGTCTTTCTGACCTCGCTGGCCATCCTGGACGACATCGGGGCCATCGTGATCATCGCCCTGTTCTACACGGCGGAAATATCGGTGACGGCTCTGCTGGTGGCCGCGGGCTGCGTGCTTGTGCTGGTCTTCCTCAACAACAGGAACTGGGTTTCCCACAGTTCCTACATGATGGTCGGGGTAATCCTGTGGATCGCACTGCTGAAGTCCGGCGTGCACGCGACGCTGGCGGGCGTGATCCTGGCCGTATTCATCCCCATGCGGTCCAGGACCGATCCCGACGTCTCGCCGCTCAAGATCCTGGAACACGATCTGCATACCGTCGTGGCCTTCGTCATCCTCCCCGTCTTCGCCTTTGCCAACTCCGGCGTCATGCTGAGCGGCATTACGGCCGAACAGGCATTACATGGCGTGCCTGTCGGGGTCGCCCTCGGCCTGTTCCTGGGCAAGCAGATCGGGATCTTCGCGCTTTGCTGGCTGTTCATCAAGCTGAAGGTGGCCGCACTGCCCAAGGGGATGACCTGGGCGGGTCTCTACGGTGCGAGCGTCCTGTGCGGAATCGGGTTCACCATGAGCCTGTTCATCGGCTCTCTGGCCTTCGGGGAGACAGAATTCCACGACATGTTCGACGAAAGGCTGGGCATCATCGTGGGATCGCTGCTGTCGGGCGTGTTGGGCTACCTCGTTCTGCGATACAGCCTGCCGCCTGCCGAAGAAAAGAAGATCGAGTCCGTCGAGGAAGAGGTCGAGAGGGTGGTTTGAGGTTGATGACGGATGACACCCATGATTATCTTGCACGAGTACACTAAGGTATTATGTCTGATTTCGAGATAATCGGAGAAATCACCAATGTACAAACCATCGCCAGGGGTCAGGGTATCCGAGAATTATCCAGACTGAACAGAGCCTACAGTCGCAATAACTGGCGCAAGTTAAAGGGAGAAGCGACCGTTCGACTTCGAAACGGTGTGTTTCGCAGGGCGGAATTGCACTGGTACGAAGGTCATGGCATAGGTAAACTGGAAATCAAAAGAAAACGCTACCTGGACATTGACTATGAATGACAAAAAACCGGAATCTTACGTTGTCTGCATTGACAACACGGACTACACGGCATCATTGGAGAAACATAAAATCTACCGGGTTGTCCGTGACGAGGCGGCAGTGGAGGATGGAGATATCCGCGTAATTGACGAGAGTGGAGATGACTACCTCTACCCTACGGCGAGGTTTGTCCCTATATCAGTGCCGGCCGAGGTAGAAAAGTCGCTCGCTCATCACTAATGCCCTGAGATCGACCGATCACGTATGAGAGCCGCGTGGGCACCACTCCATTTCCCTTACCGAAAATGAACTGAAGACCCTACGCCGCATCCAGCGCCTGGTCCAGGTCGGCGATGATGTCGTCGGCGTCTTCGAGTCCCACCGAAACGCGCGCTGCAAAGCCGCCATCAGCATCCTCGCCCGAGGGCAGGATCAACGTCTCGACATCGCCCAGGCTGTACCACGGCTTGCACATCCGTAGACTTCCGATAAAACTGTCGAGGGAAACGCCGGGTCGGGCGTAAAATCGCATCATCCCGCCATAGCCCCGAAGGTACCCGGACGCGGTCTCCTGTTGCGGATGGGATTGCAATCCAAGGTAGTCGACCCGGCCAACTTTTTCGTGTTGTTCCAGATATTCGGCCACCTTCTGGGCGCTGGCACAGTGCCGTTCCATCCGGAATGCCAGGGTCTTGAGGCCCCGATGTACGAGGAAGGCGTTCATGGGCGCCAACACGCCGCCCATGAGAATCCGCATGTAGTGGATCTGCTTCCGAATCTCTTCGTCACGGCCACAGACGATCCCGGCCAGCGCGTCTCCGTGACCAGCCATGTACTTGGTCATGGCGTGCAGAACAATATCGGCACCGTAGTGTAGGGGCCGAAGCAGGTAGGGAGACAGAAAGGTGTTGTCGACCACCACCAGGGCACCGGCTTCATGGGCAATGTCCGTGGCGCGGGCCAGGTCGATGAACTCCATGGAATGGGCGTATGGTTCGAAATAGACCATTCGGGTGGGTTTCTCCAGCGCCTTCCTCAGGGCGGCCAGGTCGCACATGTTGACCATTTCGACGTCCACGCCCCATTTCGTTGGCAGCACCTCCTGGAACAGCATGTGGGTGCCGGCGTAAACGGTCTCGTGGCAGACGACTCGGTCCCCGCTCCGGAGCAACCCGAACAGCGTCTGGCTGACCGCCGACATGCCGCACGAGGTCGCTTGCGCCCACTCCGCACCTTCCAGGATCCGCACCTGTTCTTCAAGCGCGCCGCTGGTGGGGCCGCCCGCCTTGTCCAGGCCACGGCCGTAGGAATTCGTCCCTTCGTAGCCCTCGCGGTAATTGGTATTCCCCTGGTAGATCGGCACTGCGGATGACGTGCCGTGGTACCCACCGTGGATAGCATCCGTGGTAAAATCCCGGTTGTCAGCCGACTGGTAGCCATCGGCGGCGAACCGTGGTTCGTGGTCGTTGGGCATGGCGTGGAGTCCTTAGATAGACACTACGGGATTACCGGGTCTGCGTCTGCATCTGGGCTTTGTTCGTTGCGAAGCCAATGGACGAACAGATCGAGAAAGGTCCCGGTTTCTTGACTGGTTTAAGGTAAATAGGGGTTAAATGGGGTCAAGTCATATCAGCCTATTTTTCAGAATCTCGATTCCATAGCTCCTCACTCCATCAAACAGATCCACAGACTGATGTTCATATTAACGCTTGACGTTAATAACACGTAACGTTATTATAGTAATGGCATGATCATTTCGTTCAAAGACCATGCTACCGATGTCGAACTAGTAGATTATCACTAGGAGGTGCATATGCCTTCTGCCGTAGTGCCCCCGATTCATCCCGGTGAGATCCTCAGGGAAGAGTTTCTCGAACCTTTGGGGCTGAGCCAGTATCGTGTTGCCGTAGACATTTCAGTTCCCCCGCGCCGTATAAACGAGATCGTTCACGGCAAACGCTCCATATCCGCCGACACCGCTTTAAGGTTGGCACGCTATTTCGGAACTACGGATCGTTTCTGGCTGAATCTGCAGACGCATTATGACCTGGAGTTGCAGAGGGACAGATTAGGGAAACGTCTGGACACTGAGGTACGTATCCTGGATCAATCGAATTAAAGCCGGATATGTCCATGTCCCAGCATCCCGCATACCTTCCCACCCTGGTGTCCGAAGCTGGGATAAGTCGCAATTCCATCCGTTGCGTAAAACCATTCGGCGACGGCGTAACCAACCGGACATCCCTCGTTGTTCTACAGGACGACACGCGCTTCATCCTTCGCGAATACGAGTGGCCTTACGCTTCAGGTGATAACCTTCGCAGGCTCGAAAAAGAACTCTATCTGCACGACCTGCTTTTGAAGAACAACGTACCGGTGCCTGCCATCGTCGCAAAGTACGAGGACGGAAGTACAAGTGCCGTGCTGATGGAGTATAAACCGGGGCAACTGCTCGGAAACGTTGTAGATATCCTGCCTGAAACCCAGCGCGCCGGGGCCTGGCGGGCTGTCGGCGCCGCTTTACGCAAGGTACATTCCATCCAGCCTCCCGATAGCTGCGCGGGGGTGATCGTCGGCGAAGGCGTACAACCCTTTGAAGAAGGGTCCTGGGGCGACTTTCACTACCACCAGGCTATACGGTATGCGATTAACCTGCTGAAGCGGGATATGGGATTCAGTTACGACCTGGCGTCGATGAAGCGCGTGTTGAGGCAAGCGATACCGGTTCTGAATGAAAGGCCCCTGGTCCTGTTGCACAACGATCCCCATCCCTGGAACGTGCTCGTTCGTGAGGTAGCCGGCCATTGGACCTGTTCAGCATGGCTCGACTGGGAATACGCCTGGGCTGGCGATCCGGCCTGGGACCTCGCCAGGCTGGATCTTTTTCGGTTGAAGCCGATCGGTCCCACGCCGGCGGCTTTCTTTGAAGGATACGGCAAAACTCCGAAAGATCCTGAACGGACGATCTACGAACTTTCCATTTATCTTTGGATGGCCAACCAGTACCTGGATGGCGAAGTGGACGAGGAGCGGGTACTCATGCCTACCTACGAGGCGGCGATGCAGTACCTGGGCCGGATCGACGGAGCGGTGGAAAGGATCGATAGAGCGCTTTGAGGGCCGGGCGACTGCCTTGAAAAGTGCTTGTGAGAAGTTGGTTTGCCGGCTTCAGAAGGGAGGTGACCATGGATTCGGTTTTCACCAGGATCATCCGTGGGGAGTTGCCCGCTTACTTCGTATGGAGCGACAGCCACGTGGTCGCGTTCCTCTCCAAGTCGCCTTACAACACGGGACATACGCTGGTGGTTCCACGATTGGAGATCGATCACTGGATAGACCTTGAACCGGCGCTGATGCAACGGATTATGATGGTTTCCCATGAAGTTGGAAAGGCCATCCAACGGGCGTTCAATCCGGCCAAAGTAGGCATGCTGATCGGGGGCCTGGAGGTCCGCCACGTCCATGTGCACCTGTCACCTGTGAATACCGTCCACGACTTTGACTATGATCGCCAGGAGTTGAGCCCCGGACCGGAGGAACTTGAGCAGGCCGCGGAGAAGATCCGCTCCGCGCTTCGGGAAATGGGACATGCCGGGGTTGTTCCCGGGGATGGATGAACACACCGGATTAGATCTCCTCGGGTCAGATCTCCCCGGATTAGATCTCTCCGGATTAGATCTCTCCGGGTCAGATCTCCATAGTACCCTGATCATCTTGCTTCTGAGAAAAACTTAACGGTTCTCCTCTCGTAT
>JAJEHX010000015.1 GCA_022823465.1 Candidatus Latescibacterota bacterium
GTTCTCGCCACATCTCGCCTGTGTCTCCGCGGCCAGCGTGGCGGCCACGACATCGCGCACATCGACCCAGTCGTAGCCACCAGCGATCAGCGCGGGAAGACGCCTGCGGTAGAGGTCGAGAAACAGCTGCCCCATGGGCGACGGAGCGCCGTCATAGGGTCCGAGTACGCTGGTCGGATTAAGGATCACGGCGTCCAGACCGCGGTCGATGCCACGGCGGACTTCCACTTCGCCGGCGGCCTTCGAACGGTCGTAAGGCGCGGCGCGCCGGTTGTCCGCCGGACCGCGGCTCTCGTCGAGCACTTCGTCCAGCGGGTGCTGATCGTATGCATGTATCGAGGAAACGTGAACCAGACGCCGCACACCGCATGCAAGGGCCGCTTCCACGACATTGCGGGTGCCCAGGACATTCGTGCGGTGGAATTCCTGCGCCCTGACGCTACCGATCGAGACCAATGCGGCCAGATGGAACACGGTTTCCGCGCCCGCAAAGGCGGCGATCAGCGATTCCTTGTCGAGTATGTCGCCCTTGACCCATGCGATGTCGAGATCCGCCGCCGTCCCTCGACGCTTCCGAAAGATCGCGCGACCTGACGGGGCCCGTACCTGTCGGCAAGGGCCCGCGCCAATACCCCGCCGATCTGCCCGCTCGCTCCCGTAATCACCCGTACGGTGTGAGGTCGTCCGTCGTCAGATGATCTCATTGCGAATGACTCGATCCGCGAAACGCAGGCCGGACCAGGCGCTGGAGAAGCGGGCGCAGCGAACTCAGGTTCGCAGTTCGTGCCGCTGCTCGGCGATCCTGAACTTGAGTTTGTTGCTGGGGGACTGTGAGGGAAAGGGGTCCATCGGCAACCGCTTGTAGGGGCGGGCCAGCTCGAGCTTGAAGTAATGCGCGAGCATCAGCAGGTTGATCGCCATGTGCATGTTGGCCCAGCGGTGCCCGAGACAGGAGTGCGTGCCCAGTCCGAAGGGGGCGTAGCCTCTGCCGAGGTGCTCGTTTCGCGGGGGCAGGTAGCGGTCGATGTCGAACTTCTGTGGATCGGGAAACGCCTCTGCCAGGTAGTGCGGGGCCGTCTGCGCGATCACGAGTTGCGTCCCGACCGGTAATTCGAAACCCTCCACCACGCAGGTATTCATCACCGTGCGCATGGCCATGGGCGCGATCGGACTCATCCGCAGCGTCTCCATCAACACCCGGTGGGTCACGTCGATCCGGTCCGGCCTGAAGTCATCCTCGCCAGGATCACCCTCGGCCCACAGCGCGTCCGCTTCGGCCGTGACCCGCTCGTACAGATCGGGATTCTGCAGCAACCAGTAAAGGGCGAAGCCAACCTGGTCGCCCAGGTACATGGCGGTCATCAGGATCGCCCCCAGCGGCAGCGACAGGTCCGATTCGGGAAGGAACTGGGGATCCGTCGCGTGCAGGGCCAGATACGCGTCCACCACGTCCTTATGCATCCCGACCCGCTGCGCGGCCGTATGCGTCCTTTGCATACGTTCCATGATCCTTTTCATGGTTTTCGCCCGGCGGCGCATCGACGGGGTTTTAAGCATGAAACGCGGCAGCATCTTCATGATGCCTACATTGAGCACCCGTGCCTTGTATTTGAGCGCGTCGACGATCTCGGCTTGCGTGTCAATGCTGGCAAATAGCGGCGAAGACTGCGCGTTCAGCAAGGGTCGCAGCATCACCTGGGCCGGCATCGTGCTGCCGACATCCCAGTTCGCCATATGTGCGCGGGTCAGGTCATAGACCTCGTCCAGGCGGTCAGTCAAGGTCTTGCGGGAGTAGGCGGGCTGAAGCGACTTGCGAAAACGAAAGTGATCGGCCCCGTCAACCGAATGCATCGAGCGCGACACGCCATACGCCTTGTCCACATCCTCGAAGTACTCCTTGGACCGCAAGAACACGCGCCCCATGCGTTGGGCCCATTCGTTCGTCTTTACACCGGCCAGGAAGATGATGTTCTGGCGGAACGGAATCCGTAGCTCGAATACCGGACCATACTTTTCGGCCAAAATGGCGAACGCTGCCGGCAGCCTGCCCGCTATCAGTTCGCGATTGAATACCAGGTCACGGAGGGCCACGGCTGGAATCGGCTTGGTCAGCGAAGGCTGGCGAAGCGAGGGCGCGACGATGCTCTGGCCCACCGCCGCCGCAATCGCCCGCCCGATCAGGTCCATCTTGCAGATAAACTCTACGCGCTTTTCCGCCTCCTCATCCAGTTGGAATATGAAGCGCATGACGTCGCAGGTATTTAACAGGCAAATAACGATGATGTCTCTGGGATCGGGGATTTCGTTCAGAAAAATCGCCTTGCTGATGCGCGTTTTGATGAATTGGCCTGCGGTTCCTTCCTGGGAGTCGCTGGACTGGTCCGTGTGCCAGACAGAAGGAGCCAACGTCCAGAAGTCACCCTCGTGGTGTTCCAGGATCTTCTGGTCAACCATGCGATCCAGCACCGAATCTATAATCGATTCCGAGCGGGGAGCGAGTTTTTCTATCCAGTACTGCGTGTTGTGTTGGACGGGTTCGCTAGCGACTTCTTCCAGTATGAAGTCCAGGGTGGCGTTGCCCGTTTCCGTCCGGTCCACCAGGAACAGGGACTCCATGTCCGTGTCGATGCGAGATTGCAGCGAAAGTTCCCCGAGCACCGCGCCGACCACGGCGCAGTTCAGATTCCAGCCGGGCACCTGATGGAAGTAGCCGGTCTCCTCGTTGAGGAGCATCAGGATGAACTCTTGGGTCAAAGTCAAAGGTTGGGTCTTCACTGCTTCTGTAGGAGTAGCCATCAGCCTCAGTCTCCCTGCATGATCTCCAAACCATCGGCCAATCGCCCTTGTTGCACTTGAACTTAATGTAACATTCCGGCCTGAGGGAAGCAAGTCATATTTCAGTTGGAACAGGCTCGGGGCAGTGTGGGAAATGGCCTGCTGCAGAGACCGATCGGCGAACAAGCGGACTATCCCTTCGACGATCCCGAGGCCCGGCGTATTTTCAACTCCTGCGGAAGCATTCTGGACGGCCGGCGTTTCAGATGGCGAGAGGCTGAAAACCGCTTCGAGAGACGCCACCTCCTTACGGCCACCTCCGCGCCGCGCATAATATACTTGACAATCAAGCGTCTCACCTGAGCAATTTAAACTCAGGATCCCTTCGCTACACCGACAGACGGCCACAACGCCCTTACGGATGTGCGAGCCATGAACTCGAACACTATCGAGCGGATCGGCGAACCGGACGTAGAAAGAGCCGCCAGCCGCCCAGCTTCCGGTCGGCCGGATCGACTGCCTCCCTTCCCCGAAGGCTGGTATCTGATCGCACCCCGCGAAACTCTGCTAAAAGAGAAGTTGATCGAGAAGACGTGGATGGGTGAGGATATCGTCGCCTGGTGTGATGAGGAGGGCCGTGTCTGCGTGGCCGAAGCCGTTTGTCCGCACCTGGGCTCGCACCTGGGTCCTGCCGTTGGCGGCCAGGTGTGCAACGGACGCCTCGTCTGCCCGTTCCACGGGTTCGAGTTCGATGCGACCGGCCAGTGCGTCGCGACGCCGAATGCGCCGGCGCCGAAAGCCGCTAAACTGAGTGTATACGAAACCCGGGAGATCTTCGGCCTGGTCTTCGCCTGGTACGGGGCCGGCGGGAGGCCGCCGCACTGGTTTCTGCCTGACGAGCCGCCCACCGGCGCGGAATGGGGCCGACTGGGATTCAGGACCCTCCGGTTCCGCAGTCATCCCCAGGAAACCGGAGAAAACTCGGTGGACCTCGGTCACCTGCGGTACGTACACGGCTACGACAATGTGAACCAGGTCGGTTCGGTTACGGCGGAAGGCGCCTATCTGAAGAGTTGCTTCGACTTCAGACGCGTCCGCAGGATCCTGGGAGTAAAGGACCTGGTCTACGATGTTTCAGCCGTCACGCACTTGCACGGACTGGGCTACTCCTTTGTCGAAATCCACGAGAAAACCATCGATATGCACGCGAGGCTCTGGGTCCTTCCAACCCCTGTCGACGGTACCAACATCGATCTCGTACTGGCCAGTCAGTTGCAGGAAATCCGAAAGCCCCGGCGGTTCATCTCAGGCCTGGGATTCCTGCCGTCCAGGTTGCGCCAAAGACTCATGAATCAAATACTGCTTTCACAACAGAAAAGGGATGTGCTGCAGGACGTGGTGATCTGGGAAAGAAAGCGGTTTCGGACGCCTCCCCGGCTGTGCAAGGCCGATGGCCCCATCGGATTGTATCGCCGCTATTGCCGGCAATTCTATCCTGAGTCATCCATGGACTGACCGATGCGACGACCGGATACACGTGCAGAGGCTTAGTGAGGAAGCGGTGAGTCAGGCGAGGCGAAGAAGCACAGAAGCCTGCCTGTGCCGGCTGGTCAAATCACTAGTCGTCTTCACCGCCTTCTTCCAGCTCCGCCAGGGCTTTCAGTACATCCTGCTGGATGAACTCCCCATAGGCATCCCGCACCGGTAGTCCGGCCGCCCTCGACAGCAACGCCCCGGCCCGCTCACGGCCGCCCTCGCGGTCGAGTTCAGGAAGATTGAGCGCATATTCCATCAGTATGACCTTCGAGTCCGGTTCGAGTTCCAGCGCCCGCTCGTAATGGATGACGGCGTCCTTTCCGTTTCCCTTGTATATGAACCGGGCAATGCGCCCGGCACTGGCGATGCCGGCGTGCCAGCTCCCCAGGGCCATGTGCGCCTCGGCGAAGTCGGGTCTAATGGCAAGCGTGTCCTCGAGCAGACCGCGGATCTTGCCCGCCAGGCCCCGGCGAAGCGCCGTCAACTTACCGACGCTCTGCGCATACCGGCCAACGGCATGGGCGGACTGGTAGTACGCTTCGGCGTTGGCCGAATCGGCGCGCACCGCCTCCTCCCCGAGCCGCATCGCGCGTTCCAGGAACCTTTTCCGTTCATCCCCGGTCGCCATATAATGACCGTGGACCGCGAGCGATTGCGCCGCCAGGGCGTATCCATCGGAGGTCTGAAAGGCTTCCGCGAGATCCGCCGCCTCGAGAAAGCGGCCTTCCCTGAAAGCGGCCCTGGCGTCATCAATCGACTGGGCGTTTGCGCCGGCCGCGTCGAACAGGCCGGCCAAGCAGGCCAAGCCGACCGCAATGAGCACGAATCCCCCGACTGCTGCGAGTCGGACAAATCGGGTAAGGGTCATCTGGACGTCCCGGTTCGATTCAGGAAACGGGCAATTCGTACAACTACCCGGCGATGCGGATTCTCAGTTGTAAATGTATGTTGCGAATGGGAGTTACGCAAGTCTATTTGTCGTGGCGCGATCGTTCCGGGGACCCGAAACGACGCCTACGCCGGAATCTGTTCGTGCACCGCAGCAGGGCCCGCGGAATGGCCGCGCAATGCGATAAGCCGCTGATGTATGGAGGACAGTGCGGGGACGACCACCATCAGTATGGCCGTGGTGAAGAGTATCCCGCAGCCGAGCGACGCGGCGAAGGGGATCAGGAACTGGGCCTGAATGGCGGGTTCCAGGATGAGGGGCATGAACCCGAGGAACGTGGTCAGGGAGGTGAGCATGATCGGGCGAAAACGACCCTTGGCGCCTTCGATGATGGCCGTTCGCACGGGGTTGCCTTCCCGGAGTTTCTGGTCGATGAAATCGATCATCACCAGGGAATCGTTCACCACGACGCCGCTGAGGCCGAAGATGCCCATGAAGGATACCGCGCTCAGGGCCAGCCCCAGGACCCAGTGTCCCAGGATCACGCCAATGAACCCGAAGGGGATGACGGCCATGATGATAAACGGCTTGGTATACGAACGAAGCGGGATGGCAAGCAGCGTGAAGATCATGATCAGGGCAACGGCAAATCCGCGATACAGCGCGTCCAGCGATTCCAGTTGTTCCTGTTGCTCGCCGCCGAACGTGTAGGCCAGGTCCGGGTAGGTGGCGGTCAGGTCCGCCAGGATCGAGTTCGCCAGGACGTCGTTGGCTTCGTTGCCGGTAATAACCGCGGCGTCCACGTCCGCGGTGACCGTGACGATTCGATGACCGTCCTTCCTTCGGATGGCCGGCGGCGACATACCTGATTTCAGCGAGGCTATGCTGGTAACCGGGACCTCCCCTCCGCCCGGCGTGCGGAGCAGGTATCCTTCGATGTCCGTGATGGAACTCCGTTCGTCGGCGGGCAGACGGACGTAGACCCGGACTTCCTCTCGGCCGCGCTGCACCCGGACTGCCTCGGCGCCAAAAAACGCCGCGCGCGCCTGCCCGGCCAATCCTTCGAGTGTAAGACCAAGGGTCCGGGCTTCCGGCCGCAACTCGAGCTGGATTTCCGGTATGCCCGGCGTGTGATCCGAGCGTACGTCGTAAACGCCGCCCACTTCACGTAGACCATTGACGACGGAATCCGCGATCTGACCGAGACGGTCCGGGTCCGGATGGGACAGGACGGCCTCTACGGGATTGCCGAGATCGATAAGTTCACCGCTGAAGGTAATGCCCCGGACGTAGGGCAAAACCCCCACCTCCTCGCGCCAGGCCTGCACGAAATCCACGGTGGAGATCTCTCGGTGCTGCGCGCCGAGCAGCTTGAATTCAATGGTGGCTACGTTCGGTTCCGGGTTCAGGGTCGGCGCGGGATTCAAACCGCCACCCTGTACCCGGGGCCGCTGGCCGACGGTGACGATTACGCCGGACAGCAGCGGAGGCGCGTCCGCGGACCGGCCGCGGGAGAGCCGTTCTATGACCCTGTGCCCGGCCTCCTCCAGTTCCCGCGCCACCTCGTACGTCCTCGGCGCGGTAGTTCCATCGGGCATGTCCAGCGTAACCGTCGCGTAATCCCCTTCCACATCGGCCGCCAGCGTGGTGGGGACGATCCCCGCCGGTATCAGGGAGATACTCAGTACGAGCAGGCCGGCGGCTCCCGCCATCGTCACCACGGGCTGATCCGTCGCGAAACGCAGTGCCCGGTCCAGGGGGCCCTGCACGAACCGGTCCAGCCAGGTGTTCACACCTCCCTGAAGCCCTGCGAAGAATCGGTCTAAGGCATTCTTCGGCGTCCATTCCGGACCAGGCAGGTGGGAAAGGTGGTTCGGCAGGATCAGCACCGATTCGATCAGGGAAACCAGCAGGATCGCAATCATGATGATCGGCAGCGCCCGCCATACTTCACCTACGCCGCCGGGGATGAACAGCAGCGGGACGAAGGCCACCACGGAAGTGAGGACCGCGAACGTCAACGGCGTTTTAATGCGGCGGACGCCCCGTATCGCGGCCTGGAGTCCGGGGGTTCCCCGCTTTCTTTCGTACTGGATGTGCTCGGCTACGACGATGGCGTCGTCGACGACGATACCAATGGCAAGGACAAAGGAGAACAGGCTCTGGGCATTGATCGCCACGTCGAGGATCAGCATGACCGCGAGGGCGCCGACGCCCGAAACGGCCAGGCCCACGGCCACCCAGATCGCGAGCCTGATTTCGAGAAACAGGCTGAGGGCGATCAAGACCAGCAACAGCCCCAGGATACCATTCTTGATGAGTATATCTACGCGTTCTGCGTAGTCCTGGGATTCGTCGTTCCAAATGGTGATGCCCACGCCGTCCGGCAGGGACGGGATCACCTCGCTCGCCAGGTGCTCCCGGACAGCCGTGGCGACCTCGGTCACGTGCTCGCCGCCGGCCCGGTAGACCTCGATGAACGCGGCTGGATGGTTCTGATGGCGGACGATCAGGTCGGATTCCCGGAAGTCGTCGCGAACCGCGGCGATGTCGCCAAGGCGTACGACCGTGCCGTCACTGCCGCTGAGCAGGACGATCTCCTCGAAATCCTGCTGGTCGTAGTTCTGGCCCAGGGTCCGGACACGTACCTGGGATTCGTGCGTGTTGATACTGCCGGAAGACAGCTCCAGGGAACTACTGCGAATCGTGCCGGCGATGTCGTCGAGCGTAAGTCCAAGGGCGCTCAACCGATACAGCGGCACCTCGATGGAGATTTCGTAGTTACGGACGCCGCTGACTTCGACCTGGGACACGGACGGAAGCGTCGTGAGCTCATCCTCGACCTGGTAGGCCAGTTCCTTCAGCGAGCGTTCGGACACATCGCCGTAGACAATGAGCCGCATCATGCTCTGGCGGTTGGTCATCTCCCTGAACTGGGGGCGCTCGGCGCCGCCCGGGAAGGACTGGATACGATTTACCGCGGACTCGACTTCGTTCAACGCCTGGGCCATGTCCGTGCCGGACTCCATTTGAATCCGGACGGACGCCATACCCGGCGCCGCCACGGATTTTACGGCCTTCACGTCATCCAGCCCGCTGACCTGGTCCTCGATTTTGACGACGATCGACTCCTCCACCTCCTCCGGCGTGGCGCCGGGATAGGCCATCGAGACTTCAACGTGGTAGAAGGGGACGGTCGGCCACGCTTCGCGCTCCAGGCCGGTAAGCGACACCAGCCCGAAGGCGACGATTGCGCACATCAGCAGGTTGGCGGCCACGCTGTTGCCCGCCATGTAGGCGATCGGACCGCCGGGTTCTTTGTGATTGCCGTTGTCTGTACTCATGGGGTCTGTTCGGTTTCCGTCTGGACGCGCATGCCTTCCGTGGCGAACTGGATTCCGCTGGTGACTACGGCCTGGCCGCTTTCAAGAGTACCTGTCACTGAACCCGTCACATAGGCCTTGTCGCCGCTGCGCTGCAGCACCTGAACCTGGACGATCCCAACCGTGCCGCCATCCTGCAAGGTCCAGACCACGTTACCGGACTGCAGTGCCGCGCGCGGGATCAGGTAGTAATCATCCGGTTCACGTCCTGCTATTTCCACGTCGACGAATTTACCCACCAGCAGGGGGGGACTCCCGTCTTGCGGCATCGTGCCGTCGGCCGGTCGGCCGGAACGAACCGGGTCCGGTACGCGCACGATCACGTCGATGGTGCGGGTCTGGCTGTCGAGGTATGCCTCGCCCCGGTCCACGTACCCGTTCCAGGTAAAGGACCCCTCGCCGAATCGGGCGACGACGCGCGCCGTCACGCGCCGGTTCCCGTCGCCGGCCTTCAGCGACCACAACCCCGGAATCAGGGCTGCATCGGAATCGGAGAGCGGGACGACGATTTCCACGGCATCCGCGGCGAAAACCGTTGCGACTGGCCGGCCCGCGGCCACGATCCGGCCCATGTCCACAGATTCTTCCTGCACGAAGCCATCGAAGGGTGCGGCTACCTGGGTTCTGGAAAGGGCAAGATTGGCCTCGGCAAGCCGTGCCTCGTCTCGATCCAACGCGGCCTGGGCCGCCTTCAGTTGCGGTGCTCTCAGTGCGAGAGGATTCGCGGAGTCAGGTGAAGCCTCACTTCCTTGCCGGGATGCGTAAAGCGCGTGCTGCGCGCGGGCAATCGACGCCTGTTCCTGCTCCTTCAGCAAGGCGACCCGGCTGGCGGCGAGATTGGCCTCCGCTTCCTGTACCCGGTACTGGTAATCGATCTCTTCAATGCGAAAGAGCGTCTGTCCCGCCGCAATCCGCCCGCCACTCTGGAAACCGGGATCCACCCAGGTAATCTTGCCCCCCACCTGGGGAACGATTTCCACCTGTGCGCTCGGCCTTACGGTGCCCGAACCGAATACCGGAATGGGGTCGGATCCGGCGATGACCAGGCCGGTCTGAACAAAGGGAATCTGGGGCGGCTGTTCCGTGCGCGTCGGTTCCGGAGCCAGTGAAATCAGCAGGGCGGCCAATGCCACGGAAACGCCGAAAATGCCGCCGGCAACGAGAAAACTGGTTAAACGCGACATGTAGATTTACTCCGTTGGAGGGCGGGAAGGGAGACGCCGGCCCGGCTGCTGCCAGAGGGTCTCCAGGTCGTCGGCGGTCCAGGCGCCTCCCAGTGCGCGGTGCAGGGCGAGGCGGGCGTAACCGAGATCGCGCATCGCCGCGGAAAGTATCGATTTTGTGGCCAAATGAGTCTGTTCCGCCGCCAGGAACGCTTCGTATTCACCCACCCCTGAAAGGTATCTTTGCTCCTGCAAGGCGGATTCCGCCCGGGTTTCATCGGAAAGAGACTGAAGCAGCGCATGTCGCCGCCGGCCGGCTTCGAGCGCCGTGAGCGCGGATTCAACCTCGTTTACCGCGGTTACCACGGAACGTCCGTAGGCGGCCGCGGCCTCGTTCAGCCTGGCCTCCGCGAGCGCGACATTGTTTTGTAACCGGGTACCCTGGAAAACGGGACCCAGCAGATTGGCGGTGAGGTTTCGGAACCACTGATCCGGATCGAACAAGTCGCTCGAATCCGTACTCTGCAGTCCGATTGCGCCCTGCAGAGACAGCCTCGGCAGCAGGTCCGCGCGGCGTGCGCCGACCGCGAACCGCGCCGCCTCCACGCGCTGCCTGGCCGCAAGGACGTCGGGACGCTGAACCATGAGATCGGCCGGAATGCCCGGCGGGACGGGATCAGGCGCGGCGGATGACTTGAGGGAATCGGAGAGCATATGGGCCAGGTCGGCGCGGAATCCGCCCATGAGTATCCAGAGCCGTCCCTCGGCGTCCGCCCGCAGCGCTTCGATCTGCGGCAATTCGGCCTGGGCTTCACGTAAACCGCGTCGCGCCGCGTGAATTCCGCGCAAATCGATTAGCCCGCGTTCATACCTGGATTCGGCCAGAGATTCCAGCTGTTGCAGGACTTCCACGATTTCTCCCGCCAGCCGCTGCTGTTGACGCAGATTGACGATTTCCAGGTAGGTACGCACGGTCTCGGCCAGCACCCCCATGCGCGCACTCAGGTAGTCCGCCTCCGTTGCAACCAGTTCGGCTCCGGCGGCGCGAGCGTCATTGCGATTGCGGCCCCAGAAGTCGAGTTCGTAGGCAAATTCCACGCTCAGGGTGTAGGTCGTCAGACCGAGCCGGTCGGGGATGTTCACACCGGCCGCGCCCAGGGCTTCCGGATCCAGCCCCACTTCTTCCAGTTGCGCTCCGATGCCCGCATTTGTCGGACCGTCGAAGTCGTTGATGCCCGCGGAAGGCTGAAGCAATGGAAAAACCGAAGCCCGGGCGATGCCCGCCCGACTTCGGGCCTGCTGAACCCGGGCGACCGCCCCGGCCAAATCGAAATTCGAAGAAAGCACTTCTTCGATAACCCGGTCCAGGGCAGGGTCTTCGAATGATTTCCACCAGGCCAGCGGCTGGTATGTACCGGAATCCCCGCTGCCGGAGTACTCGCCGGGCAACTCCGGAACCGACTCGAGTGCGGGGAGATTCCGGCCGGGGAGAAAGGAACAGGCCGAGAGGAAAATGAGGGGAATCAGTAGATAAAATCGTAACATGATGGCATTCCGGGGCCATGTCATGCGTAACTGCCTGAACCCTGTCCTTTCGAACCGTACAATTGAATATCAAACAGGGTTGAAATGACTTGGGAACTGGTAACCTACTATACTGTACCGTTTTAACAAGGGTCAAGGGCCAATTTCCTTCTTCTCCACAGGCCACTCGTAAAGCGCGGGCCAACATGGGATCCTCTCTTTGTGTCATGGATGTGCCTGATATACCGGTATTGACAAACGCCCGGTCATCCGCTAACATCAGCGCGGTCTCCACACACTGCCACCTACGGTGAATTCGTCCACGTACGAGATCTCTTGAATCAGCCGATCCTCACGCTTAACGACCTTGCCTTCACCTACCGGGACGCCGGGAAACCGGCACTCGACCAGATCACCTACAGCCATCGCCGCGGCGAGTTTACCGTTATTGTCGGCGAGACCGGCGCGGGTAAGTCCACCCTGTGCCGCTGCCTCAACGGACTGATCCCATCCTTCATCAAGGGCAGGCTGGACGGCGATTTTCAAGTAGCCGGCAGCCGGCAGTCCGGCCATCCGCACGTTTACGAACTGGCCCGCGTCATCGGCCTGGTGTTCCAGGACTTCGAGGCCCAGCTGTTTTCCACCAACGTGGAACTGGAAACGGCTTTCGCCCTCGAGAACTTCGCCGTGGACCGCGATGAAATGCGAACCCGCGTCGAACAGGCGCTGAACCGCGTCGGCCTCGCGGGCTTCGAACAGCGGGATCCCTCCAGCCTGTCGGGTGGTGAAAAACAGCGCCTGGCCATCGCGTCGGTACTCGCGGGCCGCCCCGCGCTGGTCGTTATGGACGAGCCGACGACGGACCTGGACCCTGTCGGGAAAAGAGACATCTTCAAGCTTGCGCAGGTCCTCCGAAATGAAATCGAGGGCATCATCCTGGTCGAACACGAGACCGAACACATATTGTCCGCGGACCGGATCCTGCTGATGCATGAAGGACGCATCATAGGCGAGGGACCGCCCGGTGAGATGCTCTCCGATCCCCTGCGCATAGAGCGGCATGGCGTCCGGCCGCTACAGACCACCGTGCTGCTGTCCGAGCTGGGCCTGGAAACCGATGCGTTGACCATCCGGGAGGCAGCAAGTCGTGTCCGTTCGGCCGGATGGCGGGTAAAGGCGTCCGCCCAGGCGAACCTGAACGGCGACCGGAAGCCTGAATCAGGCGGTTCACTGGTGCAGATCGAAGACCTCGTCTTTCAGTATGGGGACGCGCAACCCGCCGTGGACGGCGTTTCCCTGGACATCAAGGCCGGCGAATTCGTCGCCCTCGTCGGACAGAACGGCTGCGGAAAGACGACGCTCGCCAAGCATCTGAACGGACTGCACCTCCCGACGGAGGGAGAGGTTCGGGTCCTGGGCAAATCCACCGCCGACTGGACCCTGCCCGAACTTGGACGCCGGGTCGGATACGTTTTCCAGAACCCGGACCACCAGATTTTCGCCAATACCGTGCAGGAAGAAGTCGCCTTCGGCGCCCGCAACTACGGACTTCCCGAAGAAACGGTCCGGGAGAAGGTGGGCGCGGCCCTGGCCGTAACCGGGCTTGCCGGCCGTGAGCTGGCCGATCCCTTCAACCTGACCCGGGGAGAAAGGCAGCAACTGGCCGTGGCGTCGGTGCTGGCCACGGACCCCGAGATCCTCGTCCTGGACGAACCGACGACCGGATTGGACTATCACGGCCAGGTCGCCATTCTGAACCTCATCCGACGCCTTAACGAATCCGGAAGAACCGTGGTCATGATCACCCATTCGATGTGGGTCGTCGCCGAGTATGCCGACCGCTGTGTCATCATGTCCGGGGGCCACGTCGTCCGTGACGGGGACGTCCGGTCGTGTTTCAGCGATCCGAAGCTGCTGGAGTCGCTGTACCTGGAAGCGCCCGAGGCCGTGCGCCTCGGGTATGAGTTCGGGCTCGTGGTGCGTTCCGTAAAAGAGATTGTCGACAGCCTTGAACATCCCGATGGATAAAGATGGTACTCTATATCCCCACTGATTCTCTGCTGCATCGGCTCCATCCCTCGACGAAGATCGTGGGATTGGTGATGCTGCTGATCCTCACCGTAGCTTTCCAGTCGCCCTGGTACCAGTTGATCATCCTTTCAGGGGTGCTGTTACTGGCCCGTTCGGCCGGCGCATTCAGAAACCTCCGGCGCATCCTGCCGCTCATGATCACCGTGCTGGTGTTCAGCGTCCTTTCATGGTCGCTGTTCAAACGCGTAGGCGAACCATTCTGGTCCTTTGGACTCCTTACCCTCTCCACTGAGTCCATACGGTTCGGGTTCGCCATGGGGTTCCGGCTGGAGGCCATGCTCGTTTCCGGCATGATCTTCGTATCCTGCACGAAAGTGGAGGAATTTGCCTACGGACTCAGGGCCATCGGGCTTCCATTTGCCGTGAGCTTCGCGCTCTCCCTTGCCTTTCGGCTCGTTCCCCTGTTTTTTACCCGTATAGGCACGGTCGTCCAGGCCCAGCAGGCACGGGGCCTCGATCTCAAGAGCGGGAACGTGCTTCAGCGGGCCCGCAAATACGTCCCGTTGCTGGTGCCCATATTCGTGTACGCGATCCGGGATACCGACCTGCTCTCCATGGCCCTCGAATCCAAGGGTTTCGGGATGCAAGGCAAGAGAACGGAGTTCCTCTCTTTCCCCTTCGTCTGGCGCGACTATGCCATACTGGGCTTTCTGCTGGTCTTGAACCTTGCCGGCTGGCTGATGCCGGTCCCGTGAGCGATCCATGGCGAGAAGCCGAAGCGAGAAGCCGATGGAAGGGGATAGAATGGACAGACGATACCGGGCGGGTGTGATCGGTCGTACCGGCCGGGGCAACTACGGCCATGGCCTGGACACGGTGTATCTGGAAATGGAGGACGTGGACGTCATAGCCGTGGCCGATGACGACCCGGCCGGCCTGCGGGAAGCGGGCCGGCGCCTGGGCGTGCAGAACCTGTACACCGGCTACCGGGAGATGCTGCGAAACGAGTGGTTCGATATCGTCAGCATCTGTCCCCGGTGGCTGGATCAGCACGCCGCGATGACCCTGGCCGTCGCGGAAGCGGGCGCGTGCATATTCCTCGAAAAACCCATGGCCCGCACGCTGTCCGAGGCGGACGCCATGATAGAAGCCTGTGAGAAGGCCGGCGTCATGATGGGTATCGCCCACCAGGGACGGATGCACGCCGCCGCCTGGCATGCCCGCCAGTTGCTCGCCGAGGGCGCTATCGGGGACATACTCCACGTCCGCATGAACGGCAAAGAGGATCACCGGGGAGGCGGCGAGGACCTCATGGTGCTGGGCACCCACCTTTTCGACATGCTCCGGTTCCTTCTGGGCAGGAATCCCGCCTGGGTGCAGGCGACGGTGACCGTGGCAGCCGGCCGGCCCGCGACCCTGGAAGACGCCGTCGAGGGACCGGAAGAACTGGGGCTCATCGCGGGCGACGCCATCCACGCGATGTACGGATTCGGTCACGGCGCGACAGCTACGTTCGAAACGCGCCGAAACCAGTCGAGCGACCCCAAGCGGTACGGCATGTGGATCTTCGGCTCGGAAGGCATCATGACCGTGCACGAATCATCCCAGCAGATCCGGATCTACGAATCCCCAGTCTGGCATCCGGATGACGACGTGACCGTCCGTGACGTGACCGCGGAAGCCCTGGAACTGCTCCCCGCCGGGCAGCCCGCCATGAGCGCACTCCAGACGGCGGCCAACGTCTCCATCGTCCGAGACGTGTTCGCGGCGAGACGGGATGGCCGAAGGCCGGTGAACAGCGGCTATGACGGGCGCTGGGCCCTGGAAATGATCCACGGCGTCTACGCCGCCCACCTGTCGGGAAGCCGAATTGCCCTTCCGCTAGAAAACCGGGATCATCCGCTGTTGCCGAACCTGATCTAGAAGAAACGCCTAGCCGGAACGAACCGCGCCTGTTTCAGGTTTGCCATGCGTGCCTGGGACTCGAACTGAACCGGGCCGCGTTGATGCGATTTACGTGGAGTGGATGACGAACATGGGCATTCGTAACAATGAATCCGCGGCATCCGGACCCTCGACATCGCCGCCGCCGGCCGCCCCTCACGGAACCTGCCGCGACGCCCTGGGCCGCATCGGCCTGCCCGAGCCGGTAAAGTCGCTGGCGGCTCGCGACTGGGACGTGATCGTCGTGGGCGCCGGCCATAACGGATTGACCTGCGCGGCCTACCTGGCCCGGGCCGGCAAGCGGGTGCTGGTCCTGGAAGCCCGGGAGCGCGTGGGGGGCGCCTGCACGCTCGAAGAGACCTGGCCGGGATACCGTGTTTCGCCCTGCGCCTATCTCGCCGGCCTGCTCCACCCCCTCGTGATCGAAGAACTCGGCTTTCCCCGTTACGGTTATCGCTGGACCCCGGCGGAGTCGGGCATGTTCGTCCCCTTCGAGGACGGGTCGAGCGTTCAACTATGGGAGGACGACGGCCGCTGCAGGGAGGAGATACGCCGCCTGTCACCCCGGGACGTGGATGGCTTCGAGGCCATGTACGCGCCGATGAAGCGCATACGGCAGGCCCTTCGGCCGCCCGGAGAAGGAGACATCTGGATTGGCAGGGCGCCAACACGGGAACAGATCGAAACGCGCCTCAAAGGCGACCGGGAGGCCATCGACCTGCTCTTCGAATGGTCCATGGCCGAGTACGTCGAAAGGTATCTGAAAGACGAACGGCTGCGCATGGCCCTGATCGGCCAGGGGGTGATCGGGACGAACGCCAGCCCCCGTGAGCCCGGGACCGCCTCCGTCCACGTCTTTCACTCCACGGGAACCATGGCCGGGATGCCCGGCATGTGGGGGTACGTCGAAGGAGGCATGGGTACGGTCTCCTTCATTCTGTGTGATATCGCCCGGGATGCGGGAGCCTTCGTGGCCGCCGGTGTGCCTGTCGCCCGCATATTGCCGGGCGAGGGCGTGGAGCTCGAAGGCGGCGAGCGTGTCAGGGCGGCTGCCGTCGTATCGAATGCCGATCCCCGGGTGATGCTGCGCCTGCTCGGCGATCAGGCCGATGGGGCGTGGAGGGAGCGCGTGCAATCGATACCCCAGACCGGGGCGACCGTAAAGATCAACGTGGCGCTGTCAGCATTGCCGGATTTCATCAGCCGGCCGGGAACGGACGAAGAACATCACCGCGGACAGGTCAATATTCCGCTTACTTCGCGGCAATGGCACGAGTTTCACGCCATGGCCGGGGCCGGACAACTGCCCCCGCGTCTATGGGAGGAACTCTACTTTCACACCGCCCACGACGGCAGCGTGGCGCCCCCCGGCCGTCACACCATGAGCATCTTCGCCCAGTTCGTGCCCTACGCGTTCGCCGAGGGCGATTGGGATTCCCGGCGGGAGGAAGTGGGGCGGCTGGCGCTGGAATCGCTCGGCCGCTTCTGCCGCAATATCCCGGACGCCGTCCTGCACATGGACGTCATGGGGCCGCCGGATATCGAGAAAAAGGTGGGCCTGACCGGCGGGCACATCTTCCAGGGCGAGATCCTGCCGGCCTACATGTGGGACAAGCGGCTAGAACCGCGGACGCCCATGCCCGGAGTCTACCTCTGCGGGGCCTGCACCCATCCCGGCGGCAGCGTGATCGCCATCAATGGGCGCAACGCGGCGATGGAAGTGCTGGGGATGTACGGGGATTAGTTTCCGGCTCGCGTGAGGATTCCGGGATCAGTAGGCCGCTTGCGTCATCCGGCCCGCTCAGTGTGCGCAAAATCCTTGAACCGGACAGAAGCGGCATCTTCCGGTGAAATCAGTAGGCCTGGGCGTAGGCGACCTTGCGTTCCGAGGCGCCGCCGCAATACGCGCAGGCGCCTTCCTCCGCCTCCCAGTGCATGGGTACGCAACGGATCGTGTTCCGGGTTTCGTCCTTGACCGCGGCCTCACAGGCGGGATCGCCGCACCAGTGCGCGTGGATGAACCCGCCGTCGCCGTTCGCCGCCGCCATGAATGCGTCCCGTTCCCCGACCTCCCTGGAGCAGTCTTCACGGAAGGTGAGGGCGCGCTGGAACATGTCCCGCTGCACGGTCTCCAGCAGGTCTCTGACGTGCCCTCCGAGGGATTCGAGGGGCACAAAAGACTTGTCGCCCGTGTCTCTGCGCACGACCACGGCCTGGCCGGACGCGATGTCGCGGGGGCCGAGTTCCACGCGTAGCGGCACGCCCTTCGTTTCCCACTCGGTGAACTTCCACCCCAGGCCGAACTGCTCACGGTCGTCGACCTTCACCCGGACGCCTTCGAGGGATGCGACCAGCCTGTCGACGGCTTCCCGGACGACGGGCTGTTCCTCGTCGGATTTCGCGATGGGAATGACGACTACCTGGTGAGGCGCCAGGCGGGGAGGCAGGACCAGGCCCCTGTCGTCTCCGTGGGCCATGATGATCGCACCGACCGTACGAGTGCTCATCCCCCAACTCGTCTGGTACACGTACTCCCGCGACCCGTCCCGCGTCTGAAAATCGATGTTGAATGCCCGGGAGAAGTTCTGGTCCAGGTTGTGCGAGGTGCCCATCTGGAGGGCCTTGCCGTCTTTCATCAAGCCTTCGATGGCGTAGGTCTGGAGCGCGCCGGGGAACTTCTCAGCGTCGGTTTTGGGGCCGTAGAGCACCGGGATCGCCATGTAATCCTCCGCAAAAGTACGGTACAAATCCAGGATGCGCAGCGTCTCCTCCTGAGCCTCTTCCGCCGTGGCATGGGCCGTATGCCCCTCCTGCCAGAGAAACTCCGTGGTGCGCAGGAAGGCCCTGGGACGCAACTCCCAACGGAAGACGTTGGCCCACTGGTTGATGAGCAGGGGCAGGTCCCGGTAGGACTGAATCCACTTGGCGTACATGTCGGCGATGACGGTTTCCGACGTGGGCCGGACCATCAGGTTTTCTTCCAGCTTCTTTCCCCCGCCATGCGTCACGACGGCGCACTCGGGTGAAAAACCCTCCACGTGTTCCGCCTCTTTCTGAAAGAAGCTCTCGGGGATCAGCAGGGGGAAATAGGCGTTCACGTGTCCGGTGGCCTTGAACATGCGGTCCAGTTCGGCGACCATGTTCTCCCACAACGTGTAGCCGTAGGGCCTAATGACCATGCACCCGCGCGTCGGCGCGTTGTCGGCGAGTTCGGCTTTCGCGATCACTTCATTGTACCATGCGGAGAAGTCGTCCGCCTGCGACGTCAAGCCCTTTGCCATGTTTTCCGCTCCAACTTTCTGTGTTGTCGTACCGTTTTCGCGAGGTTGCTTTTACGAGGTTACGGCGGCACCGCCATCCGCTCGAGTCCTTCAGGCATCAGCGGTAACCGCCTGAAATCGGTTCGTGTTAAACCGCCGATGCGCGAGCTAACCGGATTCCACCTTCTCATCAGACGTGACGGCGAGGTAGAACCGTCCGATCTCCACTTCGAAATGACCGCCTTCTCCGTCCTGCATTTCGTATTCGCCTTCCATGGTGCCCCACTCTGTGTCCAGCGGGCAGAGGCTCTGGTATTCGTGACTTTCGCCGGGTTCGAGTTCCGGTTGCTGTCCCACGACGCCCGGGCCCCTCACCTCGCTCCGTTTCCCGTCGGCATTGATGATGATCCAGTGCCGGTTGATCAGTTTCACCCAGCGTTCGCTGCCGTTGGTGATGACGATACGGTAGCCGAATACAAACTGGTCGTTACCGGGATCGGAATGTTCGGGGAGATAACCGGGGAACACCTGTACCCTGATGCCGTGGGTGATGGTGTCGGAATCCAGTGTTGTGGGCATCGCCTTGCTCCGTAGATACAACGCACGAAATCGAAGATGTACAAGATAAATGTACGGGGTTCTGTTGCCAAACAAAAACCTGCAGATAATCCGAATCCGGGGAGCGAGTCCAGGGACAAAAACACCTTGACACCGGCGGGTCGCCGCGCTATGCTCTCCACGGCAAAAAACAGTTATTCAGTTGGGAGGGATCGGGATGGTTCAGCAGGGCCTGGAAGGCGTCGTAGCCGCGAACTCGGCCATTTGTTTCATCGATGGCTTACAGGGCAGAATGCTCTACCGGGGCTATGATATTCACGATCTGGCCGCCCATTCCACTTTCGAAGAAACCGCCTGCCTGTTGTGGCACGGCGCCCTGCCGGGGGCGGGTCCCCTGGCGGAACTCAACGGACAGCTTCTCGCCGGCAGGAAGTTGCCTGGCGACGTCATGGATTTGCTGCGGGCGATCCCGCGCGACGCGGCGCCCATGGATGTGCTTCGTTCGGCGGTGTCCTGCCTGTCGGCGTACGACCCGGACGTGGCGGACCATTCCCGCGAAGCGAACTTGCGCAAGGCCGTCCGTCTGACCGCCCAGCTTGCCTCCGTCACCGCGGCATGGCATCGTATCTTGAACCGGCAGGACGTGATCGATCCGAACCCCGAACTCGGTCACGCGGCCAACTTCCTGTATATGTTGAGCGGCCTGTCGCCGGATCCTGAGCACGCGAAGGCTTTTGACATCGCGCTGATCCTGCACGCGGACCACGAACTGAACGCGTCGACCTTCTCCGCAAGGGTGACCGCGGCCACGCTGTCGGACATGCATTCGGCCGTCACATCGGCCATCGGCACCCTCAAGGGGCCGTTGCACGGCGGCGCCAACAAGGACGTGATGGACATGCTTCACGAGATCGGCGAGATAACAGACGCCGAAGACTACGTCCGCGAAAAGCTGGCCGCCAGGGCGAAAGTCCCCGGTTTCGGCCACCGGGTCTACAAGACGGAGGATCCACGGGCGACGCATCTGCGCCGGCTTTCGGAGGAACTCGGCAGAAAGTCAGGCGACCTGAAGTGGTTCGAAATGTCCCGCGCGATCGAGCAGGCCATGATGGACCAGAAGGGCATCGCCTGCAACGTGGACTTCTATTCCGGCTCGGTCTACTCCGCCATGGGAATTCCCGTGGAGTTGTTTACCCCGGTATTCGCTTGCAGCCGCATCACCGGATGGACCGCCCATCTCCTGGAGCAATACGCCGACAACCGGATCATCCGGCCGGTAGGGGCGTATACCGGTCCGACAGAAGCCGTCTACGTACCCATGGCAGGCCGCCCCGCGTAACCGCGCTAACCAGGGAAAGCGAAATGACACAGGCTCTACGTACGCTGGTCGTCCTGGCCGTGCTCGGCGCTTTCACCCAGCCGGCACACGGCCAGTTCAATTTCAATCTGGGCGGCGAGTTGGCCCGTCCCACCTCCGGCCTTGCCGACCTGGTCAAAGAGGATTACGGTTACGGCGCCCATGCCGCGCTGACCTACTGGTTGAGCTATAGAGCCCAACTCATCGGTTCAGGGGCATACGTCACCTACGGCAGCGAGGCCTTTGAATCCCGCACGGAATTGGAAGACCTTGTCGACCAGGACCTGGATGACGTCGTAGACCGGATCGAAGGCGACTACTCCAGCATTCCTATTACGCTGGGCCTGCGTTACTATCCCCTGGAACGGCTGTTTGTTCAGGGATCAGCCGGTGTGGTCTACAAGAGAACGCGGCAGAAGGACAACGCGGGCTCCGGCGCGAACAAGGACTTCGTCACGAAAAGAGACCTGATCGTATCCCCGGGAGTCGGGCTGTTGATCGGCCGGTTCAGCTTCCAGGCCCAGTATAACGTCGCCCAAGACGACTGGAAGTGGATCAGCCTCGGGGTTTCGATGATCTTCGGGAAGCTGTAGGCTACGCGCCCCGATTCGGATTTTCTCGATCCGGTTCCACAAGACACACCATTGATCTTCCAGTCAAGGCAGGTCCCCGCCGCGGTATTTTTCGATCAGGCTCCAGAGGATGGCCGCAGTTTCCACGTCGGGCACGCCACGATAGTCCGTGGGGCGAAAATGCAATTGAAACGCGCGTACGGCGAAGCGCGTCTGGTGGTCGAGTTCGCCGGTCGGTTCGACCAGGTATCCGAGCCTTAGCAGCGCGGCCTGCAGTCTTTCGACCGTCGGAGGCCGGTTTTCGAATCGCTCCATGTATACCAACCTGGTTTCCTCGTCATACCAGGCGCCTATGCCCTCGTCGTACAGCCGCCGCCAGGGAAAAAGGGGACCCGGATCCGACCGGCGCCTGTGCGGGATCGCAATATCGGAGTGAGCGACGAAGTCGAGGGGGCCAATGCCGGGGTACCGCCGCTGAATGCCCCGAAGCAACTCGACCAACATCTCGATCTGCGCTTCGCTGAAAGGCGGGAATTCGCAAACGAGCGCGTCCGGACCATAATCCTCGGCAGCGTCCGGATCCGAAACGCAACTGAACTCGTTTACAATCTCGATCCCGATGGATCGGTCGTTAAGCCCTGTCTCCTCGGCCCAATAGCTGATCCCGGCGTGCCATGCCCTTTGACTTTCCTTCACGAACTGATGCAAACGCAACCGGCCGTGACCGTAGGACGGGTCGTTTTCGGCGGGGATCAGGTAATGCGCGCTGACCGGATTCCCGGTCCGGATGGTGAGCAATCTTACAGATTCCGCGTAATTCGCCGAGGTGGCGTGAATCACCACGTAGTCGACCCGGCTGTTCTGATTCGCCGATTCTATATAGATGACGTTCGAACAACCGGTCATAAACACCGAAAGTATCCATAACCGCGTAACACTCGTTATCTTCATGTCTGGTTCCGTTCGCAATACAGGCAGCAGCGCTGTGTTTGAGATTGAAACACCGGGTGCGAGTCAGCACATTGATGAGCCGTGTTGCCGCGAAACATGCCCTGTTTGGATTTACAATGTAATGAATCCGGTGTAGAATCCAACCAGGAAGCAGGTTCTGGATATCTTAAAACGAATGGGTGGATGGGCACGGGCCCGATTGACCTGATTGTCAAACGCTCCACGCCGGAGTACTGAATGAGCCGTTTCAGGGAAGCGCGAGACCGCGGCGGACGATACCTGCTCGGACAGGTACGCGAGGACGGTGGGTTCGGGGATGCCGCGTTGGGCGTGACCGAGTACTACAAGGTGCCGGCCGCGTTTCTCGTATGCGGGCTGTCCCACGCCGCAAACGGGTTACTTAACTGGGTCCGGCACCGCGGCATCCTGGCTAACGGCGACTTCGGTCCGAGGCCATCCGGCCAACTCGACAGTTACTATTACACCTATCACAACGCCTGGGTGATCAAGGCGGCGCACCGCCTGGGCGCCTTCGACCTCGCCCACCGCGGCATGGATTACCTCCTGGGGTTTCGGGATGCTGAAAGCGGCGGATTCTACTCCCATCCAACGGCGCGCGACGCCAGGACCAAACAGGATCTCTGGGTCGTGAGCGGATGCGGATGGTGCGCCATTTATACCGGAAGGCTGGACGTGGCGCGAGGCGTCGGCGGATGGATGCGGCGCATGATGGAGGAACAGCCCGATTACCCCCGCGAATTGTGGACGGTCTACAGCCGCGAATGCGGACTGATCACCGAGGTGCTCGACGGCGACGACTTCAGGTACGTCCTGACGCGGGACGAGTCGCGGGACCAGTCCTTCTACCACCCCGGTATCGCGGCCGGATTCCTGTGTCGGCTTTACATGGCGACGGGCGAAGAGAAATGGCTGGAACTCGCCCGGGAGTACATGCGGTTCTGCGAATACGTAGGGGATTACCACTTCAGACTGCTGCGCGCCGGCAAGGTCGGATGGGCCGGGGCGATGCTCTATACGCTCACAGGCGACGCAAAGTACCGCGACATGGCGGTCAGGGTAGGAAACAACCTGGTTGAAGCCCAGATGGACAACGGGGCATGGAGTTGGCCGGAGATGGGCCTGACCGGACCGCACAACGACATCACCGCTGAAATGGTCGTGTGGCTGGACGAGATCCATCAGGCGGTGGGAGAAGATTAGCGAATATGGCCAATTTCTTTCTGAAATTCAGAATGTAGTGCCCCAAAATGCCCAAATGTCTTTCTTATTGGGATGAGTGGTATGCGCACCTAATTTAAATTTATCGTGTACCAGTCGTTATGGCGTTTTCTTAGGATTAGATGCGCATGAGAACCCAATAGCTATGACCCCTCAGGCAGGTAGAGTCGAACTTGATTATTGAGGCGTCCCGTACCTTTTACGTCCTCAAATTCAAGTTTTTTGTCATTTACGAGCTTTTTGACCGAAGCTCTATACTCTTTGGCTGTGTACTGCATGAAGTGATTCTGAATGATCTCTACCCATAAGTCCGACCTGCTCTTATATGGTGATTGGCGAGCAGTTGTAAGGATTATGTCCTCAAGTTTTAGTGTTTCACGGTTTTCCTGCCAGTTCATATTTTCAAATAACGTGTTTTCACTCCATGCCTCATTCATCCTCTGATGGTAGGCCTGACACATTGCGTCGTTCATTAACACCAACGCATCTTGATGTCGGGAATAGAATGTCACGTACGACTTTAAACGACTGCCAACTTTTTCTCGAACCGGACAGGATCCACTGAATCCATTGGGCTCCACAACCTTTATCATTTTTTCTCGGTAAATTTCCATGATGTTCACAGCTTTCTTCTCTGGATCCATTGAGCCGTCCAGAAGTATATCTTTCCAATACTCTCCACCAAGAACCTGTGTAAGCTGTTCATGATAGGCGCGGATTCGACTGTTGTCGGACCGACCAGCCGCAACTGCGTGTCGCGCAGCTAGTCGGTGCATTATAGGTATGCTTAGATTGATTATGATTTCGGTACTGAACGCCTTATCACGTTTCAGGAATGGCTCAATAGCCGAGAACTCACAACCTTTTAAGCCAAATGGATCGAGGTAAAGAAAGACAGTTTGATCTTCAAGGATTTCATGCACCCAGCCAAGAATCGCATCTGCATTTCCGAGGATTGGATGCACCCTATTTTGGTCGATGAATCGTGAGAGGATATAAGATAACTTTTCGTGTTGATCCTGTTCTTTGTTCACAAAGATGGCCAGGTATCTATCTTGAACAAGCCTCTCAGCTGCATGACAGATAATTAGTGGTGATCCAGGCGAACCGTCATCAAACTTCGCGGGACCGGCGAAGGCGTCGATTAGAATGATCGGTTTTCCTAATTTTGATACCTTCGCAAGGTATGCAGGCATGTACTGGCCAAGAATCTGATCTTTTATCTTGGACCAAGGACGCTTTCCGGTAAAGAACGTCGCCTCCATCGTTTCTCCCTATGGCTTAACTACTTGTCCCATTTTGGGGTGCACTACACTATCTAAGTCACAATGATAATGTGTCACGGTGTCAAGGATACAACTTAAGACCAATAAAAATGGAACCTCATCACTTAAACACGTGAATCTTGGTGTTCTCCGTGATATGCTTCGGCATCGCGTTATGCTCAACTCCTTCTAGTATGCGACCGCCAGCTTTAGGGGTCCGGCCCCCCCACTGCTTGAAGAAAAAAGGTACTTCCGCTCTTGCGCAACAATCCCGGATTTCGCGCACCCATTCGGGTCTTACGGGCCGGGCATGTGGACCACTCTCGCCACCGACAATCACCCAAGAGATCCCTTCAAGATTAACTTCTCCTACTGGACCGAGAAGTGGCTCTATCGACAGAAAACGAACTGGCACCGGTGAGTTTCTAAGATGTCGGATTCTCGATTTTGCGGAATGGTCTTCAATAGATACCCCACACCAAATATGATCGGGAGCTGAGCAAACCGCATATCTACTCTCTAAGTAATCCTTCATTAGCGAACTGCGTTTTGTTAAGACCTGATATATATGCCAATCCACAGTTTCCATCGTATCGAATACCAAGTCAATAAACCCAATATCTACGTTTTTATGGAACAAATCGCTCATTGAATTCACAAATATCAATCGGGGTTTGATCCATCGAGATGGTTGGGCAAGTCGGGATGACCACAATCGCAGGTCGAAGCCCTGCTCGTATGGATGACCCGAGACACCACGCCACCGTTCTGCAAATCGTTCTGCATAGCAGTTGTCGCAGCCTCGTGATATCTTTGTGCAACCTGTTACAGGATTCCAAGTCGCATCAGTCCACTCAATTGCCGAATTATTAGCCATATTGACCCCAATCAGTGAGTAAGTTTTTAATGTTAAACTCTCCAGACAGTATTCCAGACTGCCCTTGATTCTTCAAGACCCTTCGTAATATACTTAACATTTGTTTGGTGCAATAGAAAGAAATATCTCGCTTCTGTGTCAAGCTGTATGATTTAGGAATAATGGCTGAATCTACCTTCAAAGATCATAATTTGTGGTCCATTCTTTGGGGACAAGCTCACCTCCTCGGATGTAGATTAGCTGCCATTTGCCGCGTTCTCCCGAACGACAACCGCTCTGGTTGCCTCATCTTCCGCACACACCTCTCGGTTAGTTCCAGCCCGCAGCAGCGCGATGTCCCCCGAATGCAGGGACATCCCCTTACCATCTATCTCCACGTCCAGGGCTCCTTCAAGGACCATCCAGTGCTCGTGCTGCCGCAATTCGCCAGCCCTTGGCGCGTTAATGTCCTCGCATCGCTGCAGTCTCCACTCGGATATCGGGCAGCGCGGACCCGGATCCCGGATAGGCCCCGTATTCCGATCACCCGGTACGACGAACCCGGGAACGGTCGGTTCAGGCGGACCATACTCCTCGACGGTCAGGTGCAGCGGACGCCGTTCTCTCTCCAGCCGCGTCACGATAGCGTTGTTCTCGTATGGCGTGAACATCTGGAACTGGTGCACGCAACCCATGGGCGTGTAGACCAGGGTGTTGGGTGTGATCTCGTGCCTGATGCCGTCCAGCCGGACCTCCCCGCGGCCCGCAGTGAACAGCCAGATCTCGTCGTTGTCGTGGTAGTGGGGTTCGACGCCGGTCCCGGTCCCGCCGTCCGGAAAGTGCCGGTAGCAGTTCAGGGCGGTCCATGCCGGAAACACACCCTGTTCCCAGTAGGTCTGGTTCGAATTCAGCGAGCGAATCGTGAAGCGGGGGGCGGTGATAATCATTCGAATCTCCAATCACGGGCGCCAAGTCGTCATCCTTTGCTGGCCGTCGAGCATGTCGAGTTCCTGATTGTCCGCTGATCGCAATACCAGATAACCCGAACAGGTTAGCCTCTCCAGTGTAATGAACTCGTCTGGACTATACAAGTTTCCTCGTTGTCTGGCGTGGGTGATCCGGATTTCACCGGGCGGCCGTTTCGCATATTCCGATCACGATAGCCTGTTTGATTGCGGCCAGGTTTGATACGCGGTCAACCCAATTGAATAAAAAAGTTCTTTAAATTCGAGAATTGGAGGATAACCGGGACTAATGGGGTATCTCATGCCGATAGTGTCCACGCCCAGGGATTGGAGAACGACAAATGAATGATGATCCAGGACGTAAACAGGCAGATTTGGCCCTTACAGAAACGGACAGACTCGATCTGCTGTTTTCGGAAGTGTATACGAAGGATCATAGCATCCGGGATCGACTTAGTTCCATAGAAGTCAAATTGAACCTCCTTATTGGTGCGATCCCCTTGATTACTATAATACTCTTGAAGATCGTCGATCATCTGTTTCCCGGTCTGAGGTGACCATCTGTTCCCAACTGCTTGCACACTTCGATGGGGAGCGGCGACCGGCTGCGCCATCTGTCCCGACGCGCTTTCATCGGAAAACAGACAACACCGGGCACGCCTGCAACATCCGGATTTCCCGGTTGACAATCCACCCGTGCCGCAACTTCATTACCGCGTGTCGGCTCACTGCCTGAAATCCCGGGCAGCCAACCTGCGAGCGTGTCCATGACTGCCGGTAACCAGATAGAACGGATGGAAGCCAGTATCAGGGCGGCCGGCGACCTTGCCACCGCCTTTGCCCGCGACCCGCACCGGCCGGCCTATCACTTCATACCGCCGGCGGCGTGGATGAACGATATCAACGGAGCCCTGTTCTGGAAGGGCCGTTACCACATCTTCTACCAGTACAATCCGGACGGCGCCTACTGGCATCTCATCCAGTGGGGCCATGCCTCCAGCATCGACCTCGTGCATTGGGTCCACCATCCGGTGGCGCTGACACCGGATGCGGACGGACCCGACCGAAAAGGCTGCTATAGCGGCGGAGCCCTGGTCAGCAAGGAAGGGATTCCAACGCTGATCTACTACGGCAATCCGGACGGCCTCTGCCTTGCCCGCAGTAGCGACGATCTGCTAATCAAGTGGACGAAAGATCCGGGCAACCCGGTGATCCCCCAGCCGGCGGCGGGGAGCGCCGACTATGGCCGCTACACCATCCACGACCCCTGCGGATGGGTGGCGAACGGCCTGTATTACGCCGCCGTCAACAAAAGCGACCCGCAAGGCCAGGGGGACGCGGCGTACCTGTTCAGATCAACGGACCTGCGCGCATGGGATTTCGTCGATTTGTTCTACCAGTCGCGGCGGGAATGGACCGAAGGGGAGGAAGACTGCGCCGTGCCGGATTTCTTCCCTCTCGGCGACCGGCACATGCTGCTCTTCTGCAGCCATCTGCAGGGAAGCCAGTATTACATCGGCCAGGTCCGTAGCGAGCTGTTCTATCCCGAGGTTCACGGGCGCATGAGCTGGGAAGGAGGTCATCTCGGCGGCCCGCGCACCCTGCTGGACGCGAACGGCCGGCGCGTCTTCTTCGACTGGGTACGCGAGTTGCGTGGCGACGAGCGCGAGCGCGCCTCTGGATGGTCGGGCGTAATGACGGTACCGCGACTGTTGTCGCTGGGGCCCGGCGGCCACCTGCAGATCGATCCTGTCCCGGAGTTGGAAGTCTTGCGGTTGGATGACCGTCGGCACGAGTCCATTGACGTGCCCGCCGATTCCGAGGTGGCGGTCGAGGGGATCGGAGGCGACTGTCTGGAGTTGACCGTTGAGATCGATCCCCGGGAGGCACGGGAAGTGGGGCTGAAAGTGTGGCGCTCCCCGGGAGGCGAGGAGGAAACAGCGGTCTCCTACGATGCCGCGGCCTCCGTGCTGAGAGTCGATGTCACCCGGTCATCGCTCGACCAGGAGATACGGTACACCCGCTACCGCAGATCCCAGCCGCATCTGGCCGAGCGCGAGCAGTACGTCTCCGCCCAGGAGGGGCCGTTCGAACTGGCGCCGGGTGAACCGCTGACTCTGCGCATCTTCCTGGACCGGTCGATCCTCGAGGTTTTTGCCAATCGCCGGCAATGCGTTACCCAGCGCATCTACCCGACACGGACAGATGCCGTCGGCGTCAGCCTGTTCGCTCGCGGAGGCGCGGCCAGAGTGCTGTCGCTGCAAGCCTGGCCTCTGGCCCCGACGCGCATGTGATCCCCGCCGCGCTCAACGCACACCTGTGCCGTCCACGGAGCATGGAGCCCTTTGCGCGCCTGGCTGACTGTTCCTGACCTCCTTAAATCTCAATTGACAAAACCCCCTGATGACGGCTTTTTGATCAGGCTGTAATCCACTTGTTTGTTGATTCGTTGGATGGGTTGAAACCAGGCGATCCATTCAACCTTGCGTTCGAACCGGGTTTTTGATCAAGGAAACACGCATGTCCATATTGGATGCATTCAGACTGGATGGCAAAACCGCACTCGTAACCGGCTGCCGCAGGGGGATCGGCAGGGGCCTTGCGGAGGCGCTGGCCGAAGCAGGCGCGGATATCATCGGTGTAAGCGCATCGATGGAGACGTCCGGAAGCGAAATCGAAGGAGCGATCACGGCCCTTGGCCGTAGGTTTACAGGTTACAGCGCCGATCTTAACGACCGGGACGCGTTGTATGATTTCGTCCGCAGGGTCAAGGCCGATTTTCCGGTAATCGACATCCTCGTGAACAACGCCGGCTTGACGCTGCGGGCACCGGCCGCGGAGCACTCCGACGAGTACTGGGACACGGTCCTGAACGTGAACCTGCACGCGCCGTTCATCCTAAGCCGGGAAATCGGCCGGGACATGGTGGCTCGCGGCAAAGGCAAGATCGTGTTTACCGCCTCCGTGCTTTCCTTTCAGGGCGGTATCACGGTACCCAGTTACGCGGCCTCCAAGGGAGCGATCGCGCAACTGGCCATGGCCCTGTCCAACGAATGGGCGTCGCAGGGCGTCAACGTAAACGGTATCGCGCCGGGGTATATCGCGACGGACCTGACTTCCGCGCTGCAGACCGACCCGGAGCGGTCCCGAACCATATCCGAGCGCATCCCCGCCGGCCGCTGGGGCGCCCCGGAAGATCTCAAAGGCGCCGTGGTCTACCTCACCTCGGATGCGTCCAATTACGTCAACGGGGCGATCCTGACCGTCGATGGCGGCTGGATGGGCAGGTGACCGCCCGCCGCGCTTGCGGTTTAATTGCCGGGTGTTTTGATGCCGCCGAATCGACGGACCGAAACGCGATCGCTGACGCCACGGTATTTGCTGACTGAAAAGGTAGCGCACAGTCCATGCCTTCGGACTACGCCCACTTATTGACCGACGACGAGAAGTGGCATTTCGACCTGCGGGGATTCCTGCATCTGCGCGGCGTGATCGCGCCGGAACGCCTGGCGCGCATCCTGGAGGTCACTGATCGCTGGCTTACCGCGGACGAATCCGAAATACCCGCACCGGTTTTCAGACACCGCCAGGAGCCCTACAAGACACATTTGGACCACATCCAGTACGGGCACAGGCTGTTCCAGGACCTGAACGCCGATCCGGAGATCATCCGCGTGGTGGCGGGCCTGACCATGGGCATGCCCCGGCTTTTTCACTGCAATTTCACGAAAATGGACCGCGCGGCGCCGGGTGACGAAGACCACCAGGCCTATCACCGGGACGACAGTGGCTTCAAATTCCCACCGGGTTTCCGGAATCCCCACAACGACTACCAGGCGGCGGGCGGCGAGATCTACTGCAGCCACCTGGCCACCTGGATCGCGCTGGCGGACGTGCCCGCGGGAACGGGTTTCAGCCTGGTGCCCGGCAGCCACAAATCGGTCTTCGGCACGCCTGAGGGACTGAAGGTCGGCGACCACCCGCCCGTATCGATCACCGTACCCATGGACGCGGGCGACGTCCTCGTGTTTTCGACCCACGCGCTGCACGACGCGGCGGTGTGGACGCAGGACTATCCCAGGATGAACATCTTCCAGCGCTACCAGCTCAGCGCCTATTTCAACGAAACCGGCAAGGGCGGGCTGCCCTTCGACGAGTACAAGGATCAAATCTCCGAAGAGGAGTACGAACTCGAATCGTTGAGTAAAGAGGAAAAGGCCGCCGTGACCCGGATGCGGTGCCACTTCGGACTGTAGTCAACCCACAGGAGATCACCATGGCGTGGATACGCACCATCGACGAATCGGAAGCGGAAGGCCCGCTGGAAAGGATCTACCAGGGCTCGATGCGCTCGTGGGGCGGCGTGGACAACATCATCAAGGCCCACAGCCTCAACGTGCAGGCGCTGCGGGCCCTGATGACCTTCTACAAGGGCCTCATGCACGGGGACTGCGACCTCACGCTGGGACAGCGGGAGATGATCGCGACGACCGTCTCGGCCCTGAACGAGTGCGAGTACTGAGTCCGCCATCATGGGGAGGGGCTCCTCAGAGAGATCAACGACCGTGAACTGGTGGACGCGATCAAGAAGGACTACCGCGAGGCGGACCTGGATACCGCCGACCGCGCCATGCTGGACTACGTCCGCAAGCTGACCCTGGCGCCTGCTTCGACCACGGAGGCGGACATCAATGCGTTGCGGCAGGCGGGTTTCGGCGACAAGGCGATCCTGGAGATCAACCAGATCACGGGTTTCTTCGCCTGGTGCAACCGGACGGTGGACGGCCTGGGGGTGGAGCTCGAAGCGTTCTGGGACGATCCGAACGCGACCAACGTCTAGACACGGCCAGTGTACAAGGGCCAATATCCAGACGCGGCCAATGTCTAGACGCGGCCAATGCACAGGGGCCGGAAAACCACGCAATGCAATGAACCCCGGAATCGATTTCAAGGGGAGAGCCGTGTTTAAGAGGAACGATGGATCCGTTTGAAGTCATACCAACCGGCGGTGCCCTCGGCGCGGAGGTGCGCGGCCTCGATCTGCGAAATGAACTGGACGCGGTGACCGTGCGCCTGGTGCGCGGCGCCTTTCTCGATCACGGTGTGCTGTATTTTCGCGATCAGCGGATCAGCCAGGCCGACCTGGTTCGGTTCACCCGGTACTTCGGCGACCCTGTTCCCCATGTGAGGCCGCAACCGGACCGTCCCATTAAGGAAATCTTCGTCATCTCCAACGTGACCGAGGACGGCAAGCCCATCGGGGCCCTCGGAAGCGAGGAGATTCCTTTTCATTCCGATCTGTCCTACCTGCCGGAACCCGGTACCATCTCCATGCTTTACGCGTTGGAGATCCCGGATAAGGGCGGCGAAACGATGTGGGCCAGCGGGTACGCGGCCTACGAGGCCCTCGATCCCGATTTGAAGCAGAACATCGACCGGCTTCATGCGGTCCACCGCCATCCCATCGATGCGCTGAACACCCCGGAACCCACGATGCACCCCGTCGTGCGCACCCACCCGGAGACGGGACGCAAGGTCATCTACGTCAGTCCCCACCTGACCCACCACATCGCGGATCTGGCACGGAAAGAAGGCAAGGTCTTGCTGGAGGAATTGATCGCCCACGCGATCGATGGACGATTTGTCTGGAAGCACCAGTGGCGGGTCGGGGACCTGGTCATGTGGGACAACCGCTGCACCATGCACCGACGCACGCCCTTCGACGACCGGCAACGCCGCGTCATGTGGCGAACGCAGGTTTTCGGCGCGGGGACTGGCTAGTCAGAACGCGCCAATATCCGGCCGGGCCCGGCCTGTCTGGCGACCTTGGTCACGCAAACTACCGGTTCAATTCCACCGCTTCGAATCCGAACCGGTCCTCACCCTCGCTGAAGATCCTGCCCGATGACGCGCTGGCGTCATGGTCCAGGACGATGATCCACCCCTCGTCGGCCGCCTGCCTGAGCAAACGCATCTTGGATACCATGGTATCGTAGGGAAACAGGTCGTAGGCCATGTTGTAAGGGGCGCGCAGGTGGGTCGTCATGGGCAGTATATCGCCTGAATACACGGCCCGGGTATCACCGGACTCTACCTTTACCAGTTGGTGGTATCGTGTATGTCCGCCGGTGACCTCCACGCTGATCCCCTCCTCGATCTCCACGTTGCCTTCCAGCAGGGTCAGCACGCCCTGGTCCATCAAAGGCTGATAGTTCTCCGGGCGATAGGTGGTCTTCATGGTTCCGTAATCGTTCAGCGCGTCTTCCCATTCGCCTCTTTGAACCACGTACTGCGCATTGGGGAAAGCGGGCACGACCCCGCCTTCGTCGTCAGTCCGGGTCGCACCGCCCGCATGGTCGAAATGGAGGTGGCTCAGGATGACGAGATCGATGTCTTCCGCGGATACGCCCTGGGCCGACAAAGACCCAAGGATGGTGGGCCCCGACATGTCGTAGATGCCGCGGTCGCGGTCGGTCATCTTACCGCCGTAGCCCGTGTCGACCAGGATGTTGCGGCCGTCTTTCCGGATGAGGAGACAGTTGGTGTCGTTGGTGATCCGGTTCAGTTCGTCGGGAGGACAGATCTTCTGCCAGAGCGGCTTCGGAACGATACCGAACATGCTCCCGCCATCCAGTTTGAATACGCCGCCGCTTACGACAGACAGTTCCACTTTGCGCTCCTTGTTGACATTTGATTTGACCCGGACAGTATAGTAATGGGCGTGGCGATTGTCATGGCAAATGTCTATTGAGGTTGTCCGCGTGACGGAATAGCCGTTACTTGTATCCAGGTTTTCAGCAAGACTGAATTCGGAACAGCAACATGTCCCTCTATGAATACATCGCCGCCGCGCCCAAGACGGAATTGCACGTGCACCTGGAAGGGGCCATCCAGCCGTCCACGCTGCTTATGCTGGCCGGCCGGCACCGTGTAGACCTGCCGGCCGAAAACGAGGAGGAGTTGCGCAACTGGTACCGGTTCAGGGACTTCCACCATTTTATCGAGGTGTACGTCGCTATCACGAAGTGCCTGCGTACCGTCGAGGATTTCGAGCTGATCGTATACGAATTCGGCGCCGACATGGCCCGTCAGAATATACGATACGCCGAAGTCACCTTCTCGCCGAGCACCCACCTCTGGATCAACGGGGTCCACCAGGACGTGTGGTTCACGGGCCTTACGGAAGGACGCCGCCGGGTGAAGGAGTCCTTCGACTGCGAGATCAACTGGGTGTTCGACGTGGTGCGCAACGACTACCCCGAAAGAGCCCGGTTCGACTATACGACGGAAGTGGCCATCGAGGGCAGGAACGACGGCGTGGTGGCCCTGGGACTGGGCGGCCTGGAGACCGGGTACCCGCCCGCTCCTTTCGCACCGTGGTTCGACCGGGCCAGGGCGGCCGGACTGCACAGCGCGCCCCATGCGGGTGAGCACGTCGGCCCGGCAAGTATCTGGAGCGCTATTAGGGACCTGGGCGCCGAACGCATCGGCCATGGCGTCAGGGCTATCGAGGACCCGAAGCTCGTCGACTACCTCGCGGAACATTGCATTCCGCTCGAAATCAGCCCAACGAGCAATATCAGCCTGGGCATTTACCCCGACATGGCGTCCCATCCCCTGAAACGCCTCCACGAGTCCGGCGTGGCCGTCACCGTCAATTCGGACGATCCGCCCCTGTTCAATACCACGCTTACTGATGAACTGAATTTACTCGTCGACCCCTGCGGATTTTCCCGGGAGACCATCGACGAGATCCTGCTGAACGGGGTTCGATTCAGCTTCCTTCCGGAAGAGAATAGGAGGCGTATGGAGGCGGATTTTCTTGAGGAACTGCGCGCGTTGCGGGACGAACCTGCCAACCGGCCGGGCCTTTAGATACCTGACCGGACTGTCAGACCAGGTGGCACGCTGCCTTATGTCCGTCCCCCTTGTCTTCGAGCACGGGGACTTCGGTCCTGCAGCGGGCTTCCGCCAGGGGGCACCGGGGGTGGAAAGGGCATCCCGGGGGCAGGTTCGCCGGATTGGGCACGTCCCCCTTGAGGATGATCCGGTCGCGCCCGAGCGTGGGGTCGGGCAGGGGTACCGCCGAGAGCAGGGCGGTGGTGTAAGGGTGTAACGGCTTCGCGTAAAGCTGGTCCCGGGTCGCCGTCTCGACGATCTTGCCCAGGTACATGACGGCCACCCGGTCGCTGATGTGGCGTACGACGCGCAGGTCGTGGGATATGAAAAGGTAGCTGAGCTGGAACCTGTCCTGCAGCACCTTGAGCAGGTTGATGATCTGCGCCTGGATCGAGACGTCAAGCGCCGAGACCGGCTCGTCGGCGATAATCAGTTCGGGCCGGACGGCCAGGGCGCGCGCGATGCCGATGCGCTGGCGCTGGCCGCCGCTGAACTCATGGGGATACCGCCGGGCGTGGGCAGGATTGAGCCCCACCGTTTCGAGCAGGTCGGCCACCCGGTCACCGGCCTCCATACGCGTACTCAAGCCGTGTACGGTAAGAGGTTCCCGGAGCAGGGCGCCCACGGTCATGCGCGGGTTGAGCGAACCGTAGGGGTCCTGGAAGACGATCTGCATCTGGCGTCGCAGCCGTCTGAGATCGCCTTTCTTCATGGAAAAGACCGCGTGAGGTCTTCGTTCTTCACCGTCCTCGAGGGCGGTATGGAAGGTCGCCGTTCCCGCGGACGGATCTATCAGACGCAGGATCGCCCGGCCTATCGTGGTCTTGCCGCATCCGCTTTCACCCACCAGGCCCAGCGTTTCACCCCGGTCGAGCGTCAGATCGACGCCGTCGACGGCCTTGATCATCGACCGGTGCCGACCGAACAGCCCGCCGCCCACGGGGAAGTGTTTCTTAAGGCCCTGAACCTGTAACAACATTTCATTCGGCGTTGTCATGCGGTCTCACTCCGTCAGGCCATCGCTTCCTGCATTACCTGCTGCCATTCCGCGCATCGCACCACGTGGCTGCCTTCCACGTCAAGCAGCGCCTGCGGCCGTCCGCAGGCTTCTACCGCGAAATCGCAGCGCGGCGCGAAGCGGCATCCGGCCGGGAAGCTCACCGGATCCGGCACCGTGCCTTCTATGGTCGAAAGCTCTCCGGTTCCCGAACTCATGGTCGGCACGGAAGCAAGCAAGCCGCGGGTATAGGGATGGCGTGGACTCCCGAAGAGCGTTTCCACGTCGGCCTGCTCCACGACCTGCCCCGCGTACATGACCAGCACCTCGTGGGCCATCTCGGCCACGATGCCCAGATCGTGGGTAATCAGCATCAGTCCCATGCCCAGTTCTTCCTGCAGTCGCCGCAGGACGTCGAGAATCTGCGCCTGTATGGTGACGTCCAGTGCCGTCGTCGGTTCGTCGGCGATCAACAGCTTCGGGTCGCACGAAATCGCCATGGCGATCATCGCGCGCTGCCGCATGCCGCCGCTGAGCTCGTGGGGATAGTTCCCGGCCCTTTCCTCCGGCAGCGGTATGTCCACCAGTTCCAGCAGTTCGACGGCCCTCCGCCAGGCGTCCCTCCGGTCCGCGCCCCGGTGCAGACGAATAGCCTCGGCGATCTGCTCGCCCACGGTAAACACCGGGTTGAGTGACGTCATGGGTTCCTGGAAGATCATGGCGATGTCGTTGCCCCGAATGGCGCGGATCTGGCGGGGCGAGAGTTGCAGCAGGTTCCTGTCCTCGAAGAGAATCTCGCCTCCGGCTATTCGGCCCGGGGGTTGAGGGACCAATCCCAGGATGGAATAGGCGGTCATGCTCTTGCCGCACCCGGACTCTCCCACGATGCCGAGCGTCTTGCCGGCCTCCACCTCGAAGCTGACGCCGTCGACCGCCCGCACTATGCCGCCCTCGGTGTCGAAGTAGGTCTTCAGATCGTTTACGCGCAGGATGCTATTCAAATTTCGCCTCTTAGGGATTTGCACTTCCAGTTCTGAAGCGTGCCCAGGTTGGATCTCATGCGTTACCCCGCTGCCTGGGATCGAGTGCGTCACGCAGCCCGTCTCCCAGCAGGTTGTACAGGGTCACCGTGATAAAGATAGCGAATCCGGGGACAATCACAAGCCACCATGCGGCGATATTGCTCCGGGCCCCGGCCAGCAGGGATCCCCAGGTGATGACCTCGGCGGGCACGCCGATCCCCAGGAAGCTCAGCCCCGATTCGGCCAGGATGGCGCCGGCCACGCCGAAGGCCGCGGGGATCAGGACGGGCGCGATGGCATTGGGCAGGATGTGCACCGCCATGATGCGCAGGTTCGAACAGCCCAGGGCCCGGGCGGCCGCGATATAGTCGAAGGCCCGGACCTGGAGGAACTGGGACCGGGTCAGCCGGGCGATGCCCACCCATCCCGTGAACCCGATGATGATCATGATCCAGAACAGGCTCGGCGGGAAGAAGGCCGCCGCTGTAATGATCAGGAAGAAAGGCGGGATGGCGGCCCAGAGTTCGAATACGCGGGACAGGAACAGGTCGGTCCATCCCCCGAGATATCCCGCCATTGCGCCGAGTCCGACACCGATGAGCAGGGAGATGCCCACCGACACCAGCCCGATGGTCAGCGAGTACCGCGTGCCGTGAATGAGTCCCGCCAGCACGTCGCGGCCCAGCCGGTCCGTTCCGAAGAGATGGGCGCCTCCCGGCCGCTCGTACCGGTCACCGAGCTGGATCTCGTCCGGCGCGTAGGGGATGATTGGAAACACGGCGTCACTGTAGGCGTACCGCTTGAAGTTCTTCCGGGTCCGAAGCTCCTCCGGCCAGTCCATCAACCCGGTATGAACGGCGTACTGCCTGAAGGCCGGGAAGTAGGTTTCTCCCTTGTAGACCATGTAGTAAGGCTTGTTGCCGGCAATCAGGTCCGCGGTGAGTGCGATAACGGCCATGGCTACGAGAACGTACAGACTGTACAGCGCCGGACGGTTCTTGCGAAACTCCTTGCGCGTAAGCCGCCAGAAGCTTTCGCCGCCCTCGTTTTTCACGGCGTCGGCCAGTGTGCCGTCTGCAGCAGTCGGTTCGTCTTTTTTGGCTATGTGCGATCCCACTGCCAATCTCCTAACCCTGCAACTGGTCGAAGGTAATCCGCGGATCGACCACCTTGAGCAGGATGTCCGCAACCAGGATGCCCAGGAGCGAAAGCAGGGAGCCAATGGTGAAAATCGCCATGACCATGGGATAGTCCCTGGTCAGCACGGACTCGAATCCAAGCAGCCCCATCCCGGGAATCGTGAATATCGTTTCGACGAATACGGAACCCGCGATCAGGGCCGGCAGCAGCCCGGCGGAGGTGGTTACAATCGGGATCAGGGAGTTCCGGTAAACATGCCGCAGGACAACGACTTTTTCCGACAATCCCTTGGCTCGGGCGGTCCGTACGTAGTCCTGGCGCAGGTTCTCCAGCATGCTGGTCCGCATGAAGCGGGAAATGGTCGCGAAGCTGATGTAGGCGGAGGTCAGCACGGGAAGAAACATGTGGTACATATGGTCCGTGAGGAGCCGCCAGGTACTCCATTCACTGGACGCGTCCAGCGACTGTATGCCCGATGCCGGGAACCAGTAGAAGAACTCCCGGTTGCACAGGAATATGATCAGCAGCATGCCCACCCAGAAGGAAGGCATGGACCAGAGGACGAAGGTGCCGGTCGTGAGCAGCCGGTCCGTAAGGGTATTCTGCTTGACCGCGAGCCAGACGCCCAGGGGCAGGCCGACCAGGTAGGCGATGACGAGCGCGATGAGATTGATCTCGAGCGTGACGGGCAACCGCTCCATGATCCGGCCGATTACGGGCTGGTTATCCTTGAAGGAGCGGCCGAAATCCAGCGTGACGAAACGGTGTCCCCCGAGTCTGAGAAGCTCGATCCCCGCGCCCCTGTAGGCGTAGTTGCCCTCGGCGCTGAAGGTCCTGCCTTCCCAGAACGAGGACCGTTCCAGTTCGCTCGCCTCCTGTGGCGCGTCATCGCGCACGAGGGCAAGGAACCGTTCTTTCTGTTCCTCCCGGTCCAGCGCCGTCAACGCTCTGCGCTGCGATGCTTCGAGGCGCTCAAGCAACCCGTCCGCCTGCAAAGCGCTGCGATCGAAGGCGTTGATGGTTTCGACTTTCAGAAACAGTGCCGTGACCCAGTTGAAGTACTGCACGTGGACCGGCTGGTCCAGTCCCAGCTGTCTGCGCAGTTCCTCGCGGGTCTTCTCGATATCCTGCTGCCGGTCGGACGCCAGCCCCTCGCCTCCGGCCACGCCGCCCAGGAACAGGTCCACGGGGTCGCCGGGGGCGAGGTGCATGATGAAAAAGGAAATCACCGTGATCCCGACCAGCGTGGGGACCATGAGCAGACTGCGCTGAAGTATGTAACCGAGCATAGGAGAATTGGGCTCCCGCCAGGCTATGGTCGAAATCGCGGTACGCTACTGGTACAGCCGGTCGGCGGGCTCGACCCACCACTCCTGCGGAACGGCGCCGGCGGGATACCAGTTGACGCCATGGTAGCGCCGGCTGTAGGCCACTGCGGTACGGGACTTCCACAGAAACGTGTAGGGTTGCTCCTCGTGGAGGATTTCCTGGAAACGGCGATAGAGATCGATCCGCTTGTCCATGTCGAACTCCTGCCGGTAGGTCTCAAGGATGGCGTCGGTTTCTTCGTTGCGGAAACTGATGAAATTCGACCCGTTCCCTTCCGCCTGCGAGGAATGCCAGATCTGGTAGGAATCGGGCGGGAAGCGCAGGCCGGTCCCGCCGGTCCATCCCAGGGTGACGGCCGCGAAGTCCTTGTTCTTGACTCTTTCCAGGAAGATGGACCAGTCCAGCTCTCGCACCTGGCAGTCGATGCCCACGTCCTCGAGGGAACTCTGGAGCGTGAGCGCGATGTCCTTGCGGATCTGATTCCCGGAGTTCACGAGAAACTCGAAACGGAAAGGCGTGGAGGTCCCGTCGATTTCCTTGTCGAGTATCCCGTCGTTATCGGAATCCGTCCATCCCGCTTCATTCAGCAGCGCCAGGGCCCGGTCCGGGTCGTAGGAATAGGGTTGTAGATCGTGATTGTATTCCGGGCGGAATTTGTGAATGGGACTTTCCACCGTCTCGGCGAGTCCGAACAGCAGGTTCCGTACCATGCCCTCCCGGTCGGTCAGGTGGGTCATGGCCTGTCTGACGCGCCGGTCCTGGAACAGGGGATGCCTGTTGTTCCAGCCGATGTAGTTGTATCCTCCGGCGTATTGAATGCCCTTCATGAAACGGTCCACGAACCCGGGCGACCAGCTCTTCTCCTTGAATTCCAGCGGTTTCATGCCATGGTAGTCCAGGTTGCCGTTGGTCAGTTCGATGAACGCGGCGTCCAGGTTGTTGATGATCTTGAACACGATCTTGTCCACGTGGCCGGTGGCGGGCAGTCCTTCCACACCCTGTCCCCAGTAATCGTCGTTGCGAGTGAGCACGACCTTCTGGCCCGTCACCACGTCGTTCTCCCAGTCCGCCACGTAATACGCGCCGGTGCCCATCATATTGCGGTTGAAATCCTGGTTGAAGCGTTCACCAAAAAGCCGCACCCGGTCCGCGTGTTCACCCTGTTCCCAGCTGCTGTCTCTCAGGCTCCTGATCGGCACCGGGTCCAGCAGTCCGTCCGGATCGTAGAAATGCCTGGGAAGAATATCGAAACTCCCCAGGAATAAATCGTTCAGAATATACGGCACCTCGCAGACGAAACTGATCTCGTATTCCCCGATTTTCCTGACGTCCTGGATGGAGGAATAGTAGTTCCTCAGGTGGGGCGCCCGTACCGTGGGCGTCTGGATGACCTTCATGCTGAAGA
>JAJEHX010000009.1 GCA_022823465.1 Candidatus Latescibacterota bacterium
CGTACCACGACTACCTCATGGGATTCTACCGGGCGGCCCAGTATTACTACTACCCGGGCTGGCACGAGCCGGGAACCGTGACGGAACTCATGGTGAACAAGAGCGCCTTCGAAGAACTGCCGCAGTATCTGCAGACGGTGATCCGAACCGCGGCGGCCCGGTCGACCCACTGGGTGCTGTCCGAGTTCGACGCCAGAAACAACGAATACCTTCAGAAAATGATCAATGAAGAAGGGGTGCAGCTTCGGCGGTTCCCGGATACCGTGCTTACGACCCTCAAGGGCTACGCGGACGAAGTAATCACCCAGTTGGTCGATACGGACGAAGACAGCAGGAAAGTGTACGAGTCCTTCACCGATTTTCGGAAGACGGTAAGCGGCTGGACGGACTTGGGAGAGAAAATCTACTATTCCGGCGCCATGGGGTAAGGCGGGATTCCACAGGGACGCGGCGGAACGCTTTACTTGCCGCGTCCGGTTGAATCATCCGAATACGCCGCCTACACGGGCGATCCAGCCCGTCGTCGCGTCACAATATAACAGGTCGTTACCGCAACGCGCCAGGCCATGGGGCTCCGGGTGATCCGGGCCGATGTGGATCTCGTCGCGCACCGCGCCGGTGTCGATATCCATCTTGGCAATGACGCGGTCCACTTTGAATACCATCCACAGGGCATCGTCTTCGGTCCTTACGACACCGTGCCCGGCGTCGTAAGGCAACGGAATGACCCGCTTAACCGACCAGTCATGGATATGGACCTGGGTCAGCGTTTTCTCCTGCAGGGTGCTGAGCCAGATCGTACCCTTTTCCACGAAATCGTAATCCAGGCCATGGGTCCCGCCCGATGCGGGCAGCGGCCGGCGGAGCAGGGTAGCGCCGGTCCGGGGATCGACCTTGAGAATCTCGCCGGTTCCGGTCGGCGCATCGGTATCCTTCGGGAAGCGCCACCGTTCGCCCGGGCCGTTCGCGGCCAGCCAGAGCCCGCCTTCGCCAAAGGACATGCCGCTTGAATTGGAGGATTCCGTGGGCAATTCTCGGAGTATTCGGGATACGCCGTACTCGTGCGGGTCCTCCAGGGCCAGGAGCGCCACGCGGTCCGTCAACTGATCCACGACCCACAGGCCTTCATCGGTAACCTGCAGGCCATTGGGCGCTCCGTAGGGCGCCCGCATATATCGGTTGATGCCGGGGTTCATATCAGTCTCCAGAAGAATCGATGCTCGACTTGAAGGCCCATGTCGAGTTCAGTCAATTAAATCCGCGACACCGCTTAAACCGGCCATACCGCTAAAATCCGCGAAATCGTTCCCGCGGTTACGGATCATTCCCGGTCCTTGAGGCGGGTCCAGCCCCTGCCCGGATTATAGGGCTTCGCTTCATGGTAGCGGTCCCGGAGCGCCTTGAAGGCCTCCGGCGTCCGAATCTCCCGCTCGGGATGGGTTGAGTCCCGGATCACGAAATCCGCCTCGCTCGGATAGCAGGCCATGGTGACCGGATCCCGTTCCGGTGTATACGTCGCCGGATCCTCCTCGGCATTGTTCGGCGCGTCCTTGGACTGATACCTCAGATCGATGCTCCAGCGCACGATTTCGGACCGGTTCACGAAGGAAGCGTGGGGCGTCAGATTCGTCATGAACAAGACGTCACCCAGTTTCATTTCCATGGGAACGGGCTTGTTCCCGGGCAATTCGTCTCCCGGGATCTCCAGGTAACCGCCGTGCCCGCCGGTGTAGTGCCGGAACACGCCGCTTTCATGGGCGCCGGGGATCACGTACAGACATCCGTTTTCCACGGTAACATCGACCAGGGGGATCCAGCAGGTCACGATCAGGTGCCGGTCGCAATGGGGCAGGAAATACCCGGAGTCCTGGTGCCAGGGTACTTCCGTCCGCGTGTGCGCCGGAATCTTGGGACGAATGCGATATGCGGAGGCACCCACGATGTCCGGTCCGACCAGGTCTGAAACACAGTCCACCAGGCCCGCGTTCCGCAACAGGGCCAGCATCGACTCGCCGCTGAATCCTCCTCCACCCCGGCCCATGATCATCCCCATGACCACCTGGCCGGCTTCTTCGGACTCATTGAAAATACGGGCGAGCCGGGTCTCGAATCCCTCCTGCTCGTAGGGACCGGCCAACTTGCCGCCGGCGTGCAGTTTCTTCGCTCCGCGATCAACGATGTCGCTTAAGGCGGATTGCAATGGGTGCAGATCAGCCGGCGCAAGCAGGCCTGCCTTGACCAGGTAGCCACGTGTACTGAATTGTGCGATTTCTTTTTGTGACAAGCCCATGTATCGTTCCCGTCCTGGACTGATAACCCGCACCGCGCCGCGGATTCTTCGCGGCACCGCGCCGGCAACCGGTCTTCAGGTCCGCATCATGTCGGATACGTCCAACTCGGTCCTGGGCTGGTAGGGCTTCAGAAACCGCATGATCTCCTCCGACGTGGGCAGATCCAGCGCATCGCGCGTGATGGTCTTGAGCTCCTGGTAGTCCGCCGACCGGATCAGGCTCTTGATCTCCGGAATATCGATCGGGCTCATACTGAGTTCGTCTACGCCCAGGCCCAGCAGTATGCAGGCCGCCAGCGGATGAGCGGCCATGGCGCCGCACACCCCGACCCAGATATCGTTGTCGTGCGCGGCATCGATGATCGACGCGACCAGCCGGAGCACCGCCGGGTGACATGGGTTGTACAGGGAGGCAATACTCGAATTCCCCCGGTCGGCCGCCACCGTGTACTGGATCAGATCATTCGTGCCGATACTGAAAAAGTCGACTTCCTTCGCCAGGTCGTGGGCGGTCAGCGCGGCAGAAGGAATCTCGACCATGATACCGATGGGTATCGACTGATCGAAGGGTATCCCGGCCTCCAGCAACTCACCCCGCGCCTCGTCGCAAAGCGCCTTCGCCCTCCGGAGTTCATGTATTCCGGAAATCATTGGGAACATGAGCCTTACGTTACCTTCGACGCTGGCTCTAAGGATAGCGCGCAACTGTACCTTGAACATTTCAGGACGATTGAGACAGAGCCGAATGCCCCGCTGTCCGAGGGCGGGATTGGCCTCGTCCGGCATTTGCGTAGGCATCTTGTCCGCCCCCAGGTCCAGCGTGCGTATGATTACGGCGTGCGGCGCCATACGCCGGGCAATATCCAGGTAGGTCCGGGTCTGTTCTTCTTCGGAGGGCAACTCGTTGCGAACCAGATAGAGGAACTCGGTACGATACAGGCCAATGCCATCCGCACCATGATTCAGGACGTCTTCCAGCTCACCCGGCAGTTCGATATTTGCCGAAAGCTCGATGCGTCTTCCGTCCCGCGTCTCCGCGGGCAGGTCATGAAGTTCCTGGAGCTCATGCTCCAGCACGGACAGCTGGGACTGCGTTTCCTCGTAGCGGCCGACGGTTTCGGGATCGGGATCCAGATGGACCATCCCGGTGTTGCCGTCGATGATGATCATCATGCCATCGGTGATTTCCTGCGTGGCGATGTTGGCGCCGACCACGGCCGGCACGGCCAGGCCACGGGCGACGATCGCCGTATGGGACGTCTGGCCTCCGGCGTCGGTGATGAAGCCGCACACCGAATCCCGGTTGATCTCCGCGGTATCTGACGGAGACAGGCTATGGGCTACGAGCACCACCTTTCCTTCCGTGGCCTCGATCCGGGGACGGGCGCTTCCTGTGAGTTTCGCCAGCACCCGGTAATGCACGTCTTCGAAATCGGCGGTCCTTTCACGGAAGAATGGATTCTCGATCGAAGAGTAACTGGATATCCATCCTCTCATCACTTCGTCGAAAATATACTCCGCATTGGTTTTTTCCCGGCGGATGCGGACGATGGTGACGTCCACGACTTCCGGGTCCTCGAGCACCGCCTGGTGGCCGCGGAAGATCTTCAGGATATCCTGGTCGATATCGACCGCGATGCGACGCTGCAGCTGGGTCAGGTCGTTCAACGCCTCATTGACCGCGTCTCTGAACCGTTCGATCTCCTCCTCCACGTTGCCGGAAGGAATCGGGCGCTGGTGTATGTCGGCGAAACGGCGATTGTAGACGAAAGCGCGGCCGATGGCGAGGCCGGGCGAGGCCGGAATGCCTGTGAGCGTGCGGCGCTCTTCGCTCATTTCACGCCTCCTGATCCTGGTCGAACATCTCGGTTATGGCTTCCAGCGCATCCGTTTCATCGGGACCTTCAATTTCGACAGTTATGGTACTGCCGTACTCGGCGGCCAGCATCATCACGCCCATGATGCTCTTCCCATTGACCGGCACAGTGTCCTTGACCAGCGTGACTTCCGACTCGAACCTGGAAGCCGTGCGGACCAATTGCTCCGCGGGCCGCATGTGCAGGCCCTTTCTGTTTTTAACGGAAACGGTTTTCCTTACCAAGGCGCTGCCCGATTCAGTCAGACGTACGTGATATGCGTCTATTCGTAATCTTCTCTGCGGTACCGGACTCTTTCGCCTTCCTTCATTACTTCCAGCACACGCTGATTCAATGTAGACGCCGGGTTTATTCCGACGACCTTCAGGAGATGCCTGAGCGCAACCACCTCGGAGATTACGGTCAGGTTCTTGCCAGGATTGATCGGAATGCGGACGTAGGGCAGTTCCGCGTCGAGTAATGTCGTGGTCTTCTCGTCTAGCGCCGTGCGTTCATAATCCCCATCGTTGTTCCAGTCTTCCAGGTTCACCACGACTTCTATCCGTTTACGCACGCGGATGCTGCGGATGCCGAACATGCGCGTGACGTCGATAATCCCGACGCCTCGGATTTCCATGAAATGCTGTGTTACCGTGTTGCTCGTCCCCATGACGATGCCGCGCCGCATCCGGTACGCGGTCACAACGTCGTCGGCCACCAGCCTGTGGCCGCGTTCCACCAGATCGAGGGCCGTCTCGCTTTTGCCGATTCCGCTGCGTCCCGTAAACAGGAGCCCCACGCCGTAGACGTCGACCAGCGCGCCGTGCACGGTCGTCATCGGTGCGAAATAGGGCTCCAGGTACTCGATCAGAGAGTGTACGAAGGCGTCCGTCGTCAGGGCCGTGCCCAGCACGGCGGTATCGAACCGTTCGGCGGTTTCGATCAATTCCAGCGGCGGGTCCATGCCCTTCGTGATGACCATGCAGGGAAGGCCCATGTCGAACAACCTGACCAGCGATGCGCGCCGCTGGTCCCCGGGCAGGCTCTTCAGGTAGGTTAATTCGGTTTCTCCCAGGATCTGAATCCTGTTATTGGAAAACCTTTCGACAAAACCCGACAGCGCGAGTCCGGGCCGATTCGTCTCCGCGTTGGTGATCTTCCTTGAGAGTCCCGTTTCACCCGTCAGCGGCGACAGTTTCAGATCGACCTGTTCTACCAGGGATTTGATGAGCAGGGCGCGCGGTTTCAAGGGCGCGATATCGTGGCCATCAGTCATTTTCAAGGGGAGACTGGTCCGATGGATCCGGGTTGTTCCTGAATCGACGTTCCAGGTGCTTCAAGACGCGTGCATGCCGGAATGCCATTAATGACGCCTTACCCTGTGATCGTGTAACTTGCCATTGTGCTTTTTCAACTGGCTTTCCATCTTGTTGACCGCCTG
>JAJEHX010000054.1 GCA_022823465.1 Candidatus Latescibacterota bacterium
ACCAGATCTCCCGCCACGGACGCCCTGAACAGGGTCCATGCGGCCTCGCCGTCGATCCAGTCGGACTCGACCCCCCAGCGGTCGTCATAATAAGGGCGGCCGTACTCGGGACCCAGGCCCGGGCAGATCATGAATCCGGTCCGGCATGCGTTGAGGTGTACACGGCCCCGGAATTTGCCGGGGAAGGCCATGCGTGCCGCCCGATCAGGATACTTGCCGGCGATTTCCACTGCGTATTTAACGGACACGTAATCACTCCTGTGTGAGAGTCTTACAAAGTCTTATCCATCGGTCACTGACTTTTGACGGTCCGTTTAGAATACAGTCGGACTATTAAGCGCCAAGTTCCACAAGCGTACGGGTCGCGGCCCGGCTCCTTGCCGGCTCGGCATGGTCCAAAGGAGTTCTGCCTTCATGATCACGGGCGTTCAAATCAGCGCCGGCTTCGACCAGGGCACGGATCGCCTCCCCGCCGACGCCCCGAGCGCTCACCAGGTGCAGGGCCGTTCTTCCCTCAGCATCCCGTATATCCGGGTCGGCGCCGTGCTCCAGCAGGAGACGGACCCTCCGGCCATGGCCGTGATTGGCGTCATGGTGGAGCAGGGTGCGGCAGCCCACCTGTTCGTTGATGTCCCATCCGTGCCGAAGTAACAGATTAAGCCCCTCCGCCATCGATCTGCTGGGGGTATGCTTCAGCCCGCCCAGGTTGGGATCTGCTCCCCGCTCAAGAAGAAAACGCACGCCTTCCAGGGTACCGAATCGAAGTTGCATCATGAGCGGCGTTTCGCCCGCGCAACCCACGGGGGTCAGGGCATCTATATCTGCGCCACTGTCCAGCAGCAGCGTGGCGACCGGGATGGTTCGCCAGTGATGAATCGCCTGGGCGATCCCCCGGCCTCCGGTGAATTCGGCGCGAGCCAGTTTTGGGTCGGCAACCAATTGCGCGCGGACGTCTTCGATCCGGTCCGACATCACGGCATCCCGGAAAGAACGGACTCGACTGGGGATCAGCAGATCGGCAATGGCACGATGCGCTGGCTTATAGCAATGCCCATGATTCCGGCGTACGAACTCCCGCAGCAAGGGATGCGCCTCGTAACCGTCATATCGGCCAATAGATGGATGGCCGCCGACATAGCTACTGGCGGCTGCCACGTCGCCGCGTTCAAATATCGAAAGGAAAGCACCGTCGGATCCGGATTCCATATTGGTTGAACCGTTACGCCTGATGCGCCCTACTCCTTGCCCGTCAGTCGACCGCCGATCCAGGCCATGGGTATATAGGCGCCGATCAGGTCCACCGCGATGTACCAGCCGGGCGCGGCTAGCATAATGGCATTGGAAATGCCGCCAAGGAGGAACAAAACACCGACGGCCATGGAGATTTTAACCCGGTGCCCGGAGGCGACCCTTACCGCCGTGTACGCGCCGACAAGTGTGCCGAGCGCATGGGCCAGGAACGGAAAGATAAAATGCCTGAACTGGAACAGGTGCATGGAAGATGCCAGGGACTCCATATCGGTCACGTCGACGCCGGGAGGAGGCGGTATGACCATGGGACTCAACAGAATCAGCCCCATGTTCACGACGCTTCCCACTGCCATGCCTGCCAGTACGGCCAGGATGATCCTGATCGTATTGCCCATCATGTTCCTCTTCAGTTAGTGTGCGAATTGATGTGCGGATTGACTAAAAGTACGCTTTCATTCAACAACCATGGGCATCATCGCCGGCGAAGGCGGGAAAAGGACCTCTAGTAGCGGTCGCGCCAGCCTGGGTACGCGAACCCCCTTTTCATTTGCCGCGTCCGAAACCGTGCGATAGCCCAGCGCGAGTTGCAGCAGCATAGTCTGAGAGAGGGCGATATCCCACGCGTCCGTTTCGCGCTTTCGGATGCGGCGAACCGCATTCCCCGCTATCTTCAATCCGGCCGACCCCATTTCGGTTACAAACCACAAACAGGCGTTTTCCGACCGTGCCGATTTACCCAGCCGGTACGTGAGTTCCGGGCGAAGCGCGGCCAGGAAGCGTGGAAGATCGAGTACGCGGCCCATACCCTCCGCGTTTACGTGATGCTGAATCTCCCATTCGCTTCCGAAGCGTTTGCAGAATTCGCCGAAAGGATGATCGATCGGCAGTTTGAAATGGACCCTTTCAAGACCAGTCCTGCGGGCCCGCATTCCAATGGCATTGGCCAGCGACTCGAAGGCGGCGGGCGAGCAAGCGTTCAATTCCTGAACGAAATAGCGGTCGCTCCGCGTCCGGCACAGGGCGTACCCCGCGACCCGTTGTCGTTTATCCTCGACCCGCAGCAGCGTTCCGGGCGGCCGCCCGAAGTTGACGAGGTTGGTGAAGCGCCAGTCCATGCGACGGACCAGGGTGCCCGAACGGTACCGGTTACATTGATTATAGCATCTTACCAGCGCCGGTTCGTCCTTTTTTCGCGCCCGCCGCACGTTGAGGAGCCGACGGGCATGCATTAGCCGATCCGTCTTTACAAAGAGTCGATATACCGGAAACACGACGTCATAGCCGAAGTGGTGGTAGAAATCGGGGATGGCATTCAGCAAGACGATGGAGCAGCCCTGCTGCCGCAGGAAGTCATGGGACGCCTCCATCAGAGCGCGGGCATGCCCTTCCATCCGGCGATCAGGCGGCGTGTAAAGCGCAGAGACCCCTCCGGTCGCTATCCGCGAACGTCCGATACGCATGCGTTTCCTGGCCAGTTCAACCCGGCAGAGTTCTTCGCCATTCCGGTCCAGCCGGATCATCCAACTGTCGTCCGCTTTCGGTGTGACAATCAACTCGCCGTTCTTCATACACCTCCTATAGCCTCAAGCCTCGTGTTTCGACATCCCGGTCGTCCACGGCCAGCGGGATTCCAGCCAGATCTTAACACATATTGCGACATCCGGTTCTTTCACAACCTACGCTCCCCATGACATGCTGGCAAAGAAAATCAGCCGCGAGATTGGGCTTGTTCGTCTTCCGGGTCGGAAGTACGTTTATTTTGCGACACGGGAATCCGGTGAGGCCACAGCGTAGTGCAAGGGAAGGGCAGCGAGAAGGAGACAGGACGTGGGCATATACGAAGAACTTGGCGTCCGGCCATTTATCAACGCCGCGGACAACTACACGCGGTTCGGCGGATCGATCATGTGGCCCTGCGCGGTGGAGGCCATGGTCGAAGCCTCCCGCCACTACGTCAACCTGTTCGAGATGCAGACCCGTGTCGGCGAAGCCATCGCCGGGATGACGGGCAACGAAGCCGCCTACGTGAGCTGCGGCGCGGCGGGCGGGATCGCGCTGGCCGTCGCGGCCTGCATGGCCGGGACGGACCCGGAAAAGATCGAACGATTGCCCGATACGACGGGCATGAAGAACGAGGTCGTCGTGCACCGCTGCGCCCGTTTTTACGAGGACATCGCGATCCAGGCGCCGGGAGCGGCGATCGTGGAAATGGGAGACGAGCGGGGCGCCACGGAAGCACAACTAGAAGCGTGCATAAACGACCGTACGGCCGCGGTGCTGACCCTGTCGCCCTGGGGCCACATGCTGCCCATTGACCGCATCGTCGACATCGCCCACGCGCGCGGCGTGCCTGTCCTCGTGGACGCCGCCTTCAGCATACCCCCCAAGGCCAATTTCCGGTACTTCACCCGGGATCTCGGTGTCGACGCCATCATCGCCAGCGGGGGCAAGGCGATCCGCGGGCCCCAGACCACCGGACTGGTCATTGGAAAAAGGTCCATCATCGAGGGTTGTGCCGCCCACGGCAATCCGAACCGGGCCATCGGCCGCACCATGAAGGTCGGGAAGGAGGAACTGGCCGGGATCTACGCGGCAGTCAAGTACATCATGGAAAGGGACGAGGACGTGGTCCGCAAGGAGATCAACCGCATGGGGCTGGAACTCCGCAAGGGGCTGTCTTCGTCGTCCCTGGTCAAGTCGGTCAGGCGGAGCGGCGACGTGGTCAGTATTGAAATCGACCTCGGGCGGCTCGGATGCACCGACCTGGAGTTCGAACGGCTGTTGCTTGACGGCAATCCATCCATTGTAACGTGGTGCAGGAATGCCAGTTTCCGGGTGAAGCTCGGTACGCTCAAATCCGGCGAAGTGGACCTTGTCATCCGGCGATTGCAGGAGTTGTTGACAGTCTAGCCACTAAAAGGCTTACCCCAAAAGAGTGCTAATTAAAAGGGCGCTATTCAGCTGAGCCGCGGACGCAGGGGAATCGGGTTGCGGGAACTGTTGTCAGCTTGGTGGCTGAACCGCCTGCCCGTTAGCCGGAAGCCGTATTCCAAAATGTTCTTCGAACATGTAACGACAGGATGCCTGACACGCCTTCGTTTTTCCCACCCATCTCCTCTCTGCCCCTGGTCAAGGGTACGTTCCTCACCCGCCCCAACCGATTCAGCGTTCGCTGCGTGATCGACGGCAGAGAGACGATCGTCTTCATGCCGAATCCCGGCAGGATGGGCGAACTACTCTTGCCGGACGCTGAGCTGATCCTGGCGGACCACGGCTATCAGGAGAACCGGAAGACGAGGCATACGGTGATGGCCGTGCGCTACCAGGGACGCATCGTCTTTCTGCACACCCATCTGAACAACGAGGTTGCGTGCAGGCTGATCGAATCCCGCGCGATCCCCGCGTTGGTGGACTACGAGGTTTCCGGGACCGAAGTAACTGTTGGCGGCAACCGGTTCGACTTCCTGCTGCAGGGCGGGGAGGGCGCCCTTTGCCTGGAAGTGAAATCGTGCACCCTGTCCGCAAACGGCATCGCCATGTTTCCCGACGCGGTTACGGAACGCGGGCGAAGGCACCTGGAGTCGCTGGCGGGAATGGCCGGGCGGACCAAGCGGACCAGGCGGACCAGGCGGACCAGGCGGACCGAAAAACGCCCGGCGAGACAGAAAGGCGCCTTGCTTTTCCTGGTACACCATGGGTCAGCAGAGCTATTTCTTCCCGATTACCATACGGATTACGCCTTCAGCGAGGCCTTCCGCGACGCGGAGGGCAAGCTGCCCATCCACGCGGTTGCGCTCGAATGGGCTGAAGATCTGCGCTACCGTATCGCGGTTCCGGAAATGACGATCCCCTGGGCCACGATTCGGGGGGAGTGCGTGGACCGGGGTCACCTGCTGATCGTCGAACGCGATGAGGCGGGTTATCGCGTTTCACTTACGGGGTATGAAAACGACCTGTCTCGACAGATCAGAAGGCGCGACGGAACGGTCTATCCGATCCGGACCTCGATCGACGCTGTCGAAGACATGGCCGGCGTGCTGTCCTGTCTCTACGGGAATCCGGATGACGAGGCAGACTGCCGGACTTTCAGGTGCGGATTCGATCCCGTACCGACACCCGACTTTCAGCAGGCGTTGCTCGACTTTCGCATGCCGTGCCGGCTTTTCGGGGATTCGGGCTGAACCCGCGGCGGCCGACACACTGTGACCTGCGCGACCTACCTGAGCAGCCCAAGCACGTCTTCCGGCCGATTGTTCCGTACCGCGTAGTCCAGCGGCGATTCGCCCCGCGAAGACATGGCGGACCGGTCCGCGCCGGCGTCCAGGAGTATTTGTACGATCTCCCTGTCGGCACCGGCCGCGGCGAAATGCAGGGCCGTTTCTCCGTAAACGTGGCCGGGGTCCGGGGTCGGCGCGTCGTCGTGGCAGGCCTGATCGACCCTGGCGCCATGGTCGAGAAAGAAACGTACGATATCCGGGAGATTGTGCTGGACCGCCACGTGCAGGCCCGTGACACCGTTCATGGGCTGTGCGAGATTGATGTCGGCGCCGGCTTCGAGGTAGAGGCGCAGGTAACGCAACTGTCCGCGGTAGGCCGAGAAGGTCATGAGTATGCCCTCTTCGAATCCGGCGAAGTTGACATCGGTGCCTCTTGCGAACAGATATCGCATGATCTCGTAATGTTCGTCGGTTTCTTTCTGGGGCGGGATATGCGCGGGCGTGATGCACGCCGCATCGGCGCCCTGCCCGACAGCCTCCCTTACCCCTTCGAGATCACCGTCCTCCACGGCCCGGATCAGTGTCCGGTTCAGTTCTTCATGGTTGGACATATTACCTCCCTAAATACCGCGGTTGTGTCAAGTCCGTGTGGTATCAGCCATTCACCCGTCCCGCCGTGAAGGGATTGATGCGGCTTCCCGCGCGACAATCAGATGCTTACCGATCCGCTTCCACAAAGCGCTTGAAAGCATCCCGGAAAGACAGTATAATCAGGACTAACTATCCGGCAACGCCTTATCTTTTCGATGTAATCGAATACGGCCCACTGTGAACCCGTCCCGCACCATCCTGCACGCGGACATGGACGCCTTTTTCGCGGCCATCGAGCAGCGCGACCGTCCCGAGTTGCGCGGCAAGCCCGTCATAGTCGGGGGCGATGGCCCCCGTTCGGTGGTGTCCACCTGCTCGTACGAGGCGCGCAGATTCGGCGTACATTCCGCGATGCCGGGAACAACCGCCAGAAAGCTGTGCCCCCAGGGGATCTTCCTGCCGGTGAGATCGGAAGTCTACGGCAAGGTTTCGCGCCAGGTCCAGGACGTGTTCCACCGGTACACGCCCCTGGTCGAGCCCCTGTCGCTGGACGAAGCCTTCATGGATGTCACCGGTTCGTCTCGGCTGTTCGGCGACGGCGAGACGATCGCCCGTTCAATCAAGGCGGACGTGCTGAAGGAAACGCAACTGACCATCTCCGTCGGCGTGGCGCCGTGCAAGTACGTGGCCAAGGTGGCCTCCGACCTGGACAAGCCGGACGGCCTGGTGATCGTCCCCCCGGACAGCTTGACGGATTTCCTGGCGCCGTTGCCCGTATCGTTTCTCTGGGGAGCGGGCAGGGACACGCAGGAGCGGCTGGCCCGGCTCGGGCTCAAGACGATAGGGGACGTGCAGAAACGATCTTCCGATGACCTGAAGCGGCTGCTCGGCAACGCGGCCGGTTCGCATTTCTTCAACCTGTCCAGGGGCCTGGACGACCGGCCCGTGGTCACCGGCCACGCCGCGAAGTCGGTGAGTCACGAGAATACCTTCGGCACGGACCTCGTCGAACGGGAATCGTGCCACGGGTTTCTCGTGGACCAGAGCGACCGGGTGGGCCGGCGGCTCAGGCGGGAAGGACTGCTGGGCAGAACGGTCCGGATCAAGGTCCGGTTCGGCGACTTCAAGACGTTGACGCGGCAGGCGGCCGTGGCGCCCACGGACAACGACTTCGTAATCGGCGAGGCGGCCCTGAACCTCTTCGACCGGGTCTGGGACGGCCGGACGGGCATTCGTCTCCTGGGCGTGGCCGCCGGCAACCTGGTCCGGCCGGACGAACCGATTCAGACCGACCTGTTCCAAAACGCCGATGAAAGGTCGGACCGGCTGCTACGCGCGATTGACGACATACGAAACCGATACGGGCGTCACGCCATTCGCCACGGCGCGAGGGCAACGTCGCCGAAACCGTAGGCCGACACAGCGGCCACGTCGCTGAAACACTAACCTGGCGCGACGGCCACGTCGCCGAAACCGTAGTCCGGCTCCCGCGCGGGGGGTTGCGGAGCGTATCAAGGTCGCGGAGTAACAGCCGAGGTGCTTATGAAGAAGATCATCCTGGGGGCAATCGTCCTGATCCTGGCAGCGGCCGCCCTGCTCGCGTATTTCGCCATGCAGGGGCCGGACCTGACGGAATACGAGCACCTGGAAGAACCGGCGATTTCGACCCGGCCGCCTCAGAAGATGATCGTGGTCGAGGCGAAGGGCGATCCCAACGCCGTTGCGGGAGAGGTCTTCGAAATGCTGTACGATCTGTACTACCGTTTAGAGGGCGTCCCGTCCTGGCCCCTTCCGGCGCCCAGGGCTCGATGGCCCGTATCGCCGGACCAGCCGATGGAGGAGTGGATAGGCATTTATGGCCTTCCCGTTCCGGACACCGTCATGGACCTCCCGGAATACACCGCCGTGCCCGGATTGGCGGTATCGCTCACGACCTGGACGTATGGCGAGGTCGCGGAATTCCTCTACATCGGTCCATACGACGAAGAGCGGCCCGCCCTGCAAAGACTCAGGGACTATATAAACGAGAACGGGTATGCCTTCGCCGACGCGCACGAAGAGGAATACCTGAAAGGGCCGGGCATGTTCTTCAGGGGAAACCCCGAGAACTATGTTACCATTCTGCGTTATGAGATCCAGCCCGCGACGGAGGAGCCTACCGTGGAGGAGGGCATCACGGACGAGACCGGCGAGGACGAGGCCGACGCTGACGAGGCCGACGCTGACGAGGCCGACGTGAAAGAAGCCGAAGTAAAATAAAAGAGACCGAAGTGGAAGAGACTGTCGTGAAAGAGTGACAGGATCCTATGTAACAAGTGTAACAAGGAGGAGTCATGCTTGAGTTTACCGGACTGAACTGGTTGGCTATACTCGTGGCGACGGTGGCTGGATTTGCGCTTGGCGCGGTCTGGTACGGCCCGCTGTTTGGCGATGCCTGGCTGTCCGCGATTGGAAAGACAGCGGATCAGATCCAGCCGTCGCCCGCGCCGTTTGTCATCAGTTTCTTTACCGCCCTGATCACGGCGGTCGTACTCGCGCTGTTCATCAATGCCCTGGATATATCGACCCTGGGCGGCGGCGTAATGATCGGCCTCCTCGTGGGCATCGGCTTCATTGCCACGGCCATGGCATCGGACGCCGCGTTCGGCGACACGGGTCTCAACCTGTGGCTGATCCAGTCGGGATACCGCGTGCTCTACAGCGTGGTGATGGGCGCGATCCTTGCCGCGTGGCGCTAGATATGGATCTGGAAGCACTCCGCAGGGAATACGTATTCGGCAGTCTGAATGAAAACGACCTGGACGCGAACCCCTTCAGGCAGTTCGACACCTGGTTCAGGGACGCGGTCGACGCCGGGATCGAACTGGCGGACGTGATGACGGTCGCGACGGCTTCGGGCGACGGCGTGCCTTCGGCCAGAATGGTCGTCCTTCGGGGCGTCGACGAGCGGGGTTTCGTTTTCTATACGGATTACCGGAGCGCGAAGAGCAGGGACCTGGAAGAGAACCCCAGGGCCGCGCTGGTGTTCTACTGGCGCGAGCTCGGGCGGCAGGTCCGGATTGCGGGTGCCGTTCAAAGGGTATCTCTGGAAGAATCGGCCCGTTATTTCCATTCAAGGCCCCTGGAAAGCCGACTGGCGGCCCTAGCCTCAAACCAGAGCGAGGTCATACCGGACCGAAAGGTCCTCGAAGAACAGTACGAGACACTGAAATTGGAATACCCGTCCGGCGACGTGCCGCATCCGGACAACTGGGGCGGGTACCGCGTTTCGCCCGATGAGTTCGAATTCTGGCAGGGCCGGGAGCTTCGCCTGCATGACCGGATTCGTTACAGGCGCGACGGGGACGATGCATGGGTGACGGAACGGTTGTCGCCCTAGTACCTTCCTGCGTTCGCTCGGAGAAACAAGCGATGAAGCATGAGGAAAAAGTGATTCGGCTCGGCGTCGTGGGCTGCGGGGGAGCCGGCCATGCCGCCGTGCGATCGGCCCAGGCCAGCGCCCTACTGGACGTCGTCGCGATCGGCGACCTGGTGGATGAGCGCCGAAACCGCGTGGCCCGCGAGGAAGGAGTTCCCAGTCAATACGGCCCCTACCAGGACCTGTTGGCCGATGAAAGGGTGGATGCCGTACTCCTGGCAGTGAATCCGCCCGCCCGCTATCCCATGGTCTTCGATGCCATCGACGCCGGCAAGCACGTACTCGTGCAAAAACCGCATTCGACCCGCGCCGATCATATCCCGACGTTCAAGGAAGCGGCCGAGCGGGCCGGGGTAACGCTGCAGTTCTGTTTCTTCATGCGTCACGATCCCGAAAACCGCGGGATCCGTACCGCAATCAGCCGCGGCCGGATCGGCGAGCCGTACCACGCCCGCATCTTTCTGAAATACAACCACAGAGCGCCATTGGACAGCCCCGAAGGCTGGACCCACGTTTATGGCCAGAAGGGCGGCGCCCTGGGCCAGCACGCTTCGCACGAACTGGACCTGGCCTGGTGGTGGATGGGCTGCCCGGATCCCAAATGGGCTTTTGCCACCAAGCACGTCGTGGAGTCCCTCTACGACGGTCCGGAGGGTCCGGCCGAAGACTATTTCTCGGGATTGTGCGGTTTCGACGGCGGCAAAACGATCCAGATCGACTGCTCCCGCTGGCTGCAGTGCGATACCCCCACCGTCGTGGAAGTACACGGCAGCGACGGGGCCCTGTCAGACAGGAAGGTGTCGAAATGGAAGGATGGGGTATTCACGGTTCGCGAAATCGACGACGAATCCGATGTGCCCCACACGAATCCACCGGCCGAGGGACTTCCGTTTTACCACGAGGTCGAACACTTTGCGCGGGCAGTCGCCGGCCGCGTCAAGCCCGATGTCGATGCGGATGACGCCTACCGGTTCATGCAATTGCTCGACGCCATGTACGACAGCGCACAGCAGGGCGAAAAGGTGTATATTGGATGAACGGACGGGCGGGTGATGTTCGTCGTCGCCCGGTGCGGGATGTCCGGTGGGGCCAGTACGGTTTTGGGAGACCTGTCTTCGGGGGTATTCCTGCCGCCGGTCAGTGGACGTGCGCCCATTCCACCATCAGCGCCATCAGTCCGATCCCCAGGATAACCAGGGCGAATTTGATCACGCGGTCGTGGTCCCTTGTCGGCATGGGTTGATCGTCGTCGCCGGCAAGTACGCTCATGACAAATTTCGCCACGCGCACGTTGCGCCTCGAAAGTTCCGCATCGATGATGTCAATAATCGCCACATAGATGAATGTTCCGGCCGCGATGGCATTGAAGCTTCCCTCGATCAGGGTCGTGACGGTCTCCCTGTCTTCCAGGGCCATGGCGGCCGCCATCCCTACCAGTACACCCAGCGGTGTCATCGACACGAAAACCGCCAGAATGGGCCTATGGCGTCGCTGCTCTATGCCAGCCCGGAGGACACTGATCATAAGGGCGAAGGCGGCCGATCCCTTGTGGCAGAGTATCCCGAGCAATATAATGGCCAGACCGGAGACATGGGATTCTATGCCGAGCGATATGCCTGCGATGACGGAATGAATGGACAACAGGACCAGGAGCACGTACGGATAAATGCAATGTTGTTCATCATCTTCGGAATGCCCGGCGACGTGATGATCCCCGTATATGACGCGATCGATCAGCAGCAGCCCAACGAGACCGAACGCGGCCAGCAACGCAGCCAGCGGGTAATCGGTGACCCCTTCGAGCTTCTCAATGCCTTCCGGCAGTAGATGTATAAACCCTACGCCAAGAAACAACCCGCCTGCGAAAGCGTTTCCCAGCGAGAAAAACCGTCGGCTGTTTTCATGTCTTGCGGCATAGAGCGGGATCAGCCCGCCGATCACCGCGATGGCGAGTATCGCGGCCGCGGAAAGTAACTTGAACGTCAAGAGTGACATTTGGATGTTGCTCCGGTCTTTGGATATCGGAAATTGTATAACCCGAAAAGTTCGTTGCCCGGAATCAGGACGCCACTCAACGGGCGGACCAGCCTCCGTCGACGGCCAGCGCGTGTCCCGTCGTGAACGAGGAGGCGTCGGAGCACAGCCAGAGGATGGCCTGCGCCACTTCCTCGCCCGTGCAGAACCTCCCCATGGGGTGGCGGCCGTCGTCCGTCTTTTCTTCGGTAAAGACACGGGGGAAGCGCAGGGACGGGCGCACCACGCTTCCCGGGCACACCGCGTTGATTCGAATGCCCCGTTCCGCGTATTCAAGGGCCGCAGATTTCGTCAGGCCGATCACGCCGTGTTTGCTGGCGGAGTAACCGGACATGCCCTCGCATCCGACCAGGCCCGCCACCGATGAGACGTTCACGATGGCGCCTTCACCCTGGGCCAGCATGACGGGCAGTTCGTGTTTCATACATAGCCAGACGCCCTTCAGGTTCACGTTCATCATGCGGTCCCATTGATCTTCCCGCCATTTGTGGGTCAGGGTCTGATATCGGAACAACCCGGCGTTGTTCACGGCGATGTCCAGGCGATTGAAACGCCTCTTGGTCCGCCGGACCATGTCTCGCACCTGGTCGTTTTCAGCTACGTCGGTCTCGATAAACTGAACGCGGTCGCTTCGCGTCCTGAAAAGCTCGAGGGTCCGCGGGCAGGGGGTTATGTCCGCGGCAACCACGGAGGCGCCCGCTTCCAGCAACGCGATCGTGGTGAACCGCCCGATACCGTTGCATGCACCGGTGACAATAGCGACTTTACCGGTGAAGTCATAAGCCATGTCTGCAAACCATGTCCTGACCGCCGGAACCGGTGGCCGATCCGTACCGGGTACAAAACGGCTCATTCCGGCGGTCGCTGGGTGGCCAGGGCGAGGGTATTGCCGGATGGGTCCTTGAAGAACGCCATCGATTCCACATGTCCCGCCGTGCCGAAGGTACCCTGTTCATCCCTGAAGATGGGGTGGGGTTTACTCAGGAACGCGACCCCCTTTGTCTTCAGTTCTTCGTACGAGGCGTCAATGTCGTCCACCCGGAAATACAGCGTCGCCGTGGGTGCGGCCTTTTCGAAGAGTATGCGCGTTCCGAGAAAATCGAAAAACAACAGACCCGGCGGACCTTCGAAATACGCCATCATTCTGGCTCCGAGGGTCTCCTCGTAAAAGGTTTTCGTTTCACCCAGGTCGCGGGAGAAAACGGCCACCTGGTGCAGTTTCTCTAGTCGCATGGTCGATCTCCGGGATGACAGGTGGTCCGGTTTCGAGCCACGGTCTGCGAACCATAGCCAAGGGGCGGACGAGCCAGGCGCGAGGCGGCTTGCTCGAGGCTGACTTAGAGAAGCTGTATTATGTCCTCGCCGCGGCCGACCCTCAAAGCTACTTCGCGCGGCGTCTCATCGACCGCGTTAGTCCGGGCCGGGTCGCAGCCGGCCGCGATCAGGGCTTCGATCACTTCGGGCCGGTTCAGCTGGGCAGCCATGTGCAGGGGCGCATCCCCCTGGTAGATCGGCCCCCAGTCCGATCGTGCGCCGATACCCGCCCGCTGATTGGGGTCCAGGCCGGCTTTCCTTAGTATTTGGATGGTCTCGAGGTGATCGGCAAGATGTTCGTCACCGGGCCTGACTTCCGCGGCGGAATGAAAAGCGGACGAACTGTTATGTGGGTTGATCTGTCCCGGATCCGCCCCCAACCCGATCTGCATCCTCAACCGTTCCGGATCGATTTGCCAGACCGAGAAATAGACGGGCGCGCCGCCGTTATCGTGCCACCGGTTGATGTCGGCGCCGTGATCGATCAGGTACCGCGCGATGTGCTGATCCCGGCAAAGACAGAGCGGACGGCCGTGGATGTTGTCGATATTGGGGTCGGCCCCGGCATCGATCAGCAGTTTGACCATGTCGAAGTTGACCTTTCGCTCGACCTGGCGCCAGGCGATCTGCTGATGCGGCGGACCACACACGGCAAAGGCCAGGGTGGCGACGGGGAAGCCGCCGGCACGGTACGGATCGTCGAAGGCTTCATGCTTGAAGTCCGCCAGCCACGGGGCTTCGGCCAGCATCTCGGACATCAGTTCGAGATCACCGGCATACACGGCGCCTATCCACTGTTTTTCCTTGTCAAACCGCATTTCCATCTCCCATAATATCGACAAAACATGGTTAGTGCCGCTGATAGGACATGGTTAGTGCCGCCGGGTGGTGCTGTCAATACAAACGTCGATATACTCGCCGGCTGACCCGGTCCGCTGTAGTTCACCGGATCGCGGATTCTACCTATTAGGATTACGAATCCCGTACCGAAATATCAGGTATTTGTAACGGCAACCGTTCTGACTGACACTAAATAAGAGTGATCACGATGGCAGAATCTCTGGCCAGGATAACGACGGAATACTGTATCGAGATCGAACGAACCTACGCCCATCCGGTCTCGGAGGTGTGGGATGCCGTTACGACGGCGGACGGGATCTCTTCGTGGATGAAGTACGAGACCACACTGGAGCGCCGGATCGGCGGCAGGATTTTCGTGGATTTCAAATCGGAAGGAAACCTGGAGGGCATAGTCTGTGAATGGGTGCCCGAACGGGTGTTCGCCTATACCTGGGGACTCTCCGTAGTCAGATGGGAGCTTAAACCCTGTGAAGACGGCACGCGGCTTCGATTCACGAATTCCCATGTCACCCCGGAAATCCTGAGGGGATTCGCCGCGGGCTGGCACGCCTTCATCGACCACCTGGGACCGTATCTGGCCGGGACCACGGTAGAAGACCGCTACGACGAGCTCATAAAGACTTACGAGGATCGATACGGCCACCTGGTCGCGGGCAACGACAACAGCAATGACGACTCAGGCAAGTCAGACGAGGAGAAGGAAACATGACGAACGAGACGACCTCCGGCGCCTTCACCGTGGCCGAGCTCTGCGAGGCGTCGGCCGATGGAGATCTGAAGCGCATCAACTCCATTCTGGCCGTATCACCGCACCTGGTGGGTGTGGACACGGCGTCCTACGACGAGCACCGCGCCCTGCATCACGCCGTGATAAACCGCCGGATCGAAGCGGTTTCCGCGCTCATGGCCGCGGGGGCCGACCCTCACCAGGGCGTCTATCCCCACCGGGATGCCTCCACGCCCCTGGTCATGGCACGCGACCGTGGTTTCGATGACGTCGTAAAAACGATCAACGAGGAAATGGAGCGGAGGCGGGAAGCGAACCTCTGCCCGAATCTGACCGTTGCACCGGAAGTGGTGCGACTCGCCGAGAAAGTGGCGGATGGCGACGTAGCCGGCGCGATGCGGGAAATCCACGCCGCGCCCGAACTCGCGGAGGCCTGCGACGAAGACGGCAATACGGTCCTGCACCACGCGGCCAGCCACGGTCATCCCGGACTCGTTCAGGCGCTGCTTTCTGTCAAGGCCGACACGGGAAAGACCAACCTCGAAGGCCGGACCCCCCTCGAACTGGCCGTAGATCAAACGGCCGCAACGGACCGGCGGCGGTCGGAAGGGTGTTTCATGGCCGCCGGCATCCTCATGAGCGCGGGTGCCCCCAGGAGCCTGCGTACGAACGTGATGCTGGGAGACGCGGAAGCCGTACGCGAGGTCGCCGCGAGTCACCCCGGTCTGTTCGAACCGGATATTGCAACCGAAACCCATTTGCTGGGTGACGCCGTCCGCCATAATCGGTACGAGATGGTGAAGCTGCTGCTCGATCTCGGCATGGACCCGGACCAGCGGTACCGCATACAGTCCCTGGAAGAAGAGACGTACAACTGGGGCGAACCGCTGTGGATCGCGGCCGGCGACGGCCAGTACGATATCGCGCAGCTACTGCTCGAAAGGGGCGCCGATCCCAATGCCGCCGTCTATGCTTCCGGCAATCCCATGAGCCGCGCCTACAACAACCGGGACGAACGCATGAAGCGGTTGCTGTACCGCTACGGGGGAACGATGACGCCGGACGGCGCGGCACTGGAATGCGACACCTCGGCCGCGGTCATGGCCTTGAACCTTAAACCCGACCTGGTGGAGGAAATCCTGTGGGGCGCCGCCTGCGGCGGCGATCCCAGCGTGGTCGGCGTATGCCTGCGAAAGTTGGACTGGGCACCGGACGATCCACGCTGGTACCGACTCGTCATCCAGCCCATCGGCATCTGGCCCTGCAGTCCTCATCGCAAGTTCCGGGATTTCGATCGTTCCGTATTCCCGGAGATCCTTCGCATGTTCCTGGAACACGGGGTGGACCCGAACGTGAAGGGCCGGCGCGACACCTCACTTCCGCATTATATCGCGGCTACCGGGAAAGTCTGGGGCCAGCCAAATCTGAAAGAGGACGAACGGATCGAGTTCGCGCGCCTGTTCCTCGAATACGGGGCATCACTCGACGGCAAGGACACGCTGCTCCACTCCACGCCGCTCGCCTGGGCGTCCCGCTGGGCCCGCGAGGAACTGGTCGACCTCTATCTCGAGCACGGCGCGGATCCGCAGCCCGACGGGGAACCCTGGACCACGCCGCTTGCCTGGGCCGAACGATACGGGCATGCGTCCATCGCGAACCGTCTGCGGGAAGCCGGCGCCGTTTCCTGAGCGCACAGAGGGCGGAAGACAGAGGAGTCGACGCGGTACGGTGCCGGTGCGGGGATCCAGTCCTGCAGCACTTTCCGAAATCGCGACTGCTGCTTACCCTCCCCGAGGACCTGGCGGCCTGTCCCGGTCGGGATGCCAGTGGGTGGCGGCGACATGGGTGATGCCATCTTCCGTCGTGATGTAATAGACGGACAGGATGGTACCGTCATTCAGTTCCGCCGAGATCGGATAGCCCACGTCCGCGCCGCCCATCCGGGCACGTTTTTCCGGAGGCCATTCATTCGATAAACCGCCACCGTCGTCCCGAAGCACGTATTCGTGGTCCGTGTCCCAGGTGCGCCCGCCGTCCTCACTGATCAAGGCCCGTATGCCCATCGGGGCGCGGCGATAGCCGTAGGTACATAGAATACGACCGTCACGCAATTTGAGCAGATGATTCGGATAGCCCTCGAATGACGTCTCCACAGGGCAGGTCCAGGTCTTGCCGCCGTCATCGGACCAGGTTTCCAGGGTGTAGAACCGGTCCTTTTGGTAGGTTTGCCTGACAACACCCGGCTCCCAGTAACACGTCGAACGGATATGGCCCAGGACACGGTTCGGCTCGGTCTCGACCAGTGCCCATTCGCTGCCGATCCGCTGCACGGCCTCATGGAGATGCCAGGTCTCTCCGTCGTCGCCGGACCGGAATATGAGACAATCGCACTCGCCCCCGGCTCGCATCGCGTATATGGGAAATAACCACGTACCGTCTTCGAGAACTGTCCCGCGTGGAAAACCGACCGTGAATTTATAGCCCGGCACGCTCCAGGTGCGCCGGTCCCAGGTTTTTCCCTCATCCCGGGATCGTATCATCGAGAGCCGATACCCTGATATGATCAATTTACCTGGAAAACGGGACGTGTACGTCTCATCTTCTACGAAACCCAGGCCGCGCGCCTCGGCTTCCTCCCGGCGGTCCAATGTCCAGATTTCCTGTCCCACCGAGCCCACCGCCATAAAGGTTCCATCTGGTAAAATGCCGGAGAGCCTGTCGTACCGCTCCCGCGGCGATGCACCGGGCCAGTTGGGTGGCAGCGAAGGATCTTCCGACCGCGTCCAGGTTCGTCCGTCGTCCTCGGACACGAACGTCAGCCAGTCTCCCAGACCGTAGTGATCCCCGAAAGGAGAAGAGATACAGCCGATCGTCAGCCACCCGTCCGGAAGTTTGGTCAATACGGGGAACGCGTTGTAGCGTCCCTTTTCTTTTAAAATGATACTGTGTCGCATGGTTGACCTTGATTGTGCGCGAATCTGCGGGAAATACGCTTGAAGCGAGGATGATTTACCGGGGTAAGGTCTTTTGTCTAAGGCCCTTTCCAGCGTAAAAACAGCTCCAACCAGTAGGACGAAAGAAAATGGATATGCACGGGTGCGTCAACGGCAATCCGGAGATCGATTTCGTCCCCGAAAACCTGATTTTCTGCGGCGGACTGGAACAGGTGATGCGGTATTTGCGCAGGATCGGCTGGAACGGCCAATTGCTCCGACGCTGATTCCCGAGCGCGCGGATGGCCGCAGGCGAAGGACTTGACGGGGAACGGAGCAGGGTCTAACTTCAGGGGCGTGGCGTTCAGGGGCGCCTCCATTCCGCGGAAAAGGCCGAGCCTACCCGATCCTCGATGAACTGGCAGATGGTGCGAATCTCTTTCTTCTCCGAAAATGCGGAATCGGAGGGCCACGGAAAGGCATTCGCTGATGCACACTCCTCGTACCCTTCCTCCAGATCCCGACCTGGATCAACTCAAAACCCAGGCCAGGGAACTCCTCAACGCCTTTCGCTCGGGTGACGCGGCCGCAATTGCGGCCTTCGCGGCGCACCCTCGTGCGATTGATCCTGCCGCGGCGAAACTGACCGACGCCCAACTGGTCATTGCGCGGAGCTATGGATTCTCGAGTTGGCCCGTGCTCCGGCGGGAAGTGAACCGACGCCGGCTGCGCAGTGCCATCTGGCGTGGCGACAGGGCGGCCGCCACGAAGGTGCTGAAACTGGATAGCGGTATTGTAAACGAGGCGGTGACCCATCCCCGGTGGGGAGGTCGTCCCACGCCTATACAATTAGCGGCCGAACGGGGTCAAGCCGACATGATCCGACTCCTGCTGGAGAGCGGCGCGGACCCTGAATCCGGCGCAGACACCTATGGCGGATGGAAGGCCCTGCACCTTGCCGCGCACTGGGGTCACATGGAAGCGGCCGCGCTCCTGCGGGAACGCGGCGCCCCAGTCGATATCCACGCCGCGTGCTTGTTGGACGACGTCCACCGCGTGTCGGCGATCCTGGCAGACGATCCGGAAGCGGCGGATCGGGCAGGCCTTGGAGGCGACTACCCGCTTCACGTGGCCGTTTCCATCGAGACCGCGGGCATGCTGCTTGATCACGGCGCGCAACTGAACACGCTCGACAGCGAAGGGAATAGTCCGCTGGGGGCGGCTCTGTCCCGCGGCGAACGTTGTCGCGGACTGGCGGAATTCCTGATCGAACGCGGCGCTCCGGCCGACCCCTGCCAGCTTGCCGCGCTGGGAAGGACGGAACAGCTTAGGCAGCGCTTTCGCGCCGGCGCCAGCGAGGATATCACGGAGTTCGAAGGAAAGATCGGGGTCCACGCCGTGGTAGGCACGCCGCTGCACGCCGCGGTGCAACATGGACAGGAGGAGACCGTGAGGGCGCTGCTCGGCTGGGGCGCGGACGTGAACGCCCGGGCGGATTCCGGGCAGACGCCCCTGCATCTGTGCGGGAATGCGGAGATCGCGAAGACGCTCGTCGAGGCCGGCGCCGATCCCGACGCGACGGACGATGAGCACGGCACCACGCCGCTGGTGTGGGCAACAGTGGGGATTGAGATCCACGGCCCGGCACCGGCAAGAAAGGCCCTGGTAGCGTACCTGGAGGATGTTACGCCGTCACAAGAGGACTAGCGGCTTCAAGCAACGCGACAATGCGGTCTTTCTCGGGCTGCTTCATGCGACGGGCGATCCGCAGGGGCGACTTGCCCAGTCGGTCCTCGTGGTCCGGGTCCGCTCCCCGGGAAAGCAACAGCTCCGCCGATTTGACCATGTCCGCCCTGGGGCCGGCCTTCAGCGCGTAAAAGAGCGGTGTTTCACCCTTGTCGCTTTGCGCGTCGACCGGTGCGCCGTTGTCCAGCAATACGCCCATGACCCCTGTGAATCCCGCCTTGGCGGCGAAGTGCAGGGCCTGTGCGCCGCGGAGCACCGTGTCGATCCGGGCACCCTTGTCCAGGAGGGCCTGCACGTAAGCGGGATCGTCCCGCTGGCTGTTGTTCCCCGTACAGGCCGTCCAGATCCACTTCCCTTCGGGGTAGTTGACGTCGGCGCCGTGCGCAATCAGGAGCGCTGCCATTTCGGGATCCAGCACCCATCGGCCGCAACCGATCCTCGAAGCGTCCGCGCCGTTTTCCAGTAACAACCGGACCAGGTTTATTCGCCCGCGTCCCGCGGCGTAGCCGACCAGGGCCGTGCTGTTCACACCGGTCTCTGCGCCCCGGTCAAAGAGAAATCTCGCGACTTGCTCGTGTCCTCCATACACGGCATGGTGCAAGGGGGTCACGGGCAGCAGGTCGCAGGCGGGGTCGTGTGCGTCGACCAGGTCCGGTTCCTCTTCGAGCAGTGCCGAAACCCGGTCCTGATCACCGAGAAAACAGGCGCTGAAGACATCGTACACGGCGCCTCGTTCCAACAGGAAATCGGCGGTTTCCTCTTTCTTCTTGCTGCGGGCGGCGCAATGGGCGGTCATCATGATATCGCTTGCATGGGCGGACGGTATGTTCACGTCCACCCCGTGATCCAGCAGCAGGGCCGCGACCGGCGTATGGCCCCGCAGCGCCGCTTCGTGGAGGATGATCGCACCGTGACGGGGATCGTCCAGTACGCCGGGTTCCTCTTCCAGGTGCCGCTTTAGCGCGTCCGCCTGGCCCCTGGCTGCCATCTTTGCCGGCAGTCTCCACCGCTTCTCCCTGTGGCATCTCATTTCCCATCGGTTCCGGACGGGTTTCCGCTCGTTCACGAGTCCGCGGGCGAGGGGACCGAGCGTGTCGAGCACTTCTTCCTCGAGCCGTTGATCGCCGACGTGTTCGCGCAGCGACGAGGCCATGTGCGCCAGCCAGCGCTCGGCGGATTCCCGGGTGATGTGGATATGGCCGTGACGGTTTCGGATACCGCCGTAGGCGTGATGCCGGGTGTAGCCCGGCTCACCGCCCATCCACTCCTCCAGGAAGGCCTTCTGCTTCATGCGTTCGGGAGCCAGTGTGCGGGTGAACATGGGGCGCAGACTGGCGTCTTCTTCGATCCGGTCATAAAGCCCGTCGATGATGTCCGCGACCGCGGATCGTCCGCCGATTCGATCGAAAAGCGTGGGGTCGGGTCTCAATTCGGAAGCGAGGCGGCCCCGGTGGGCTAAGGCGCGTCGCACATTGGCGGAAACGCCGGATCCTGGCAACGCCGTCACGGAAGCATCCTCCTCGTTTGGTCTCGGGAACCGTGAACAGGTGAGATCCTGTCGAGGACCGGAATGGGGGTCTTTTCAGAATGTAGTCTTTGCCGCGCCCGATCATCAAGGGGTTTCAGTGAATGGAAGGCGACGGCCCCGGGACCGGATAGAGAAGCCGGCGCGGAAGCCATGCGGATCAGCCGGAATGAGCTTGAATGAAGGCCGGCTCCGTGGTGTATAAATTTGTGGTATAGTGTGTTCAGCGCCCAGCAACGGGCATTTGTACGTTGACGATGGCACCGCAGCGTATTACTTAAATCGGCACGTCCGGCGCGTCCGTCACATCCGGCGTATCCGTCACATCCGGCGTATCCGGCGCACCCGCGGACCAGCGCATCGAGCGCGTCCGCCACATCCGGCGTATCCGGCGCGTCCGTCACATCCGGCGCACCCGCGGACCGATCGCAGGTATGCGGTACGCGCGTTGTTCTTCTCTTTCTGTCTCCAGGTTTCCCCATGGAAAACCCGCCCTCGACCGTAGAAGCGCAATTCGAATCGGCCCTCGAGTCTTTCGTGAACAAGGCGCGGGAAGACCGGCAGGTTCTGGCCGCGATACTATTCGGCAGCCTGTCGTCCGACCGGGTCTGGGAGAAGTCGGACATCGACCTGATCGTGGTGACCAGGGACGACAAGAAGCTGTTTCGCAGGGAAGGCAAGGACGATGACGAGGTCGCGGAAGGCGCGACGCTGAACGAGCACGACGTGGATATCCATGTTTTCATGCAGCCCCGTTCCGCTTTCAAGAAGATGATCGAAGGCGGCCTGCAGAGTTCCTTCATGCACTCGGCCTTTGCCAGGAGCCGCCTGCTCTTCACCCACGACGACACGATTCGGGATCTCTACAACGACGTCCTGGCGTTCCGCTCGAGAGACCGCCAGGTCCAGCTCATGCACGCGGGTTCGCACGTAATCCCCATCCTGTACAAGGCCGAGAAGTGGCTCCACGTCCGCAAGGACCGCCACTATGCCTTCCTCTACATCATGTACGCCATGCCCGGCCTGGCGCAGATCGAAGCGTATCTGAACAACCAGCTCGCCGGCCGGGAAGTGATCCAGCAGGCCCTGGAACTCAATCCCGGGTTTTTCAACGCCGTATACACGGACCTGATCGACCGGCCGAAGACTGAAGCGGCCTTGGGCGAAGCGCTGAGGCGCATCGACGCCTACCTCGAGGAACGGATCGAGCCGCTGTTCCAGCCCGTCCTCGATTACCTGGAAGAAGAGGGCTCGGTAAGGTCGGTGACGGATATCGAGACCTGGTTCGACAACCAGCTAAATCTAAGGGGCGTAACCACGGTGTGTGAATGGCTCGCGGACAAAGAAATCATCACCCGGGTATCCAGCCCCCTGCGTCTCACGCTGAAGAGCAACGTGGAATACGACGAACTGGCGTTCTATTACCACAAGGCGTGAAACGGACCGGCAGGCGGAAGAGCCAGACTATGACCGAAACCAGGACGCGTCCCCAGGCAACCGGTGCTTCTGTGGCGGTTGCAGTGGAAACCCGCGACGGCGGAGGGCACGGACCCCGCACGACGATCCTCGTGCAGGGCGCCCGGGAGCACAATCTTCGGGACATCAACGTAGAACTGCCGCGAAACCGCCTGATCGTGGTGACGGGCTTATCGGGATCGGGCAAATCATCTCTCGCCTTCGATACGATCTACGCCGAGGGACAGCGGCGGTACATGGAGTCCCTCTCGTCCTACGCGCGCCGTTTCATCCAACAGGTGGGGAAGCCGGACGTGGACTACCTCTTCGGACTCTCGCCCGTCATTTCGATCGAGCAGAAGACCGTGGCGCGAAATCCGCGCTCCACCGTGGGCACCATGACGGACGTCAGCAGCTACCTGAACCTGCTGTTCGCCACGATCGGCAAGGCGGGCTGTCCGCGCTGCGGCACGGACCTTCCCATAAAATCCAGCGTGCAGATTCTCGACGAACTGCTTGCCTTGCCTGAAGGCACCGAGATCGAACTCCGCGCGCCCGTCTCGCGGATCTATGGGGAAGACTTCGATTTCCTCTTCGCTGAAATCCGCAAGAAAGGCTACCGGCGCATGGTGATCGACGGGACCGTAGTGGACGTCAGCGACGAGGTGGAGGTGGATGAATCCGGCGACCCGCAGCTGGAAGTCATCGTGGACCGGTTCATTCTGAAGCCCGGGGTCGAAAAACAGTTGGCCGCCGGTATACAGAACGCCCTGATCCTGGGCGACCAGTTTCTGAAAGTACGCGTTGCGTCCTGCGGCCAGCAGAGCCGGAAACGCGCCGTCGAGGGGTTTTACGCATCCTTCGGCTGCCCGGAACATCACCTCGTGGTGGGCGACCTGGCCCCGGACTACTTCCAGTTCAACAACCCGGCCAGCGCGTGCCGTACCTGCCTGGGACTCGGCACCTACATGGTGGTGCACCGGGATCTCCTGGTGCCCGACAAGTCGCTGAGCATCCGGGGCGGCTGTTTCGTGAAAGACGCCTTCAATTACAAGCCGGACACCTGGTCCGGACGCATCATGTACAGCCTTTCCCGGCACATGGACTTCAGCCTCGACACGCCCTTCGAATCGTTGCCCCCAAACATCCAGGATGTGCTTTTCGACGGCACGCCCGAGAAATTCCCCCTGCTGTCGCCGCCCGACGCGAAGGAACAGGATCACAAGCTCCTGGGCAAACCCTGGGGATTCGGCGGGATCGGCAAGGGGATCGAGCGGAACTACAAGCGGTACCGGCAGAAACAGGTCGCCAGTTCCGGCATGGAAGCCTGGCTCGAGAAAGTCATGGTGGAGCGGGTATGTCCCGACTGCAGGGGATCCCGGCTCAAGGAAACGCGCCACCTGTTCCGGATCAACGACCGTACGATCCACGATTTCGGCGAGATCAATTTCGATGAACTGCGCGCCGAACTGGACATGATCGCGCCGACCGGGCGCCAGGTACAGGCCGGAAAACAGGTGATACGCGAGATCGCGGGACGCCTGGACCTGCTCCTGGGCATCGGCCTGGACTATCTCAGCTTCAACCGCCGCGCCGGAACCCTGTCGGGCGGCGAGGCCCAGCGGATCCGCCTCTCCACGCAGATCGGCTCCGGGTTGATGGGCATGCTCTACGTGCT
>JAJEHX010000028.1 GCA_022823465.1 Candidatus Latescibacterota bacterium
GAACTCAGGGTCCCAAGGGCGACCAGGGTGATGAGGGTTCCACCGGTCCCGCCGGTCCGCAAGGTCCCAAGGGCGATGAGGGTCCCGCCGGTCCCGCCGGTCCGCAGGGTCCAGAGGGAACTCAGGGTCCCAAGGGCGACCAGGGTGATGAGGGTTCCACCGGTCCCGCCGGTCCGCAAGGTCCCAAGGGCGATGAGGGTCCCGCCGGTCCTGCCGGTCCTGCCGGTCCCGCCGGCCCCGCCGGTCCCGCCGGTCCGCAGGGTCCTGAGGGGCCTCCGGGTCAGGGCATCGACGCTGGCGAGGTTATCGACAGCGGCGTACTGTCCGATATTCATCACATCAAGCTGGTCCAGGACGGCAATGATAAGAAGGTCGCTGTGTTTGACGCACCTGGTTACGATATCCGGGATGATCCGGGCAACAAGTTGGATCTTGTTATGGCCGTGGGCGACATGACCACGATCGCCGCGAAAGCCGCCACCCAAAACGGCACGGTCCTGCCTGTCAGTTTCGACTGGGCGTCCGACTCCGACGCTATTACGGTCGACGGAGGTATGATTGATGCCGTGGGATCGACCACTGGCGCCAAGATTACCATCACGGCCGTAGGCAGAGGCGTGGAGATCGAGTTGACGATCGTGGTGCTCGACGTGATCCAGCGGATCGAGTTTGCTTCGGGTCAGGCGACCTCTTACGTTCTGCCGGTCGGCGGTTCGATCGATTTGATGACACCCGTCGCCTTCAATAAGGAAGAGGACGGAGAAGTCATTGACGGTGCTGAAGCGCTTATCGACTGGGTGAGTTCCGCGCCCGGTATAGTCAGCGTGGATGGCAACACGATCACTGCGGAGGCCACAGGAAAGGCCGAGATCACGGCCCAGGGTCAGGGGGTTGCGTCCAAGGCTAAGATCAAGGTCACCGTCGCCGGCGGTACCGGTGTCATCAGGTACGTGATGAATCCCTACCCCTCCAGTGAAACCGACCGTACCAGGACCTTAACGCTCGCCGTCGCGGACGATCCAGCCACCACTGACGTTAATGAAACGGTGGCTCGGGCGGTAGCTCCTGCCACAAACATCGTGTTAAGAATCCAGGTACTGGAAGTCGGTCCTGACGGTAAGACATCGAACAATGACGATACTTTGACGGCGACGGTCCGAAGCCAGAACCCAGGGGTGATTGCCATTCCCGAGAATGCTTCGCCAGCAGTGATAAGCGGCGCTTTAGGGACAATAACCATCGAGACCGATGAGACCTGGATCGTTGGTCATGGCACGGCGTACCTGGTAGTTTCGATTCCCGGAGCCGAGGATTTACCACTGGCTCCGATCATGATCAACGAGCCGGCACAATAGAGGTAACATAGTCGTTCACACGGTTCGGGATAATCCGGGCCCGTAGCCAGGGTGCTGACAGAGTCCTGGAAGTACCGTAACAGTTCCGAGGTGTCGCCCGGGATTATCCAAAATGGGGTCAGGATTCTCTCTAGAGGATCAGCCTTCGTGGAAGCCTCATGCATTTGTATCAGGCACCTTAGAACATCTTCCCGTTCGCCCTGAGTAGGAGCCACGGCCACTGAAAGGGGCGAGCGGCCTGACAGACCAAAGCCCCGGCGCGTACCAGCGCCGGGGCTTCTTACGTCTAAGGACACCACCGTTTTTGTGTTAGCAACTTCGCCGTATTGCCTCCCCTGCCCTGTGCTTCTCCAGGATCATCTCTCCGTCGCGCAGCACGCCATAGGTATCGTGCCGGAGCCAGTCCCCGAGGTTGATGTACACTTTCTCCCCCTTATGCTGCAGCGTAGGACAGTGGCTGTGCCCGAATACCACCGCGTCGTAGTCCTGGTCGAGCAGTGAGAAGGCAAGGTTCCTGTAGGCTTCCCGCGGGTCCCATGCCGTAGGGGCGCCGTGGCGCCTGCTCAACCGCGATACCAGGCGGCCGATCCTGAAACCGCAGTCGGGGTGAATCAACTGAAACAGGCGGATGCTGAAAGGGCTGTACATGATCTTCGATAGCAACCGGTAACCGAGGTCCCTCGATATGAGCCCGTGGCCGTGGGCGATATAGATCCTCCGGCCGTGGTGGGTGACGGTCAGTGGTCCGTCTGCCGTTTCCACGCCGACCTGCTCGTTCAGGAACGTACCCAGCCAGAAATCGTGATTGCCGGCAAGGTAGATCACCCGAATGCCGCTCTCGACCAGCGAACTAAGCGCATGCAGTACCGTGTAGTGCTGGCGAGGGACCACGGTGCGGTATTCGAACCAGAAATCGAACAGATCGCCGACGATGTATAATTGCCGGGTCTTGCCCCTCAGGCTTCGCAGGAAGGTGAGCAGACGCGCTCTTCTTCCTTCCTCTGCCGCGTAATCTTCGATCCCCAGATGGGCATCGGAAATGAAGTAGACGGGATCTTCTTTCATGGCCGGTATCAGACCCGAGTTTTGCCGGGAACCGGTCGGTTTTCCCGGCATCCAGGGGTGCAACTTTGAATTGACAATGCACGTCCAGCGCGTTAATTAAGATACATGAGGCCATATATTTAACTACTAAAAACTTAGTCATGCCGCCCGCGGCTTCTGCGTAACAGACGCAGCTTCGGCGTAACAGGCGTGGTGAACCGGAGAAGAGACCGTATGGCCAGAAAGAAGCTGTCTTCGCTGACGGACCTGGAAATCGACATAATGAACGTCGTCTGGCGGTTGAAATGGGCGACGGTGCGTCAGATCGTCGATTCGCTTCGAGACCAGCGTCCCCTGGCGTACACGACCGTTCAGACGGTCCTGTCCATACTCACTCAGAAGGGCGTGGTGCGGTATACCCGCGAAGGCCGGGCCTTCGTATACACCGCCATCGTGAAGCCGGAAGGCGTGCGACAGGAGACCATAAAGGCCGTCGTGGATAAATTGTTCGCCGGTTCGCCCCAGTCCCTGGTACTGCACCTGATCGAATCGGACGCATTGACCGCGGAAGAAACCGAAAGCCTGCGCAAACTGTTAGACCGGATGGCATCGGAGACATCGGATGAGTGACCCGGGGTACGCAATTGCGCTCTTCGACCGGTTGGGCCGGGAGGTCGTGGATCTGTTGTGGCTGCCGAGCCTGGAAGCCTTGCTTCTGGGCGTTCTGGTCTGGGCGCTACTTTTTCTGAACCGGGGCTGTTCGCCCGGGATCAGGCATTTCCTCTGGCTGCTGGTACTGGCTAAACCGGTCCTTTCCGTCGTGCTGCCGTGGCAGGGGCCTTTCGAGATCCCGTGGGCGCCTGTGGTTCACGCCGCAGGACCCTCCCCGGGTGGTCATTACATCCCGGAGGCCTATATTTACGCCGTTGCGGGCCTGGCCTGGATCGCCTTCGCCGGTCTCGGACTGATCCGTGTCATTTCCGCGGGCGTCATGCTGACGCGAAGAAAGCGGCGGGCCGTTCCGGTCGTCGTTCCCCGGGTACGCGCCTTGTTCGACCATTGCCTGGCCGAAGTGGGATTGAAGCGCAACGTGGCTTTACGGGTCTCAGACGAATTTGAAGGACCCGCGCTGATCGCCGTGGGACGGCCCGTAGTCGTGATCCCTTCATGGTGCATCCTGGAACTTTCCGGCGCGGAACTCAGGCAGGTCCTGCTCCATGAACTGGCGCACTACGCCCGGCGGGACCACCTCACGGTTCTCCTGGTGCAGTTCGCCAGGACCTTCTTCTTCTTCCATCCGGCGGTCTGGTACGCCGCGCGCCGAATAGGTATTGAATCGGAACGGGCCTGCGACGCGGCCGTCATTCGTGTTTCCAGACATCCGGAGCGCTACGCTTCCACCCTGCTTAAGGTTGCCGGAGGTAAGGTCCGTACGCACTGGCAGGCTGTCCTCGAACTGGCGAGGTCGGCCTCCCTGGTAGCCATACGTATCCGGGACCTGCTCGGTTCGGCCGTAAACCAGAAGCAAAGCGCATTCTTATCCATGCTGACCGTCGGCTTCTGTACGCTGTTCGCGTTGACGCCCCTGTTCCGTCCCGCTTTAATTGCGCCGGTCGGCCTGGACAGTCCGGCCGGTCAGAGCGATAGGCCCGCCGCAGCGTGGACGAGCGGTCCTTTAGCAGTCGGGCGGGAATCCGGCCAGATCGATCCGATCCCCGCCCGCCCGGTCCAGGACACCGTGGAATCCGGTGGATCGAATTCACTGGTTGAGCGGGGGATGGAATCGGTTGTCCGTGAAGGTTTCTCCAGAGCCATGGTCGATGGCCGGCCCGCGCCGCGCAGATCCATGACCGCCATGATGACTAAGCCGAATGTCCGTTCTTCAGGCGAGGTTTTCGAAGGCGCGGAACACCAGGATATAAACCCCGCCGTGCTCGGATCTTCAGTTGCCGTGCGCATGCCGGATCGACCCGTCTCGTTGGAGAACGGACTCAGACAGGGACGCATCGAAGTGCAGGGCGTGGGCCAGACGGGCAGCGCGTTGTTTGATCCAGGCACGGTCTCTCTGAGCGCCGGTTACTTCCTCACGCCCACCCACCAGTTCGGCGGTGTGTTTTCCATCCGGCGGCCGAATGATACGGAGGTGTTTGACGACACCCGGCGGTCTCCCGGCGCCTCATATGGCGGCAACCTGCTTCGAGCCAGGAGACTGGCCGGTTTCGAAGACACGGCCTTGCGCGTGGATAACACGGGCTCGCGCGCGGACATGCTCGAAACCCAGGATGAAGAGCAGGCGGACCGGATTACCAGGATCGGGGCTTTCTATCGTTACAATCTTCCCGTCCCGGGCGGTTCCTTCACGCCTTTCTTCGGCTGCGGCACCGGCCTGGAGATCAGACCTCAAAACCGCCACATGACCATGGTCGACGCCGGGGTAGGGCTGCGTTACTACTGGGAACGACACGTCGCCCTGGTCGTGCAGGCGGCCTACCGAAAGGAACTGGATGTCATCTCCCGTCCCTACCCGGAGATGACGTTGGGCTTTTCCGCAATCTTCTAGCTCCCTCATTCTTCCACATGGCCATCTGAATCTGAGGCAAATGGATCAGTATACGAACAGAGCGGCTTCGGCGCTCATCATCGCCGGCGGCGCGGGCGCGCGCCTTCAAACGGTAACCGGCCCGGTGCCCAAGCCGCTGATGAAGCTTTGCGGCGTGCCCTTGATCAAGCGTATCATACTAACGGCCTGCAGGGTCGGCATAACGCGTTTCGTGATCGTAACGGGGTACGAAGCGGATCGCTTTCACGACACCCTGTCACAGGATCCCGGCCTGGAAAGTTGTCAGATCGAATGGGTGCACAACGAACGGTGGCACCTGCCCAACGGAGTTTCCGTCCTGGCCGCCCGGTCCCGCCTGGCCGAACCCTTTGTGCTGCTCATGGCGGATCACCTCTTCGAGCAACGGACCCTGGAACGGCTACTCGATGAACCGGCCGCCGAAGGGGAGTGCCTGCTCGCCGTCGACCGGAAAATCGAAAGCGTGTATGATCTGGACGACGCCACCAAGGTGGCGGTGCGCGAGGACAGGGTGGTCCGAATCGACAAGGGACTGCAGGAGTTCGACGCGGTCGACACCGGCATGTTCCTTTGCACGCCGGCCCTGTTCGACGCGCTCGATACCGTGGACGGCCCCGAAGGGTGCGCGTTGAGTGATGGCGTCCGGGCGCTGGCCGGGGAAGGGAGGATGCGCGCCTTTGACATCGGCGATGGTTTCTGGCAGGACGTGGATACGCCCGAAATGCTGGCACACGGTGAAAAGACCCTGGCAAGGCGTCTCGTAAAGCCCACCGACGGCTGGGTTTCCCGGTACGTCAACCGGCCGATTTCGACCCGCATCAGCCGATGGCTGGTCCGGACGCCGGTCACGCCCAACATGGTCACCCTGGTCACCTTTCTTTCCGGCCTGCTCGGGGCGTGGTTCGTGCTGGACGGTGCCTACTGGACGGTGCTGCTGGGTGCCCTGCTGTTCCAGGTTTCATCCATTCTCGACGGATGTGACGGGGAGGTGGCCGTCCTGACCTTCCGCGAATCGAAATACGGGTCGTGGCTCGACACGATCACGGACAACCTGACCTACCTGGCGTTCTTTGCCGCCGTGGTCTGGGCTTACGCGGGCGATTCAGACGAGACCCTGATCCGGTCTCTCGGCATGGGATCCGTCGCCGTCGTGGCCGCGTCGATCCTCGTGATGTACTACTATCTGGTGCAGACCGGCGGGAGCGGCAGTCTCGTACGGTTCAATCGGGCCTTCGAAAGGCATGCCGTCGGCCGCCGCCGCGCCCTGTCCGCCTGGTTGCTCAACCTGTTTCGGATGATGTGCAAGCGAGATTTCTTCACCATGCTGTTGCTTTGCTTCGCCGCGTTTGGACTCCTGAGTTGGATGTTCTGGACCGTCACGGCCGGGGGCCTGGTCATGGGCCTGGCCATATTCATTTCGACGGGCCGGTTGCTGGCGCGGGACCGGACGGTTGGAGAAATGAGCGCATGAGCGGACTGATGTTCCGGGCGCGGGGTTTTTTCTCCCTCCGGATCAGGAAGGATTTCAACTTCCGCAGGGTCCAGGAAACGGTCCCGGCGCTGCGCTGGCTAAGGCCGCGCAGGGATGAGCGTATCCTCGATATCGGCTGCGGAGAGGGGACCTACGATTACCGGATCGCCTTGCGGGGCGCCCGGGTCTTCGGTTTCGATCTGAACCGGGACCAGTTGCGCCGTGCCGCGGCCTGCCACAAGACGCCCCTCACGGGCTTCTTCTGCGCCGATGCGAGCGCGTTCCCCCTTCAGTCGGGCCAGTTCGACACAGTCATGAGCCTGTGCGTTTTCGAGCATCTGCCCGACGACCGGCAGACGCTGCGGGAGATGTGGCGCGTATTGCGGCCCGGAGGACGCATCCTGTTGACGCTGGACAGCCTGAGCCTCGAGGGGATCGGCGAGACGTGGCGCGACACGCACCGGCAACGCCACAGTGTCCTGCAGTTCTATACGCACCCGGCGGTGGAATCACTGCTCGAAGCGTGTGGATTCAAACTGGAAAGGTACCGATACCTGCTTTGTTCCGGGCCGGACCTGGCGCTGATCCGGCTGAGTTATGCCACGGAGCGCATGCCCGGGCTGCCGGCGGCGCTGACCCGATTAGGGCTGGTCTCGGTCGGCAGGATGGTATCCGCGGCGTTTAACCTGTTCACCAGAAACCACCGGGGATGGACCCTGTTGATCGAAGCAAGCAGGATGACGCCCCGGCCGGCGAATCCCCCATCATGACACCTGCCCGAGAGCAGCCCGTCCCGGTCCGATCCGCGTCCGACGCGCTGACAATCGTCCGGGGCGCGGCCGTCAATTTCATCGGAACGGTGGCGCGGCTTACAAAGTCCGTGTCGTTCATCGTCCTTACGCGGCTGTTCGGCGCCGAAATCTTCGGCCTGTACATGCTCGGGTGGACCATCGTGGACCTCGTGGGAAAGGTCGGCCAGTTCTCGCTGGACAAGGGGTTGGTCAATTTCATCCCGCGCTTGCGCGAGGACGGGGATACGGACGCCATCCACCGGACTATCGCGCAGGCCCTGGGCGTGGGGCTGTTGCTGAGCGCCGCGGTCGGTGCGGCGCTTTTCATAAGCGCGTCCGCGCTGGCCGAAGGCCTCCTCGAGAAGCCGCGGCTTACCGGCATGCTGCGGTTGCTGGCGGCCGCCCTTCCGCTGATCGTCCTGACCCACGTCATCCTGGGCGTCACCCGGGCCCACAAGGTCATGAAGTACGACGCCATGATCCGGGGCGCCGTCGAACCGCTGGTGCTGTTCGGAGCGGCCTGCGCCTTGTTCTACTGGGGCTGGAGTACCTATGGCATCGCGGCGGCCCACCTGGCCGCGCTGGCCTGCGGCCTGCTGTTCGCCATTTACGTGTTCGCCAGGTTCTATTCCTGGCGCGCCTGCCTCGTCCACCTGCGCGAACTGCGGATTGTCACCCCGCTGACCCGCTTCTCGCTGCCGGTAATGGGCTATGAACTGGTCTACATGGTCATGATCCGGCTTGACGTGCTCATGGTTGGCTATTTTCTTCCGGCGGCGCAGGTGGGCATTTACGTGATCGCGGTCGAAATCGCCTTGCTGACCAAGAAGGTCCGCCAGTGGTTCGACCCGATTTTCGGTCCCATCGTCGCCGAACTGAACCACCGGAACGACCTGCGGCGGCTGGAGCACAACCTGCGGCTGGTGACCCGGTGGGTGCTGACCATCGGCGTGGGTGTCCTTTGCGTCGTGTCGTTGATCGGCGATGAACTGCTCGGACTGTTCGGCCCGGAATTCGGCGTGGGGTTCATGGCGATGGTCGTCCTGGCCATGAGCCAGGTCACATACGCCGCCATGGGTTCGGGCGACACCGTGCTTATCATGTCGGGCCGGCCCTGGCTCAACCTCGTCAACACCGTCGTGGTCGTCATCGTGAACTTCGTTCTCAACCTGTGGTTGATACCAACCCTGGGCATCCTGGGCGCCGCCCTGGGAACGCTGGCGTCGTTCGGGCTGCTGACGCTGATACGCCTGGTCGAAGTATATCATCTGTTCCGGATCCATCCCCTGACCTGGCGCCTATTGAAGCCCTGCGGGGCCGCGGTCCTCGCCTTCGGATGCGCGTTCCTGGCGGGAGGCTACGCGCCCGACGCCTCATGGCTGCGCATGGCCGTGTTGCCCATGATCTTCCTGGCCGTCTACCTGGGCGTTCTGTGCCTGCTGGGACTGGAAGAGGAGGATCGGACCCTGCTCCGGCGCCTGCGCGGCGCCCTGCCTTTGCTCAAGAAGAGACCGGGCGTAAGCCAGGAAACGGGAGACGAGCGCGTACCCGGGGTTCCTGTCGACAGGGAGTTTGAATCGTTTTGAAATTCAGCGTGGTCATATTCGCCGATACGGATGTCATCGCGGCCGGCGCCGCGCGGCCGGTTTACGGCATCCCTCTGCTCGAACGGCACCTTCGGGTCTTTTCTTCCCTGGGGGCCCGACGCGTCTCCGTGGTTGGACCTCCAGCCGGGCGGGATCCGGACGTCGGGGTCGACCGATTCGACGAGCGCTGGTTCCGGGAGCTGCGCACCGTCGACTGCGTGCGGACCGACGAAAGCCCGGCCCGCTGGCTGCCTGAATCGGACGAAAGGGCCCTGGTCCTGGACGCCCGCCACCTGTATGATCCCCGCGTATTGCGCGCCATGATCGACGTTGGTTCAAACAGAAGGGCCGTGGATCCGGCGGCCCGGGAATCGTGCAGGCTTCTGGCGGCCGACGCGGATTTGCTCGCGGAACTCACGGCGTCCTGGGCCGGTTCCGAATCGTTGTGGTCGGCGCTGAACGCAGCACCGGATTCGGTCTGTCCAGTATACGATCTCCACGATATGGATCCCTATATCGTGGATCTCCGCCGCAGCCTGCCCCCTTGGTGGATCGTCCTCGATTCGGAGCGGAAAGTCCGCAGGGCGGAGGGACTGTTGATCGACGCGGCCCAGAAGGGTACGCTGGATTTCCCGGCGGAGTTCATCCACCCCCCCCTTGAGAACCTGCTTACGAAGTGGATTTCGGCCAGCACCGTCACGCCCAACCAGGTAACCACCCTCACCATTGTGCTCGCCTTTCTGACTACCGGATTGCTGGCCGCGGGACAACTGGCCACGGGATACCTGCTCGCCGGACTGATCATCGCCTTTGCCGTCGGCGTTCTGGATGGAGTGGATGGCAAGCTGGCGCGCGTGACGGAGCGATGCACCCGGTTCGGGGATCGCTACGAACATATCCTGGATGTCGTCTGGGAACTGACCTGGTACTGGGCCCTGGGGTGGATGCTCAGCGGCGGCGGAGCCGAGGTGGGGCCTTTTGTGCTGAGCACGGTGATCACCCTCTTTTATCTGCTTGACAAGGCCGCCACGGGGATGTTCAAGTCCAGGCAGGGGATCGAGCTGTTCGACTACGAACCCGTGGATCGCTTTTTTCGTCGCATCGGCGCCCGGCGAAATACGAACGTCCTCCTGCTGCTGGCGGGCACTTCGGCAGGCATGCTGGAGGAAGCGTTTACTTTCGTGGCGATCTGGACGGTGATTACGGCGGCGTTTCACTGGACGCGGGCGATCTGGCTGTTATCGAAGCATGTGCCGGCCGACGAGACGAACCGGTCCGTTTGAGGCCGCCGGCTATGCCGGCCATGCCGGCCATGATATCCAACGACCATGGACCGGCCAACAGTATTTATCGGATCGACAAGTGACCGTCCGCGCTTTATTTATTGGATCAACACGTGACCGTCTGCGTTTAATGTATTTAAGTTAAGGAAGTGAATCTACGATTATGCCATGCGGAGGCATCGTGTTTCGTCTGCTGACCCACATGCTGGCGACATCGCTGATTACAGGGTCTGTCATCGCGCAGGGACCGGACCAGCCCGTCCGGATGACGCTGGAACAATGCGTGGACCGCGCCTTGAAGGTCAGTCCGGATATCGAACAGGCGGTCCTTGCCGTAAAAGGCCTGGAAGCCAGGCTGAGCGAAGCGAGATTCGCCGGCGTAACGCCCCAGTTGCAGTGGACCAACATATTCGGGCCGGCGCCAGGCATAAAAGGCGACACGGAACAGATCGAGACTATACGGAGCGATCTCACGGATCTGGGCGTTTTCTCCCGGACGCACATCGAACTGGTTCAGCCGCTGTATACATTTGGAAAACTCGGCAACGCGAAAAAGGCGGCCGGTTTCGGTCTCGAAGCGGGTGAGGCGGCCGTTGAATCGAAGAAGAACGACGTGGTGCTTCAGGTTAAAAAGCTGTTCTACGGTCTTGTGCTGGCCAGGGAGCTCAGAGAGATCATTCAGGAAAGCGAAGAGAAAGTACGGGAGGCCAGACAGCGCGTAAACGAGATGATCGAGGAGGACTCGGAAGATGTCGGACAGAACGACCTGCTGAAAATCGACGTCTTCGAATTCGAAGTGCAACAAAGCCGGGCGCGTGCCGAGAAGTCGATCGAAATGGGGAAGGCGGCGCTGATGGCCGTGCTCGGAATCGATCGCTTCGTCGATTTCGATATCGTCGACACCGCCGCCGGAACCGATCCGGCACACCTCGAAGGGCTGGAAGTCTACATCGAACAGGCGAAGAGCCGGCGGCATGACATCCGGCAGCTCAGGTCAGCGGTGCTGGCCCGCCGGGCGTTGCTGAAGGTGGCCAAGAGCGATTTCTATCCCCAGATCGCCCTGGCGGGGTCGCTCCAATGGGGTTTCGCGCCCCACAGGCCGGAACTCGACAATCCATTCCTGCGGGACGAGTTTAATTTCCTTCGCGGCGGTGCGGTAATCACGTTGCGGCAGAATTTCAATTTCGGGCTGACCCGCGCCAAGTATCTGGCGCGGAAGGCGGAGTTGGCGACTCTGGCGAGCAAGGAATCGCAGGCGCTGAACGCGGTCGAACTGCAGGTGGAGCAGACCTACCGGGACGTGGTCGAGGCCCGTGCCAACGTAGTCAACAGCGACCGGGCGCTCCGCTCCGCCAGGGCATGGCTGACAGCCGCGACCCTGGGTTTCGATGTTACCGGAGACAGTTCGGAATTGCTGGACGCCTACACCGCCCACGCAAAAATGCAGCATGCGCACCGGCAGTCCCTGTTTGCATACCGGGTCTCGCTGGCCGCACTCGATCACGTAACGGGTAATGGTGTTTCATATACGCGGCGCTAGCGGCGCAATCGCAAGGAACGGAGCATGTTCATGAAGAAACGACGGGCAGGGGCGGGCAGGGTGATCTATTTGCTGGCCGGAGGCGTCCTTTTGTGCAGCGCCGCGATAATCGATCCGTCTTCCGTCCTCCGTTCCGATTCGACGGACCCGCGGCCGTCGCCCGGTTCCACGTGGCCGCGGGTCGATTCGTTCACCCCGGCTGTCGCGTGGGCGGACCATACGGACCGTCCGGACCGTCCGGACCATGCGGATCATCCACAGCGCCGCGACGACGTGCAACCGTCGATCATCATCGAAGACTTCGACAACTCGGACATCGGCGGTTTTCCCTTGACCTGGAAAGCCTGGCGAGGAGACGACAACCTGGCCCGCAATATGTACACGGTCCGGGAAGAAAACGGCAACCGGTATCTGCACGCGGCCGAAGACGGCTCTTCCACTATCATCCACAAGCAGTTGAGCGAATGGGACGCGAATGAATATCCTGTCCTGTCCTGGCGCTGGCGGGCAAGGGTGCTTCCGAAAGACGGGGATGAACGCATCGGTTCCAGGAACGACAGCAGCGTGGCGGTCTACGTAGTCCTGGATCAGAATTTCATCGGGGTGCCCAAGACCCTGAAGTACGTGTGGAGCACCACCCTGCCGGTCGGCACGTACCACCGCCGGGACGGCATCGGCCGTCCCCACGTGATCGTGCTCGAAAGCGGGGAGGAGAAACTCGGCCGGTGGGTTGAGGAGTCGGTCGACGTGCACGCGGATTATGTCCGGATTTTCGGAAAGAAACCGCCCCGAAAAGCCGTGGGGATCGGTATTCTGACGGATGGCAACGCGACGGGAACGGATTCGCAGGGGGATTACGACGACTTCGTGGTACATCGCCGTGGGACCGGGTCCTGACCCGGCCAAACGGATGGAGGAAGGACATGCGTTCGTTACGCCGTGAGATTCGCGGGATGGCCTGTATTGCCGCCTGGGCGGCGGTATCTTTGCTGGCGTTCGGGAGTTACGCCCAGGTATCCTCGCCCATCGAGACGCTGAAGCGAAGGGATGCCGCCTTGCGTGCCCTTGGCGGGTCGACCACCGAAGCCGTCCGGGACAGTCTGGTGCGCCAGGCCGTCGTATCGGGATTCGATTTCGAACGGCACAGCCGTATCTCCCTCGGCAGGTACTGGCGGGAGCGGACGGATGCGGAGCGGGATGAATTTGTTTCGGTCCTGCGTCAATGGACGGAGAACAGGGCCCTCGATAAACTGCGCAAGCGATCGGATGAAACGACGTATGACGGAGAAGAAACGCGGGGCAGCAGGTCGCTGGTGAGAACCACGGTCTGGTACAGGGGCACCAAAACGCTCGTCGATTACAAGATGGAGCTTAAGCAGGGGGACTGGCTCATCTACGACATGGTGATAGACGGGGCGAGCGTGGCGTTGGCCAACAGGGACGCATTTTACAAGAAGATCAGACAGTCCTCCTATGCGGAACTCCTCAGCACACTCCGTGCTAAAACCCTTGAAACAGAATAGGAAACAATGTATATTACCCAGCCGGTTGTATGGCAGATTCGGACGCTTGGCATATCCATGTCCTAAGTTTATAGGAGAAAGCATGGTGAAATCGCCGTACAAACGGTGTGTTTTTTTCCTGGTCGACGGCGCCCGCGCGGACGTGATGCAGGATTTAATCAAAGCGGGTGAGCTTCCGGCCCTGCAGCGATTCGTGCTCGACAGGGGAGACTACCGGACGGCGGTGACTTCCTTCCCGTCCACGACCGGTCCGGCCCATGTCCCCTTTCTTACGGGTTGTACGCCAGGATCGTCCGATCTTCCCGGCATTCGCTGGTTTGACCGTTCCAAACCCCACGGGTTCACCCATTTCAGTCAGTCGCGCAGTTACGTGGGACCTGGTGGACTGTACATGGACCAGGACCTCAGGGAAGATATCCGCACCATCTTCGAATACTTCGAACAACCGGCCGGAGTATTCAGCTTTCTGAACAGGGGACTGGGTATTTTCGAGAATCAGACGCTGCTGGCCAAGAACTGGTACCTGCTCTATGCTCATTTAACCGGGCACTGGCAGGCCGTGGACGACGCGGCGTGGCGGTACGTGGACCGGGCGATCGACCGGGAGACGGATTTCCTTTCGGTCGTATTTCCCGCGGTGGACGAGTATTCGCATTACACCGATCCTTTTTCGGATGACACCCTGGATGCATACCGCGCGTTCGACCGGGGGCTCGGCAGGCTGGCGGAACGGCTCAACCTAAAAGGCAGGCTGGATGATACGCTGTTCGTGGTTTCCAGCGATCATGGCCTGACCACCACCCATACGCATTTCGAACTCTGGTCGTTTCTGGACGAACTGGGGTTTAACACGCTATACTATCCGAAGATTCTGCGTAACGGGTGCAATGCGGCCTCGATGGTGTCCGGTAACGGAATGGCCCATGTATACCTAAAGAAAGGCGATACGTGGGCGGAGCGGCCTTCCTGTGACGAGGTCCGTGCCATGGGAGATACGGACCTGGTCGAAGCCCTGCTCTCGCAGGAAGCGATAGACCTGGTGGCGGTCAGAACCCACGACCAGGGCGTTATCGTATGGAGCCGCCGTGGCGTGGCCGAGATCCAGGAGACGCGGAATGGCCTGTCCTACCGGGTGCGCGAGGGCAAGGACCCCTTCGGGTACGGCGACATGCCGGTCGAGATGTCCCAGGAGCAGGCGCTTTCCGCCACGTTCGACACGGACTATCCGGACGCGCCGTATCAACTCCTGAAGGTCATCGGATCATCCCGGTCGGGTGACGTGATCGTCAGCGCCCGCAAAGGATACGATCTGAGAATCCGGCACGAGCATCCTGAACACAGGGCGTCCCATGGTTCGCTCCATCGCGACCACATGCATGTCCCGTTGTTCATGAATTCGGAGATCCCGGCAGACCACGTGCGCACGGTGGACTTGTTCCCCGCCATGTTGAGTCTGACGGGGCATTCGGTTGAAGGCGATATAGACGGTACCGATTTTGTCGCCGCCGCCTGAGGCACGGCGATAAAGGAGCAGGTGTCCATGTCCGAACAAATCCAGGTCGCTCCGTCGCCGGAACGCTACGCGCCGTCTCCCGCGCCGCCCGTGTTGCAGCCCGATGCCGGCTATCTCGGGTATGACCGGTCGTTGTTGCGGCCCATGTCGCTGGGCCAGAAGCTCCGAGCCGTGATGAAGTACGTCTGGGTGCGGTTGAAGGGCGGGCCGATGTCGGTGAACATGGAAGTGACCTACCTGTGCAACGCCACCTGCGATTTCTGTGATTACTGGAAGGTGAAGCGTTCGGGCAAGCTGGGCGACTACGACTACGTGGAAGCGCTCAGGAAGCTGAATCCCCTGACGGTCACGCTGACCGGCGGGGAACCCATGATCAACAAGCAACTGCCCGAGGCGGTCAGGCGCATCAAGGATAGTTTGGGATTCGTCTATATCGGCATGGTCACCCACGGATCCCTGCTGACTGTGGAAAAGGCCATGGCCCTGTGGGACGCCGGGCTGGGCCATATATCCATCTCATTGAACTACATCGGCCGCGAACACGACGAGGAACGGGGCATCGAGGGGCTGTACGAGCATATCACCACACTTGTTCCCCAGCTGACGGCCCGGGGCGTCAACGTGATCTTCAACACGGTGATCATGCGCGAGAACCTGGACCACGTCGTACCCATTGCGCACCTGGCGCGGTCCATGGGCGCGAAGGTTTCCTACAGCTGTTACAGCGACTACAAGAATGGGAACGAAACTCACCTGGTGGATCCCGGGCATGAAGACCAGCTGGAATCCGTGATCGAGGACCTGATCTACCAGAAGTCCCGGTTGGGCAACATTGTCAACTCCGCCTGGTACCTGCGCCGCATCCCCGACTATTTCCGGGATGCCCTCCCGCAATCCTGCACGGCGGCGGGTAAGTGGCTGGTGCAATTGACGCCCGACGGTGACGTAAAGCCCTGCGCGGAACTGCCCGTACTGTCCGGGTACGCCGACTTCAAGCGGGTTTCGAAGAAGATCGACTGCAACCGATGCTGGTACAGCTGCCGGGGAGAGACCGAGTCTTCGTTGAAGCCTGGAAGGTTGCTGGAAGGTCTGGTAAGGGCCATACGCAGCAGCGCTTAGTCGACCGGCACCAGTTCCCGGGCGAGAATCCGGCCGGTGTGGGAAAGGGAGCCGGCGATTTCCTCCGGCGTACCCGCCGCGACGACGTGACCGCCCTGGTCGCCGCCTTCGGGACCGAGATCCACGATCCAGTCGGCTGTCTTGATGATGTCGAGGTTGTGCTCGATCACCAGCACCGTGTTCCCCTTGTCCACCAGCCTGTTGAGGACGTCCAGCAGCTTGCGGATGTCGTCGAAGTGCAATCCCGTGGTCGGCTCGTCCAGCAGGTAGATGGTCTTGCCGGTACCGGGCCGGGAAAGTTCCTTCGCCAGCTTGACGCGTTGCGCCTCTCCCCCCGACAGCGTAATGGCCGACTGGCCGAGCTTGATGTAGTCGAGTCCCACGTCGTACAGCGTCTGTAGCGTGCGCCGGATGCGGGGCACGTTCTCGAAGTGCTCGAGGGCCTCGGCCACGGTCATCTCCAGCGTGTCGGCGATGGTTTTGCCCTTGTAGGTCACCTCCAGCGTTTCCTTCATGTAGCGCTTCCCGTCGCAGACCTCGCAGGTCATCCACACGTCCGCCAGAAAATGCATCTCGATCTTGCGCACGCCGAGTCCCTGGCAGGCCTCGCAGCGGCCCGCGGGCACGTTGAAGCTGAACCGGCGGGGTTCGTAGCCTCGCATCCGGGCCTCCACGGTCTGGGAGAAGAGCGAGCGGATCGGCGCGAAGAGCCCGACGTAGGTGGAAGGGTCCGACCGGGGGGAATGGCCGATGGGCGTCTGGTCGATGTTGATGACCTTGTCCACGAACCGCAGCCCCTTGATTTCGTCGTGAGGTCCGGGATTTACCTGGGCGCGGTGCAGCGTGGAGGCCAGCACGGGATAGAGGATATCATTCACGAGGGAACTCTTCCCCGATCCGGACACCCCCGTGACGCAGATGAAGAGGCCGAGGGGCAGCGTCACGTCGATGTTCTTCAGGTTGTTCTGGCGGGCTCCCATGATACGCAGCTTGTTCCGTCCCGGTTTGCGGCGGTCCCGAGGCACTTCGATGCGAAGCTGGTTGCCGAGGTATCTTCCGGTCAGCGAAGCCGGGTGTTCCCTGAGCGCGTCCGGCGACCCCTCGCCCACGATCCGGCCTCCGTATGTGCCGGCTCCCGGACCGAAGTCCACCAGGTTGTCGGCGTGCTCGAGCGTATCGCGGTCGTGTTCGACCATGATGAGGGTATTGCCGAGATCGCGCAGATTTTCCAGGGCCTCGATCAGCCTGAGGTTGTCCCGCGGATGGAGCCCGATCGTGGGTTCGTCGAGCACGTAGAGCACGCCGGTCAGACCCGATCCGATCTGGCTGGCCAATCGGATCCGCTGCGCCTCGCCACCCGACAGCGTGGGCGCGCGGCGGTCGAGGGTCAGGTATTCCAGTCCCACGTCCAGGAGAAAGCGCATGCGGTTGCGGATCTCCATCATCACCTCGCCCACGACATCCCGCTGGGATTCGGACAGTTCCAGTCCGTCAATGAAGGCCGTGGCGCGATTGATGGACATGGCGCAGAGCCCGGCAATGGAAACGCCGTCGACCAGTACGGACAGGCTTTCGGGCCGGAGCCGGCCGCCGTCGCAGGCCGAACAGGGCGTCGGTTGCAGCAGGCGGGCAAGTTCGGGGAACCGGTTCGCATACCGGGCGACCAGCTCGACGGTCGGGAATATGCCCCGGAACTGGAAGGACAGGCCGGGTACCCGGTGGTCGTCGATCCACTGATCGTTTCCGTAGAGGAACACCTGGAGCTGCTCCGGCGACAGTTCGTCGACCGGCGTGTTCAGCGTAAACCCCTTTGCGGATGCGACCTGTTCCAGCAGGCCGAGCATGGACCGTTCGCCCACTGCGCCTTCACCCCAGATCGCCTGCGCGGCTTCACGAATGGTTTTCGAACGATCGGGAATCAACAGGTCCAGGTCGATGCCGGGCTGGGTTCCGAGCCCCTCGCATTCGGGGCACATGCCCGACCGGTGGTTGAAGGAGAAACTCTGGAGGGACAGTTCTTCATAGCTGACGCCGCAGGCCGGGCAGGAATAGTACCGGCTGAACCGGATGTCGCGGGCGCCGCCGGCATCCGGTTCCTGCACCTCGGCGATCATCAGTCCCCCCGACAGCTCCAGGGCCGTCTCCACGGAATCTGCCAGGCGCTGCCGCACGTCCCCACGCATGACGATCCGGTCCACCACCACGCACAGTTCGTGGCGCCGGCGCCGGTCGATCTGTATATCCTCTTCGAGGCGGTGCAGGACGCCGTCGATGCGCACCCGGATGAACCCGTTGCGGCGGGCCCGGTCCAGGAGTGCGTCGTACCCCTCGGCGCCATCGGGCTCCAGCGGCGCGTGCAGCGTAGCGCGGGTCTGCTCCGGCAGTTTCATGATCCGGTCCACGATCTGGCTGGGCGTCTGCGCGCCGATGGGAACGCGGCAGGCCGGGCAGTGGGGCACGCCGACCAGGGCGTAGAGCGCGCGCAGGTACTCGTAGATCTCCGTTATGGTGCCCACCGTGGAGCGGGGGTTCCGGCCCGGAGCCTTCTGTTCGATGGATATGGCCGGGGACAGGCCGACGATGTGGTCCACCTTCGGCTTCTGCATCTGCTGGAGGAACTGGCGCGCATAGGCGGAAAGGGATTCCACGTACCGCCGCTGCCCTTCCGCGTAGACCGTGTCGAGGGCCAGGGAGGTCTTGCCGGAGCCGGATACGCCGGTGAACACGGTCATCCGGTCCCGGGGGATGGCCACGGAGAGATCGTTCAGGTTGTGTTCCCGGGCGCCGCGCACGGTGATCTCCCGGATGTGTCCGTCTTCCGAAGCCGCCTTTTCCGGCGGCTTTGGAGGCGCCTGAGGCGTCCGGGGGCTCAGCGCCTTCCCCAGGATTTGCCCCGTGGACGATCCGGCGACGCCCGCTACCGTCTCCGGCGCGCCCTCCGCGATGACGCGCCCGCCCGCTTCTCCGCCCTCCGGCCCCAGGTCGATGATCCAGTCGGCCGTCTTGATCACGTCGATGTTGTGCTCGATGACGACGACGGTGTTGCCCTTGTCCACGAAGGCGTTCAGCACGGCGAGCAGATGGGTGATGTCTTCGAAGTGCAGGCCGGTCGTGGGTTCGTCCAGCACGTACAGGGTCCGTCCCGTGCTGCGCTTGCACAGTTCCCGTCCCAGCTTGATGCGCTGCGCCTCGCCGCCCGACAGCGTGGGCGCGGGCTGGCCGAGCTTGATGTACCCCATGCCCACGTCGTAGAGGGTCCTCAGCACCCGGGCGATGGACGGGACGTGTTCGAAGAGTTCCAGCGCTTCCTGCACGTCCAGGTCGAGGACGTCCGCGATGGAATGCCCCTTGTACTTCACCTCCAGGGTCTCCCGGTCGAACCGCTTGCCTTCGCATACGGAGCAGGAGACCCACATGTCCGCCAGGAAGTCCATTTCCACCCGCGTGGCGCCATTGCCCTCGCAGGCTTCGCACCGGCCGCCGCGCACGTTGAAGCTGAAACGGCCCGGTTTGTAGCCGCGTATCCTGGCCTCGGGCGTCTCGGCGAAGAGGGACCGGATCGCGTCGAAGACCTTCGTGTAGGTCGCGGGATTGGATCTCGGCGTGCGGCCGATGGGCGCCTGGTCGATGTTGATGACCTTGTCCAGGTGTCCTGCGCCCTTGAGGCCGTCATACGCGCCCGGGTCCGTGCCTGCCTTGTTCAGCGACCGGGCCAGGGCCGCGTACAGGATGTCGTTGATCAGGGAGCTCTTGCCGGAACCGGACACGCCGGTGACGCAGGTGAAGAGACCGACCGGTATGCGGACGTCCAGGTTCTTGAGGTTGTTCTGCCTGGCGCCAAGGATGGTCAGCCACTTATCGTTCACGCCGCGGCGGGAGGCCGGGACGGGGATCATCTTCTTCCCGCTCAGATACTGCCCGGTCAACGAACCGCTGGTCGCCGCCACGACGCCCGGGCTGCCTTCGGCCACGATCTCCCCGCCGTTGATGCCGGCGCCGGGACCGAAATCCACCATGTGGTCGGACGCCCACATGGTCTCTTCATCGTGCTCCACGATGATGACGGTATTGCCCTGGTCCCGCAACTGGCCCAGCGTATCCAGCAGCCGCCGGTTGTCTCGCGGATGCAGGCCGATACTCGGCTCGTCGAGCACGTACATGACCCCGACGAGCCCACGGCCGATCTGGCTCGCGAGACGTATACGCTGCGCCTCCCCGCCGGAGAGCGTCGGCGCCGTGCGTTCCAGTGTCAGGTAGTCGAGCCCCACGTTGAGCAGGAAGTCGAGCCGGGCGACGATTTCCTTGAGCGCCTCGTCGCCGATCTGACGTTCGGCGTCCGTCAGCGTCAGTTTCCGGAAGAATGCGCGGACATCCGTTATCGACATCCGGCACAATGCGGCGATGGAGAGACCGCCGAGGGTGACGGAAAGCGCCTCCGGCTTGAGGCGCTCGCCTTGACAGTGGTCGCACTCCCCGATGGCCATGTATCTTTCGATCTCTGCCTTGTGCCGCGGGGACTTGAGTGTATGGTACCGTTTTTCAAGGTCGGTCACGACCCCGTTGAACCGGTCCTTGTGCGTCCATTCGCCGCCCTTCCCGTTCCGGAAGGTAAAATGGATGCGCTTGTAGCCCAGGCCGTACAGCACGACGCGACGCGCTTCCTCAGTCAGTTGCTGCCAGGGGGTGTCCAGGCTGAACCCCGCGTGATGGGCGACTCCCTCGAAAAAGTGCCGTTTCCAGAGGTTGGTGATCGTGCCGAGGGGTTCGATAGCGCCTTCGTTTATGGATTTCGCCGGATCGGGTATGATGAGCCGCGGCTCGATCCGCATCATGGTGCCCAGCCCGTGGCAGTTCGGACACATGCCCTGGGGATTGTTGAATGAGAACATCTGCGGAGTGGGCTCCTCGTAACTCAGATCGCACTTGTTGCAGGCGTACCGCGTGCTGAAGAGCTGGTTGGAAGTCCGGCCGTCCTCTTCCACCTGGATCATCATGGTGCCCTGACCCAGATGCAGTGCGCCTTCCACGGCTTCGACCAGCCGGGTGCGTATTTCGTCCCGCATGATTAGCCGGTCCGTCACCACTTCGATCGTATGGCGCATGTTGCGGTCGAGATCGGGATCTTCGGAGAGGTTGACGATCTCGCCGTTCACCCTGGCGCGCAGGTAGCCCTGCCGGCGCAGGTCCTCGAAGAGGTCCCGGTACTCCCCGCGCCGTCCCTGGACGACCGGCGCCAGGACGTGCAGCCTGGTTCCCGGGGGCAGCGCCAGGATGCGCGCGACGATCTGTTCGAGGGTCTGCGCTCCGATCTCGTCTCCGCATTTCATACAGTGGGGCGTTCCCACCCGGGCGTAGAGCACGCGCAGGAAGTCGTAGATCTCGGTAATCGTTCCGACCGTGGACCTCGGGTTCAACCCCGAAGCCTTCTGTTCGATGGAAATAGCCGGTGCCAGCCCGGTGATCCGGTCTACGTCGGGTTTCTGCATCTGGCCGAGGAACTGCCTCGCGTAGGCGGAGAGGGATTCGACGTAGCGCCGCTGGCCCTCCGCGTAGAGGGTATCGAAGGCCAGCGAGGATTTGCCGGAACCGGATACCCCGGTGAAGCAGATCAACGCGTCTTTCGGCAGGTCGAGGCTGACGTTCTTCAGGTTGTGAACGCGGGCCCCTTTGATCTGGATGGTCGTTCTGGCCATGGGAAGACGACTGGATTTCGCGGGTCGGCGGATCAGGTTGTCGCGGGTCAGCGGATCGGTCTGTCGTGCGTCGGTACAGCAACCGAAAGATGCTATACGCGTGTTTAGAAATCAAGGTATTTTCACGATAGCCGGGGAATCCTGGAAAAGACGCTTGTAATACGTGGCGGCGGGAGTTAACCTGAGGCGGTCGGCGCTGGATTTCGGCCATGCGACCATCAATGCGGCAACGGCCGCCGGCGGGTACGAAAACCGCCGGGTACGGCACGTGGCAGATCCGCGGCGGTCCCGGCGGCCCCGCTTCTGCACGCGGCGCCCGGGCGGCGCACAGGCGGCTGGACAATCATAATGACAAATCCCTGGTACATCGACTACTTCGGCGAAGACTACTACCATTTCGACCACCACGAGGATACGGACCTGGAGGTGGATGGCCTCGCGCGCCTGATCGGACCTCCGGACGGGAGCGGGATACTGGACCTCGGTTGCGGCTACGGGCGGGTCAGCACGCCGCTGAGAAAACGTGGATACCGGGTCGTTGGGTACGATCTGTCCCCGCCGTTGCTGAAGCATGCCCGTGAACAGGAACCCGGGGGAACCTGGGTCCGGGGCGATATGCGCGAGCTGCCTTTTTCCGGGAGATTCGACTGGGTTGTCAGCCTGTTCAATACCATGGGGTATTTCGAGGAGGAAGACGAGAATTTCCAGGTCCTGAGATCTGTCTCGGAAGCGCTGCGCCCCGGCGGCCGATTCGTGGGTCAACTGGTCAACCGGGATTACCTGATCCGGCGGTTCGCCGCCCGGGAAGTCCATCGCCAGGACGACCGTATCGTACTCGAAGAGCGCGACTTCGATCCGGTCGCAAACCGGGTTCATACCAGGACGACCGTATTCAAAGGCGCCGAAAAGAGGGAATACACTTCTTCCATCAGAGTCTACACGGTGACCGAACTGGACCTGCTTCTGGCCGCCGCGGGCATGACGATCAGGGAGGTATACGGCGGACTCGATTTCAGGCCATATGACTGGGATACGAACCAGTTGGTCGTCGTCGCCGAAAGGACCGAACAGTAGCGCATCCGGGCCGGGTCCGGCCCCCAATGTGCTTGACAAGAAACCGGTGCGGTCGTAGGATTCAATGGCGATTCACTGTGTCTGAGTACAGTTAGAACGCAAGGAAACATACATGGCATCCGACCTTTTGCGCGTGGGTGTTATCGGCCTGGGTTTCGGCCAATATCACGTCCGTGGTTACCAGGCCTGTCCCGACGTCGTCGTCAAGACCATCTGCAGCCGGACCACGGAGACCGCTCAGCGCGTGGCCAAAGACTACGGGATTGCCGAAACCCATACGGATTACCGCGAGGTGCTGGATCGCGAGGACATCGATGCGGTCAGTATCTGCACGCCCGTGCATCTGCACAAACAAATGGTCCTCGAGGCTTTGGAAGCCGGGAAACACGTCCTGTGCGAGAAGCCGCTGGGACTAAACACTGAAGAAGCCGGAGACATGCTCGAATGCGCCCGTCGGAGCGGCATGGTGCACATGACTAATTTCGGCTGGCGGTTCAACGGCCCGGCCTTTCGCATGAAATCCCTGCTCGACGAGGGATACATCGGCAGGATCTACCATCTGAACGCACGCTACATGATGGGGTACAGGGCGAGTCCCCGGAAAGAACACAGCTGGCGGGAGCGACGCATGGAGGCGGGCCTCGGCGCCATGGGCGACCTCGGCGTGCACCTGATCGACATGACGCGGTGGTGGGTCGGAGAATTCGAGCGGGTCTGTTCGCTGATGCACACGCTTATCCCGGAACGCCCCGCGCCCGATTCTTCCGCCATGCGGGAATCCGAGCTTGAAGACGCCTGCGCCGTTGTTTCCCAGATGCAGGACGGGATCCAGGCCGTGTTCCACGTGAGCCGCTGCGCGCTGTGCACGGACTATATTCATATCGACATCCACGGCAGTAACGGCGCCCTGCAGTTCCAGTTCGTCCGCGACACCATGCAGGCCAGTCTGAAGGGTGGACAGGGCCTGCGGGGCAACCTTCAGCCGCTGCCCGTGCCCGCCCGGCAGGGTGCGTTGTCACCGCAGCGACACTTCGTCGACGCGATCCGGTCCGGCGGGGAAGCCAATCCGAGTTTCCACGAAGGATTCAGCGTGCAGAAGGTTGCCGACGCCATAACGGCATCGGAGGAGAAACAGGCATGGGTTACGCTCTAATGACATCACGGCGGGTTGTGGCGCGGTATGTAGCTTTGCTGCTGATTCCCTTTTTCCTCTCATGGACCCCCGGCTGCGCGGGATCTGACACTGATCCTGACCCGGGTACCGTGGACACCGGCCCGGAGCAGGCCCGGGTCATTGCGGAGGAAGTGATGGAAGCCCTGGGCGGCTGGGAAAGCTGGCATGCCACCAGGTATATACGGTTTTCGTTCTTCGGGTTTCGCACGCACTACTGGGACAAAGGCACGGGTCGATACCGTGTATCCTGGACCGACCGGGAAAGCGGACAATCCCACGTCGTCCTGATGAACCTGAATACGGGAGAGGGGATGGCGTACACGGACGGGACGGAGATTACGGACGCCGAGGCGCGGAACCGGTCCCTGGAACGGGCCCGGGGTGCGTGGATAAACGACACGTACTGGCTGCTGATGCCCTATAAACTGCAGGACCCGGGCGTTGACTTGGACTACGCGGGCGAGGAAGTCGTCGACGGCGTCGTCTACGACAAGCTGCATCTCAGTTTCAATGACGTGGGAAACACGCCTGGCGATGAATACTGGGCCTATATCAACCGGGAAACCCGCCTGATGGACAAATGGGTCTATCTGCTGCAACTGCGGGAAGGACAGGATGAGCGAAGCCGGGGAGAGTGGAAGTGGAACGACTGGCGCAGGCACGGCGACATCCTGCTTTCCGCGGAACGGGAACGGATGGACGGCCAGAAGCGTTCCCACGAGGACGTGGCGGTCTTCGAACACGTGGACGACATCGTGTTTTCATCGCCGGAACCGGTCTCACCCGAAATGATGTGGGAACGGTCCGGTTCGAACGGTCCGGGCGATATAGACGGTCCGGGCGCATCCGAGGTCTCCAGTGCCTCAGGCGATGCCGCCGCCTCAGGCGATGCCGCCGCCTCCCGTCCCGCCGACACCCAGCCCGCCGAAGGGCCGGAGTGATGGAGCCGTCATGTCCACCGTCCCTCCCGCGCCCGAACACCTGGCCCTGGACCACCCGGAAAAGGGCGAGCTGACCGTCTTCTGGAATGATGGCAGCGCGAGAAAGTACGCCCTTGCCGAACTGCGAAAAGCCTGCCCCTGCGCCACCTGCCGCGATCTCCGCGATCAGCTGTCCTCCACCGGCGGGTTGACCCTGCTCGCCAACGAATCCCTGGATCCGAGCGTGGAGGTGATCGACATGAGTACCGTCGGCCGGTACGCCCTCCAGTTCACCTGGAAAGACGGCCACAATACCGGTATATACACTTACGAGTATCTATACGACGCGGGCCGGGATCTTGATCCGCCGGGTTAGCGCAATGCGAAGAGAGGCAGGGCTGTAGCTGCGATGAACGTGGTAGGACGACGCATCAATGAAGCCCCTGTCGTCTCCAGTATGGAAGGATGTATGGCATGAAGGTCAAGGTAGGGTTCCTGGGGGTTACCCATCCCCATTCCGCTCCCCATTTGCGTACGCTCGAGTTACTGGATGAAGTCGCTGCCGTAGTCCCTTGGGACGAGGACGAAAGCGCGGTGGAACGATTGAGAAGCGACACGCATCCCAAGCTGGAGAGGACAGGGGCTTCATTCGAAGAGATCATGGAGCGGGAGGACGTTCCGATCGTCGTATCGCTGGCGACAAACGACCGGAATCCCGACTGGGTGATCCGGGCTGCGAAGGCGGGCAAGCACGTCCTGACCGAGAAACCGGTGGCAGCGAGCAGCGGGGACATGGCGCCCTTGCTCGACGCGGTCCGCGGCGCGGGCGTCCACCTGGGCGTCTACTACACCTGGCGGTCCAACCCTATCGTCAACGATCTTCGGGAACTGATCGAAGCGGGGGTGATCGGAAAACTACTCTCGGTCGAAGGCCGGATGATCACATCCCAGGTCCGTTTTCGCGACCCCACGCACTGGTTGTTCAATAAGCGTATATCAGGCGGCGGCATCCTGAGCTGGCTGGCCTGTCACTGGATAGACGCGATCCGCTATATTACGAGGGACGAGGTAGCAGCTGTCTCCGCCATGGTCGGCACGTTGAACGAACAGCCCATCGACGTGGAAGACACGGCGGGTATGGTCATGCGCCTGGGAAGCGGCGCGATCGCCACCCTGCATGCCGGCTACCTTCTGCCCATCAGTCCGGCCGGGTACCTGTCGGGAAGCTACGACACCTACCTGAGTTTCCGTGGGCTGGAAGGAAACATTACCTGGTATCCCACGGAAGAGGATCGACCCGTAGTCGTCGAGAGCACCTCGAAAATATGGCGTTCGACGCCCCGCCGCGAGTTGAAGTACGTCGTGGCGGAAACCGAAGCCTACGGCGGTCAGTACGGCCAGGATTTCGTCGGACGGTTCATCGCTTCGGCCATGCGGGGGGATCCCCCGGCCGGCTTGGCCAGCCCGGCCGGCCCGTCCGGCCCGGCCAGTGACGGGGAAAACGCCCTGCGCGTATTGCGCATCATAGAAGCCGCCTACCAGTCCAGCGAAACGGGTCGCATGGTTTCCCTGGACCTGGATCGAACTTAGCATAGCAGGAGGTTAATCGCTCATGGCCTCGATGAGCGGCAACGTAGTGGTGGTTACCGGTGCATCGACCGGTATCGGCCAGGCCACGGCCGAGGCTTTCGCCCGCGAGGGCGCCACGGTCGTCCTGGCGGCCCGTTCCGAGGGAAGGCTGGTCCGGATCGCCGCGGATATCGAGCAGGCGGGCGGTCGCGCGGTCCCCATGGCCGTGGACGTGACGGACCGGTCCGCCGTGTTCGAGAAGATGAAGGAAGTCGCGGAATCCCAGGGAAGGATCGACGTGCTGGTGAACAACGCGGGTATCGGTCTGCTCAGCCCGGTGGAGAACATGGATCCAGAGGAGCTGAAACGGGTCTTCGAGGTGAATTTCTTCGGCCTGATCTGGTGCACGCAGGCAGTGTTGCCCTGTATGATCAGGCAGAAGGGCGGCAGGATCGTCAACGTCTCATCCGTCGCGGGAAAGCGAGCCTTGCCCCACATATCGGCCTACTGTGCCAGCAAGTTCGCATTGCAGGCCTTCTCGGACAGCCTCCGAATGGAAGCGGCGGAACACGGCATCACCGTATCCGTCATTTGCCCGCCCCGGGTAGACACGACGTTCCACGATACGCCCTTGATGCGACAGAAGGGGCAACGGATGAACGCCCCCTCTCTTTCCGCCGATACCGTGGCAACTGCAATCGTCCGTGCCACGCGAAAGGGCAGCCGGGAAGTAGTGGTTTCTTTCTACGGCAAGTTCTTCGTCTTCTTCCACTGGCTGTCGCCCCGCCTGCTGGACTGGATCATGAAGCGCCTGTGGACGCGGCTGGCCATGAAGAAAACCGACAGGCCGGCCTCAGAAGACCGGCCCTGAAGTATCCCCGATCTTACCCGTTCACCGATTTCGAAATCTCTTTGACGGCGCCGAGGATCTTGTCCACTTCGGCCGCCGTGACCATGATATGCATCGAGGCGCGGTTTGCGTCCCAACCGACCTGCATGTGGGTCACGCTTCGGATGTAGATATTATAGTCTTCCAGGAGCTTCGTGTTGAGGTCCCGGGTCGGCACGTCCTTGATCCTGAATGGGACGAGTCCCGCGTGAAGTCTCGGATCCTCGGAAGCGAACACCTCCACGCCGTCGATGTTGCGGAGACCATTGGCCAGTTTGCCGGCCAGGTAGCGGATGCGGGCTTCGATCCCTTCAGGGGTCAGGTGGTTGTGGAAGTCGAGCGCCGCGTTGACGGCCACCCACTTCGGATAACTGCTGGAACCCCGGCGCGTATACTGACCGGCCGAGCTCATCCGTTCTAGCCACCGCTCGTTCGAAGAGAGATCTTCGCCGTACATGTTCTTGCCTGCGAAAGGCGTGGTCGAGGTGACGGGCTGGATCCGGTCGAACATGTCCTCTTTGACATAGAAAAAGCCGGACTGCATGGACGCCAGCATCCATTTGTGCGACGGACCGGCGTACATGTCGCATCCCAGGTCGTGCATGTCGAGCTTGACCATGCCCGGCGGCTGGGCGCCGTCCACCAGCGTGATGACGCCCTTTGACCGGGCCATCTCGCAGATCTCCTTGACGGGCATGAATAACCCGTCCGTGTAATTCGTATGACAGAAGCTGAGCAGTTTGGTCTTCGGCGTGATGCCTGCCTCGAAGGCCTTCAGGAGGTCGTCCGGCGACTTGGGCGGATGGAGTTTGGGATCGGAAAGGTCGATGACGCCGACTTTCAGCTTGTCCCGGTGTGCCCGGTTGAGTATGGGATTCGTCCCCGCGCCGTGGTCGTGGTTGGTGTAGACGATCTCGTCTCCGGGTTCGAGGACGGGACCGAACGTACCCGTGATCATCCCGTCCGTGGTATTGTTCGCCAGGGCGAGCTCATTGGGCTTGCAGCCGACGTATTCCGCGAACTTGGCCATGAACCCGTCGCTGTACTCTTCGGTATAGAAGTCCCTCCTGAAGCTCACGTAATCGTTGTTGATGCGGTTCAGCGCGTCGATCTGCGCCATGTGGACGCTGCGTGGGGAGGGCCCCCGGGTCCCGGTGTTCATGTACGCGAGGTCCGGTCGGATCAGGAATTGTTTGGCCACCAGTTCCCAGAATGGTTCGTCGTCGGGCGCTGCGGCGGCGCCCGTATCGTTCATGTCCACCGCGGCATGGGCGGTTTTCGCGCCAAGAGACGCCAGCGCGGTGCCGGCCAGCGCTCCGCCGAGAAAGCGGCCCAGGAAACCGCGGCGGCTGAGAGCCGCCAGTGCCTTTGGATCTTCAAATCTTGGATCGAAGTTGAGGTCGGGCGAGGAATACATGGGAGTACCTCCGGTTCGGCAATCTGTTGCCGGAAACGTGCGGCGGTGGCAGGCCGTCTGGATGCATCTGGTCGAAGTAGCTGAGATGCGAGGGGGAATAGTTACTTATATTATGCGCCATATGGTAAATACAGGCAACCTGTTTTTGCCCGCTGGACGAAGAAATCACTTGACAAATTACCCCTTTTCCGTATATTTGCGCGAAGGTGCGAAGTAGTTAAATCCCTCCCCATGACAACCTGTCCGTAACCGCCGAGAACTGCCCGTGTTTTCGATGTAGTTACTTATTTCCAGGCAATTACGAAACTGGTTGTCAGGGAAACCATTTCTTCCTAATAAGGCAGGTGTGTCGGTATGGAACGTGGCACGGTCAAGTGGTTTAATGAACGCAAGGGATTCGGATTCATCGCCCGCGAAGATGGGGACGACGTGTTCGTCCACTATTCGGCGATCGTCGCCCAGGGGTTCAAGACGCTGAACGAAGGCGATGAAGTCACCTTTGACATCACAGAAGGTCCCAAGGGCCTTCAGGCCGCGAACGTAACCAAGGTATCCGGTTAGAGATACCACCAGAGTGCAGAACGCATCAAGATAGCCCGTGGACCGAGTTGCGCCGTTTCACGGGCTATTTGTCTATTGGCCGATGCAGCCCCCGATGCGTGGTTCGAGTGGCAGCCAGAGTCGTCACCGCCCCGAAGGCCGGGCATAAAGGAGACGGAAAATGCCCGGCAGCGACGTGCCCGTTCCGGTTACCGGCTTTACTGCGCCATGTCTCGAGTTCGACTTCCCCCGCCTGAGTATCGGATTCGCCGAATACGACGAAGGCCCCACGGGATGTACGGTCTTCCTCTTCGACCAGGGTGCCGTCACGGCCGTTGACGTCCGGGGCGGCATGCCCGGCGTGGTCGAATCGGAGTACCAGTTCCATCATGCCATTTGTTTCGCAGGCGGTTCGTTGCACGGACTGGAGGCCGTTTCCGGCGTGCGGGCCGCCCTGACTGCGAAGGAGGCGCCGAGTAGTCCCCCGGCCCTGCCGCTGGTCGCCGGCGCGATCATCTTCGACTGGTTCAACCGGAAGGATTTCGTCTATCCAGACAGGAAGCTCGGCGAAGCCGCCGCCGTTACGGCCGCCCCGGGTAGTTTCTACTATGGCCGGCGCGGCGCGGGACGCTGGGCGGGTGTGGGCGAGGGCGGAACTTACAGAGAAATCGGAGCGACGAAGATCGCCGTGTTCACTGTGGTGAACGCCCTGGGCGATATCGTCGACCGCGAAGGCCGGGTCCGGACGCGGGACCATCGCCATCCCTATGACAAGCTGGAAGCGCGCCTTGCCAGGAGGTCGGAATCCGGATCCGACCGGGTGGGCAGGCACACCACGCTGACGCTGGTCGTGACCAACCAGAAGTGGACCCAGGGCGAACTGAGCCAGATCGGCAGGCAGGTCCACGCGTCCATGGCCCGGGCGATTCACCCTTTTCACACGATGCGGGACGGGGACGTGCTGTTTACCGCGACGACCGGTGAGATGGAGAACAGGCGCCTGAAGAGCACGACCGATTTCGGGCTGATCGCCTCGGAACTGGCATGGGACGCCGTGCTGAACAGCCTGGAGGAATCGGCCTGAAAGGACCGCTTAGGGGCGGCACCTTGAACCGCGTCCAGCCCGTGTCCGCGGCGCCGCGCGGGAGAGACGCAACCTGGTCATTGCGCAAAGAGATCCAACCTGATCATCGCGCGAGGTTTTCGTAGACCGCACGCGCCTCCCGGAACTGTCCCAGAACGTGATCGATTTCCTCCTGGGAGCGCCAGCCCGGGTGCGCTTCGGCCATTTCGATAAGCCGGTCGATCCACCGAACGAAGTATTGGGCGGATTCCCGGCTGCGGATCGGATCGTCCCCCACGTAGACCCGTATGGGTTGCGTCGTGGCCAGCGGATAGCGGTCGTCGATGGGGTGGGTCCACGGGGAACCCTCCGCCTGGAGGGTGTACCATCCGCTTTCACGCACCGTCCATTTTTCCTCGAAATCAGCCCTTGTCCTGTCCTCGGACAGGGGTATTTCCTTCGCGATCTCCCCATTCCGGTAGACTGTCACTTTGTCAAGCGGTACGATGCTCCGCATTTCGCCGGCAAGCGAGATCGAACCGCCCTCTTCAGGAAGATGGATAATCTCGCCGGGACCCATGCCGTCGATGGTGAACCCCAGGATCGGTCCGTTGGTGGCGAAGGTCCGCCCGGCGCGCAGTCCCGACAGCCAGGCGTCCCAGGACAGGGGCGTGTCGCCCAGGTAGACGTAGGAACGGACCTGGCCGACGATGGCGGTCCGGTACATGCTGCTGATGGAATCCTCCCCGCCGGTCAGGATGATGTTGAAGTCGTTGTTGAGCAGGCGATGCCACACGTTGAGTACGGCGTGTCCCGCCCCCGATATCTCGAGCGCTTCCACGGTGCCCAGCGCCGCGTCGACGGGAAAGGCCTTGGCGCCGCCCAGCGTCGGGTTTTCGCCGCCCAGCGGATCCGCCTCGCCGAAAAAGGGATGGACGTAACCCCTGAAGGCGCCCTGCTCACCGGCCAGGCGGAGCATATCCGTGTTTGACGGATACAGACTGTATATCGCGGTGCCCTCGTAACCGGACGCAAAGGGCGACAGGAGGAAATCCGAAAGTCCGATAAAATAGACGTGGCCGTGAAAAGCCGGACGGTACTCCTCGCCCACGTGCAGGATGTGCTCCGGCGTGGAAAGGGCGTCGGGCTCGCCCGTAAAGAACTGGTAGTCGAGCATGCGGTTGTCCTTGTTGGCCACGAGTTCGTTCACAACGGACTGGTCCTCCGCTTCAGACATGTGCATGAGGTTTTCCAGCGTGTTGTGCAGATCCCCCGCGTAGTTCATGTGCACGTGGGTGCTGCCGCTGTACCATCCCTTTTCCCGCATGTCCGTCATGCGCTTCAGCGTAAGCGCCACGGCGGTGGTCTTCCCTTCCTCGATCTCCACCGTCCTGCTGACGGGGTGGTATTCGAAGCCCTTCATGGCTTCCACAGTCAGCGGCCCGGCCGGAACGTCGAGTACGAAGGAGCCGGGGACATGAAAGAAGTGTTCTCGAAGCCGCCCGACGCGGTGGTACGCGCCGTCTGCCGCATAGGACTTGCCGTCAGACGCCCGGGTATAGACGCGGACCGTTGTCGGTTTTCCCGTGTCGCCGTCAAGCACGGTGACCGCCGCGCGGCCGTGGGACCCGCGCCAGCGTTTCTCGCGGATGCGGACGTCGGTCAGTCTGCCGCCTACCGTTTCCATGATCCGCAAGGCGGGCAGCCCCTGTTGATTAGTGATATAGGCGATTTTCGATCCGTCCGGCGACCAGCGGGGGTAGAAATCATCCCAGTCGCCGAAGGTGATTTTGTAGGGGTGGCCTCCGTCCGCCGGCAGGAGATAGAGTTTCGTATACTGGCCGCCGCGGTGGGAAGCGTATACGAAGCGCGATCCGTCCGGCGACCAGTGCGGCCGGGTGCGGTACAGGGTCTGTTCCTCGTGGACGATCGTGGCCTTGTCGATGCCGAACGGTTCGACGGGCATCCGCCATACCGCCCCCGACCCCAGGGGGATTGCGCGGTTGCTGACAAACATCAACTCCTCGCCGTCCTGCGACCAGCTCGGTTCGATGTGAAGGTCGTAGGCGCCGAAGTAAAGGCGGCTCTGCCCATAATCGTTGTCGCGGGTCAGCTGTATTGGATCTCCGGTCGCGCGGCCGTCCGCCATGTCCTGTACGAATATGTTGAAATAACCGCTGGGTTCCGTGGACACGTAAGCCAGCCTGGAGCCATCGGGCGACCAGTCGGGATCGAGGTAGAGGTGGTCCCCGGTCGTCAGCGGCCGGGATACGCCTGTTTCGACGTTGAGGACCATGAGATCAATTGTCCTGTTGTCGGTTTCGGCCGTGTAGGCGATCCATCTACCGTCGGGCGACCAGGCCGGAGAAGAGTCGTAGGTTTCGTTGTCCGTGAGTTCGTACGCGGTATGCTCGCCCAGCCGTATCCGCCAGATGGACCCGTGCAGCGCGAAAGCCAACGTCTCGCCGTCGGGGGACCAGGCCGGCCGGCGGGGCGTGGTCGTGGAGGGTGGCGGCAGGTAGAAGTTGTGCATGTAGTTGCCGCCGGTACGGGCGGCCTGGTAGGCCGCTGGAGGAGGCTGCTGGGCAACGGTTGTACTGGACGCCGCGGTGAGGCAGGCGGCGAGAACGAAGCGAAGTGACACGGGAATTCTCCAGATCATTTGAATCACCTGTATGCTGGAATGAATCGGTTGACGGCTCAAACGGAGTCTATCGACCGGCGGACGGAAACCCGTAATTCCCCGAGGTATATCGACGTGGTTTCACGCCACGGCGTGGCCGTGTTCCAGCGCCTTCTCCACCTCGGATTCCCAGATGCCCTCCACGCGTATCCCGTACTCGGCCACTCCGCCTGTCGCCCGTGGTCCGGTGATATACGGCCGGTAATCGCGGCCGTCTTCAATAAGTTGCTTCGGCGCGTAGTCGGCGTGGAGAAAGTGGAATGCGATGCCTGCGCGGGGGTTTTCCGTGCGGTTCTGGCCGGTGCAGTGCGCGGTACCGTAGCAGAAGAACAGGGCTCCGCCCGCTTTCAGTTCGATGGTATCCGCCTGTTCCTCCGGCGGATAGCAGCGTATGTGGTGGTCGCTGTACGGGTCCCGGCTGTGCTCGTAAGCCGTTTTGTAACTGTCGGGGACCACCTGCATGGTGCCGTTCTTGACGGTCGCATCGTGCACGGCGATCCAGACGGCCGTTCCCTTCAGCGGATCGCTGATCTTAAAGTAGGCGTTGTCCTGGTGCCAGTGGGTGCCCATGCCGTCCCTGCCCGGCTTGAGAAAGACCTGGTCCAGGTGGAGGATGTAGGGATCCCCGATCAACCGGGAGATGGCGGCGACCACGTCGGGTTGGAATGGCAGGGCCCTGAACAGGCCGCTGTGCCGGTACATCGGGCAAAGCTGCAGGTTGCGCAGCGTTGTGGACGTCGTTTTGCCATCGCCTTCCGTGGCGACGTTGCGCAGGGCGCCTTCCTCCATGAGCCGATCGATCTCGGCCTGGAACGCCCGGGTCTCCCGGTCCGAGAAAAACCCGGGTTTGGCCACGTAGCCGTGGGCCCTGAAATGCTCGACTTCTTCGTTTGTGAGTACCACAGTGCAATCCCCTTTGCCTGCGTCCGGCCGGAATACCCCGGTTCACCTTGCGCCGGGACCGGCGCGGACCCGTTCATGCGCCAGACCGGCCCGCGGTAACGGACCGGTCTGAGGCGCGGTTTCGTCTCGTCAGAAACTCATGCGGGCCAGTAGCCCGATTCGGTGGTCGGATGCGCCGCCGCGCCGGTCGATCCGCATGCCGGAAAGTTCCATGGATGCACCGCCGAAGTCGGCACCGGACGGGGCGAGTCTGGCGCCCAGCCGCATCTGCCGCCGGTCGTCCCCGAGGAGATACATTTCGCCGAAGGGCGTCATCAACACGCCCATGGACGGGTACGCGAGCCCGTAACCGACCTCCGCCCTCAGCGCGCGGGCGTTGTTTCGGCCGTGAAGGGACGAGCCCGCAAGCGGCCTGTCACGCCACATCATGCCCGAGTCTCCCGTACCTGCGCCAACGCGCGGCGCGACGGACATGGAAAGGCCTGTCCCGCCCGCGCCGGGACTCAGGGACGCGACCAGGGAAAACCCGTTTTCGCTGTATCCTTCGGCGGTGTGGACCGCCAGGAACCTGCCCTGTGCGTTTATGCCCACCCGGCCGCCTGACAGGCGCAGCCCTCCCGAAACCTCGAGGCCCTGGCCCGTCTGGCCGGTGCCGCCGTCGTAACGCCCGGCGAGTTGCGCGTAGGGGGTCAGGGTGGTTCCACCGGAGAGCTTCGTCGAACGCGACCCCTCAAGGCCGATCCGGACCCGCTGCGCGTTCGCGTTTATGTCCCCGAGCGAAGCCGATTCACTGTCGGAAGTCGACAGCCGGGCCAGGCCCGCGTCACCCACCACGTCCAGCCCCGTGCCGCCCGTCCCCGCCAGCCGGGTGCGTATGCCCACCAAGGCCATGCGCATGGAAAGGTCGCTCGTGGCATCCTCTGATTCGACCTCGCCGGTGCCGAGTCCCACGATCGACCACGCTTCAGAAAGACCGGTGCTGCATAGCCAGCGTACGTACGGCAGCACGCTGGTAAGACGCGATTCCAGGGTGCCGCTCGCGACGGTTACGTCGTAATCGGACTGGCCTGTCGCGTGCGAAAGGGCGATACCCGCCAGCCAGTTGCGCTGCACGGCCACGTCAAATCCGAGATACGCCGCCTTAAGACTTCCGTCGTAACTGGCGTCCACATCGGGTTCGCCCTGGAAGTTCCGCAGGTCACCCGCGCCCCACACGGTCCATTGGACTCCTCCGGTCGCCATCTGGTCCTCCGGCGCGTAGACGAAGGAACTCGTCCGCAGCAGGTAATCTCCACCAACGCCGCGCGGGTGACCGGCGTCGTTCAACAGCGCCAGGTGTTTCTCCTGAGCCTGGCGTCCGTGGCCCGTAAGGCTGGCCAACGCCGACACGCTCGACGCGATGCCGTCTATTCTCCGGCCTCCCACGGTGATTCTCTGTCCACCGGTTCCCGCGGCGAAGCGGCCACCGATGGTTGTCGAGACGCTGGACAGCATATTACGGCCCATGGCGCCCAGGATGTTCTCGTAGGCCATCCGCTCCGCCGCGATGGCCGTGACCGTCACGCCCACCTCGACAGTTGCCGTTCCCGCCGCGTTCCTTGCGGCGACCGTCACCGTGGCGGAGCCCTTGCGTACACCCGTTACGGTCAGCGTGGCGCCCGTCATGGCGGCTTCCGCGACGCCGTTGTCGGACGTGGCGGCCGAATAGCTCAGGTCGGTGCCGGTAAAGACGGACTCCAGGTTCGCGGTCCTTGAATCACCCGCCTCCAGCGTTACCGACGGCGGGCTGCCTACGGTCGACGGGGCGTCGTAGGAGTCGGTAACCGTCACCGTGGCGGTATCGAGTTCCTGGCTGTCGAAACTCGCCGACACGATGATCGTTTCTCCCCCGGACTCGTACACGTCGTCGTTGACGACCGTGAGGGTAAGCTGCGTCGAGCCTTCCGTACGCTCCCCGGGTATCGTAATGCTCAGGTCGCCGCTGACGCTGTAATCGTCACCGGTGGCCGTACCGGAGAGCGCAAGCGGCAATACCGTCGAGATCGGTATGGCCATGCTGGTCTGCGCGGCCGTCACGGTCACGATCTGCGCTCCGCCTTCCTCCGACACGGTCGCCGGGTTCACGGAAAGCGTAATTCCAGGGGTGTATCCGGTGAAGTCGAAATAGAACCCGGAGCCGATGACGAGTTCCATCCCATCGACGACGACAGTTTCCGCGTAACTCACCTTGGGCGATCCCAGTTCTTCGTCTCCGACCACGGCCGGATTGTCGAAATAGTACTCGACGTAACCGCCCCCGGCTTGCGCGGCCTGTATGAGTTCACGAACGTAATAGACCCCGTTCAGGTCCTGGGCGTCGAAAATGTTCACGTCCTCGCGGGACGGGGTGGCGCCGTGAAAGAGCAGCAGGCCGTCGGTTTGCAGGAAGAAGATGTAGATTTCACCCAGCCGCCAGATACCGTCCTCGATCCGGAAGGCCTCGACGACATCCTCATGGTTCCCGAATCCCACCTCGTCGATGGCTCCTTTGTAGGCAGAAGTCGCGGCCTGGACGAAAGTCTTCAGGGTTGCCCGGTCCATCACGTCCGCGGCGGTTACGTCACCGACGGGCAGCGGAGGAACGAGCGCGTCCTGCACCGAAATCGTTGCGGTTCCGATTTCCTGGCCTTCATAATCGGCCGTGACCACGATGGTCTCGCCGGCCTCGTCCATTCCATCGTACGCAACGTCGAAAGTGAGAGTTCGAGACGCCGACACGGCATCCCTGGGGATGATGATCTCGAGCGTACCTTCCGCGGTGTAGTCATCGCTCGTGGCCGTGCCCCCCAAAGTCAGGCCTATGATGGTCGCCGCCGTAATCGGTTCCTCGGTCAGCGTGGCCGTCACCGTCACCTCCTGGCCGCCGCGGCCTTCGATCACGGTTTCCGGCTCCACCGTCAGCGTGATCTCCGGCACGTCGTCCACGGGCCTCCGATAGAAGCCGGCGCCGGTTACCAGGGTCGCATTGGGAAAGAGCGGGCTGTCGGGAGGAAGCGTATAGGCCTCGGCATAACTCACTTTGGGCGAACCGAGTTCTTCGTCTCCCTCTACCGAGGGATCGTCGTAGTGATACTCGATGAAATCGCCCCCGCGCAGCCCCGCCTTGATGATCTCTTCGACGAACCGGACGCCGTTCAGGTCCTCGAGGTGAATCTGGACGGCCCCTTCCTGCGTTACATCGGCGCCGTGGAAAAGCACGTATCCCTGTGAAGTCATGGTAAACATGTAGACGGCGCCTTCTCTGAACGGTCCGCCTTCTACTCTGGTTATATCCCTAACCAGCGCCAGTTTGCCCAAATCGTCACCGATCAGCGCAATCGCTTCCTCATACCAGCGTATCGCGCCTTGCACGAAGGCCTTCAGCGTTTCCCTGTCCACCACGTCCCGCGCCCACACTTCAGGCGGACCGGGCAGTTCCAGTTCATCTCCGCGCGGAATGAACTGGTTGAAACCGCTGACCACTACCCAGTCCCGGCCGGTGAGGTTCGAAGTGACATTGACCGCATAGGCGACCCGGGCCGGATCGTCGTCCGGCACGTCGGGATCATCCCAGGTGTAATCGACAAAGCCTCCACCGGCCGCCGCCGTCTCGAGGATCTTCTGAATGACTTTCTCGCCATTGTCGTCCTCCAGGTCGCTCGCGTCTATCCCGTCCCGGGTCGGATCGTCGGCGTGCAGGAACACGCTGCCGTCCGGCTGAAGAAAGATGAAGTACATCTCCCCGGGTACTCTCCAGATCCCTTCGGAGCGGACGTCACTCAGAAGCCTGGCGGCTTTATCCACGGTGTCTACGGTAGCCAGGTAATCAACGAAACCTCCTACAAAGGATCGAAGCGTCTCACGGTCTACAACTTCATCGGCGGTGGTGAAATCGGCTGCGTCGATCACCGTGATCGTGGCTGTGGACAGGTCGTTCCCTTCATAGTCGGCCTTGACCTCGATGGTCTCGACGTCTTCATCGACTCCGTCATCGATCACGTTGAAGGTAAGCGTCGTGGAAGCCGACGTGGCGTCCCCCGGAATGATGATTTCGAGGGTTCCTTCCGAGGTGTAGTCATCGCCTGTCGCCGTACCCGAGAGCGTCAGGTCGATGATCGTCGCCGCCGGCACCGGGTCGTCGGTCAGCGTGGCTGTGACGACCACTTCCTGGGCGTCAAGGCCTTCGGCCAGGGATTCGCGATCCACCTCCAGCGTGATCTCCGGTATGTCGTCCACGGGTCTCCGGTAGAACCCGGCGCCGATGACGAAGGTCTGCCCGGGAAAGAAATCCGGGTATTCTATCGTCTCGGCGTAACTCACCTTGGGCGAGCCGAGTTCTTCATCGCCCTCGACCGACGGATCGTCATAGTGGTACTCGACGAATCCACCGCCCGCAACCGCGACGTTAATGAGGTCTTCGACAAAGCGCTTTCCGTTCAGGTCTTCGAGATCGATCCGGATGGCGCCTTCCTGCGTCGCGTCCGCCCCGTGGAAGAACACGAATCCTTCCGTGGTCAGGATGAACAGGTAGATGGCGCCTTCCCTGAACGGTCCGCCTTCTTCCCGCCACGCGCTCGTCAGTACGCCTGCCTCCACGCCGTATGTCTCGAAGGCGTCAAAGGACCACTTGATCGATCCCTGCACGAAGGCCTTCAGCGTTTCCTTGTCCACCACGTCCTGGGCCTGTACCTCGGGCGGGTTTGGCAGCGTGGACTCCGCATCCGGGTCGGGTATGTCCATGTTGAATCCGCCCACCAGGACGAATTCACCCACGCCGAATCCGGATGCGTACCGGGTGGCGTAGGCCAGGCGGTTGGGGTCGTCACCGGGATCATTCGGATCATCCCAGGTGAATTCGACGAAACCCCCTCCGGAACCGGCCGCCGCGAGGATCTTCTGAACGACCTTCTCGCCGCTGTCGTCTTCCAGTTCGCTGATGTCGATACCGTCGCGGGTGGGATTGTCGCCGTGGAAGAACATCTCGCCGGAAACGGTGAGGACCGAAAGATACAGGTCCCCATGTTTCCAGTCGCCTGGGGTTCGGAAGGAGATCGCCAGGGCCGGGAAGTCGTTGGCGTCGGTTACCCGCTCCAGGGAGTCCGCCACCATCTCTACAAAACCCTTCAACGTCTCCCGGTCCACCACCTCGCCGGCAGGAACAGGCCTGAGGTCGTTTACCGCGATTTCAGCCGTCGCGAGTTCCTCCATGTCGTAACCGGCGGACACGACGATCGTCTCGCCGCCGGCTTCCTCCACCCCGTCGTTCACAACGGTGAATGTCAGTTCCGTCGTACCCATTGAACCTTCCGGGGGTATCAGGATGTGCATATCGCCGGTCACCGAATAGTCATCGCCGGTGGCGGTTCCGGACAGGTCCAGCGACAGCCTGGTCGTTACCGGTATCAGATCACCGGTCTGGGTGGCGGTCACCGTCACGGTCTGGGGGCCTCCGCCTTCCGAGAGCACGGAGGGATCCACCGCCAGCATGGTCTCCCGGTCGTAGTCGGCAGGATCGAAGTATATCCCGGCGCCAAAGATCACCCGCCGGCCGCCGCGGGATTCGACAGACTGCACAAAGCTCAGCTTCGGCGTACCGGTTACCTCGTCTCCCGGAACCGACGGATCGTCATACTGGTATTCGACAAAGCCTCCCCCCGCCGTGGCCACCCTGATGAATTCCTGGACGAACCTGACGCCGTTGATGTCCTCCAGATGGGACTGGTTCCGCGCTTCCTGCGTACGGTCGGCGCCATGGAAGATCACGTAACCCAGGTCGTTCAAGATAAACAGATATATGGATCCGTGCCGCCAGTGGCCGTCCTCGATCCGGAAGACGTTCAGAATGTCGGCATAGCGATCGGTCCCGTGCTCCTGCAATGCGCCTATATAGCCTCTCATGGCCCCGATGACGAACTGCTGGAGCGTTTCGCGGTCCATGACCTCCGCCGCCGTCACCTCGGGTTCGGGAATGAGCGAGGCATCGTATACGGGCGGTTCGATCTGGGACACGTCCATGTAGAAGCCGCCAACAAGGATGACCTGGTTGCCGTAGTTTTTGCCGAAGAAACTGGTGGCATAGGCTACCTTGGCGGGATCGTCGTCGTCGTTCGGATCGTCCCAGGTGTAATCGACGTGGCCGCCACCCAGTCTGCCCGTCTCGATCAGATCCCGCACCACGGTCTTGCCCGTGTCGTCTTCGAGTTCGAACAGGCTCTTGCCGCTGGCCGAAATGTCGCCTGCGTGGAACAACACGGTTCCGTCCAGGAGCATGAGCATGAGAAACGTGTTGCCGTGTTTCCAGTCTCCTTCTTCCCGGGTACTGTTGAGGAACGGCGCAAGCGCGCCGCCTGACTCGTATATACCTTCGATGTGGGTTTTCGCGCCTTCCACGAAAGTCGCGAGCGTCTCCCGGTCCACCACCTCGCCGGCCGTGGGCGTTGTTACATCCTTCACCGCGATCTCCGCCGTCGCGAGTTCCTCCATGTTGTAACCGGCGGTAACGACGATCGTCTCGCCGTCCGGTTCCTCCACGCCGTCATCCTCGACGGTAAAAGTCAATTCCGTCGTACCCTCTGATCCTCCGGGGGGTATGAGGATGTACATATCGCCGGTCACCGCATAGTCATCGTCGGTTGCGGTACCGGACAGGGTAAGCGACAGCCTGGTCGTTACCGGCAGTGGATCTCCTGTCTGGGTGGCGGTCACCGTCACGGTCTGGGGCCCGCCGCCTTCGGTGAGCACGGAGGGATCCACCGCAAGCTTGGTCTCCCGATCGTAGTCGGCAGGGTCGAAGTATATCCCGGCGCCAAAGATCACCCGCCGTCCGCTTCGGGCTTCGAAAGACTGGACATAGCTCAGCTTCGGCGTACCGGTTACCTCGTCTCCCGGAACCGACGGATCGTCATACTGGTATTCGACAAAGCCTCCCCCGGCTTTGGCCACCCTGATGAATTCCTGGACGAACCTGACGCCGTTGATGTCCTCCAGGTGGGACTGGTTCCGCGCTTCCTGCGTACGGTCGGCGCCATGGAAGATCACGTATCCCTGGTCATTGAGGATAAACAGGTAAATCGACCCGTGCCGCCAGTGGCCGTCCTCGATCCGGAAGACGTTCAATATTTCGTTGTATCGATCGGTCCCGTGCTCCTGCAATGCGCCTATGTAGCCTCTCATGGCCCCGATGACGAACTGCTGAAGCGTTTCGCGGTCCATGACCTCCGCCGCCGTCACCTCGGGCTCAGGAATGAGCGAGGCATCGTATACGGGCGGTTCGATCTGGGACACGTCCTGGTAGTATCCGCCGACCAGGATGACCTGGTTGCCGTAGTTATTACCGAAGAAACTTGTGGCGTAGGCTACCTTGGCGGGATCGTCTTCGTCGTCGTTCGGATCGTCCCAGGTGTAATCGACATGGCCGCCGCCCAGTCTGCCCGTCTCGATCAGATCCCGCACCACGGTCTTGCCCGTGTCGTCTTCGAGTTCGAACAGGCTCTTGCCGCTGGCGGTAACGTCGCCCGCGTGGAACAACACGGTTCCGTCCAGGAGCATGAGCATGAGAAAGGTGTTGCCGTGTTTCCAGTCTCCCTCGTCCCGGGTGCTGTTGAGGAACGGCGCAAGCGCCTCCCCGGCCTCGTATATCCCTTCGATATGGGTTTTCGCGCCTTCCACGAAGTTCTTGAGCGTTTCACGGTCCACGACCTCGCTGGCCTTGGGCGGCCCGGACGGCATATCCTGGGCAAGTACCGGCTTCGCTCCGTAAAGCGATCCGATGAGTCCTGTCATTACCCCTAAAACCAGCATAGATATCATCGATCTACCTGAGATAGAGGAAATCATCATTTGGGTCTCCCGTGAATGTTTGCGTGCATCTGCGGCTTTCGCCCGATCATATTACAGGTATTGTGTTTAATCCCAACTAATCGGATAACGCCTCGTTTCCGAAACGTTCGATGGCTTCCAGGGTCTCGCGGACGTCGTCCCAGGTAGTCGTGTGGTTGACGATGCAGAGCCTGAGCGAGAACCTGCCCCGCAACAGGGTCGACGACATCAGTGCGCGGTCCTCCCAGAAGACGCGGGCGAGCACTTTCCGGTTGATCTTTTCGAGCGATTCCTCATCGAGGTTCGCATGGTCGGGATTGACGCGGAAGCATACGATACCGAGTGAAGCCGGTATCAGCATTTCCAGGGTTTCGTTGTTCCGGACATATGCTTCGGCCTGCGCGGCGAGTCCCATGCTTCTGGATATGGCGTTTCGGAACGGTGCCAATCCGAAAGTCTTTACGGATACCCAGATCTTCAGGGCCCGCACCGACCGGCTCAGTTGCAGTCCCCGGTCCGCGAAGTTGGGGTGATTTGCGCCCCATACCGTGTCCTGAAGAATATCGTGGCGGACCGCGAACGCCCGCTCAAGGGTGCTCAAGTCCTTGACCAGCAGGCAGCCCGCTTCGTAGGGTTGGAAAAGCAGTTTGTGGGCGTCCAGACCGATGGAGTCCGCGCGTTCGATATCGCTCAAGAGTTCCTTTCCTCGCTCGGTTATTACCGTAAAGCCGCCATAGGCGGCGTCGACGTGGAGCCAGATGCCTTCCGCCTCGCAGAAATCCGCCAAAGGCTCCAGTGGATCGATAGCGCCCGTACTGCTCGTGCCGGCGTTGGCGCAAACCGCGACCGGACTCAATCCCGAGGCGCGGTCCTGTGCTACGGTACGAACGAGCGCTTCCATGTCCAGCCGAAACTGCGAGTCCGTTTCGATCAGGCGGACTCGATCGGGTCTGATGCCCATGATCCTGGCCGCGCGGATCAGGGCGCTATGGCTCTGGTCGCTCATATAGACCGTGCCGCGTTCGGGCGCGCCCGCGGACTCCCGCGCGGCGACCAGGGCTTCCAGGCTGGCCGCGGAGCCGCCGGAAGTCATAAGGCCCCCGGCGCTGTCCGGATACCCCAGCCAGCGCCGGATCCAGTCTATGACTACGAGTTCCATCTGGCTTGCCCCGCTGGCGGTGAGCCACGTACACTGGTTGACCTGGTATGCGGAGACCAGGAAGTCGGCCAGCACCCCGGGCCAGGTTGACGTAGAAGGAATGAACGCAAAGGACCTGGGATGGTCGTTACGCACTCCCAGGGAAAGGATTTCCTTGGCTGCTCTTTCCAGGACCTCCAGCGCGGGACTGCCGTGTTCGGGCGGGTCCTCCATCAACTGGTCTTCGAGTTCCCTTTTAAACTCGCCGTCCCAGGCATGTTCTTCCGGAAGTTTCCTGAAACGCTCGACGATCAGCTCCGCCGTACGGTTCGCGAGGTCGAGCATGGTATCGGGAGACATCTGGAGTTCGCCGCTGAACCCGTTGACGCTTTCTGGCCTCTGCCCGGCAACCTGATCACGGGGGATGTCCTGGGACATCTTTTTATTGTCCTTGTTCGGCATCTTGATGGCACTCCAGGAATGGCGTTCAGTAGCTGTGTTTACTGTAGGAATCGGTAGTTCCGTGCATCCGGTTTCTGAGTGTATCTAAGTGCTATTGACGAAGAATTACGTCCATGACTCCAGATATCCCTCCTGGTCCGTAGTCATCCTGTCGCAGGATATACCCATGCTTTCCAGCTTCAGTTGCGCGATATCTGCGTCTATTCGGTCGGGCAGTGTGTGCACACCCGGGGCCAGATCACCGCGGTGCCTCACCAGATGTTCGGCCGCGAGCGCCTGATTCGCGAAAGACATGTCCATTACGGCCGCCGGGTGTCCTTCGCCGGCAACCAGGTTTACAAGGCGCCCCTCGCCCAAGACATAAAGCCTTCGCCGGTCGGACAGCGTGAACTCTTCCACGTAGGGCCGCACGGGACGTCGGTCGACCGCGAGACTGTCCAGGGCCTCGAGGTCGATTTCCACGTCGAAATGTCCCGCGTTGGCCAGTATGGCGTCGTCTTTCATGGTTTCCAGGTGCTCTCGTCTGATCACCCCACGGTTTCCAGAAACGGTAATAAACAGATCGCCGAATCCGGCCGCCTCGGCCATCGGCATGACCCGGTATCCTTCCATTGCGGCCTCCAGCGCCGCGACGGGGTCCACTTCAGTGACAATTACATTGGCGCCCAGCCCGCTTGCCCGGGACGCCACGCCCTTTCCGCACCACCCGTAGCCGCACACTACCACCGTCTTGCCCGCGATCAGCGTGTTGGTAGCTCGGAGGATCCCGTCCAAGGCGCTCTGGCCCGTCCCAAACCGGTTGTCGAAGAGGTGCTTGGTTTTGGACTCATTCACCGCGATAACGGGAAAGCGCAGTACGTCTTCACGGACCATGCTTCGGAGCCGGTTCACTCCCGTAGTCGTCTCTTCCGTTCCTCCGATGATTCGATCCAGGTTCCGGCGGTGGTCCTGATGTGTCGTGGTAACCAGGTCAGCCCCATCGTCCAGCAGGATGTCCGGTTGCGCGTTCAGCACGGTATGCAGGTGCCGGCCGAAGGTGCCAGCGTCTTCCCCTCTTTTCGCGAACACGGGGATTCCATGATGCACTACAAGGCTGGCCGCCACGTCGTCCTGCGTGCTCAAGGGATTGGAAGCGCAGACGATGGGCTCCGCCCCGCCCGCCTTGATCGCCGTGACCAGATTGGCCGTCTTTGTCGATATGTGCAGACACACGCCGACGCGCAGGTCGCGAAAGGGCTGTTCTCGCGCGAACCGGTCTTTTATCGCATGCAGTACCGGCATCTGGCGGGCATCCCATTCCATGCGCGCCGCACCGGACTCGGCGAGACCCGCATCCCGGATGTCAGATTCCATGATTTGCCTGTAACGGGTCAATGGAGCGTTGTTTTGGCGGTTTCCGGCTTAACATCACGTGACAGATTCCTTCCACACGGCGCGGCCGAATCGGAATGGCTAAATGTCATTATGGCTTCAGGTTCAGAACGCGTCAAGGCTAATGTTTAAGGGTTGTACCGCCGCGCCGGTCGCGTTCGGCGATACAATGACCCATACGCTTCTGCGGAGACCGCATATGCCCCTGGCATCGCCGCATATGCCCTTGACATCCAGGGACTTCAACGCCTATCATGGTGAGATTTCAATACCTGGTAAGTGACCGTTTTTTCGGGTTTTACATCGACCGCTCTTCGACTCCTTCCATAGTCCGGACACCCCATGCTCGACCTCTCCAGACAACGCCTCAACCGCACCATCCTCAATCTTGCCTGGCCCGCCATACTCGAAAACCTGATGCACACGTCGGTCTACATCGTCGACAGCATCTTCATCGGGTCTCTGGGCACGCTGGCCTTCGCCGCCGTCGGCCAGAGCTCCATGATCCTCTTTACCGTGGTGTTCGTGTTTTACGGTATCGGGGTGGCGACCGGTGCCGTGGTGGCGAGGAACCTCGGCCGAAACGACAACAAGACCGCCTGCGAGGCCGCCGGCCAGGGGATCATACTCGGCACGTCCATTGGCCTGATGGTGGCCGCGCTGGGCCTGATGTTCGGCGAGGATCTCATGATATTCCTGGGTACGGAGCCGGAGGTCGTCGCACGGGCCCAGGAGTACATGCCCATCGTATTCGCATTCAGCGTGCTGCGGCTGTTCATCTACACCGCCAGCGGCATCCTGCGCGCGGCCGGCGACACCAAGACGCCCATGTGGATCACGGCCGTCATGAACGTGTACAACATCTTCGCCGACTGGGTGCTGATCTTCGGGATCGGACCCTTCCCGGAACTGGGCATAACGGGGGCGGCCCTCGCTACCGGAACCGCCTATGTCCTGGGCGCTTCCCTGCTTGTGTTCAGACTTTTTCGCCGTCGCGCGAGATTCAGGCTGTGCGGCAGCGACCTGGGGCAAATCAAATCGGATCACCTGCGGACCATCGTTCGGATCGCCGTGCCGAATCTAGGCGAACAGATGGTCATGCAGAGTGCCTATTTCTCGTTCATGTGGATCGTGACCAGCCTGGGCACGACCGCCCTCACCGCGCATTTCATGACCATCCGGGTGGAAATGGTTTCCTTCATGCCCGTATTCGGACTTTCCATGGCCGTGGCCACCGTCGTCGGACAGAGCCTCGGCGCGGAGCGTCCCGAAATCGCGGAGCTGGCCGTCAAGAAAGCCGCTCGAATCGGCCTGCTCGCCATGAGCGCGCTGGGCCTCGTCTTCGTCGCGGTGCCCGGCCTGCTCGTCGGCATATACAGCCCGTCGCCCGAGGTGTACGGGCTGGCCGTGCTCTGCGTGCGGATCGCCGCCCTGGAACTGCCGACGTCGGCCTTGCTGATGATCTACACCGGCGCCATGCGGGGCGCCGGCGATACCCTGAGTCCCATGCTGATCAGCATCTTCGGCGCGATCTTCCTGCGGATCGGCATGATGTACGTACTGGTGATCGAACTGGGATGGGGGTTGCCGGGCGTATGGTACGGCACGGCGCTGGATTGGGGCATCCGCCTGGTGATCGCCTGGTTCCTGTTCCGGAGGGGGCGCTGGAAGCGCGTGGCGATCTAGATGTGAAATGTACGTTTAGAATCCGGTTTGACAGGAAGTAACTGGACGACTAACCTGAGAACTGCCGAATCAAACGTCAATGAGGCGTTAAAGACGCATCTTACAGAATCGAAAATCCTGGATTGGGTTCAATGCGAGTCGTATTGCAACGCGTATCATGCGCTTCCGTCAAAATCGATGGGACGGTAACCGGAGCGATCGGCGCCGGCCTCGTCCTGTTCCTCGGCATCGCGAAGGACGATACGCCGGAGGACGTGGAATACGTCGTAGGCAAGTGCGTCGGGCTCCGAATCTTCGGGGACGAGAACGGAAAGATGAACCGGTCGCTGCTCGACGTCGCCGGCGAGGTACTCGCGATTTCGCAGTTCACCCTGTTCGGCGACACCCGCAAAGGCCGCCGGCCCAGTTTCGAGAGCGCCGCGCCGCCGGAACACGCCGAACCCCTGTACGAACTGGCGGTAGAGCGCCTTCGGGAACATGGGATAAAGGTCGCCACCGGACAGTTCGGGGCCTTCATGGAAGTGTCACTGGTCAACGACGGCCCCGTGACTTTAACCGTTGAGTCTCGTCGATGAAAGAGATCGTCCTTGCCTCGACCTCGCTTCGTCGTTCAGCCCTGCTCCGGCAGATCGGGATACCCTTCGAAGTCACGCCTCCTGACGTCGATGAATCCCTGTATTCATTTGAAGCCGACCCGGCGGGCACCGCCGAACGGCTCGCTCTGGCCAAGGCGCGGAGCGCGGCGGACCGCCCCGGCATCCGCGGCCGGGACTGCCTGGTACTCGGGGCCGACACGGTGGTTCTGTTCGAAGGCCAGATACTCGGCAAACCGGAGGACGCAGAGGACGCGTACGCCATGTTGCGCAAACTGACCGGCCGGTCCCACCGGGTCCTTACAGGGTTCGCGCTGCTGGATGCCGGGACGAATCGATCGGTGACGGGACACGAATGGACGACCGTCTGCATGCGCGACTGCACGGATGAAGAGGTCCGGGCGTACGTGGACACGGGCGAACCCCTGGACAAGGCGGGGTCCTACGGCGCCCACGCCCTGGGCGCCGGGCTCATTACGCGTGTCGAGGGATGCTTCTACAACGTGATCGGCCTTCCCCTGGCCCGTTTGCTGGTGACCCTGAAGGACTTCGACGGTTCTGCGCCGGTCGATTAGCGGACAGAAAACAACCCATGGCCGATTTCCGCGGACATCTCTGGGGCGGTTTCGCCGCCACCCTGCTGGCGGGCGTGCTCTGCGTTGCCGGCCTCTGGTGGACGGAAAGTCTGGCATCCTACCGGACCTTCGACGTATGGCCGAAAGTGTTGCTGCTGATTGCCATCGGGATGCTGTCCGCCTGTTTCCCGGACGTGGATACCGAGAGCAAATCGCAGCGTCTGTTCTACCGCCTGTTGATTCTGCTCGATCTATGGTTTATCTTGATCGGGGACTACAGGACCGCGGCCCTTCTGGGTCTCGGCGCGATGCTTCCGTTGCTCGGCAAGCACCGGGGGTGGACCCATACCTGGCTCGCCATGCTGCTGGTGCCGGCGCTCTTCCTGCTCGTCCCCATGTATCTGAATCAGACCGTCGAATCCTTTCCGATCGTCTGCTACGTCGTGTCGGTATCGGCCTATGCCAGCCACCTGATACTCGACGGTTACATCGAAGAAACCGCCAGGCGTTTCCGCCGGCTGCTTGGCGCGAAGTAGGCGGCCTGGGCAGTCCAGGCGGCCCGGGCAGTCCAGGCGGCTCGGATGTTCCAGGCAGCCGGACGGATCGAACGATCAAATCGGAGGTATTATGAAAAGCGCATTGGAAATCGCCATGGAGAAGACCGCCGGCACGCAAGAGGGCGGCGGGCTGACGGATGAGCAGCGTTCGGCGATCGGCGACCTTGAAAAGGAATACCAGGCCAAGATCGCGGAACAGGAGATCATGACCGAGTCGAAGATCAGGCAACTCGCGGCCCAGGCGACGGGGCCCGAGTTCCAGGAGCAGGTACACGCCCTGCGGGAGCAGCTTGCGCAGGAACGGGAACGGCTGGAAGAGGAAAAGAAGGCGAAAGTACAGGCGGTCCGCGACCAGGCATCGTAGGCTGTGCTCAACCAGGGTTGGACTAGGTCGGGTTTTTAGTAGTCAGGGGGGTTTACGTGGCCAGGAAACGCTTGAAAATCGGTCTGATCGGTTGCGGCGGCAACATGCGAGGGGCCCACGTGCCGCGCATCAAGGACGACGGAGCGGTGGACATCGCCGCGGTCGCGGACACATCGGAGGAAGCGGCTTCGGCGTTGATGGACCGGTGGGGCGGCGAGGTGCCCTTCCATTCAGACTACCGGGAAATGATCGAGGACCACCGGCTCGATGCGGTAATGGTCAGTTCTCCCCACGCCATGCACTACGAGCAGGTGGATTACGTCCTCGACCGCAATCTGCACGCGCTCGTCGAGAAACCCCTCACCATTTCATCCGGCCATACGCGCGCCCTGATCGGCAAGGCGGCGGCGCGGGACCGGATACTCCTGGTCAGCTACCAGCGGAATTTCATGGCCCCCCACGTCTACGCCCGGGAGCTGATCCGAAAAGGCGCCATCGGCGAGGTGCGCGGCGTGGTGGCCTATGTCACGCAGAACTGGGGCGGCACGCAAGGGTGGAGGCTCGATCCGGTCCTCTCCGGCGGCGGCATGTTCCTGGACACGGGCAGCCATCTCGTGGCCTCCACATTGTGGATCACGGATCTGAAGCCCCTTGAGGTTTGTGCGTTCCTGGACCGGGTGGACAAAGAAGTGGATATCAACATGGTGGTCGCCGTGCGGTTCGAGGAAGGCGCGTTCGGTACGCTGAACACCTTCGGTAACGCATCCCGCCATGACGAACGCATCGCGGTCCACGGCAGCAAGGGCAGCCTGGTCTTCCACCTGCACCAGTGGCGCGTCAAATCGGTCCTGTTGAACGACGAACCGCTGAAGATACCGGCCAGGATCCGGGAGGATACCCCGGACGCGGCCTTCTTCCGCATGATTCGCAATGGCGGCAGGGGGTACGAACTTCCCTATTTCGCGCTCGCTGTTTCCCAGGTCAGCGAGGCGGCATACCGGTCGGTAGTGGAAGGCAAGCCCGTCCGGGTCGCCGGGTAGTACGGGAACCGGCTTGTTCAGGAGAAACAGGAGTTCAAGTGTGAGTACGACAGGAAAAACAGGAGATCGAATGTGAGAACGACGGGACGCCGCCTTGCGGACAAGAGGGTGATCGTTACCGGGGCAGGCAGCGGAATCGGCCAGGCCATGGCCGTGCGTTTCGCACAGGAAGGCGCCCGGGTCGCCGCGGTGGACATCGACCGGGACAGCGCCGAAGCGACAACCGGGATGATACGAGACGGCGGGGGCGAAGCAGTGGCGCTTACGGCCGACCTGACCCGCATCGACCATATAGAACCCATGATCGAAGAGGCCGTATCGTTCCTTGTCAGGCTGGACGTCCTGGTCAACAACGCGGGAAGGGTGGAGATCAAGCCGTTCCTCGACGTTACAGAGACGGAGTGGGACCAGGTCATGGACCTCAATCTGAAGGGGACGTACTTCTGCATGCAGGCCGGAGCACGGCAGATGATCAGGCAGGGCGCCGGCGGCCGCATCATCAACATGTCCTCGATATCGGGCCGTCACGGGCGGGCCGACTCCAGCGTGTACGCCGCCAGCAAGATGGCCATCATCAGCATCACGCAGTCCGCGGCGCTGGCCTTCGCCGACCGCGGGATCCTGGTCAACGCGCTGTGTCCGGGCGTCGTGGCCACGCCCATGTGGGATCACATCGACGAGGACCGCGCCCGCCTTTTCGGCTACGAGCGGGGAACGGCCCGAGCCCGGCTCGTGGAGAAGATTCCCCTCAAAAGGGTATCCGAGCCTGATGAGATCGCCGCTGCCGCCGTGTTCATCGCCTCCGATGAAAATACATTGATCACGGGCCAGGCGATCAATGTCGACGGCGGCATGGAAATGAACTGAGACTGCGGCCGGTGTGCGTCGCGCGACCGGTGCCCGCCGCGCGGCATGCGCACTACGACGGGTGCATTACGTCCGACCGGGGGCGAACCCGAATCCGCCATGGTTCGGCCGGCCGGGATTGGTCTTGACAGTGCGGAAAGCCCGCCATATACTCGATAGGTTCCAAATCCTCAGGTTGATCAAGTACACCGCACACCCCAGGCACAGGAAAGACACTTCCAATGGATCCAAGAAGACGCGAAAGACTGTCCAAGCTCCTCTCCCTGATACTCCGGCACAAGCCCGAAAGGTTCTCCATCGTCCTCGATGAACGAGGATACGCGCGGATCGACGACATTGTCGAGGCCGCATTGGAGAAGTTCGACGATTTGACACGGGATGAAATTCTGGAGATCGCCGACGGCGCCGAGAAGAGAAGATTTGAGGTGGACGAGGACCGCATCCGCGCGCGCTACGGACACAGTTTTCCCGTCGATCTGGGGTTGGCCCCCATAGAACCACCTGAGTTTCTCTACTACGCAACGGTACCTTCAAGAGCTTCGGTGGTCACCAACGGTGGTCTGACGCCAAGCGACCGGCAGTACGTCCACCTGTCCCTCTCCGAAGAGATCGCCGAGCAGGTCGCCCGGAACCAGACGGAGACGCCCGTCGTTTTTCGCATCAAGGCCCGGGAGGCCACAGAGGGAGGCGTTGACTTCTACGATCGCTCGCCGGTTATTCTGACGACGGGTGTCCCCTCCGAATTCATCGATGTCCTGAAGGAGGCCCCGCCTCCTCCCGCCACGTTTGGCCGGCGGAAGCGGAAGGCCCCTCCGCGCAGATAGCATGCGCCGCCTCGTTATCCCCTTCCTGGGCCTGCTCCTTGCCGTCAGCCTGCTGCTCTTCGACCTGACCATACTCTGGTCCGGACGCACGGCCATCCGGCCCGTGATGCAAAAAGGGGTCACGCTAGGGGTTTTCAGGGCCTCTGAAGGGATGTCCTATTATAAGACCGCCCTGGACGAGATCGCCGCCCTGGGCGCGTCCCACCTTTCCGTCCCCGTTTTCTTCCTGCAGGATTCCGTACATTCCGTTACCCATTTTTCCCGGCCGTCGGACGGCGCCACGCCCAAACAGCACGACCGCGTCGTGCGGGAGGTCATCGATTACGGGCACCGGCTGGGACTGAAGGTCCTGCTGACGCCCATCGTCAATATAGACCGCCCCCGGAAGACGGAATGGCGCGGGACCATAGCACCGCTCAACTGGGACGCGTGGTTCGAAAGTTACCGTGGTTTCCTCCGGCACTACGCCCTGCTGGCCGCGGAAATGGACGTGGAGTATCTGAGCGTCGGCACCGAACTCGTATCTTCCGAAGGGTTTGCCACGCGATGGCGCGAGATCATCGCCGAAGTGCGGGGGATCTACCCCGGACAACTCACCTATTCGGCGAACTGGGACCGGTATGACCAGGTCGCTTTCTGGGATGATCTCGACTACATGGGCATCTCGGCTTACTATGAGTTGTCGGAATCGGAGGACCCCGCCGTGGAAGAACTGGCCGCCGCCTGGAAGCCGATAAAGGACCGGTTACTGCGATGGCGTACCCAGTGGGACAAACCCCTGCTGTTCACCGAGATCGGCTACATGAGCCAGGAGGGCGTCGCGCGCCATCCCTGGAACTACGTGTCGACGGAGCCCCTGGACCTGGAGGCACAGCGGAAGTGTTACGAGGCCTTGCGATTGGCCTGGGAAGGGGAAGACCGGTTCGCCGGCCTTTACCTGTGGATATGGGAACCGGACAAACACGGCGCGACGGATCGTGGTTACAGTTTCGCGGGAAAACCGGCGGAAGGGGTCGTTCGCGACTGGTACCACAGCCTTCCGAACAACGCCAACGTTCTGGATTACGCCGTCAACGGCATGGAACGCTTTCTGCGGTCCCTGCGGCAGGGGTTGTAAAGGCGTCTCCTGATTTCGAGAAATGGGGTGAAGCTACGCGTGGCGCACGGGGTGAGCACCGCGGGTGGCGCCGGAAGGATTGGCCTTCTTTTGCAGCCCCGCCTGGCCCGCCTGGACGGGCTAGCCGGAAACGGGCGCTGCGTGACCGCCGTAGCCGAGGGCTTCCACGTCCCTGTGCAACCGGTCGAGTACCTTGGTCCGCACCTCTTCGAACATCTCCCGGGTCAGGAAATGCACGCCCGGCAGGTCACCCTTGGGCTGACCCACGAAGACGTCGGACGGCAGATCGTATTCGGCCTCCGTGATGCCCTGTTTCTGCTCGAGGGCGAACCCCAGGATGTGCGCCCTGTAGGTGGCGTCCAGCACCCGCTCGGCCGAGAAGGGCACGCCGAAAACGGACTCAATCCCTTCGCTGACCTGGTCCGGCGGGGCCATGGTGAACAAACACCCGCCGTGCAGGTCCTTGTTGACCATTTTCCAGCCCTCCTCGGTGATGTTGTGGACCCAGTAGTCCGCCGAATCGGGCTTGCAGTCAGGGTCCATCACGTACAGCAGGAAGGTGCGCATGGACATGTGCCCGCCCGCCACGGCAAAGGGATAGCCCGGATTGGTCTGTCCCAGGTAGGCGGAGAACTCCACCCCCTTGGCGTGCATGGCGAAGGCCTCGCCTCCGATCTCTTCGGCGATCGCCCGGACGCCCTTGCCGAAGAGGGGCTCGCGGCCGTAGGCGATATCTTCCTTGAGACGGCGCGCGCCCTCCGCGTCCCCGAAGGTGACGCCGCCCGCGACCGTACCGTTGCCCCGGGCATTGTAATCCATCAGGAAGGAGAGCACGACGTTGGCCGAAATGGTATCGAAGCCCAGGTCGTCGTCCAGACGGGCGAGTTCCAGGTTGTCGTGGGGGTCGAGGATGCCGAGGTTGGCGCCGGACAGTTCCATGGGCTCGAACTCGAACCGGCCGAGGTATTCCCCATGGTTCCGCCGGGCCTGGCGCCAGTCGGGGTCCTTGCCGCCTTCCGGGACGTCGTAGAAGTCCTGGTGGCAGGTAATCTGACAGCCGTAGCAGCTCTTGTCGATGACGATGAAATCGTCCGATTCCCGCATGGTCTCCAGGTGCACCGGGACGGCCACGTTCTCGCCGGGCGGCTCGAAGTTCCTGTAGGGCAGTACCCCGAATCCATCGAGGATCTTGCTGTTCTTGCCCGTGCCGCCCAGTCCGTTCCGATTGTGCGGATGGCGGTACCCCCGGCTCTGCTCGCCCCGTCCGATCTCGTTGTTGATGGCCTTAAGCCGGTCGTCGCCCTTTCGGTAATAGTCCGTCTCAGCCCTGGCTACTATGCCGATGATGTTCTTGGAACCGAGCACCGATCCCATGCCGAGCCGGCCCGCGAACCGCCACTTGTCTTCTCCGCTCATCAACTGTTCCTGCGTCGACCCCACCACGGCCGCGTACCAGACCGTTTCCCAGTTTTCACCGGCCGGTCCGATGACAGCGAAATGAGCGTGGTAATTCCTGTCGCCCTCGTTGTAGCGCTCGTCCAGATAGACCATCTTGTCCCGGACCCGCGCGCCGACCAGGTGTTCAGGGGCATCGATGAGGGAAATATCCGGTCCGTCGTCGGTCTGCTCGATAACGAGGAAGCTGGGACCGTCCGCGCGGCCGGTCAGTATCAGGTCGCCGATACCGGTGTAGGAGAACTTGCGTCCGAAACTGCCGCTCATGGCCGACCAGACGGGCATGGGCATCCCCGCCCGGGTGCGTTTCAAGGGGGAAAAGCCGGAGAAATACGCCCGCAGCCCGGTCATGAACTGCGTGCCGGTGAAACAGCCGGTGTTGATGACCAGCGGGGCGTCCGGCGCGAAGGGATCGCTGACTTCATAGCCGGAAAGGATCTTGAACGACCGGCCTATACCCCCCAGGAAGTCCATGTCGTCCAGAACAGGGCGTTCTTCGCTCCGTACCTCGCGGCCGGCGGACAGGTCGTATTCAATGCGGGTGTAGCAATAATCGGTCACGTCTCCCGGCGTGCCGTTTCCAGGCTTAAGCACGATATCCCCCTCGCTATTGTACGGGTTCTGTTACCATCGTCATCGTTTTGGCATTTGAACGGGACCGCGCCGGATTACCGCGCGGCGCCGTATATTATACAGGAATGTCATAATATACAGGAATGCCGGCATGAAAACAGCAATTATAAAGGCGAGACATTGGACATGGTCCCGGTAGGCCGTTCAAGCGATTATCCCGGCGGGGCAATGGGCGGTTGACATTTCCCCGGTGTTTCTTGTAGAATAACCGTTAGAACAATTTTAAATCATTCATCAAATCATCTCCCCGAACCTTTATCCGAACCCTGTGCAGGCCAGGTGCCGAGGCCATAGATGACAGATCTTTCCCAGCAGACCGAACCCGCGATCGAAGTCCCCGCGATCGTGGACGAAGAGCAGATCCAGTTTTACGTGGACAACGGCTATCTCGTCGTGCCCGACCTGATGAGCGCCGATGAACTGCAGGAATTGAAGGACGACCTGGTCGACGTGGCCCGGGGCAAGTATCCCTGCAGGGGACTCGATCCGCCCGGGCCGGACGACACCGACGATGACGTCCTCCAGCGTATCCTGTGCATCCACCAGCCCCACTTCGTCAGCCAGGTGATCGAAAAGTACGTGCGCCACCCGAAGATCTGCGGCGTGCTGAGCCAGATCACCGCGGCCCACCTGCCCTACTGGGACGGGAGCGTCAAGTGCATGCAGTCCATGTACTTCATCAAGCCGCCCCGGTTCCAGGGCCAGGCCTGGCACCAGGACGAGATCTTCATCCCCACGCGGGACCGGTCCCTGATCGGCGCGTGGATCGCCGTGGACGACGCGACGATCGAGAACGGCTGCCTCTACGTCATACCCGGTTCCCACCGCAACGGCTACCTGTATCCCCAGCGGCAGCACGAGAATCCCGACGAGTTCGACTTCGCACCGGAAAGCTACGGTTTCGACGAGTCCGTGGAAGTGCCGGTCGAAGTCCGCGCCGGCGCCCTGGTCTTCTTCAACGGCTATCTGCTGCATCGATCCTACAAGAACCGTAGCGGCCAGCACCGCCGCGTACTGGTGAACCACTACTGCAACGCATGGAGCCTGCTGCCGTGGGGCATCGAAGAGGGAGAGCGCCCCGCCACGGCCGACCGGCGCGTAATCGTTCCGGTTTCCGGTACCGACCCCTACGCCTGGAAGGGCTACGAACCCGCGCAGGACAAGATCTGGATACGCAACTGCAAGGCGGCGGATGATATGAGGGAAAGGGCGGAGTAATAAGGTTCAGTGGCACCGGCGCGCGTATGCCAAATCGAAGCGCGCCGGTTTGCTCGCCTGCCCGCGCCAGGCATTGGGCCGGTCACTTCTTGACCGTCGCGAATCCGATCACGGGCGGAACGGCCATGAATTCGTCCCAGAAACCGTTGTCCCGCTCAGACGGATGCAACCGCGGTTCAATCCAGTGAAAACCGACAAAGCCGGCTTCCTCGAAAGCCCGGCGATAGGTTCCCGGCGAGAGATAGTAGTTGTTGAACTCGAATCGCGTGCCGTCGTCGTTCGTGAACCTGTAGACAATCGGGTCGCCGTCGGACGGCGTCCCCTCGGACGGTGTCCCGGTATACTCCTTTTCGAATCCGTACCGTGCGTATGAGACCGTGCCGCCCGGCGCGTACAGGACGTTGTCGTTAGACCCCACGAATCGCCCGCCCGGTTTCAGCGCGCCGTGCGCCGCCCGGACGAAGCGAAGGAGTTCATTCCCGTCGCGGGCGTAGTTCAGCAGGTACATGGCCACGACGAGATCGACAGGCTCGTCCAGGACCAGGGCCGCCGCGTCCCGGTACAGATACCGGCAACCCGCGGGCCGCGCACGTTCCTCGGCCTTGGCCAGCCGGATCATTTCGGCGGAGACGTCGACGCCGAGCACCTCCCCGGCGCCGGCGCGTTTCAGCTTGCGCGTATAGAACCCCTCGCCGCAGGCCAGGTCGAGGACCTTTATCCCGGTGATGTCTCCGAGCGTCTCGAATAGGGTGTATTCCTCGATGTATTCCCGAAAGGACAGCTGCTTGGAGTCTTTGTAGGCCCCGGCGATGGCGTCGTATTCGGATTCGGTTTGGTGCGTCATTTGGATTTCCCTTCCTCTACCTATCACATTAAAGCGTAGCAGAACGGAGTTCAAGTTCCAATGTCCAATGCCCCTGGGGCCCGCGGTCCGCGGTCCAAAGTGCAGTACAGGAAAACTCATTTTCCGAACTCGAATCCCAATCAATTGGGATTTCAGAGACAGATTCGTCATTCGCCCTGCAGAGGCGACTTATCCTGTCTGCATGTCCGTCTTGTCCAACCCGCAAATCCGTTGACGTAACGGCCTTTCCTCCTTAAGTTCCCCTTTGTTTTTCGAATCTTGAAAACCAAAACAACCTGAAGATCATCGCGAAGTATCATTCCCTTACCCAGCGGAGCATCCGTGAACGTCATCTGCGTCTGCCTGGACACCTTTCGCGCCGACATCATCGGCCCGGGCAAGAAGTACAGTCACGCGCACACGCCCAATCTCGACGCCTTTCACGGCAGCAGCATCCGGTTCAACCGCGCCTTCGGTGAAGGACAGCCCACGTTGCAGGTGCGCCGGGCGCTGTTCACCGGGATGCGCAGCTTCCCCTGGCGGTACAACTTCGACCGGCGCGGCCACTGGCACCACGCCCCGGGCTGGCACAAGATCCCGCCGGAGCAGGACACGATCGCGGAGGTGCTGCTGGAACGGGGGTACCTGACGGCCCTCGTCGCCGACACGTACCACATGTTCAAGCCCACCATGAACTTTTCCCGGGGGTTCGCCCACCTGGATTTCGTGCGGGGCCAGGAATCGGACAACTGGAAGAGCGGGGACCCGAGGCTGGTCGAGGCGCAACTCGCCCGACATGTGCGCGCACCCGTGGACATGTCCCGGCAGGTCGGCCTGGTCAATTACCTGCTGAACCAGCGCCACAGAAAGGAAAAGGACGACTACCAGTGCGCCCGGGTGTTCAACTCGGCCTGCGCATGGCTTGCGGACAACCATACGGCGGGGCCCTTCTTCCTGTGGGTCGACAGTTTCGATCCTCACGAGCCCTGGGATCCTCCGCCGGAATACGCCGACCGGTACTTCGAACACGACGGTCTCGATTTCATCGTGCCCGGTCCGGCTTACGCGAGTGACGGGTCGGGCGGCTCGCGTGGCTCAAGCGGACCAGGCGGGCGAGGCGGTCTAGGCGGGCCGTCGGAAGCCGAACTCAGGCGCATCGAGGCGCTGTATCTCGGGGAAGTCACCCTCGTGGACGAGTACGTGGGCCGGTTGTTGAATACGGCAGCGGACCTGAACCTCCTCGATGAGACCATGATCGTGATCCTGTCGGACCACGGAACCCAGTTGCTCGACCAGGGAAGTTTCGGCAAGGGACCGAACGAACTGCATCCCTTCAATACGCAACTCAACCTCATGATGCGGGCACCGGGCGGACCGGCGGACGTTGACGTGGACGCCTTCGTGCAGAACCACGATCTCATGCCCACGCTGCTTGGCCGGCTCGGAGTACGGTCGGACTGGACAGACGGGGCGGACCTGTGGCCGCTGGTCACGGGCGAGAAGACCGCCGTCCGGGACCGCATCGTGACCGGGTGGGCATCCTTTATCACGGGCAATGCCGTGGGCCGGGCCAGCGTGCGGGACGACCGCTGGAACTTCTGCACGTCGGTGGGCTACGAGGACGAGGCGGGCGATGAACTCTTTGACCTGTCGAACGATCCGGAGGAGCGACAGAATGTCGCCGGGCTGCATCCCGATGTCGTTTCGGACCGTCGCAGCGACGTAGAGGGCGTCATCGGCCAGCCCCTTCCCGGCCGGATGGTGGAGGTATGCGACCCCGCCCCGGCGCCTATGACGCGCTGGCTGGAACAACGGTTGCGGGGGCGGCAGGATTGAACAGCGGGTGTGTGGAACTACATCTGCGGCAAACCCGCGCGTCTGCGGCAGGACTGAACCGCGGGTGTGTGAATGAATCGACATCTGCTGCGAACCCGCGCGTCTTGAGGAGTCGCGATCCATGAGGGCGCACAATTGAGTCCATGAGGGATCAACGTTTAGTTGTACAATTGTACAATTAGATCGCGCATATCGCGTAGTATGTACAAAGACTGTACAGTATATTAGCATGAAACGGAGTAGATCTTGAAGGTGCAATCATGCGGTTAGCGAACAAAGCCGCCATTGTGACGGGCGCGGGAGACGGGATAGGACGGGGCATCGCGCTGGCGCTGGCCGGTGAGGGCGCCTCGGTGGCGGTGTGCGACGTAAACGCCGAAACCGTTGCGGAGACCGGCAGGCTGATCGCGGACGAGGGCCGGTCCGTCCTGTCGGAGTCGCTGGACATTACCGATCACGGCCGGGTCAGGTCCTTTGTGAACGACGCGGCGTCCCGGTTCGGCAGGATCGACGTACTGGTCAACAACGCCGCCATCATGCCAGTCGGCCCCATCGAGGACCAGGATGAAGAGATCATGTCCCGCATCCTCTCCGTCAACCTGCTCGCGCCGGCCGTCTTCAGCAAGTACTGCATTCCGCATATGCGGGCGGCGGGCGGCGGATCGATCATCCACATGGCCAGCGTGACGGGCCACAACGGCCATCCGGGCGTGGCCGTTTACGGCGCGACGAAGGGCGGGCTGATCGCCCTCGCCCGGGGTCAGGCCATGGAGCTGGCCGAAGACCGGATCAGGGTCAACACGGTTTCGCCGGGCACGGTGGATTCGCCCATGCTGCACAACTTCGTGAAGGAGAACGCCGAGGATCCGCAAGCGGCGCTCAGGGCTTTCGATCGTCTACATCCCATCGGCCGGATCGCCACCATAGAAGAGGTCGCCAACGTATTCGTGTTCCTCGCGAGCGATGAATCCAGCGACATCACGGCGACGGACATCCGGTGCGACGGCGGTTACGCGGTCCAGGGGCGTCAGCCGACGGAATAGCGTCAAGGAAGCGATCTGCCTCTTCGGAAGTCGCCCGGCTACGCGGTCCAGAGGATCTCCGGACGGAATAGCAGTGGAATAGCGGCAAAGAAAACATATGAAGGAGAACATATGCCAGTAGGGGTCTGCGCGTACTCGTTCAACACGGGATACGACGCTTTTCAACTCATGGACATGGCCGTAGGGCACGGCCTGGACGGTGTGGAGTTTCCTCCCGACGACTGCCTGCCCGATCTGTCTCCGTCCACGCTGGAGCGCGCCCGTACCCGCGCCGCGGAAAGCGGGCTGTTCGTCGTGGCGGACGGCGGCCAGGTCGAATCCAAAATGCTCCGGCGTCTCATCCCGGCGGCCGCCGGCATTGGCGCCTCGACGTTGCGCGTGGTCATGAGCGGTGTGCTCGGCGGCGACCGCCGTCCGCTATCGGGCCGGTGGAACGCCCATCTCGCGGCGTGCAGGGACATCCTGCGCGAGGCGCTGCCCCTGGCGGAGAAACACGGAGTCGTCATCGCGGTGGAGAACCACTCGGACGCCACGTCCCACGATATGCGGTGGCTTTGCCAGGAACTGGACAGTCCGTACATCGGCATAACGCTCGACGTGGGCAACGTGCTGGCGGTCTGCGAAGAACCCTTCGGATACACGGAACGCCTCCTGCCCTACCTCCGCCACGTCCACCTCAAGGACTACACGATTCATCCGTCCGACGAGGGATACCGCATCGCGCGGTGTCCGCTGGGCGGCGGCGTGGTCGATTATCCTGGCCTGCTTTCTCTGATCGACGGGTACCGGGACCAGCGCGGCCAGGCAGGTCGGCGCGATCCGGCCGATCACCCCGGTCCGGCAGGTCAACTTGGTCCGGCCGATCAATCCGGCCAGTCAGGCCAATCCGTTCAGACCGATCAGTCCAGGTGGACTGGCGAGATCACGAAGACCATCGAACTGGGCGCCATCTACGCCCGGCACGTGCGCATGCTCATGGAAGACTACTGGGCGGAATACCCCGATCGCGACATCAGGGACCTACTGCCGTTTCTCCGGCTGTACTGGTCCCATGTCCGCCCCGGCGGGGAAGACTGGCGCACGCCCCGGGAGAAGGACGAATCCATTGAGGTTCTGAAGGCGTACGAGACGCGGGAATTCGAAGAAAGCGTCGCCTATCTGAAGGAAATCGGGGCCGTCCGGACGAACTCCGGCACATCCTGAACCAGGCGGGTCGATTAATGAGTTGTTCCTTACATCCCGGTGGTCATTTTGAAAAGAAAGCGGTAGAAACGACGATGGAACGCCTGGACCAGTCCGACATGCACGGTTCCATCGGATCCATACCCGACCAGGTGGAAGCGGCCTGGACGGAAATGGCGGGACGCGCCTTCCCCGACGCCTGTCGTAACGTGGATCACGTCGTCGTGGCCGGAATGGGCGGATCGGCCCTGGGCGCCCACCTGATACAGGACGTCTTCCGCGACCGGTTGCGCGTCCCGGTGACCGTCGTATCCGATTACGCGGCGCCTGCCTGGATCGACGAGCGGACACTCATCGTGCTGTCCAGCTATTCGGGGGGTACGGAGGAAGTGATGGCCATGGCGGAATACGGCGCGGCCAGGGGGATACCGATGATCGCCCTGACGACCGGGGGCGACCTGGAGGCATTTGCCGGACGCCACGCGCTACCGGCCGTAGTGTTCAGCAGCGAGCTCAATACCTGCGGCCAGCCGCGGATCGGCCTGGGCTACGCGGTCACGTACCTCCTGGCCATGTTCCGGCAACTGGGGTTCGTGGAGCTCGCCGGAACCGAGGTTGCGGGCGCCATCATGCTGCTTCGGGAAATGAACCCGGTTTACGCGGCGCCCGAAGAGGACAACCCCGCCTACGAACTGGCCCTGTCCGCTCAAGGGAAGTCGGTCCTGATCATGGCCTCCGAGCATCTCACCGGCAACGCCCACATCATGGCCAACCAGTGGAACGAGAACGCCAAGAACCTGGCCGCGTGGTTCGCCATTCCCGAGTTGAATCACCATCTGCTCGAAGGGATGACCCATCCCGGGGAGAACCGGGACGGGCTCGCCGCCGTGCTGATCCAGTCGGACCTGTACGACCCGCGCAACCAGCGCCGCCACGAGATCACCCGCATCCTGCTCTCGGAGCAGGGTATAGCCTGTCCAGTCGTCACGCCCCGGGGAACAACAGCCCTGGAACAGGCTTTCGACCTGCTCCTGCTCGGCACCTATGCCAGCTTCTACCAGGCCGTCATGAACGACACCGATCCATCGCCCATCCCCTGGGTCGATCAGTTCAAGCGACGCATGGCCGACTGAACACCACCCGCCACGATGTCGATCCCTGCCAAGGGCACGCATCGAAAGCCGGTACGATATGAGTGAAATCGTTACATATCTGAGCGGAAAGACGCTGTTGATTACCGGCGCCACAGGTTTCCTCGCGAAAGCGGTCGTGGAGAAGATCCTGCGGTGCGCGCCCGAGGTCGGCCGCGTGTACCTGGTCGTCCGATCCCGCCGCAAGAAGGACGGGACCACCCTGTCGGCGCGGGAACGGGTGGAAGAGGAGATCCTGCAGTCCGCCGCCTTCGCCCGGCTGCGCGATATCCACGGCGATCGTTACGCCGAGGTCATGGCGGATAAGGTCCACGCCGTCGAGGGCGATCTCACCCTGGACCACCTCGGACTGGAACCGGACCTGTACCAGCGACTTGCGGCGGAAGTCAACGTCGTGCTCACCTGCGCGGCTTCCGTGACCTTCGACGAGGAAATCGACGCCGCCCTCCAGCTCAACGCCCTCGGCGCCCGGCGCATGCTGGATTTCGCCCGGGCATGCAGCGACGTCATTCTCGTCCACGTGTCGACGGCCTACGTCAACGGACAGATCAAGGGACGCATTCCCGAAGTCCCGCCTCGTCCGGACTGGTCCATGGTCCAGGAAATGGGAAAAACCGACGTGCCTTTCGACCTGGAACAGGAAACACGGGACATACTCGCCCGGGCGGATGAAATACACGATGAATCCCGGTCGCCGGAACAGCAGAAACGTTTCAGAAAGATGGCGCTGCAACAGAATCCAAGCCCCACGCAGCGCTGGCTAGACGCCCAGATGGAGACTTTTCGCAAGCGCTGGCTCAAGGAACGGCTCATCGAAGAGGGCATGCGCCGCGGGCAGCAGTGGGGGTGGCACGACAGCTATACCATGACCAAGGCCATGGGCGAGCAGTTGATCGTAAAGCACCGGGGCGACCTGCCCACGGCCATCATACGGCCTTCCATCGTGGAAAGCGCGCTGGTCGAGCCCGAACCGGGATGGATCGAGGGACTCAAGGTGGCCGACCCGCTCATCGACGCGGTGAGCAAGGGCCGCCTGCCGGACTTCCCCGGCCAGAAAGACATGATCGTGGATATCATCCCGGTGGACATCGTGACAAACACGGCCCTGGCGGCCATGGCCCGCACAGCCCGGGAAGGCGGGGTCGGCGTGTACCACGTATCGACGGGGGACCGGAATCCCGTTCTCTTCCACCAGGCTTTCGAGCATTCCTACGAGTACTTTCAAAAACATCCCCGCCTGAACCGGAACAACGAACCCATACCAATCCAGCGGTGGACCTACCCGACCCTCGCCGGGTTCCGGCGCCGGTACAACCTGCGCTACGTCTACCCCCTGAACGCCACGCTATGGATATTGAACCGCTTCAACCGGATCACTCTGCTGAACAACCTGAAGCGCAGGATCACCGTGATGAAGTCGGCGATCTCACGCATGCTGTACTACGCCGCGATCTACAGTCCCTATACTTCGTTGGAGTGTACCTTCGAGACGGACCGGACGGTCGAGTTGCACGAAAGCCTGGATCCGGAGGACCGGCTGCTGTTCAACGGCGACGTCTCCAGGATCCACTGGAAGACGTATTTCCAGGAAATCCATATCCCCGGCCTGAAACGCCACGTGCTGAAGACCGACGAGCCGAAGCCCGCGGTCACGGAAGAAGAGGAGGTGGCGGAGCGGTCCGGGTTCGTCCAGGCAGAGGAAGATGCCCTGCCCCATCTCGATACGCTGACGGACATTCTGGCCAAGAGCGCGGACATGTACGGGGACAAGACCGCGCTGCAGATGCAGCGGGACGGCGGCTGGCATTGCTATTCCTTCAAGGAAGTGTTCGCCCTGGCCGGGCGCATCGGCTGGCAGTGGCGGTCCGGCGGGCTGCATCCGGGCGACCATGTGCTGCTTTTCTCGGAAAATAAGCCCGAATGGGGCATCGCCTGTTTCGCCGGGATGGTGGCCGGGGCCGTGCTCGTGCCAGTGGATCGCCGGTCGACAGTCCAGGAAGTCTGGCGCATAGCCCGGTTTACCGAATCGCGGGCGATCCTCTGCACGGAAAGCGGTTACGCATTGCTCAGGGCGTCGGCGGAGCCTGGCTGCGAAGTCATGTTCTGGAACATCGACAATTACGGGTTGCCCTTTGACGCGCCCCGCCAGCCCGATTCACCCGTCACCCTGAACGAGGAGCCGCCCCCATGGGCGCCGGTGGAACCCGAAACGCCGGCGGCCATCATGTTCACCCGGGGCATGGCAGCTGAATCCCACGGCGTGGTACTGACCCACCGGAACTTCGTTTCGAACCTGCTGTCTCTCGCCGAGATCCTTCGCGCCTACCGGACCGACCATTTCCTGTCCCTGCTGCCCATGAGCCAGGCCCTCGAGTTCACGGGCGGCTTCCTCATGCCGTTCTACGCGGGGGCGACCATAACCTATACCACGTCGGTACGGCCGCGGTCCCTGGTCGGCCTGATGGATGAAACCGGGGTCAACTGCCTGATCGCGGCGCCCCGGATATTCGGGCTGTTGCACCGGTCGCTGCGGCAAAGGGGCGAAAAAGACGGCGAAAGCGTCGTTTCTCGCATGCGGTTGCTGGTCAGCGGAGGCGGCACGCTCGATTCGGACCTGTACCACGCCTACCGGGAGATCGGACTCACGATACACGAGGGATACGGTCTCACGGAAGCGGCTCCGGTCGTGACCGTGAATCCCATGGACCGAAGCAAGCCGTCTTCCGTAGGTGTATCCCTGCCGGAGGTCGACGTTGAAATTCACGCGCCCGACGCGGAAGGCAATGGCGAGATCGTCGTACGCGGGAACAACGTCATGCAGGGCTACTACAGGAACCCCGCGGCGACGGAGAACCGCCTCCGAGGCGGGTGGCTGCACACGGGGGACATCGGGCGCATCGACCGGGACGGCTATCTGTATATCGCCGACCGCCTGGACCGCCTGGACCGCCTGGACCGCGTGGACCGCGCCGAGCGCCCGGGCGGGTCCGCATCAGAAGGCTCGACCCGGCAGGCGGGACGCGCCGGAAACGGCCGGGAACCCGCCGTGACGGCCTTTTTCGACGTGGACGGCACCATCGTGGACGCGACGATAGTACACTACTACGCTTATTACAGGACCTGGGGTTGTTCCGCGCTGCGGCGCCTTCTCTGGATCACGGGATTCCTGCCGAAAATCCTCTATTACATCGCGCTGGACAAATTCAGCAGGAGCCGATTCATCCAGGCGTTCTACCGGCAGTACCGGGGTTTCGTGCGCGGGGACTGCGTTTCCCGGAGCGAGCGGCTATTCGAAGAAGTCATGCGTCCGCGCATGTACGCCGGCGCCGTCGAACGCATACGGGCGCACCAGCAACGGGGCGAGCGCGTGGTCCTGGTCACGGGATCCCTCGATTTCATCATGGAGCCGCTGGCGGAATACACCAAGGCGGACGACCTCATCGCCGTGTCCATGAAGGAAGCCGAGGGCCGGCTGACTGGAGAAATGGAAGGCCCGCCCATCGGCGACGAGGCGAAGGCCCGTATCGTCCGGGATTACGCCGAGCGCCGGGGTATCGACCTGGCCCGGTGTTACGCCTATGCCGACAGCAGCTCGGACCAGCCCATGTTGAGCGTGGTAGGACGCGCCGTCGCGGTGAACCCCGGCGGGAAACTGAAAAAGGCCGCGGAAGCCGGCGGCTGGGAAGTCGTTCACTGGACCCACGTATGAAAGCGGTACAATACATCAAGAGCGTACCCCGGTACCTGTTCGTCCGCGCCCTCGGCCACAGGCGCCCCGGTCCGGCCACGGGCGCGCTGTCGTGCATACGCATGGCGGACGTCGATCCCCCGGTGCTTCCGACCCCCGAATGGATGCGCGTCAGGCCGCTGTTGAGCGGAATTTGCGGATCGGACCTTTCCACCATAAGGGCGAAGGGCAGTCCATATTTTTCTCCCCTGATCTCCGCGCCTTTCGTCCTTGGGCACGAAGTGGTGGGCGAGGTCCTGGAGACCGGTTCCGGTCCCGGGGACGTTTCCCGGGGAGACCGCGTGGTGATCGAACCCGGCCTCTGCTGTCCCGTGCGGGGTATCCACCCACCGTGTCCGCCCTGCCGGGAAGGCGAGTTCGGCCTGTGCGAGATGGTCATGCACGGCGATATTTCCCCTGGGATACAGACCGGGTACTGCAGGGACACGGGTGGTGGATGGAGTACGTCCCTGGTGGCGCACCCCTTCCAGGTCCACCGGGTGCCCGGCCGGCTTACCGACGAGGAAGCAGTCCTGGTCGAGCCCTTCAGCTGCTGTCTGCACGCCGTGCTGAAATCCCTCCCGGCTGACGATGAAACCATTCTCGTGATCGGCTGCGGTGCCGTTGGACTCCTCACCATCGCGTCCATCCGGGCCCTGGGCGGGAAGTGCCGCATCCTCGCCGCCGCGCGTTATCCCCATCAGCAGGCCATGGCGGCCGCCCTTGGCGCCGACCGCGTCATCGGCCGGGACGAAGACCTCTACGATACGATCAGCGAAGTGACGGGAGCAGAGATCCACCGGCCCGAGATCGGGCGTCCCGTATTCATCGGCGGCGTGCACCGGACTTTCGATTGCGTCGGTTCGTCGCGCACCATCGACGATGCGCTCCGTTTGACCGGCTCCGGCGGCGAAGTCACCGTGGTGGGCATGCCGGGCATACCGTCCGGGATCGACTGGACGGCGGTGTGGTACAAGGAGTTGAAGGTGCAGGGGGCCTATGCCTACGGGACGGAAGCATACGAAGACCGGTCCGTCCGGACTTTCGATCTGGCCATTGGACTGCTGGAATCGGGGAAGGCCGATCTGAAGCCCCTCGTGACGGACCTCTTCCCCCTTACGGCATACCGGAAGGCCATAGGCCGGGCCCTGGAAGCCGGGCGGCGCGGCGCCGTCAAGGTGGCCTTCGACCTGAGAAACGAACCGGGGCCGTAAGCCGTGATTTTCTGAAATCGCACGAATCGGAGCACACCCGTGCCCTACCTGAAGCTGTTGCACGCCAAAGACCCGCAAGTATATGTCCTGTCGCGGGATGCCACTACCCTGGGCCGTTCCGGCGAGGTCGACATCGCCATACGCGGCGACCGGGGCGTTTCGAAGCTGCATGCCCGTATCGAAACGGATGCGTCAGGCTACGTAATCGCGGACCTGGGCAGCCGGAACGGGACCTACGTCAACGATCATCCGGTTGGCGGCGAGCCCGCCCCGCTGCTTCCGGGCGACTACATCAGGATCGGCCAGACGATCCTGGTCTTCGAGGTGGGAGAACCCGTGGAGACGGAGTCCTCGGCAGGCGCGGACGCCCCCGGGGCGCATCCGTCCCTCTTCCGGGCAGATCAACTTCCCTACACGCTGGCCGGCGGAACACCCGGCGGAACACCCGGCCGCGTTCGCCGTGACACCGGTGACGACGGTCAACTGCTGAAGCTTACGGCGCTGAGCAAGGCCGTCATGACGGTGCGCAGCGAAGCGGAGCTGGGAGACCTCGTGACCCGGCGCCTGCTGGACTGGCTGGAGGCGGACTGCTGCGCGATCGTCCATCCCCGGGAGACCGAAGACGGGTACGACCTCGAGACCCGCGCACTCGCCACGCGGACCGGAGAAAACCGGGAGATATCGATCAGCACGACCGCGGTGAACCAGGCCCTGGAAAACCGTATGGCATCGATCACCACCAACGCCATGGTGGATGACCGGTTCAGGAATCAGCAGAGCGTCATCGTCCGCGGGCTTGCGTCCATTCTGTGCGTGCCCCTGTGGCACGAGGACCGCGTGTTCGGCCTGGTGTACCTCGATTCTTCGGACCCGGCCGTGCAGTTTACCGTGGATCATCTCGGCCTGGTGAGCGCGGCGGCCAATCTGGCCGCCATAAAGATCGACAATCTGAGGCTGTTCGACGCCGCCGTGGCAAAGAGCGCGCTGGACAAGGAACTGGCCTTGGCCGGCGAGATACAGGCGGGCCTGCTGCCGGGCGAAAGCTATGCCTTCAATGCGCTCGCATGCGCGGGGGCCCATGTGTCTTGCGAGGAAATCGGCGGGGATTACTACGACTTCATTCCCTACGACGACGACGTGCTGACGGTAACGATCGCCGACGTGACCGGCCACGGCCCGTCCAGCGCCCTGCTGATGGTCGCCTGCAAGACCATGCTGACCACGCTTATCGACATGGGCATACCGCTGGTGGAACGCATAGGCAGGTTGAACGAATACATGATCCACCACTCCGCGGAGAGCCAGTTCATTACCTTCTTCCACGCCGATATCGATACCCGGTCGAAAACGCTGAGCTATTGCAACGCCGGGCACAACCCGCCCATGCTCCTGTCACGGAACGGGTCGGTGAAGAAGCTGGACCCCGTCACGCCTCCGCTTGGGATCACGACCGTTTCCTTCGAGGCTGAAACGGTACGGTTCGAACCCGGGACCCGGCTGGTCATGTATACCGACGGCGTCACCGAGGCGGCCAGCCCGGTTGGCGAACTGTTCGAAGAGCACAGGCTAGAGTCCCTGTTGACCGAGCACAGGGGTCAGAACGCGGGGGATTTGAAGGACACCATCATCACGAAGGTATTCGAGTTCGCCGCGGGGTCCCGGCAGTGCGACGACGTCACCCTGGCCGTGGTGGAGCATACCTGACCGCTCCGACCGGTCGGCGACCGCTCTGCCCGGCTGGCGTTCCGCCTAGATCCAGCCGTGATCGATGGCGACCGGCGAGCCGGACTGCTGGTGCGTCCACTGCCCTCCACTGGCCAGCGGCACCTCCCGGCCGGAAATGGAAGACTCCTCGGCGGCGAACAAGATCTCCATGACGTGGCGGCCCCATTCGCCCGGCGTGGGCGGCTCAATATCCTTTCGGACCGACTCGACGAACCCCTTCCACTCGTTGTACATGGGATGGGGCGGGTCGTCGAAGGGCACGTCCTCCCACTTGTTGTCCTTGCCTACCCGGACGTACTTCTCGCCGGATTCGCAGAAGCGCAGCGAGCCGTTGGCGCAGATCACCTGGCACTCGTGGTTGGGACCGCCATCGGAGTAACCGACGGCCACCGCCACGCCCGCCGTGCCGTTCTTGTACCGGATGAATGCCGTGGCGGAATCATCTGCGGCCTGGTAATGGGCGCGGTTGCCTATGGAGGCGGAGACCGAGACCGCCTGCGAGGCCATGACCCAGGAGAGCCGGTCCACCACGTGGACCCCGTTGGTCATCCACATGCCGCCCCCGTGGAACCGGCTGCGGTACTGGGGCCTGCGGCCGCCGTGCCCCCAGTTCTTGGACATGTAGCATACGGCGGTGATGGCGGGGCCCAGGTCGCCGGAATCGAGGATTTCCTTGGCCTTGACGCTGGTGCCGTAGAAGTGCTGCGTCAGGCCCACCATGAGCTTGACGCCGTTGGCGGCGGCCGCCGCGATCATGTCGTCGCACTGGTCCAGGCTGATGGCCATGGGTTTCTCCACCAGGACGTGCTTGCCCGCGTTGCAGGCGTCCACGGTCAGGCGGTGGTGAAGCTGGTGGCCGAGGACGATGGCCACCGCTTCGACGTCGTCATCCGCCAACAACTCCGTGTGGGTGGCGTAACCCCTGGGAATGTCGTACTTGTCCATGTATTCCCGGCGCTTTTCCTCGAGGAGATCCGCTACGGCGACGACCTCCACGCCGTCCAGGTTGGTGATGGCCTCGCAGTGGGGCCGGGCGATGCCGCCCAGTCCGATGATGCCGACGCGCAGGTTAGACACGGGTTAGGCTCCTTTAATAGATGCGGAAAAGTGGATCGGCGGAGTGGTCGGGTCCACCCCTTTGCCGCGATCTTAAGCGTTTGACAGCCGCGAACGGCCTCTGTACATTTTACTTGTTGTAAACCACCGGAAGCACGAATCATAGACAGTCTAAAACGGAGGGACGTCATGATAGCTTTTGAACTAACCCCAATCATATACTTAGTAGTTGGATTGTTAATCGGGTTTATGGCAGGGCGGGTTTCCCTGGTACTCGGAATATCCTTCTGGCGGAACAACGACGGTTGATCTCATCAGCCGGGACCATTCGAGGTGGCAGAGGTGCCCTCCTGGGACTTCATAAGCTCGTTCAACCGACCCAGCGGTTCCGAGAACGCCTCCTCCAGCTTGACAATGTGCTCGCACAGCCACTCAATCATCCCTGGCCAGTTGTCGTCGTTAAAGCCATCGAACGAGTGCTGATAGCAGATCCGACTTGCCTTCTTGTCGTCTAACCGCTGCCATTGGAGTTCTGCTCCGAAACGGCCTTCAATCTCCTGCCTTTCCCGGTCGAGCTGGTCAAAAAACCATTTGTTTTCGACCGCTTGCGTGCGCGACAGGTAGAGTTCCACGCGCGCCAGGTTTTTTCCAAAGATCAGGTTGTATCCGCAGCCTGACACGCCCGTTGCGCTTGCCAGCCAGTGGTCTTTGGAAGGACTGATATTGTCGAACCGCGAAACGCCGTGGGTGCGGAGTGCCTCCAACGTTTTTGTCCAGAACGCTTGTCGCAACTCGTGGCGTCGCGTTTGATTGCGCTGAATGGACTTCTCCTCGGATTCCTTGTCTGCCACCCCAATCATGTAATCCGCAGCCTCAGGCGTGGGTATAATCTGTTGCAAGTCGATCAGGAGTTCTTGGCCAAAGCCATATGGCACCACGCGGAAGCACTGCGCCCTGATCCCGTGTCCAATTAGCCAGAGTACAGTCGACGTGACCTCCTTTCGGAAGTTCACCGCGACCAGCATAAGTCGTTGTTCATTGCCCACGTTCAGCACTATGTCGTCAAGATCATCGACTTCGAGAAACTCGCAAAGGTTCGTCACCGCGCTTGCTCCCTCGGCCCACCGGTCGAGATACTTCTGATAGATATCGATGACTTCCGCTTTCTTCAAACTGGAGCAATAGGCAACGTACTTGAGCGCCTGCCATACGACATCGCGACCCGAATCGTCGAGTTTGTTCTCGATGATCACCACCCGGCCTTCCTTGTCGAGCGCCAGAAGATCGAGGCGTTCTCGCGTGTCCTCGAAGCCGTCGAATTCCTTCTGGATGATCAGGAGATCCTCGCCAAGCGCTTCCGGCATGTGCACCAACCATTCCTGGAGGTGCTCGCGTTCATTCAGATTCAGTTCGCTGAAACGCCGTTCTTCAAGGCGGACGAGGCGGTTTTCTGAAAGGTCTACCTTGTACATCAACGGGTCTCCTACGGAAGTGCGTCGAGCAGGCTATTCCTGGCTTCGGTTCCGGTGGTAAGGCTTACGTCGATATGGTCCACAGTTCCATGAATTCGAGGGTGTAAACGGCGCAGTCTGGAATTGGCAAACGGCGACGGCGCGTCGGCTGCGCGATCGTAGAGGGCGAGCACACGATCGGCATTCATTCTTCACACTATCCCAATTCAGTAATCAATGCCTGTACAATCCGGCGCAGTTCCGGCAGGTTGTTTATGGCGTAGGTCCATACTCGTTCCGGCATCACTCGGTCGTAGCCGTGGCTCAGGAGGTTGCGAAAATCAATGATTCGGCGTAGTTGGGAAACCGTTGCGACAGTTCGGGATCAATGTCATGTAGTCGATTCAGCGCCTCCCCGATGATTTCGAACTTGCGCTCGACTGCGGCCTGCTTTTCGTCGTCGCCGGTGTAGGCAATTCTGTCGAATCCATCGAGATAACGCTCGATATCAGCGGCCGCATTTTCGACGTCTGCAAGTAGTACGCGAGTGTCAAAGCGCATATACTAGCTCTCTTGATCTATCAATCGCCTCCCGGAGATATGGATTGCGAATGGTGCCTGTTTCTACCAGGTCCACCGGACGTTTGAGCGTACGGCATAGGGCATCCCTGAAATCGAAATACTGATCCAGCGAGGCAGGACCGCTTCGCCGGGAGAATTCTACCAGAAAATCCGCGTCACTGGCCTCCGTGTCGAAGTCCGTACCTCTTGCCGCCGAACCGAAGACTTCAAGCCGTACCACGTCGTATTGGCGGCATATCTCGGCGATTTCTTCGTGTTTGTCAGCAATGGTGGCATGCATGACCAGTCTCCCGTTTGCAACGGAAACAGATTCGCCTTCCTGAGTTCATTCGCAACAACGTCTCAGATTGTACCCGCGCTTTTGATCTCTCCCAGACCGCGCTGGCGAAATGACACGGTCACAAAGTACTACGGTAATTCGTCGCCTATCAGTTAACAACCCTTATTCGAAAGCAGGATGATTTTGACAGGTTGACAACCGGGAAGGAAAACACCAAACTTCTGTCATCATTAGCAAACTGCCCGGCATTCACGGTTCTTATCATCCAGTCACATCTGACCCCGTGGTCTTACGATTCTGAAATCCCAGGGAGCATCCCATGTATCATCATCGAAAGCACGGACGCATTGCAAAACCGGCCCGCGGCCTGGCCCTCATCGTCCTCATCCAGCTGGCCACCCTGACGGCCTCCGCCCAGTACATGCCGGTCGGCCCCGACGACGTGGTCGACCTCTCGCCGGTCATTTCAGGCCGCCACTACCAGTACTGGCCGGGCGGCCAGGTGCACCACCAGCCCCTCGTCGTGCCGTATATCGTCCATGGCGGCCGCCCGTGGGCGTCGGACCTGATCATCCTGGACGAGAACACGGCGACGCAGACGGATACCCCGGCCCACATGATGCCGCCCCAGCACAGCGGTCTGCCTAACGCCCACTACTGGGGCGATCTGACGGTGGAGAAAGTCCCCGCCTGGCAGCTGGTGGGCGAAGTGTACAAGATCGACGGCCGGTCCATGCTGGACCAGGCGCCCCCGGGAGTGAGCCCCCTGTTCACGCTGGAGCGGGTCAGGGCCGCCGAGGCCGCCCACCGGCCCATGGGCCCTGGCGACGCCGTCCTCTACTGGAGCGGGTATGACGACCGGCACGACCGGCCCGCGCCGGCTGACCGGCGCCTGATCGTCGATCCGGTCGCGGGTTCGGTCCCCGGATGGCCCGCGCCGGACTACGACGCGGCGGAATACGTGGGCAGCCGGGGAGTCTGGCTGATGGGCATCGACAGTCCGAGCATGGGCGGGCTGGGTTCCCCGAAGTACAGTGCGCAGGGTCCCCAGGGCATGTTCGAGAATCCCCTCGCCTTGGAAAGCCATCTCGGCCACTTCAAGTACGGGGCCGTCCACACGGAGGGGTTGATCAACCTGGACAAGACGCCCGACGGTTCGGTGTACATCGCCCTCCCCGTGAAGCACGAGAACTCCCCCACGGTCGAAACGCGGGCCGTCGCCATCACGAACCCGGCGCTGGCCTCGCGGCTGCTCGAGGCCGTGAAGGCAAAAAGGGTGGTGGACCTGTCCGTCACGCTCTCCATGGAGCATCCGGTCTGGTGGCCCGGCCGCGGCGTGGGCCGCCACGTCTTCCCCTATTCACGGGTACAGCCCGTAAACTACTTCGACGGACCCTTCGGACCGTACTGGGTCAACACCCACATCATGGACGCCCATACCGGGACCCACGTGGACCCGCCGGCGCACTACGGCCCGCCGCCCGGATTCGACGTCGCCGGGTACGACGAGACGACCCGCGCGGCGCTTCGGGACTTCGAGGCCGCGCACGGGCCGCTGAAGCGCACGGAGATGACGACGGACAAGGTCCCGCTGCACCACTTCATGGGACCCGCCCGGGTCGTCAACGTACAGCACCGCGTGGGGACGGCCCCGCGGGAAGACTGGCCGGCGTCGCCGGCGATCACGGTGGATGACGTGCTAAGGTACGAAGAACTGCATGGAGGAATCGAGGCCGGCGAGGTCGTGCTCTTTCACACGGGCCATACGGACGCCCACTTCCGCCGCTTCGAGCGGGGCCGCGTGGACCAGAGCGTCAAGGGACCCCTGGACGGGCTGTCCGAGGGCTGGCCGGCGCCGGGTGCGGAAGTCATCGCCTACCTGGCCGAAAAAGGCGTCAGGCACGTGGGCATCGATGCGCCCGACATGGGGTCGGTGGACCCGGTCGAATCGATGAAGACGCACTGGGCGGCGGTGAACCACGACATGATCTTCACGGAGTATCTGCTTGGCGTGGGGCAGCTTCCGCCTAAAGGCGCCTTCTACGTCTTCCTGAATCCCCGGCTCGAAAACAACCACGGCGGACCGGGCCGGGCCATCGCCATTCTGCCGTAACACCGGGTCTTGCTCATTACCGGGCCGGGCCATTGCGATACTCCCGTAAGTCCGGTTCCGTCTCCCGTCCGCGGGGCACTGCCAAACCATCACCCGCGCCGCGCCGTCTCACGAATCGTCCGCGTCCCGTCCTACCCCCAGGGCGTCTGCGACGCGGTTGATATAATTGAACCAGGACGCGATCAGCGTGATCTGGAGAATGGCGACGTCGTCGAACCCCACGGACCTAAGGCCGTCGAGATCGGTCTTCCGTATTTGCGTGGCATCCTCGGTAAGGCGGATGGCGAAATCCAGCATCGCCCGGTCCTGCGCGCTCAGCGGCGCCTTTTCGTAGTCGTACTTGATCACTTCGACCAGTTCGCTGTCCAACGTGACCCGACGCAGAAACTCTGCGTGCGAATCAATTCAGTAGACGCATCGGTTTCTCGACGAAACGATGGTCGAAATCATCTCGTGCTGCCTGCGGCTCAGCGGCAGGTCCGGCGACAGCAACACCCCGAAGGTGGCGAAGGCGTGGTGCAGCGCTTCCGGGATCAGCGAATGGGACGCCACGATGCCGGAAGTGCCGTCGTCGGTGGGGTGCACGGGCGTGTCGTACTCCGCGGGATAGAGCGCGCGCTGTGCCTCGAGGGCGGCGAGCAGCCGTTCGTCCCCATCGCTCGCGGAGACGGTTTTAATCCAGGCCATGGTTTTCTCCTATCCGACTTTGCTGCATGGATTGATTTCGAAAGACGAGTAAGTACACCGGTATACCCAGGGCGGTCACGCCTACGCCCAGCATGGCCTGCAGCGGACTGTTGCCGAAGAGCAGCACGAGCAGGACCGCGGCGAGGAGCAGGAACAGAACCGGCGTGACGGGGTAGAACGGAGTCCTGTACGGAGGCGTATCGGCCGCTTTGCGGCGGATCACGAAGAGGCCCGCCACGGTGAGCGCGATGAACAGTACGGCCACGAAGATGAAGTAGTCGAGGATCTGGCTGAAGGTCCCCAGCCACACCAGCAGCGAGGCCAGCCCGCCCTGGATGGCGATCGCGCGGTAGGGCGTGCCGAAGGCGGGATGGACCGCGCCGGCGAAGCGGAGGAAGACCCCGTCCCTGGCCATGGCGAAATACACGCGAGGGGCCATCAGTAACAGCCCCGTCAGGCTGCCGACGATGGACAGGATGACCACGGAGGAAAACAGGATGCCGCCGCTGCGGCCGAAGAGCACTTCGCCCGCCTGCGCCGCGAAGGTCTCGTCGCTGGTGACCTGCGAGACGGGCACGAGATACATGAAGACGGCGCTGGTGGAAATGTAGGTCAACGCGACGATGCCTACGGCCATCAGCAGTGCCCGGGGCAGGATTCTCGCCGGGTCCCGGATTTCTCCGGCCACCTTGTTCAGGTCCCACCATCCGGCAAAGGCAAAGAAGGCGCCCACGATGCCGCCGGCGAGGGCGCCGAACAACGGACCGGAGTCCGCCGGCCGGTCCACGAAGGGTGTGAAGTTCGACCAGTCGCCGAGTCCCAGGCCGAACCCCAGCAGGGAGATGACTGCGAGGACGCCGACTTTGAACACGGTCAGCAAGACGATGATCCAGGCGCCGATGCGCACGCCGTAGATGTTTACGCCTGTGAGGACAAGAAGCACGGCGATGGCCAGCAACTTCATCGCGACCGTTTCCATCGAATAGATGTGACCCGCGTAACTCGCCAGTCCGGTCGCGAGGGTCGCCGTGATGCCGGGATCCAGCACCATCAGGGACATCCAGCCGTACAGGAAGGCCGTCGGGGTGCCGTAGGCTTCGCGGAGATAGATGTATCCGCCGCCCGCGTGGGGATAACGGGAGGCGAGTTCGCCGAAGCACAGCGACCCGCACAGGGCCATCCCCGCCATAGCCAGCCAGATGACGAGCAGCAGCAGGGGCGATCCCAGGGACTTGGCCATCCCGGCGGGCACCAGGAAGATGCCCACGGCGATCATGCCGCTGATCACCATGGCCGTGGTCGGCCAGATACCCAATTGGCGGCGCAGGTTAGCCGTGGTCATGAACCCGGTTTCGTTGAGGTCGGTAAATGGACCGCGTTATCACACCAGTTCCGGTTCGTTTTCGATACGGCTCAGCCAGTAGTGGTTGTCGAACTGGTCGTCGCCGGTCAGAAACCGCCAGAAGTGGATCCGGTTGACATGCTCGATCCGTTCTTCGTTCCCGTGCCACGGCTGATTCGTGCTCAGGATATGGCTGACTTCAGGGTCGTCGATATCATCCGTGTTCCACAGGCGCAGTTGCCTGACCGTGGGGTTGAGGCGCAGCTTGAACATGTACCGGAGCTCGCTGGTCCGGTTGGGCTGGGCGCAGTGCCACATGCCGTGATGGACCACGATCAGCGTGCCGGCCTTGCACACCATGGGTACCTGGCCCACGAAATTGTGGTACCGGGCGATGTCGGATTCGCTGATGCGCCGGTAATGGCTCCCGGGCAGGATCAGCGTCCCGCCCATCTCCCTGGGCGTGTCGTGGGCGAAATACATGAACTGGATGTCGAAATGCTTCCGTGTGTCGATAATTGCGTCCGCATGCCAGTGCTGTCCGAAATGATGGCCCGCCGCAACGGTATGCACGGCATGGTGGTCGTACAGCGGATCCGGCCCCACGAGGCTGTGGATGATGCCTTCGATCTCCGGAAGCCGAAACACGCGTCCCACGGCCGCGTCCGGCCAGATGGCGCTGAGCGGCGATCCGGCCTCTTCCCGGGGGACGGCCTGGTTGTCCATTTCCTCCTTCACGGCCTGGTTCAGGTCGTCGGGAACCAGTTCATCGAAGCGGAGATACCCCTCCGCGACGAACCGGGCCATCTGCTTTGAATTCAAAAGATGGGTGCTGTCAGCCATCGACCACCTCCATTTTTTCGAGGATGTACTCGTACTTGAGATAGGACACCTGGTATTCCGTACCTGGATAGGCCGGGTACTGCTGGGGGAACTGGACGACCCGCCAGCCGTCGCGCATGGCGTCCACCACGGAGCCGTAGGGCGGCTCGGTTTCACCGCCCGAATCGGCGGCGTCTCCCGATGTATGGCGTTCGTCGGCGGGCGCGGCCCCGTCGTATTCGGACCAGGCCACGACCCCGGCGTGCAGGTCGGGCGTACGCAGATAAAGCACCAGCAGTTTCTGGCGTGTTTCGGACATCTTGATCCTTTCTGATTCGACCGCCGTCAGGGGCGGCGTGGATGCTTTGACCGGATACCTTACGACCAGACGCTCGTACCGCCGCCTTTCGACCGGCCGCTCGTGCCGCCGGCCAGCCGGGAACCCCGCGATTATCCGGTTCCGGTAATGCGCTCGATCGTGCCGGTAGTGGACATGCCGTCCAGCACGGGTACTCTTTCCACGCGGCCGCCGTATCCCTCTACCACGTCCCAGCCCACCACCTCCTCGTGTCCGTAGTGGCCTCCTTTGACGAGGATATCCGGCCTGAGCAGATTGAGCAGTGGAATGGGCGTCGGTTCGTGAAAAAGGACCACGTGGTCTACGCAGGCCAGGGCGCTGAGCATGTAGGCCCGCTCCGTTTCGTCGTAAATCGGGCGTCCCTCGTCCTTGATCGCCCGGACGGACGCGTCAGTGTTTATGGCCACGACGAGCACGTCGCCGAATGAACGCGCCGTCTGTAACAGGTGGACGTGGCCGGGATGGAGCAGATCGAAACACCCGTTCGTGAATACGACGGTTCCGCCCTGCTGCCGGGCGCGCTCCACCACCTTTGCAAGGTTATCGCGGCCGATGAGTTTGCCGCGGGTCTGCCGAGAGTGCATGACTGGCCACAAGGTACCGTGAGCGATTCAAGCGGGTTGTCTTTGATGTAATATCGCAGGAGACGGGGCCTGTCAACCTAAATAACCAACTGGAGGGACGATCGAAATCGGCCGGAAGGGCAAGGACCGGTGAGACCGGTTAGGACCGTACGAACATCATGCCCGGAAGCTGCCGCACCGCGCCTTTCAACTCGAGCGCCAGCAGTACGCCGAGGGCTTGCGAGGAAGTAAGGGCAAGAGCGGATGCCAGCTGATCGATGTGTTGCGGATCCGGGGAAAGCCGGTCGTACACGGATTTCTCCTCCGGCAGCAGGTCGAACGCCGGGACAGGTGGTTTTCGTTCAATCCTGGAGGGATCGAAGCCCAGGCGGGGCGCCAGTTCGTCGATCACGTCCTCGACGCGCTGGATCAGCTTGGCGGTACCGTCCTTGATCAGCCTGTTGACGCCCTCGCTGCCGGGCGCGTTCAGCGGACCGGGGACGGCAAAGACCTCGCGGCCCTGTTCCAGGGCGAAACGCGCGGTGATCAGCGCCCCGCTGCGCTGACCGGCCTCCACCACGATCGTTCCCAGGGTGGCGCCGCTGATGATCCGGTTCCGCTGGGGGAAATTGACGGCGTCCGGACCGGTGCCGAAGGGCTGTTCCGTCATCACGGCGCCGTGCTCGCGGATCGACGCCATCATCTTGCGGTTTTCCGCAGGGTATGGCCTGTCCAGGCCCGATCCCAGTACGGCCACGGTGCGGCCGTCTCCCCGCAGCGCGGTCTTATGGGCCAGGGTGTCCACCCCCCGCGCCATGCCGCTTACGACGGTGAAGCCGTACGAACTCAACTCCGCGCTGAACGACTCGGCCATTCTTCGGCCATAAGAAGAGACAAACCGCGTCCCCACGATGGCGACGGACTGCTCGTCCCGTGCTTTCCAGCCCCCGGAAACGAACAGCAGCGGCGGCGGATCGTAGATCTCCCGCAGGCGCCCGGGATAGCCCCGGTCGCGGAAGGTGACGATTCGCGCCTCGTGCCGTTCCAGCAGACGCAGCTGGCGGTCGACGAAGGCCTCGTCCCGGTGGGTGCGTATCGCCCGGGCGGTTTGCGGCCCAAGTCCTTCGATCGTGATCAGTTCGTCCGTAGAGGCGGACAGGGCCGCGGAGGGTGAGCCGAACCGTCGCAGCAAGGCGTGGAACCGCGCCGACCCCACGCCCGGCACACGGGCCAGGGTCAGCCAGGAAGCCAGATCCGACATGGGCAGATCCTTACAGAACGGGGTTTCATAGAACGGGTTTAACCGAACGGTATAGCGGCGCGGGTTCGGGTCACCGTGGATCACCGTAAGGTCGCCCGGGCATAATGTCGTTCGCCTTGAATTACTTGAATTTTAGTCGAGCGAGGCGGGGCCGATCTCGAATAGAATCTGGCCGATTTCACTGAGAAGTTCGGGGATGCCTTCTCCGGTGGCGGATGAGATCGCGAGCACGGGGTTGTTGCGCTGCCCCGCGTGTTTGGCGCGGCCGGGGTCCACCGCGAGACTTTCCAGCATGGAACGGTCCACGATCAGGTCCAGCTTGGAGAATACGATCAGGGCGGGGCGGGAGAGGAGTACGGGATTGAACTGGCGGAGTTCGCTGACGAGCACGTCATAGTCGTGCAGGGGATCGGGCTGGCTCGCGTCGAGCAGGAAGACGAGGATGCGGGTCCGCTCTATGTGACGGAGGAACTGGTGGCCGAGTCCCTTGCCCTCGTGGGCGCCCTCGATCAGGCCGGGGATGTCCGCCAGGACGAAGCGGTCGTACTCCCCCAGCTTGACGATGCCCAGGTTGGGTTCGAGGGTGGTGAAGGGATAGTCGGCGATCTTGGGTCGTACGGCGGACAGGCGGGACAGCAGCGTGGATTTGCCGGCGTTTGGATGGCCGACCAGTCCCACGTCGGCGATCAGCTTCAGTTCGAGTTCGAGCAGGCGTTCCTCGCCCGGCTGACCCTCTTCCCATCGCCGGGGCGCCCGGTTGGTCGACGTGGAGAAGGCCGAGTTCCCCCGGCCTCCGTTTCCCCCGCGGGCAATGACCAGGGACTGGTCCTCCCCGACCATGTCGGAGATCACCGTACCGGTCTCCCGGTCCTTGACGATGGTCCCGGGCGGGACGCCGATCACCAGGTCCGGAGCGTTCCGTCCGTGCATGTCCTTGCCCTGACCGTGCGTGCCGTTCCGGGCCCGGTACAGATGCTGGTACTGGAAATCGAGCAGGGTGCGCTTGCCCGGATCGACCTGCAGGACGACATGACCGCCGTCGCCGCCGTGGCCGCCGTCAGGGCCGCCTCGCGGTACGTTCTTCTCACGGCGGAAACTGCAGCAACCATTGCCGCCGCGGCCGGCCTTCACGTGGATTCTCGCAAAGTCGACGAACATGAGGGATTCCCGAAGATCCGGTCGCTCGCGATTGAGACGCCGGGCGCGCCGTTGGATGACTACACCCGAAGATCCGGTCGCCCGCGCCCGGTTCCAACGAACGCAACGTTCGAAACAGGTATCCAAGGACGCAGCGTTCGGAACCTACATCCGCTCAATGATGGCCGTGCCGAATTCCGAGCACCTGACTTCCTGTGCGCCATCCATCAGGCGGGCGAAATCGTACGTTACGATCCTGTCCGCTATGGCTTTTTCTATCCCCTGAATAATCAGGTCGGCCGCTTCGTCCCACCCGAGATACCGGAGCATAAGTTCGCCGGAAAGGACGACGGAACCCGGGTTGACCTTGTCCTGATTGGCGTATTTCGGCGCCGTGCCGTGGGTCGCTTCGAAGACGGCGTGTCCGGTCCTGTAATTGATGTTGCCGCCCGGCGCGATGCCGATCCCGCCCACCTGGGCGGCCAGCGCGTCGGAAATGTAATCGCCGTTCAGGTTCATGGTGGCGATGACGTCGAATTCGTCGGGGCGGGTCAGGATCTGCTGCAGGAAGATGTCGGCGATGGCGTCCTTGACCAGGATTTTGCCTTCCGGTACGCTGCCCTGGCACTCTTCCCAGCTGACCAGCCGGTCCGGGTACTCCTCTTTCGCGAGTTCGTACCCCCATTTCTGAAAGGCGCCTTCCGTGAACTTCTGGATGTTGCCCTTGTGCACCAGGGTGACGCTCTTCCTGTCGCGCGCGATGGCGTACTCGACCGCCGCGCGGATCAACCGCTTGCTGCCGCTCTCGCTCACCGGCTTGATTGCGATCCCCGAATCGGACCGGATGTCCCACCCGAACTGTTCCTTGCAGAAGGCGATCAGTCTGCCGGCCTCTTCGCTGTAGGCTTCCTGTTCCTTCCCGGCGTACACGTCCTCCGTGTTTTCACGGAAAATGACCATGTCCACCTTCTCGGGATGACGCACGGGACTGGGCACGCCGGTAAACCATCGCACCGGCCGCAGGCATACATACAGGTCGAGGATCTGGCGCAGCGCCACGTTCAGGCTGCGGATGCCGCCCCCCACAGGCGTCGTCAGGGGCCCTTTGATCCCTACCAGGTACTCTTTAAAATCCTCAACGGTCTCATCCGGCAGCCAGCTGCCCGTGAGGTTGAAGGCTTTTTCTCCTGCCAGCACCTCGTGCCACATGATGCGCCGGTCTCCGCCGTAGGCCTTTTCAACGGCGGCGTCGAAAACGCGCTGGGCCGTCCTCCAGATATCCGGTCCCGTGCCATCGCCCTCGATAAAGGGGATGACCGGCTGGTGCGGGACGTTGAGCTCGCCCTGCGCATTGATGGTAATGTGTTTTCCACCAGCGGGTGGTTTTGAAGCCATGTCTCTTTCTTCCTCCTCGTCCTGATCTGTGTTATGACGATATGTCAGTGATGCTTATATGCCCAGTTCGTCCAGGCTCTCCTGGTATACCGAAGCGGAAGCATGCAGCGCCGCCCGTTCGTCGTCCGATAGCTCCAGTTCGATCACTTCCTCGATGCCGCCGCTGCCCAGCTTCACGGGTACGCCCACGCAGACGTCCCGCAGTCCGTATTCGCCGTCCAGCATCACCGAGGCGGGCAGCACGCGATTCTTGCCCTTCAGGACGGATTCCACCATCTGGACCACGGAGGCCGCCGGGGCATAGTAAGCGCTCCCCGTCTTGAGGTAGTTGACGATCTCCGCGCCGCCGTCGCGCGTCCGCTGCACGATGCGGTCGATGGCGTCACGGGACAGCAGTTCGGTAATGGGAATGCCGGAGACCGTGGTGTACCGGGGAATGGGGACCATGGTGTCGCCGTGTCCCCCGAGGATGATCGCCTGTGTGTCTTCCATGGATACACCCAGTTCCATGGCGACGAAGGACCGGTAGCGGGCGCAGTCGAGCACGCCGGCCTGTCCGTAGACCCGTTTCCGACCGTAGCCTGAAACCTTGAGGGCGACGTAGGTCATGACGTCCAGCGGGTTGCTGACCATCAGGATCTGGGCGTCCGGCGCGTATTTCACGATGTTCTCGGTCACCGACGTGATGATCTCCGCGTTCTTCTTCAGCAGGTCGAGCCGGTCCATGCCCGGCTTGCGGGCCAGGCCTGCGGTGACCACCACGAGGGCCGCACCCTCCAGGGCCGCGAAATCATTGGATCCTTCAATTGCCGAGTCATATCCCAGCACGGGTCCGGCTTCCATCATGTCCAGTCCCTTGCCCTGCGGGATCCCGTCGACCACGTCGATGAGTGCGATATCGCCCAGTTCCTTCTGGGCGGCGTACAGCGCCGCGGTCGCCCCCACGTTTCCCGCGCCGACCATGCCGATCTTTACCATTTGATCCTCCGTGAATGAACGATGTATCGAATTTCGTACGACCCGCTTATGATCACAAACGTCGACAACTACTGGTTTCTCGATCCCTGCCGTCCTTAAACGCCTGTTGAAATCGGCCGCTTTCAGGTCATCGGGCCGGATCCATGCCGATCAGCAGGGATCTGTCGATGGGTTGATAGCGGTCCGCGGCTTCCATCAGGTCCCGTGCCGTGTTGTGCGGGAAGGAAAACACCTCCACGCGGGGGCCCAGTTCCTTGAGCAGTTGGACCAGCGACACGAAATCGCCGTCGCCGCTGGCCAGGATGACGACGTCGACCTTGTCGGCCATTCTGATCATGTCGATGGCCATTTCCATGTCCCAGTCGCCTTTCGCGGATCCGTCGCTGCGCCTGCGGAGGTCCTTCCGTTTCACCTCGTAACTGAACTGCTCCAGCATGGTGACGAATCCACTTTGATCCACCTCAGGGGTCTGTATCAGGTATGCGTAAGCGCGTATCAGGCGCCTGTCGCCCAGGGCGGACTGTATGAGCTTTTCGAAATCCAGCCGCGCCGAAATCCCGTGCTGTTGCCGGGCGGCGTACCACATGTTCTGCACGTCGACAAAGAGGCTCACTCTTTCGTCGGCGGGACGCTGCTGCAGTTCCCTGACGCGGTCTTCCAGCATACGATTGCGCTTTTCCAGGTCCGCGCTGTGCCGACGGGCTTCGATCAACGCCAGGGACGGACTCCCCGACTGGCGCGCGTCATCCGGCCCGCCGATCAGGTCCTGTCCGCCATTCAGGTCCGGCTCGTCCCTCCGGTATGGAGACGCCGTCTCCTCCGATACGCCGGACCGGGATTGAAAGCCCGGAATCCGGTTCAGGTGTTCGATAGCCGGTGCATAGACCGCCTCTCGTTCATCCAGCAACATGGCGAAGGCCATCCGCCCGCACTCCCGAGTGTAGGCGTCGGCCCGATCCCCCAGCAGGGAATTGACGTCTTCAGGGGACGTTCTGCCGATCTGTGCGATCTCCCGGGCACTGGTTTGAACCAGGGTCCGGATGACCTGCGCGGCGGTGACTTCCCGTTCGAAGCAGTCCCCGGCGAGCTGCGCGGCGAGCGTGTGCGTCGCCGTGGATTCCAGATCCCTGCCGCCATGGACCAGTCCACAGATGTGGCACAGCTTGACGATCAGCTGACGGTCGAGGGCGAGTTCCAGGATCCGGGTGAGTTCCCGTTGGTCGATCCTGCTGAAGAGATACCGATAATCCGGCAACGCGGTTTTCGAGTTTTCCATGTGCTCACCGTGCTCGCCGTGCCTTTGACAGGGCCCGCGGGACTGCGCGGTCAGCCTTTCGGCCGGCCTCGCTGGACGCCGCGGTCAGCCTTCCAATGCCGACAGCCCTTCCTCTACCCGGTCCATGCCCTTTTCGATGATGTCCAGCGTGGTCGCGTAGGAAAACCGCAAACACCCTTCCGTGCCGAAGGCGGCGCCCGGCGCCGAGATCACCTGGTACTCCTCCAGCAGGTACATGGCGAGGTCCAGCGATCCTTCGATGGCGCCTCCGCCGGGCTTCCTGAGGCCTGTATAGGCCGACATGTCCGGGAATACGTAGAACGCCCCGCCGGGCCGGGCGCAGGCGACGCCGTTCATGTTTCCCAGTCTTTCAAGGATGTAGTTCCGGCGTCGATCGAACGCCCTGATCATGGGCGGCAGGAAGTCCTCCGGACCGGTCAGCGCGGTAACGGCGGCGTGCTGGGTGATGGCGCTCGGATGCATGACGGTCTGTCCCTGGAATTTCACGACCAGGTCCATCACCTCCCGGGGCCCGGCGGCGTAACCCAGGCGCCAGCCGGTCATGGCATAGGCCTTGGACAGTCCGTTGACCACCAGTACCTGTTCCTTCATCTGCGGATGGAGGGCGGCGATGCTTACGTGGCTGTGGCCGTCGTACAGGATCTTCTCGTACAGTTCGTCGGTAATGACGTAAATGCCCGCATCCATGGCCACTTCGGCGATGGCGGCGAGTTCGTCCCGCGTGTACACCATGCCCGTGGGATTGGAGGGGGTGTTGAGCATGAGCGCCTTGGTTTTCGGCGTAATCGCGGACCGCACCTGGCCGGCCGTCACCTTGAAAGAGGCCTCCGGTCCCGCATTCAGCACCACCGGCGCGGCGCCCGCCAGTTTCACCATCTCGGGATAGCTGACCCAGTAGGGGGCGGGGACGAGGACTTCGTCTCCTTCGTCGCAGATTACGTAGAGCAGGTTGTAGAGAGCGTGCTTGCCTCCGGAGGTAGTCGCGATCTGGTTCGGCGCGTATTCGAGTCCGTTGTCCCTGGCAAGCTTCTGGCAGATCGCCTCCTTGAGGTCCAGTATGCCGGTCGCAGGCGTGTACCGGGTAATGTTTTCCCGGATCGCGGCCATCCCCGCTTCCTTGATATGGTCCGGCGTGGGAAAGTCGGGTTCTCCCACGGCGAAATTGAAAACGTCGACGCCTTCGCGTTTCATCGCGATGGCCCGTTCGTTGAGTACGGTGGTCGCGGAGGGCGCGATGCGATCCAGTTTTCGGGAAAGGGGACGGATAGCGGGCATGGGTATGGGGCGGAGGGTGGTGTCGGGCAGTCCTTGGATATCCGGGGTCAGCTGATCGAGCCGCGCTTTTCCGACAGCGCCTTTAACACGGGAGGCGGGACCTGGTGGCTTACGTCGCCACCGAAGCGAAAGACCTCTTTGACAAGCGAAGAGCTCACATACACCGATGGCTCGCCGGGAAAGAACGATACCGTGGTCACCGACGGGGCCAGGCGCCGGTTCATGAGCGCCATTTGGGATTCCGTCTCCAGGTCTCCGGTGGAACGGACGCCACGGACAATGGCACGGGCTCCTAGCCTTGCCGCCAGGTCGACCGTCAACCCGTCCGAGGACAACACCTCGACCCCCGGCCAGCCATCCACGGCCTCCCTGAACATTTCCACCCGTTCCTCCGCCGAAAACACCGGGCGCTTCCCGATGTTGGGCGCAACGGCCACCACGACCCGGTCGAACACCGTCAGCGCCTGTCTCAGCACGTCCAGATGCCCGTTCGTCACGGGATCGAATGTACCGGGATATACCGCAACTGTCATCGCCGGGTTCTCGATGAAGGAGGTGGAAGATCGATGGGCAGAACTTTCGATTGATTTACGGTTGCCGCCAGAACAGGCTGGCCGGACGAGGCGGATCGGGCGGTCCCGTCGGGTTGGTCCGACCTATCGGTTCGGGCGGTCTGAGCGGACCGGGCGGACCGGGCGGGCCAGGCGGACCGGAAGAACGATAACGCGGTGTCGCCGATGTCCCGTCTGCGTACCAGGTCGAGCCCGGCGCAGGTTTCCGGTGGATCGTCTCCGCGATGCTCCAGGACGAGCAGGCCACCGGGCGCCAGTACGCTCCGTTCGCCTATGGTCCGGATGATTTCACGGGCGACAGGATCGCCGTAGGGCGGATCGGCGAGAATGATATCCACCGCACAGGAGTGGTCGGCAAGATGACCCAGACACCGAACGGCGTCGGTCATCCAGACCCTGCCCTGTCCATTCGACCCTTCCCGGTCATGCGGATCCTGCCCGGGATGCCGCCCAGGCGGGTCATGCTCGGCAATCGGACTATGCGCACCATGCCGGCCAGACCGGTCACGGGGATCAGCGAATCCACAACGATCCAGGTTGTCCCTGATCATCCGTACGGCGCGCCGGTCATTGTCGACGAACAGACAGCAGCGCGCGCCCCTGCTCAGGGCTTCAATGCCCAGAATCCCGCTGCCAGCGCACAGATCCAGCACAGTGCCGTCTACGATCGGGGTCGACAGGGTGTCAAACAACGATCCGCGTACGCGGCTGCCGGTAGGGCGAATCGCACCGGTGACGGACTTCAGCCGCCGTCCCCTGGCGATCCCTGTGCCGATTCGCAGCATAATTCCCCACTTCCAGCCATTATTATCCTTCGGACGGCCATAACCGTTCGGACCACATCGAAAATAGAATTGCAGGGGGTGAATGTCAACAAAAAAGGCGGGCGTGAAACCCCTGTTCCACGGCTGTCCGCGGCGGTATTCAGGTCCATGCAACAGGGGGCTGGCCAACCGGCTACCGGAGCTCCACGAAAGGACGCATCCGGGTGAGTTTGGCCGGACCGATCCCCTTCACCTCGAGCAGTTGCTCGACGGTCGAGAAGCCCCCCGATTGTTCGCGGAAGGCGATGATTCGTTCCGCCAGCGTGGGGCCGATTCCGGGCAGTTTCTGCAGTTCGGACGTCGGGGCGGTATTTATGGGCACACGCAGGTCTTTGTCGGAAGAGGGAGACGCGACCCGCGAAGGCGGAGCGTCCCTGGCGGCCTTCTCCCCTCCGATACCGGACCCCGCATCGGAGGACAACCCCGTCATGGCCAGGGCGTTTCCGGTGGTCTGTGCCGATAACGCCTGGATTTCGGCGTTCGCCCGTCCTTCCGCCGGGACCGGGCCCAGATCGGGCAGGAGGTCCGAATGAAACTGCTTCGCCAGCAGAACAAGGCCCCCGGCCAGCATGCTGGCTGCGACGAACAGAACGGCCTGTATCTCACCTTTTGTCATGATTGGCTGTAAGTCAGTGTTTACCGGTAAGTCGGCGTTTATCTGCGCGTTGTTCCGAAACCGTGGTCACACTCAAAGCAAGTCAGTTGAATACAAACTCGGTCCACAGGCCGCCGCCCCGCCGAAGCCGTTTCTGCTCGGTTATAACGTTCACCGTATTCGTCAGCTCGACCGTGACACCGCCGCGGACGTACCTGCTGAAACGGTAGTCCGTCGTGACCGAGAACCGGTTCTGGTTCTGTCCGTTGTTGGGCTGGAAATCGGCGCCTATGCGGGAAATCAGGGTCCTGTTGGCATTCCGGGTGAATTGCAGCCGGGCGTTTATGTCCCCGCTCGTTCTCTTCCCGAAGATCCGGATTCCGGGCCTGAGCCGGTAATCTACCGCGATGGTGAATCGCCTGTTCTGTTGTTTCTGATCGGTCGCGTTCCGTCCGAACCGGGTTAATTGGTCCAACGTGGTGAAGTTGCCTCTCAGTACCAGGCCGGCGGACAAATCAACGACGAAACCGATCAGTGGAGACAGAGTAGTCGTGGTCGTCCGGGTGATTCCGGCTTCTCCGGGATCCGAAACCCCTGCTGCCGAACGGTCGGAGAGTCTCAGGTCGGTGTTCTTCCCCTTGCGTCTCGAGTACCCGCTGGACAGTTCGATGCGACGGAACATCCGGCCAAAGTCGCCCATGCTCCTGGGGTTGGGGCTCCATCGCAGGTTCATTTCGGGCCACGTTGTATTGTTCTGCTTTCGGTTCAGATTCGTAGACCGGTTGTGGGTCGATGCCCATGTGGGCCTGATGGACAGCGTCGCCCCGAGGAATCTGAATCCTGCCCCCAGGTTGAAGGAAGATCGGTTTGCTTCCGCTTCCCGGTTCCGCTGAATCCCGGTAACCCCACTGCCGGATCCCAGCGTATCGAAGGATACCGAAAAATGATCCGACAGCCCCACGCGGTCCCGCAAGGTTGGACGGGATATCGCGTTGAAGAAGCTCTGGTTGCGGCTGGTCGTGTAGTTCAGGGTGATCGGCGTGAGGTTCCTGAAGACCGCGGCAAACCGGTTTATCACGTTACGGCGGAACCATCCGGAATCTTCCTGGTTCGATCCCCGGGAAGATCTTCCGAAAACGTCCGATGCCATCCTGGCCATATTGACGTTGGTACGTACGCCCTGCTGGTTATTGAACGTGATGGTCCGCGCCTCGGGCGAAGCGCCGACGGACTGTAACAGGGGATTCCGGTTTTCTGCGTAAGACGTGGTGAAGTTGTATGAGGGTCTGAACCAGGTCGTGATCTCGGGGCGGTAATCGATGCCCAGGTTCTGACGGTAGTTGGTTTCAGGTCCGAATTCAAACCGGGTGAGTGCTACCGTGGAATCGGATTTCATGTCGTTGGAAACGGCGAAATTGTAATTCATTCTCACGGATTGGAAAGGTTCCATGATCGCCCTGACGTTACGACTCAGATACCGCGTGAACCGCTCGCCGCGGTCCGTATCGGCCGGTGCTGTTTCATCGGTATCGTTGACTAAGGCGGGTTGTGTCGGCCTGTTGAGATAGATGCGCCTGTCACGGTTGACTTCTGAGAACAGTTCCAGTCGCACTGGAAGCGGGTTGAACGTCAGACCTGTAATGAATTCCGGCAACGGCATCCACCCGAGAATCTGCCACTGGATTTTGGAGCGCGGGGTCAGATTGTAACGCAGACGAGCCCGGTAGGAACCCGACGTGTCGATCCTCGAGACGGAGTGGCGGAAATAACTGGTCGATGTAAAATCCAGCCGGATACGTTCCAGGGTCCAGGCTACGAAGGGATTATTTGAACCGACTCGCTTGGAGATCGAGGCCGAAAAAGACTGATCCGCGTTCTCAGTGCGTTGTGCTTCGCGCTGTTCCCTGTTCAGCAGCAGGATATCGGAGCCGACCTGCAGACGCGGCAGCTTCAGATCATTCTTCCATCGGAAGCGCAGCGGGATGGACAGTCCCCAGTTGTCCGGCAGCATGCTTCCGAGGTTCAGCAGGCTGGACAGGTTCATCACCGTCGTTCTGCTCCCCGCTTCTTCTCCGCCTATCCTGCGAAAGTGACTGCCCACGCTTCTGACGCTTCCGAACAGTGAGAAAACGTCGGCAAGATCGGCGTCGATCTTCAGGCGTCCGGCGAGGCCGCGGTCTCTCCGTACGTCTCCAGCCCGCAACTCGTCTAGCCAGAGTTCACCTCCCCCTAGCGGATCGTCGTAGGGGTTGTAGATCCCCACCGTGATATGGCGGATCCGGGCCAGGGCGGGTGAGCCGAGTACCCTGTATTGCCGGTTCCCCTCCAGTTCGACTACGGCCACCGTAAGCCCCTCGCCCGGCGGCCCTTCCCTGAATCGCACGGGACGCGCCTTCCCGTCGCTCAGCGTGATCGTATACGTGGTGTCCGTCACCGTCGCCGTCCTCCGCGCGAGTTCCGTCTCGCTCTTGAGGATTGTCAAGTCGTCAAAATTCACCCTGAGATGATTCGCCTCGTCCCAGCCGGGCAACACGCGCGTCCGATATTCGTAATAGTCGGATTCTCCGCTGCCGAATCGAATGAAAAACTCGGGTGATCGGCCAGGTTCAAAGTGGTCCGAACCGTGGATGTACAATCTCAGGGTGTTGTACAACGTATAGTCCTGGTCGGAGAACAGCGCACGGTAGGCCTGGGCGCTGTGGTGGGGCTGCAGGTTGGTATAGGTGAGGATCAGCGACTGCTCCTTGTTTTGCAGTCCGGTTACCCGGTCATACTCGATGATCGCGCCGGGAGGCGGCGTATATTCTCCCGGATTGTCGTAGGTATTCTTCACGGCAACATCGAAAGTCTCCCCGTATTTCGCCAACGTGGAAGCCGGTACCGGATTGCCGCTGGAATCGGTTATGGCTCCCTGGAAGTCTTCCTGCCACTGATTGCCGACGATATTGATGGATGCGATCCGCATTTTCACCGGTTCATTCACCTTCGTGATCCAGAGCCGGACCATTTCGATCTCGTTGAGTCTCGGCGCGCCGACCACGCCATCGAAAGCCCGGTGTGCCTCCGCCGTTCCGCCTCCCACAACACCCTGCTGACCAGCATTCCCCGACGGACTGGGGCCTGTCGTATCGCCTGCGAACAGTTCGGTATCCAGCGGAATGCGGTACAGGCGCCAGCTGTCCGGACTCCCCCAGTTGGATCGATCCTGGTCGCCTCCGGCCACGAGTACGGTGTCTTCGTGGTCCGGACTCAGATTCACGGCGAACTTGAAGTAATCGTTCCGATTTTCCAGGAAACCGTTGTAGTCGAGGTCCTCCGTGTCGGGACGCCGGTTCTGATCCGGATCGCGGGCATTGTCTTCCGGTCCGTTGATCTTGCTGTAGTCGACCTGGTCGACCGGTACATCTCCGCCCATCGTGCCCTCGAAGGAGAAGTTGTCCCCATGGGGGTCTGGGTTGATCGTCGGGTGGTAGCCCGTCTCGTCCTCGTCCCGCAGACCGTCCATGCCGATGTCTTCTTCCGGTTCCAGGAGATTGTTGCCGAAACCGTCGCTTCGGTCGTCTTCCGTATCGAGCAGTCCGTCGTCGTTGACGTCCTCGCTGATCACGCCGAGGTCGATATGCAGTTCGCCCTGGTTACCGTTCACCCAGAGCTCGATGAACCGGCTGCGCGTCTGGTCCACGTTTGCCCCGGCCAGCGGATGCATCAGCCCCGCCCACCTGTTCGGCAAGTCATCGGGCCCGCTTTGCCGCCACGGCGCGTTGAAGGTAGAGTCTGCGTGTATCCCGCCCCAGCGCAAGTCGGGTTCCGTAGGATCGAATTCCATGATCAGCACGTGCTGAAGCTGGTCCCGGCCCGTTACTTCCCGGGTGGGGTAGATCTCGCGGACATCGACCTGCTCCAGGGGATTGTACCAGATCATCCGGCCCCGCTGGCCGTGCGTACGCTCGTCCGGTGGACTTGCCGGCCGCCAGCTGCTGCGGCGCACGCCCAGGTCGGTTTCCTCCTTGCTTCCTTCGAAGTCGTCGATGAATCCGTCGCCCAGTACATTGGGGTTGGGTACGCTCTGGGCCAACTCGGCCTCGATGATCACGGAGGACGCCTCATCCCCCAGGTCGGCGGGGGAGATGAAGTCCATGAAGGAAGTCAGGAAGTCCGGTTCGAAAGCCAGGCGGGTATCGAGCCCCCACATCATGTAGCGGCCGGTCTCGCGGCCGATCCGGGATTTCTGCTCCAGGGACTTGTCGGACCGGTAGAGTAAGGTGCCCTTTATCCAGGACTGTTCGCTGAACTGGTACTCCCCCTGCAGTCCCAGCAGCGTGTTCGACACGGGTTTGAAGAATGGCGCGTATTGGAACTGGACGGTCACGTCCGCGTCCGGGCTGAGAGCCTCTTCGTTCGTGAAGCGGATCTGCCCGACCTCGTACAGGATGATGTAGTCCGTTCCCCGTTGCAGTTGCTGGCCGTTCAACCGCACGATTTCACTCCCCTCGATGATATTGGACCGGCCAAGTGAGTACTGAGACAACTGGTCCCGGTATTCGACCTCCAGGAAGTACTTGTGCAATATGCTGAACTGGCGGTTGACCTCGGTGCCCGTAAGCGTATAGAATTCGGGCGTTTCGTCGGGAAGGCCGTCGCCCTGCGTGTCCGGATAGGCCAATTGGCCGGCGGATGTCCGCGTCAGATTCGGTGCGAATGGATAGGGGTCCGGGAAGATCAACTCTCCGCGTGCGAAATTGATCAACGCGTGGTCTATATCGACGAGCCGGTCGGGATCAGATCCGGGGTCTACGCCCCGTCGGTCGAGCCCAAGCAACTGTATGAAGGGCGTACCGTTCTCGTCGACTTCGCTGTGCTCGCCCGAAGGTTCTATGTGGTAGATTCTCAGTTCGAAGGTTTCCGGATCGATATCCGTCTGGCCGAGGTAATACACGTTTCGCCACTCGTACTGCCAGGTACCCCACTGGGAAGGATCGTCCGGCGTGTCGGGGGGGTGTACCTGTTGTCGCTTGAGCAGGCGCAGCAGCGGGACCTCGTCGTCGAGGCGGCCGTACCTCTGGACTGTTCCGTCCCGGCTCACGGTCTCGTAATACACCGCGAGCATGTCGTCTTCCTGCAGCGGAGTGTCCAGGACGATGTAGCCGAATCTTTCGTTCACGTAGAATTCCTCGGATTCCAGGAATCGGAATTCCCCCTTGACGAAATCACCTTCCTCAGAACCGTGGATGAGCTTGCCCGTCGAGTCGTACACCGGGGGTTCGGGATAGGCGTTGGCAATGACCAGTTTCGCCGAGTTGTTTGGGTTTAGCTGTCCCGACACGTAAACCTGGATCGACTGAACCGAGTCTTCAGCCGCGACGCGGAAACCGTTTTCGTCCCTGCGCGAGAAAGCCGCGCGGTATTTTCCATCGATGAAATAGTAGGTCCTTCGCCTGAAGTCGAGGTCCCTGATCACCCGCTGGGACCCCTTCGTGCCGGCCTGGAACGTGGCGGACTCGCCTTCCCCCTTCTCCTGGCTGGCGATCGCGGTCAGGTGAAAGCCGCCGAGCTGACTTATCATTTTAATTCCGAAGAGGCCGGTGTGCTGATGCGTGTAACCCGTGAATTCCGTGTTCTTCAGCTCGAGGGACACGTTGCCCGCCTCGAAGCTCTTCAGTATGCCGTTTCCTTCCTGGCCGTCGTCGGAAACGTCCTGGTAGCGTATGGCGAGGTTGTTGTCGAGGTCGGTGAACGCTTCGCTGTTCTGCTTGATGTTCACCTCGATCTTTTCGCCGATGTTCCCCGTAACGGTAAACTCCTGGTTCTGTTTCATGGATACGTTGGGTGCGCGGGAAGCCCGGTTCGTCGCCGTACTCGCGGCGCCTTCCGTCCATTCGCTGGCCATGTCCATTTCGATTCGCTGGTTCCCGAGAATCCGGATGACGGGCGTGCCGCCCCCCAGAAAAGTGGGCAGGTTCACCGGTACGTCGAGGGTCAGCAGTCCTTCCTGGTTCATGCGCGTTTCGGTGTCGAAGACGTAGGACAGCACGGACGTCCGCCACAGTTTCCTGAACTGAGCCGAACTGCGAAGCCGGTAATACTGGTCGAAAGAAAGGACCAGCGGCACGCGCCGGCCGAGACCGTCTTCTTCGTCGATGAACGCCAGGAGCTGGAGCGTGGGATAGACTACGGTCCGGCCGCCCAGGGGCCACGGCCGGTCGGTGAGGGTACGCAGCGGGGGCCTGTTCTGCCCACGGGCGATTTCGTCAACCTCTTCGAAAGTCACGATGTGCAGCCGTGCGCTTTCGAGCCGGATCTTCGGGCCTTCCGCCTGTGCGGCGAAGGCCCACAGGGAAACCAGCACGTGGCTGAAGAAAATCGTGCAGATGCGTTTCATAGATAAACGAAAATAAGCCTGGGATGCGACACTCGCAACACCTGTTCCTACGACGGAAGGACGACCGACGGGTGCATGGCGTTCCATGCCGGGACCCACAAGGGAAATGACTTGACAGGGGCAGGGACCGGGATTAGGGTATTTACGACGTATGCGTTGCGCGCGAAAGACTCCGAAGCGGTATGCGCGCGAGCACCTTCGAACCCGAATCTGAAATGAAACCTGGAGTTTGCTTCCCATGGAACAGCAAGCCACCGAATTGACCACGGGCGGGTGGATTTTTCTCATTCTCGCGTGGACCGTGATCACGGCGCTGACAGCCGCCTGTTTCTACCGGGTGCGTAAACTGGATTAGGACCTGGTCTCCTTCTTTCGATCCCCTCCAATACGCTCGCGATTTGCACTTCGAACAACCCGCCGCCTTCCCGCCCTGAACGGACGCCCCGCTTGACATTCGGGCGTTTTTGCCTTATCCTGTAACGGTTTTTCCGCCTTCGAACGATGCCTGCAAAGGACGGCCATGCGAATCATCGTGAAATGCTTCGCCGGGTGCAAAGACGCGGTGGGCGCGACATCGGTTTCGGTGGAGCTTCCGGCGGGGACTACCGTGGGCGAGGCCTTTGCGGGACTGATCGAATCCTATCCCGCCCTCGGGGGTTACGACCGGAGCGTAATGCTGGCCGTCAACAGGCAATACGCCGATCGACAGGCGGTACTGGAAGATGGTGACGAATTGGCGTGCATCCCGCCGGTGAGCGGCGGCGCCGGTCCCCAGTGAAGGACGAGTGGGATGAGGCGCTGGTCCTGCGATGAAGCGCTGGTCCTGCGATGAAGGGGTGGTGCGGGATGAAGCGCAGGACCTGCGACGAAGCGCCGATCCCAAATGAAGGACGGCAACGAGCGCGTGTACAAGATCACTACCGACAGAATCGAACCGGACGCCCTCTTCGGCTGGTCCCTCAAACCCCACCACGGCGCGGTGGTCACCTTTGCCGGCACGGTGCGGGACAACACGGATGGCCGGCGGACGCTACGGCTGGAGTATGAGACCTACGCCGAGATGGCCGAAGCCAAGATGCGGGAAGTGGGCGTTGAAATCCGCGATAAGTGGGGCATTGAGGACGTGGCCATGATTCACCGCGTCGGCACGCTCGAGATCGGGGAGATCAGCATCCTGATTTCCGTGGCGGCCCCCCACAGGAAAAACGCCTTCGAGGCCTGTTCCTACGCGATCGACCGCGTAAAGCAGATCGTGCCCGTCTGGAAGAAGGAGATCTGGGCGGACGGGAAGCGGGAATGGGTGGAGCGTCAATCCTGACCGCCAGGCCCAGTTGCTCCCGACGACCGGTCCCTGCCATGATATACTTAGACCACAGCGCGGCGCCGCCGGTTGACCCCCGCGTCATCGACGAGATGGTGCCCTGTTTCAGGGAACACGCCGGCAGTCCGTCCAGCCTTCACCGGTTGGGTGTGGAGGCGCGCGGCGCGTTGGACCGGGCGCGCGGCCGGGTCGCCGGGCTGATCGGCGCCGGTCCGGATGAAATCGTATTCACGGCCAGCGGCACGGAGGCGGACAACCTGGCCGTCAAGGGGCTGGCGCAGGCGAGGACGAATCGGGGCCGGCACATCGTCGTATCCAGCATCGAGCATCATGCCGTGCTCTATGCCGCGAAAACCATGGAACGACAGGGGTTCACGGTCACGCAGGTCCCATCCGGCGGGGACGGCGTCGTGCAGCCCGACGAGGTCGCGCGGGCCATGCGGGACGATACCATCCTCGTTTCCGTCATGCGCGCAAACGATGAAACCGGTACCATCCAGCCCGTGCGCGAAATTTCCGAAATTGTCCACCGGCACGGCGCAGCCATGCATACCGATGCCGTGGCCGCGGTGGGGCGGCTGCCGGTAAACGTAGATGAGTTGAACGTAGATGCCCTGTCTCTTTCCGCCCGGTCCCTGAACGGCCCGCCCGGCGCCGGCGCCCTTTATCTGAAAGCGGGCACCCGGCTGCGTCCGCAGGTGGAAGGGGGCGTGCAGGAGGAGGGCCGCCGCGGCGGCCATGAGAACATCCCCGCCATCGTGGGGTTCGGCAGGGCGGCGGAATTGGCGGCGGAAGAACTGCCTGGCCGGATCGACCGGCTGAAGCGGCTGGACGAATCGCTGTTGCGCGGCTTGAAGGGCCGCCTGCCGGATGTCGTTATTAATGGGCACCCGCACAAGCGCCTGCCGGGTCACCTGAACCTGTGGATACCGGAGGCCGATGGGGAGTCCCTGGTCCTGATGCTCGACGCCCGGGGAGTCGCCGTTTCCGTCGGTTCCTCTTGCGCCGCTCACGCGTCCAAGCCCTCGCACGTGCTCATGGCGCTGGGGCGGACGGCAGTTGAAGCCCGCTGCTCGCTGCTGGTCACCGCTGGTCCGGACACTGGTGAATCCGAGGCCGAGGAAGCGCTGGACGCACTCGTCGAAGTGGTGGGAGAGTTGCGCGCCATTGCGGGTGTAACGGCATAGGAGGCTCGACGAACCGTGATCCAGCCGGTCTTGACCCTCGACACCTACGGCCTGCTCTGTCCCGTGCCGATTATGAAGACCGCGGCCGCCATCAAGGAGATTTCGGCGGGTGAAGTGCTGGAAGTGCTGGCCGACGATCCCCAGATCCTGGAGGACATGCCGGCCTGGTGCGCGAGTAACGGGCACGCCCTGCTCGACACCATCGAAGAGGACGAAGAGTTCAGGCTGTATGTAAGAAGGGTAAAATGATTGCTCTGGCGTACCGCCGGATGTAGATTGCGCAACGATGTTGGAACGCAGCGCGTGAGATCGTATATGACGTAAGGGTGTGCCGCACCGCAGATCAGAGTTGCACAGCGATCACACCAAAGGTTGTACAATTATACAATTGTACAATTGGGCGTGTCACAGGCAGTTCGGTGCGGGACGAGATTTGGTTAACGCAAAGACCCACAGGAACGAAACACCGTGTTACCGTCGTGCGGGAGGAAAAGATGGCCCATGAAGTCACCATGCGGGACGTGGTGGACCGTTTGAAGCAAATCATGTACCCGGGATTCGATCGCGACATCGTCTCCTTCGGCTTGGTGAAGAACGTACAGGCCTCCGATGGCCACGTGGCCTTCAGTTTGGCCTTTTCCACGCAGGACGAATCCACGCGGCGCCAGATCACGATGACGGCCAAGGAAGCGGTGGAGCGCATGCCCGGGGTGCACGACGTGCAGATCACCGGTCCGCCTCCCGGACAATCGGCCACGGCCCAGGGACCCGCGGCGGGTCAACACGGGCAGCCCGGGCAGGCCGGCAAGATCGAACTGCCCGGGGTCAAGACCATCGTGGCGGTGGCCAGCGGCAAGGGCGGGGTGGGCAAATCCACGGTCTCCGTGAACCTGTCCGTGGCCCTGGCCGACGCCGGCGCGAGCGTGGGCCTGCTCGACGCCGACATTTACGGCCCCAGCATTCCGACGATGATGGGCGTCAAGGATCAGCCGGGCGTGGTGGGGCAGAAGATCCTGCCCATGATCGCCCATGACATAAAGATGATGTCCTTCGGCTTCCTGATCCCGGAGGACCAGTCGGTCACCTGGCGGGGTCCCATGGTACACCAGGCTGTGCAGCAGTTGCTGAGGGACGTCCTGTGGGGCGAACTGGACTGCCTCGTCATCGACATGCCGCCGGGTACGGGGGACGCGCACCTGACGCTGACCCAGTCCGTGCCGCTGACCGGCGGCCTGGTGGTGACGACGCCGCAGGACGTGGCCCTGATCGACGCGCGGCGCGGCGTAGCCATGTTCCAGCAGGTCAACGTGCCCATACTCGGCATCATCGAAAACATGAGTTATTTCAACTGTCCCCACTGTGGCGACCGGACGGATATCTTCACGACGGGCGGAGGGAAGCGCGCCAGCGAGGCGCTAGGCGTACCCTTCGTAGGCGAATTGCCCCTGGATCCGGCGGTCTGCCTGGCGGGCGACCAGGGCACCCCCATCGTCCGGAGGGATCCGGACTCGCAGCAGACCGGGGCCTTCCGGCAGGTGGCGAACACGCTGCGGGCATCGATCGGGGTATAAGGAGGAAGCGACCATGTCCAAACCCGTGAAAGCAGTCGGATTGCTGTCCGGCGGTCTGGACAGCACGATCGCGGCCGCCATGCTGATGCGGCAAGGCATCGAAATACAGGGGCTCACCTTCTACACCGGCTTCTGCGTGGTGGAGCACAACCGCAGGTCCAAGACGCGGAAGCGCAAGAAACCGGTGCGCAACGAGGCGCTCCAGGCCGGCGCCAGGCTGGACCTTCCCGTCGAGATGATCGACATCTCCGGGCCCGACTACCTCAAGGTGCTGACCGATCCGAAATACGGTTACGGAAAAACCGTGAATCCATGTATCGACTGCCGGATCTTCATGTTCAGGCGGGCCCGCCAATACATGGATGAGATCGGCGCCCAGTTCATGTTCACCGGCGAGGTCCTCGGCCAGCGGCCCATGTCCCAGCGCCGCCAGCCCATGAACGTCATCGATCGCGACGCGGAACTGGACGGCCTGTTGCTGCGGCCGCTGTCCGCCAAGCGCCTCCCGCCCACCGTGGCGGAAGAGAAGGGGTGGGTCGACCGGGAGAAACTGGGCGACATCCAGGGCCGTTCCCGCCAGAAGCAGATGGAACTGGCCGAGGAATACGGCATCGAAGACTATCCTTCTCCCGCGGGGGGCTGCTGCTACCTGACCGATGCGAACTTCGGCCGGCGCATCCTCGACTTCTTCGAATACGAGGGCAAGGAAAACCTGACCATGGACGACGTGATGCTGCTCAAGATCGGCCGCCACTTCCGCGTCAAGCCCGACGTCAAGGTGGTGATGGGACGGGAAGAAGGGGAAAACAAGTTCCTGGAACGTTACGCCCCGGGCCGGTGGAGACTGGAAACGAAGGACGTCACGGGTCCGACCACGCTCGTCGAGGGCCATCCTACCGACGACGACCTCCGGCAGATCGCGGGCATGACCGTGCGGTACGCCGGCTCGAAGGCCGATCCCGGGACCCCGGTGGCCTGCCGCTACGAGGAGACCGAGCGCATCCTCGAACCGGCCCCGGTCGAGGAGGCGGTGGTGGAGGAGTGGAGGATTTAGGCGAGAACGAATATGTTGCCTTTTGCGATCCAGATACCGCGCCCTGCAACCATCAAGGCGATGAAAGAGCTGGAAGAAGGCAAGGGTCAGCGATTCGAAAATGCCGAAGGTTTGTACCAAGACCTCGATATCTGAATGACCGATCTCCCCGTTATTGAACGCGTATCCAACAATTCGGCCGAGGTCAACGCATCCATCATCTGGCTTCATGGTCTGGGGGCGGACGGAGATGATTTTGCGCCGATTGTTCCGCAACTGGGGCTGCCGGCGGCCTACGCAGTCCGCTTCGTGTTTCCGTCGGCGCCAACCATCCCGGTGACGATCAACCAGGGGATGGTTATGCCCTCCTGGTACGATATCATGGAACTGGGCAATGCCCGTCGTATCGACACGGCCGGGTTGCGCGCTTCCGCCGGCAAAGTGCAGGCGTTGTTGCGACGAGAGATCGATCGGGGCGTTCCGAGCGAACGGATCCTCCTGGCGGGCTTCTCTCAGGGTGGCGCGGTCGGTTTCGAAGCCGGGCTGTCGTGCCAATACCGGCTCGGAGGCATCATCGCCCTGTCCACCTACTTTCCCACGGCCGACAGCGTCGTCGTGCATCCGGCTCAATCCGGGCTTCCCGTATTGGTCTGCCACGGATCGATGGACCCGATGCTGAATGAATCCCTGGGGCGCGACGCCTCCGAATCCCTCAGGCGATTGGGCATGGTTCCCGAATACCACGCGTATCCCATGGCCCACGAGGTGTCTCCGCAGGAAATCGATCAGATCGGCCGATGGATCCGGGCCGTACTGGGGAACTGAGGTGAATGTTTACTCAGGAGGCACCTTGGAAGCCTCTGGATACGATCCGCCGGATCAAACACTCAGCAGTCCCGACGCGTTGTCTTCCATAATCCCCACAGCCGTGTCATCGTGTAGATCGATAAGTGCGCGCGCCATTGACGCCGCCGGCATGAATACCGGGGCGTGGGATCCAAAAAGTACTTTGCCCCCGATTCCCGCGTTCACGAGCATCTTCACGCTGTCCACCCCGTCCACCTGGGACGTATCCGCGTAAAGACCGGGCAGGTCGCGGACTTGCGCCGCGAAATCTCTCAAAGCAGTCGCGCTCGCCCCGCCGATGACCAGTTTCAGATTGGGATGGCGCATCGCCGCTTCCACTACATCGCCGGCCGGTACATCGGGCACCATCGCCAGGGGATGATGCCGCCGCGGGTCATCGATACGGATCTGGACCATAACGACCAGGCCGGCCTGGTCCGCTTCCGCGAGCAGATCGTCCGCCACGGCCAATTCATACCCACCATAACCCGGCAGCAGCTTGATCATGCGTACGGCACGATGTCCGGCCGCCTTCTCCAGTTCTTCAGGCCATGTGGGAAGGGTCGGATCGATGACCGGGACCGGGCTGATGTCGTCAAATTCGTCGGCTGATTCATAGACATTCGCGTTACATAGATGCGGATTGGCGCTCCACGCCGCCGCCAGCGGCGCCATGAAAATCCGCTCCACACCGTATTCACGCAGCGAGGCCCGTACCGAAGCCGCATCGTACGGCACGTTGACCAGCGCGGGCAACGGCCCGGTCCAGGCATTGACGTCGATGATCACGGCGAATCTCCGCGTAGCCTGGATCGTAGTCTCGGCGCACGCCGGTTGCGGGCGTCGCTTACGGTTATGATCACTTCATGCCTCCGAATTAACGTTCTTCCCTTCTATCCAGCTTCAATATCCGCAACGCGTTCTCCCACAGGATCGCCCGCTTTGCCGCGTCCGGTATACCCGCCCCTAGGACCTTGTTCATCGTGACGCCGAAGTGACGGATGGGCGCGTCCGATCCATAGACGACCCGGTGCGGACCAAGACGCCGGACGGCCGCTTCGACCAGGCCGCTTTCCGGATCGCCGCCCGATGTATCCACGACCACGTTCGGCACGTCGACGACCGCCTCGATGCCGCGATACCCCACGCCGTTGAGGTGGGCCATGATGATCCTCGCCTTGGGGTGGCGGCGGGCGAGATCGGCCACGTCGAAGGGCGTCGATTCTCCGGGCAGGTTGCCCGTGGTCTTCAGCCAGGCGTGCTGCAGCACGGGCACGTCCTTCGCGACGGCCGCCTCCATGATCGGGTCGAGGCCGGGATCTGTCGCGCGACGCGCCACCCAGAGCTTTACCCCCGCCATGGCCTGGCCGCCCACGCATCGCTCGATCTCGGCGACGGCCTCGTCCGGGAAGGCCGGTGTCACGTAGCAGAAGGGCAGGATCGCTTCCGGCTCCGCGTCGCGCATCCGCAGCACGTAGTCGTTGGCCAGCCGGCACTGTTCGGCCGTGGGTTCGTAGGGGGTGGTCTCGTACAGGGAGAACACGCACATCCTGGTAACCCCGGACCTGCGGGCGGTGGCGACAAGCCTTTCCGCGTCCGTCCCGGGCGAGGAAACCCGGTAGGAGCCAAAACAGTTCAAAGGATGTACGTGGATGTCCAGCGCCGGTCCGTCGGGCAGCAGCTTCTTGCGCAGGGAGGCGAGGGTCATGGCATTCGGCCAGCAAGTTACATTGCGTGACGGGCGGGGCTGCTGCGCCGCTGACGCATATGTGAAGAGACCGTTACAGCCGGTAGAATGAGATGGCGTTGTCCCGGAACAGCTTGCGTCTCTCCGTGTCCGAGAGTCCGTCGGTCGCCCAGGACAGGGTCTCCACCCAGCGCGGATACTCCGTGGCCTGGAAGGCGACCGGCCAGTCCCCGCCGTACATGACCCGGTCGATTCCGAAACAATCGATCACGTGATCGATGTAGGGCTTCAGGTCTTCGGCCGTCCACCGTTCCATGTCCGCCTCGGTGACCAGTCCCGACACCTTGCAGCATACGTTGGGCATATCCGCCAGGGTCCTCAGTTCATCCTTCCACGGGTCGAAGACCTGGTTCTTGATGTCGGGCTTGCCGATATGGTCCAGGATGAAGGAGACATCGGGGCATTGCCGGACGAATTCGATCACGTTCGCCAACTGCGGGTGGAATATGCAGATATCGAAGGACAGTCCATGGGATGGCAGCAGGCGAACGCCTTCGATGAAGCCAGGCTGGAGGCAGAAGTCCACAGACTCGGGCTGCAGCAGGCGCCGAATGCCCTTGACCAGCGGAATACCGGCCAGAATCTCGAGATCTTCATTGACCGCCGCACCCCGTTCGAGCGGCGCGTTGGCCACGATCCCGCGAATACGACCGTCCTGCCGGGCAAGTCCGGATACCCATTCCGCTTCCTGGACGTGCTGGCCGGCGTCGCATTCGCACTGCACGAAGACCATCTGCTCTACCTGGACGTCGCCGCAGGCCTGCCGGTATTCATCCAGCAGGTACCGCTGGTTCAGCAGGGGGATATCGTCCAGCCAACTGTACCTCAGGTGATTCGGATCCCAGAGATGTACATGGGTGTCGACAATGGGGAAGTTTACCATAATGTTGTCTTTGTCAGGACGTGTTGCGTTATGGGAAAAAGACCAATTTGATCATCACAGAAAGATACGCTGCGATAATAATGCCGATGATCCATCGAAAGTAGGTAGCATTGCTTTCGATCAGGTATCTGATGTGATCATCCGACGCTTCGAGTCTGGCCATCCGTTTTTTGGTATTGTAGTCTTCGTAATAGATCTCGACCTTAACTTCTTCGGTGGCGCTTTGTGTTTTATAGTCGCGCATGGTGTTAATTCCTGCTGCTTTATCGGCAGGCTTACAGACGAACACAAGCTACCAGCGCAAAGGCAGGCAGTCAACGGATTTACAGCCCCGCCGTTCATCCGGCGTCCCACTGCAGACCAGCCTGGAGAAACCCCGCGGGATCGGCACCGGTGATGTCCTTTTGTGCTTGAACTATCTCGCGGCCCCGTGTACTATGCCGGTTCGAACTGATCGACGCCGGTTCGACACCGGTTTGACAGATTCGACCCGTTAGACGCCGGTTTGACAGATTCGACCCGTTAGACGCCGGTTCGACCGGATCCATCAACTTTTCGCTTTCTGTCCGATCGTACGTCTTCGGCGTTGATTGGACTATTCCCATTAGTCGGTAAATAACGCCAAATCTCGGATCGTGCTTCATGTCCACTGAAACCACCACCGAAGCCACTCGCCCCCTCGGCAAGCTTTCGCCCCTGAAGATGGCCGCCGTGCCCACCTTCGCCGGCATGCTGAAGTACATCGGTCCCGGCATCGTCTGGGCCGGGCTGGCCCAGGGCAGCGGCGAGCTCATCTGGTGGCCCTACCTGACCGCGAAGTACGGCGCGGCCTTCATCGGCCTCCTCATCCCGGCCGCCCTGATGCAGTTCTGGGTCAACGTGGAGATCGCCCGGTATACGATCATGACCGGCGAGACGGCCCTGACCGGGTTCAGCCGCATCGGCAAGTGGTACGTGTCCCTGATCTGGGTGGGGGTGTTCCTCGAGAACATCTGGTTCGGCGCCTACGCTTCGGCGGGAGGCGGCGCGCTGGCGGAACTGACCGGATTCCCGGAAGGATGGACGGTCCGGGGCCAGTCGCTCTTCTGGGCCTACCTGACCATCGGGATCTACCTGGTGGCCCTGTTCATGGGCCGGGTGGTCTACCTGATCGTGGAACGGCTCACCATGGCGGTGGTCGTCATCACGATGGTGGGGATCGCCTTTGCCGTATTCCAGCGGCCGGTACTGGACGTGGCGGGCGAGTTCTTCGGCGTCCTGCTCACGCCCGGCTACCACAGGCCCGCGAACTGGGATCCCGCCGACCTGTCCACGGTCCTGACCGCCATCGTCTTCGCCGGCGCCGGCGGCTTCGGCCAGCTCTTCCTGTCCTACTGGATGCGGGACAAGGGCGTGGGGATGTCGGCCTATATCGGGCGCATAACCAGCCCCCTGCGCACCGCGCCGGAGGCCATATCGGCGACAGGTTACGCCTTCGAGGACACCGAAGCCAACCGGACGAATTACCGGAAGTTCATGCGGTATCTGAAAATAGAGTCGGGACTCGGCGTCGGGCTGAACCTGGTTACGACCGTCATCATGTGCTGGCTGGCATGGGCCCTGCTGATGCCGCAGGGCATCGTTCCCGAGGGCTGGGAAATCGCCGTGGTGCAGTCCGCCTTCTTCGAGGTCAGTTGGGGCGCCATCGGCAAAGTCGTCTTTCTGATCGTCGCCGCGGCGTTTCTGTGCGATGCCTGGCTGCAGTCCACCGACGGATTCGCCCGGATGCAGGCCGATTTCATCTACGCCAACGTAAAGCGGGCGCGCCGGTTTCATTTCCGCACGCTATACTACGGTTTCGTCGTGGTCTTCACCCTGCTGACGACGATCACGCTGCCCCTCGCGCAACCGGGAGATCTGCTCATCATACGCGGCGTCATCGCCTTCATGGCCATGGGACTCTTCTGTCCCGGGCTGATCTACCTGAACTACGTGCTCGTTCCCCGGGCCTTCCCCTCGTGGACCAAACCCCATCCCCTCACCCGGATCATCATGGTCGCCATCACCGCGACCTATATCTCCATCGGGCTCTGGTACATTTTCGTGCGGCTGTCCTGAGCCTTCAGCGTGCCCGGCGCGTGTCACACCGCGTCCGGCGCCGCGAGCCACCCGGGCACACACCGCCCCCGCACAAATCGCGCGAGCTACCCAGGCATTAACACGGGCATCAACCCTACACCACCGCCGGCGCCACACGCGCCGTTCTTTCTTCGGCGATGCGCACGCCCGCCTCGATGATCTCGAGAGATTCGTCGATCTGGGCTTCGGTAATGGTGATCGGCGGCATGAAGCGCAGTACCTGGGAACCCGACAGTTCCATGAAGCGCAGGCTCAGCGGGTCGTTTTTGAGCATCCTGGGCACGATGGGCAGCCAGAGGCCGTTCTCGTAGCAGTACTCCGTCACAATGGCGGCGCCATCGAAGTTGGGCTTCCGGCTTTGCTTGTCCGTCACCAGTTCGAGGCCCAGACAAAGACCAAGTCCCCGCGCCTCGCCCACGATTTCGTATTCCGCCTCCATGACCTTGAGCCGGTCCATGAAGTAGTTGCCCACGACCCGGGCGTTTTCCACCAGGTTGTCCCGGTCGACGATTTCGATATTGGCCAGTCCAGTCTCGCAAAGCAGCGGATCCCCGGCGTGGGACGAAAAGGGCATGAATCCCTTTGCCACCGCGGCGTCCGCGATCTCCGCACTGGTCATGACGGCGCACAGGGGTACGGCGCCGCCGAGCCCCTTGGAACAGGTCACGATATCGGGCACGAAATCGAAGTGCTCGAAGGCGAACCACTTGCCCGTCCGTCCGAAGCATGTAAGCGCCTCGTCCGCGACCGTCAGGATGTCTCGTTCCCGGCAGATCTCCACGATCCGCTGGATCCACTCCTTGGACGGCACGATCTGTCCCGCCGCGCTCATCAGGGGTTCGAAGAAGAAGGCCGCCGGCCGGCCGGAGGTCGACGAATCGATCACGTTCTCCGCCGCGTCCGCGCATCCCAGGTTGCAGCAGGCTTCATCCCGGCAGAACTGACAGCGGTACTCGTAGGGCGTCGGGATGAAGGAGGCGCCCGTGGGCATGGGGCCGTACCCTTCGCGCAGCATGCCGCCACGGCCGGTGATGGACGCGCTGCCGTAGGACTGGCCGTGATAGCCGCGCATGAGGGCGATCACCTCGAAGCGGTCCGTGTACTTCCGCACGAGGCGCAGTGCCATTTCGTTGGATTCGGAGCCCGTACAGGCGAAGAAGGACTTCTGCAGCGGGTCCGGCGCGATTTCGGCCATCTTCTTGGCCAGCAGCACCTCCGATGGCGCGATGAAGGTCGTGCCCACCTGGATGATCTTCTGGGCCTGGTCGCAGAGGGCCTTCACGTATTCCGGGTGGGAATGGCCCAGGGTCACGCATAACTGGCCCGACTGAAAGTCGATGAACCGCCGGCCTTCAACGTCCCACATGTATAGCCCATCGCCGCGCTCAGGCACCAGGGGCGCGGTGCGCATCGGATGTCTCAGTAGATACTGATTGCCGAGTTCCAGCCAGCCTTTGTTCGTGGTGGGTAGCGACGCCATGATCCGTCTCCTGGGGTAAATGATCCTGGGGAAATGCTCGCAGTTTTCAGGAAGGAAAAGATAAGGGCATGCTAAATCACCGGGCAGGGCGTGTCAATACAATTCGCCGGCGCTACAATGGCCCTCGAAGGTGCCCTGATTGCCCTCGCTAGCGTCCTGATGGTCCGGAAGGGAAGAGAATGTTTTTGCCCTGTCTCCGGTCCCGTTCTATCTTCAAGCAGAGCGTCTGGCGGGTTCGACTGAAAGACGTCGGACGGTGGAGTAACACCTTAACCCGACGCATTGCATGATCTTCGTCCGAAACGCCGTTTCAGATAGTCGATGACGACCAGCCAATTATGGTTATAAATTCAAGTAATGCAGCACATTATAAATGGGGCAAGCACTGTGATGGATGGCACCTCCTGAATACGGCTTCCCTGAGCGTAATCAAAGAAAGGGTTCCAAAAGGAGGCGTGGAAGAGATGCACTATCACAGCGAAGCGCAGCAGTTATTCTATGTGTTGCAAGGTGTTGCCTCTGTTCAACTCGGGGAGGAGATGTACAGGGTACCGGAAGGTAGCGCCATTCATGTGCCCCCCAAAACACCACACCGGCTAGAAAACCCTGGAGAGGAAGATCTCGTATTCCTCGTCATATCTCAACCACACAGTCATGCCGATAAGATGAAGTGCTGACAGTCAGGAGGAAATCGAGCGGGCTGTGAACTCCCTAAGCCCGCCGCACATCATGAAAACCTATCGCGTAGGGATCATCGGCCTGGGCCGCATGGGCAGTACGATCGACGACGAGGGGCATACGCCCCTGCCGTATTCCGTCGCCGCGGCCTGCAGGGCGAGCGAACGGCTGGAAATCGCCGCCGGCTGCGACCTGCGGCCGGAACGCAGGGAAGACTTTTCCAGGCGCTGGGGCGTGCGCGCGCTTTACGAGGATTTCAGGGAGATGGTCCGGGAGGAGCGTCCGGACCTCGTTGCCGTATGTACCACCGCATCGGGCCTGCAGAAACCGGCCCGGGAGGCGCCCCACGCGTCGTTCCGTGGAGATTCCCATGCCGAACTGGCCATCGCGCTGGCGGAGCTGGGTGTGCCCATGCTTTACGTGGAGAAGGCCATGGCCAGCTCCATGGCGGCGGCGGACGACATCCGGGACGCCGTGTTGAAGAACGGGACCGTGTTCAATACGGGCGTGCTGCGTAGATTCGACAACCGGTACGGCGTAGTGCGGGACGCGGTGCTTCGCGGAGACGTGGGCGAGCCCAGGGCGGCCGTGCACTACGCCGGATCATCCCTGATGCACGGACACATCCACTCCATCGACACGCTGTCCTGGCTGATCGGCGATCCGGCCATTACATCTGTTCGCGGCGAGATCGACCCCCGGGACTACGTTATAGAAAACGACCACATCCCCTATGATCCGATCGCGACCTATGAATTGATCTTCGAGAACGGCGTTCGGGCCTGGTCGATCCCCGCGGCGGGCTGGGAGTACGAAATCATCGGGACAGAAGGGACCATCCGGTCGCTAAACAACGGGGCCGGCGCATCATTGCGAAAGGCGCATGATCAGGGCGGCGACCGAAAGGGGCGCAGCAACTGGGACGAGGCGCCCTTCGAATTCGTTACGCCGAAGAGCACCGTCGTATCCTGCCTCGAAGATCTCGTCGACGCCTACGAAACGGGGCGAAAAAGCCTGGGACACGTGGAAATCGCCCATCATATCACGGAAGCCTGCATCGCCGTCGCCGAAAGCCACCGCTGTGGCGGAACCTGGGTGGATTTGCCGCTGGCGAGCCGGGATCTGTACATCTGGCACGTGTGAAAGTGTGCCAAGATAGGTTGATTTCAGTCTGCGTATTTCAGCATTGCAAAGACCAGCAGCAAAAGAGAGATTATGGAAGGAATGAGCACCTTAAGTATGTCCCACTTGATGTTCGAAATCTCAGCTTTTGTCGCCATGTTTTCTTCGATGTGATCGATTTTTCCCAACGCGACGGCCATTGATTTCTTGAGGCTGTCGTCACCAAAGAAGATCTGGTCCATCAGGCGGTCGACGTTTTGTCTGACCTCTTCAGGTAAACCCCTGCGTCCCTGTACTTTTTCGCCGTTGCCGTTGTCGATGATGACCTACCCTTCTCCACGTCGGTCAAAGTGAGCTGGCTGTTTTTATTAGGGTCACGAGATAAATAGCTTGATGAGGATCGCGACGGTCATCACCAACTGGCCGATCATGACCGTGTTTCCAACGAACGGATTTACATCACTCCGACGCAACGCGGTCATTAAGGAGGTGCTGAAGGATCAACCTCACGTCCTGTCTTACGGCCTCCACTTCGGTTTTCGTTGCCACGCGGGTACAGACGAATCCACCGAGCGCGATCACGATCATGGTGAGCGGCACAAGCAACGCTATGATGATGTTGGTCTTCCTGCCTTCCGCATTCATCGTTTCGCTTTCTTTCAACACGTCTTTGGTAAAAATGAGCGAATTGTTCTTATTGACGGCTTTTGGAATCGTTGCACTTTACCAGGTCCGCGATCGCAATCCGAATCATTCGGATGTCTTCCTTGATATCTTCTAGCGTCGTTTTTACTCCACTTTCAAATCCCTCTCTCTTCCCCATCCATAGGCACAGTTTTACAACAGCACCGACTATAGCGATCAATAGTACGGTAACAACCGCGGATAGCCACGAAGGCATCGATTCCATCGGATCTCCTTACAGCACAACGGTTTCTATACCGTGCAAGGGGTCACGAGATGAATAGCTTGATAAGGATCGCGACGGTCATGGCCAACTGGCCGATCACTACCGTCTCGATCCGGGAAAGACGCTTGTCTATCTGTTCGATGATTCCTTCCAAGCGCCCGATCCGTCCTTTATGATTCATGCTTTCGGTCGACATGATCTGAATTCATTCCTGCGGTGGTAGTTCGTTGTGCGTTGCAGAAGGGTTGAATCTCAGATATCCTCTGACCTCGTCCACCTTTGTTTCCACCCGGTCCAATGATGCTCGTAATTCTGTTTCCACCCGGTCTAATGATGCACGTAAGTCCCTTAATTCCTCTCTCATTTCGGCCCTCAAACTACCTGTTTCAGTCCTGAAACTCCCCATTTCAGTCCTCAAGCCACCCATTTCAGTCCTCAAGCCACCTACTTCATACCTTAATTCATCCCTAATCGTACCTAATGAAACGTGTAAATACGTTAGTATTGAAACAAGGGCGATAACCGATGTAAAAACTGCGCCGTTGCGTTGCCACCAACTTGACTCGGACATGTTGTTCCCTTCCCGTACATTTCGCCATGTTTCCGCGATTCCAGTGGTTCCTTTCCCTTTTAGTCGGGAAAGGGTCCGAAATCTCGTAGAAAAAACTAAATCATTGTTTAACCGAGTCTCTCATTGCGGGGATGGCTGGATTCAACCTGCACCACCCGGTCTTCCTCCAACACGTAACCGCTCAGCTGTCCACCATAGATACATCCTGAGTCCAGGCCGATCGCGTAGGGCGAGCCGTCGTTCCGGCGCTTGATGACGAGGCCGCCGGGGGCGTCGTGGCCGAATACGATCAGTTTGCCTGATGGATCGTACGCTTCGTGCCAGCGCGGACCCACGATGCCGTCCACGGGCGGCCAGGTACGGATGACGAGAAACTCGTCCGTGGTCGTGCCTTCCAGGCCTTTTTCGGGGTTGATGCCCGCGTGGACCAGGAGGAAATCTGGCTCGTCGATCCACAGGGGCAGCGATTTCAGCCAGGGGATCAGGGAATCCGCGACAGGTGCAAGGGCTTTCAGGGTTTGCAGGTAATCGGCCCATCGCGTGGGAACCGGAGTTCCGGACAGGTGCCGGCGGAGCCGGTCCGGCAATCGGTAGTCGTGGTTGCCGAGGACCATCCTCGCACCAGTATCCTGGATCAGCTTCCACACATAGGCGGGGTCCGGCCCCCTGGTAAAGGCATCGCCCGTCAGATGGAGGAGATCCGAGTCTTTCCGGAACTCCAGTTTGGAAAGCAGTTGTTCGAATTCACGGGCACAGCCGTGAATGTCGCCGATGAACAGGGTACGCGAGGGAATGGCGGACTCCGGGATGATCAATATACGGATACGAACTGATGGAAACGACGGTCCAAACTGCTTCCATTAAAGGCACGGAAGACCGGTCATTTCGTCAACCTGGAAAATAACCGCGCGGCTCGGGAAGGGTCAAGGGAATGAACCGCAGGGTAAGAGTCTCAGATTGGTATGTTGCGGCTGGCTCGGTTCGGAGCAACTCACCCTTAGCCATTGAATACAGAAAAGCCCCGTTTACCTCAACGGGGCTTTTCCTATCTTCGGGACCGATCGCCCTTTTCAGTGGCCGAAGCTCCTACTCAGGGCGAACGGGAAGTTGTAACGAAATGACCGAGACAAATGCAGGGCGGATGCTGAGATGTTGATTGCCCTGTCGGGATACCTCCGGGGGTCACTCGAAACTCGGCTTGAAGGGAAAGGTTGGCACCCTTCCCCCACGCGCCACAGGACTCTGTCAGCGCCCTGTCTACGGGACCCGGATTATCCCGATGTTACTCGGCCGCTGCGTCTACTACGGTGATGAGCGGCAATACTACATCCTCGGCATAGTTGGCACCTGTGTCATAGGACACGATGAGCCTTGCATTGCCGGTCACACCCCAACCAAGAGTAGTAACTTCGCCGGCGTCGTTGGCTACGCCTGTGGCTGACGGCATCGCGATCGTGGCAATGCCACTAGCGATCGTTATTGCCGTGTTATTAATGTAAATCACACCGTCGTCACCCTGAACCCTGATGCTTAGTCCAGCAGTAACGGCCGCATCAATCGGCGTTGTGCCATCAGTGTTAAGCGATCTGATATGCACCGTGAAACTGACTGCACCGGCGATCCCTGCGACGTTTCCGCCAGTGTAGGTGAACGTGTCGTCGTCCGTGTTGAGGTCGCCATCAGAGCCCGCAGCTCGGACCCGTTCGATCTCAAGGTCAGACGGAGCGACTCTGGTGAAGGTCAACTTGTGCGTCGTATCACCAGTCGGCGAGACGTTGATCGTGATTGCCTCGGATGCTACGCTTCCGACATGCGCGGTGATGTTAGCAGAACCAACACCTACTGCGTTAGCGGTCGCACCGTTAATCGTGACGACAGCGGTGTTGGAGCTCCTGAACTCAAGGAGATCCGTCGGAACCTCATTGTCTGGATCACGGTCTGCAGCGTCAGCGGCAACGTCGTACGCCGTCGCTTCCAGATCAACCGACTCACCCACGAGCAGGAAATGACCGTCAGCAGGCGAATCGATTACCACGGACTTGACCTCGGACAACGCATCGATGAGGAACATTATATCGATGCCCCTGCCTACAAGCGTCACCGTGACGTTCGCCGAACCGGACGAAACGGCTTCTATCGTGCCTATATTCGCGCCGTTATCGGTCACGGCCAATTTGGTATTGTCATCGGTGCCCCACACGAACGTGACGCCTCTGATCTCTTTACCGTCCTCCGAAGCGGCTTTTGCAGCGATTATCAGGGACTCGCCGACATTGAGGGTGGCATCCCAGTCGTCACCTTCGGTTATGCCGAAATCAACGCCGTCAAATCTGGCCGTGGCATTAGCACCGCCTACGGACTGGGTCAGCACGACGTGATGAATATCGGCCAGGATACCGCCAGCAACGACTCCGTCAATGACGGCGGGGACATCAATCGGGGGTGCATCGGCACCTGGGGCACCAGCGGCGCCGGGCTCACCCTGCTCGCCTTTTTCACCCTGGGCTCCTGGGGCACCGTCAGCACCGTCTTTGCCTGGGGCACCGGGCTCACCCTGCTCGCCCTTCTCACCCTGGATGCCCTGCTCACCCTGGGCACCGGTGTCACCCTTCTCACCTTGCGGGCCAGTAGCGCCATCAGCACCTGCGGGGCCGGTTTCACCGGTGTCGCCCTTCTCACCCTGGATGCCCTGCTCGCCCTGCGGGCCTTGGGGGCCTTGGGGGCCTTGCGGGCCAACGGCACCCTGCGGACCGGCCTGACCCGTCGGACCGGAAACACCAGTCGGACCCGAAGGACCTGCGGGACCTGTCTTGCCTTCGCATCCGTACATGGACAGCGCAAAGGCAACTACTGCGATAATGAGGTAATGCATTGTGTTCTCCCGTTTATGGAAACACTACTAATAAGGAATGACGAAATACGAAACTTGCCTATATCGCCTCCTTTCCCGCGAATTGATCGGTTGACTAAATTGCTAATCAAGACTCCCAACTAGAGTTCAAGACCGCTCTGGTTTCAGGCCGCATTTAGAGACTTTTCCCTTTAAATATGATTAGATTGAGTAATGGACTTGGTTCTCAGGAAGCACACCACTGACTCGTCCGGAGCCGGATGAGATCGGCTACCGCACACAGTTTCCTCGCTGGGAGTATGAATCGGTACGTCAGGCAGGATCTCGGATGTCAGGCGTGAGAAATACCAGGACGGGGAAGGGAGATGAATGAGTGGGTGGATCAACAGACGGTCGAGATTGCCCATATCCACCATTTCCAACCGCAGGGTGAATTGGCTTGAGTCCACCCCACGTGCGGCGTATATTGACGGGGTTGTTGAGACGCGGAAGAATCGGAGATTCCTTAAGGTATAGCGAGGTTCGACTTGCGTAGAATAGGCATATTCGGGTGGGGTATCGTGGCGCCCCGTTCGCCCAACATGGCAGCCTTTGCCCGCAACCTGGAAGCGGCGGAAAGCTGGCTTGCGCCTTTCGAAGGGTTCGGCCCCAACAATTTCCTGGTCGGCGAACCCGATTTCGACTTCGGGGATTACAGGGAATGGATCGACGCCCGGTTCCCGTCGAACCGGTACCCCCGCCTAGTCGACAAGATGGACCCCACCACACTGCACGCTGTAGGGGCCTTTATCCAGGCGCTGGACCAGAACCCTGGCCTGGAAGGGGAACTCCAGGCGCTGGGTACGGCCGCTCACGTGTACATCGGTACCGGCGTGGGCAATATCCCGACGATCAGCCGGATCAGCATGGAGTTGTACCGGGCGCAGCGGGCGTGGGACCGGTTCTGGGGATCGGCTGAACGGAACGCCCGGCTTCGCGCTTACCTTACCCGGCACGACGATGAAGGCGTGGACCAGGCCATGCCGCCCCATCCGGAGACCGCGCCTTCGGCGACGCGCGACCAGGCCGAAGAAGCCTGGAACGCCTACTGGACGTCCCAGTCTGAAGAGCTGAGATCCTACCTGGAGACCCTCGCCGGGATCGAGGGCATGAACGTCGAGGGGACCGTCGAATCCGGCAAGTTGAAGCTCATTCGAGATAAGCAGCGCCGCAAGCAACAGTTGCAGGATGATTGGGGCGCGCCCGAACCGCCGTGGGAATGCGTCTCGGCCGACCTGATCTGGAATATCCACAACACGCCCGCGTCGCAGGTCACCATGATGGGGCAGATAAACGGGCTGTCCCTGGCGCCCGTGGCCGCATGCTCCACCTTCGGCGTGTGCCTCAAGCTCGGCATGGACGCCATCCGGCGCGGCGAGGCGAAGGCCGTCGTCGTCGGCGCCACGGACCCGCCGCCCACGGCCCTGCTGGTGGGCGCCTTCTACCGCGCCCGCGTTTCCGCCGCGGACGGCGCCGTGTCAAAGCCCCTGACCGGGCTGCGCGGCACCCACGTCTCGGGCGGATCCGTGCTGTGGATCATCGGGGATTACGAATACATGACGGAGAAGGGGTTCAGCCCGGTCGGTATGGAACCTCTGGCCGTGGGCGTCAGCTCCGACGCCGACCATATCATCACGCCATCGAAGGAAGGTCCGCAGATGGCGGTCCACCAGGCCATAACGGATGCCCACGTTTCCCCCGAGGACATCGCCTCGTGGGATCTGCACGCCACGGCGACGCCCGGGGATTTCCTGGAAATGGAAAACCTGCTCGAAATGGTACCGGGCTCCGTGACGGTCACCGCCCGGAAAGGCACCTTCGGCCACGGCATGAGCGCCGGAGGAGGGTGGGAGCTGACGGCGCAATACCTCGGCTACGAACGGGGCGCCCTATATCCCACACCCCTTTCCTGCGACGAGGTGAATCCTGAAATCGGCAGCCTGCACAACCGGTTCGTCTACGATGCGTCCTGCCCGCTTCCCGAGGGGATCGCCGGTAAGCTGTCCATGGGAATCGGAGGCATCAACGCCTGCGTCATTTCCCGGCCGCTTGGGGATGAGTGACGGCGGGAAGTTGTCCCTACCTTCGTTGAGATCGCAACGGCTCGGCTCCCGCTACAGCAAATCGTTGAATACAGAAAAGCCCCGTAAACTGCAACGGGGCTCTTCCTATTTTCGGGACCGATCGCCCTTTTCGGTGGCCGAAGCTCCTACTCAGGGCGAACGGGAAGTTGTAACGAAATGACCGAGACAAATGCAGGACGGATGCTGATGTATTGCTTGCCCTGTCGGGATAACTCCGGGGGTCACTCGAAACGTGGTCCGATGGGGTACCTGGGAAGGCACCCCACCAAAACCACAGGACTCTGTCAGCGCCCTGTCTACGGGACCCGGATTATCCCGATATTATTCCGGCGCAGCCGTCGCAGCCGTCACTGTCGCGGTGAAAAGCAGGCGGACAGGCTTTGCACCTGTGGCAGTCAGCGTTACGACGACTTGGTCCTCCGTGGCCGCGTCTTCAGTTGTGGTCAGAGTCGGTGTTACTGTTAACTCGACCGTATCCGCCGTACCTTGAAGTGAAACGGTGCCAGACCTTCTCAAGGTGTCGCCGTCGGTTCCTGTGTCATACGGCAGAACGTTGGCGGCGGCCTCACTTACCGCTGCAAGATCACTACCACCACTACCGCCTCCCGCCAACGCCGGAATCGCCAGACCCGGGTCCGCCGCCCCGATGGTCGCGACACCCGCCTTGTTCAACGACACGCCAAGCGTGAAGCCCTCGATCCTGTCACCGGATATCGTATCGTACAGGTTCACTTCAAATTCCGTGTTGGCGATATCCCATGCAGGCGTGTCTAAGCTTCTATCAAACTCAAAATCGTTGCCGGCACTGGAAGTAGTTGCAGCAATCCGTCTCGTGACGGCCTGACCGGATACGCTCACGTCGATACTGCCGCTCACTCCTTCGGCCGTCGCCGTAACCTCGCCGTCGCCAGTGGTCTTACCGGTGATCTTAACGACAGCACCCATCTTCAGGAGCGCTTCCATCGCGTCCTTCTGTTGCTCCACACTGGCTACGCTGCCGGCATCCCAGGACCAGTTTGAACGCGGCGTGAGTACGTTGCCGTCTGCATCCTGGGCCACGGCGGTTATATCATCAGCATGTGTCTGGCCCACGGCCAATACGACCGGTTCGTCCAATGCAGCGGCAGGGTCACCGGCCATGAAAACGATCTTGTCGATGGGCTTGGTCACCGTGACGTTGATATCGCCAGCGACACCGGCCAAATCCGACCCGGCCCTGACAATGGCCGACCCGGCCCCGACGGCGGTCAGCACGCCGTCTTCCAGGGTGATGGCTTCGTCGTCATCCTCGTGGATCCCCATCGTAACCGGGATACTGTCAAGGATTTTCCCGCTCTGCGAACGGATGGCGGCTTTGACACTGCGTTCTTCACCGACCCTTAAAACGATGTTCTGAGGTGCCGTCTTTTTGGCTTTTTCGGGATCCTCGGGCGGATCGTCAGCGGGGTCAAGTATCAAGTAGGCGACGTGGTGTGCCTGGGCCAACTGAATGGGATCAATGCCACCGGTGTCAGGCGGCGGACCCTGTTCGCCCTGAGGACCTGCGGGGCCCATCGGGCCTTCGGGACCTACCGGACCTGGCTCGCCCTGAGGTCCTGCGGGGCCAGTCTCGCCGGTGTCACCCTTTTCACCCTGGGGTCCCTGCTCGCCCGGCGCACCATCGGCACCATCGGCACCAGCCGGACCTGCGGGACCAGTCTCACCCTGCGGGCCTTGCTCACCGGTGTCACCCTTCTCACCCTGCGGACCCTGGGCACCAGTCTCACCCTGCGGGCCTTGCTCACCGGTGTCACCCTTCTCACCCTGCGGACCCTGGGCACCAGTCTCGCCCTGGGCACCAGTCTCGCCCTGGGCACCAGTCTCGCCCTGGGCACCAGTCTCACCCTGCGGGCCTTGAGCACCATCAGCACCAGCCGGACCCTGGGGGCCAATCGCACCCTGCGGGCCTTGCGGACCTGCGGCGCCTGTCTGGCCGGTCGAACCGCTCGGACCCGCCGGACCTGTCTTACCCTCGCATCCCATCAGGGACAAACCGAGAGCCAATACAGCAATAATGAGGTAATGCATTGTGTTCTCCCGTTTATGGAAACACTACTAATAAGGAATGACGAAATACGAAACTTGCCTATATCGCCTCCTTTCCCGCGAATTGATCGGTTGACTAAATTGCTGATCAAGACTCCTAACTAGAGTTCAAGAGCGCTCTGGTTTCAGGCCGGATTTAGAGACTTTTCCCCTTAAATATGATTAGATTGAGTAATGAGAAGTGGTTGGCTGACTCGGTCACAGCCCGATGCAGTCGGCCACCACGCACTGACACATGCTGGGAGTATGAATTCGGATCCGTCAGGTATGATCGGGGGTACGTCAGGCAGGACTGCCTAAGTCAGGTATGAAGCGAGATAGGTCAGATAGGATTGCTTAGGTCAGGAATAAAGCGAGGTAGGTCAGGCAGGATCGGATACGCCAGAAATGAGAAAACGGTGGCGTTGGACCAGCTACAACATAATTTATAGTGTGATGTTGACGTGATACGATTCTGGAAGGGCATTCAATTCAGGCAGGTAACTTATAACAAAAGAAAAAAATAAGTTTTTTCTTGACTTATTACTCAATCTAATCATATATATACGGAGTAAAATCACATAAAAATCATTTTGGGTCACGAAGTGGTTGACCTGTCCTCTCTGCCATGCGTACCTTACCATATAGAAAGACAACGGCAAGGCAGAAAGGAGACTGTCACAATTGACCGACCTGCCCCCTGTTCAACCGCCAGCCCACTGTCGATTCCGTCGTTGGGGGACGCAACCCTGACCCCATGGGCAACGGTTTCGATCCTTCAGGCTCAGCCGCCCGAATTGCGTTGAACCGTCCATTCACCTGGCAAAGAACATCGAGACTGGAGTTAGTGGCTTAAGTTCCTGCCAGTCTAACCCCGGAAAACACGATATTTCGATCTCGCCCATGAAAGCGGATTGGGTCTCTTGCGTGGAGATAGTACCATGCGGCGTAGCATCTCCTTACAGCTTCCTCTCGACAACAGGGCCGATTCGTTGTCCGTTGACGTCGCGCGATTGCTGCAGGCCAGCATCGCGCCGAACACGGCGAAGGCGTACGGGGATGCATTGCGCAAGTTGTTCGAGCACCTGGATGGACAGCCATTGACCGACTCCACAATGGCCGGCTACCTGGCGCATTTGTATACCAGGGGACTTGCGCCGGCCTCTGTCACGGTCGTGGTACAGGCCGTCCGATTCTGGGAAAAACTCGAACACCGTCCGTCAAGTGTGGGGCCGTTGACGGCCCGGACGCTGGCCGGAATACGTCGCGAAGGTCGAAACAGGGGCCGCGGCCAGGTAACGGGATTGACGCGCGAGACGGTCAATCTCATGGTACAGAACGCCGTAGGAGCCGGTACCCTGGCCGGACTGAGAGACGCCGCGCTGTTTCGTGTAATGAGCGATGCCCTGTTAAGGATTGGGGAAGCCGTCGCCATCGACTGTGAGGACGTCACCGTCCAGTTCGACGGGAGCGGGCGACTGATGTTGCATCGAAGCAAGACCGACCAGGAGGGGAAAGGTGCCAGTCTCTTTCTGACCGCCCGAACCGTCGACGCGATCCGGCAGTTGCAGGAGGGAGCCGGCTACGCGGCCGGTCCCCTTTTCCGCCGGATGTTGAAGGGCGACCGTATGAGGGATGCCCGGCTGACGGTAGACGGGGCCCGGCTGGCCATCAAGGCATCTGCGGAACAGATCGGGATCAAGGGCGTGAGCGGCCACAGTCTTCGCATTGGAACCGCCCAGGAACTCGCGCAACGCGGCGCCAGCCTGGTCGAATTGCAGAACGCTGGCCGCTGGACCGACAGCCAGATGCCCGCGCACTACACCCGCGAGCAGGCCGCGAGCAAGGGCGCCGTCGCACGTTTGCTGGGGATTGACTGAGGGAGCTCGGCGCCGAGGGTGTCGTACCGTCTATCTATATCTTGTGCTGCCCACCGAAGCCTCGCTATGTGCGAGTCGAAACTCCGCGCCGCGCGGATCACGCGGGTGCGGCTTCAACGCTTCTTCAGGAGATCGGCCAACGCGTCCACCGTCGTGACCGGCTGCCGGCACACAAACTGTTCGCAGACATAGGCTGTGGTCGCGCCATCGATCTGCGGCCGGTTGGCGAGGAGTGGGATGCGCTCCGCGGCACGGCCGACTGCACCGCCGTCGTCGCCGGTCGGATTGTGCAGGGCAACGACCTTGTTCGGCAGGAAGGTGCCGTCGATCAGGTCCAGCATGGCCCGCGTGGCGGCGTCCTCTCGGGCGCCGACCAGGGCGATCTCGACGGGCGTGCCGAGATACCAGGAGAGTCCGCACAGCAGCTGGCCGAATCCACCGGGTGCCGCGCCCATGTAATCCGTAAACAGGGAGAGGGTCTGCCCGGCCCGGTCCCGGTAATCGTGCCTGCCGGTAAACGCGGCCAGCCTCAGCAGGTTCTGCACGCACACCGCATTGCCCGAGGGAATGGCGTTGTCGTAGGGGTTCTTGGACCGTACGATGAGCGTCTCGTGGTCGTCGCTGGTGAAGAAGAACCCGCCGTCCTCCGGGTCCCAGAACCGCTCGATCGTCGTGTCCATAAGGGTCACTGCCCGGGCGAACCAGGCCGGATCGAAGGTCGCCTCGTACAGATCGAGGAGCGCGGCCGTCGTGAAGGCGTAGTCGTCCAGGTAGCCGTTGAACCGCGCGCGTCCGTCCTTGAAGGTATGCAGCAGCCGGCCGTCTTCATACAAGGCGTCCAGAATGAAGCCCATCGAATCCACCGCCGCGTCGAGCCAGGCCGGTGCGCCGAAGACGCGGCTCGCCCGGGCAAGGCTGCCGATCATCAGCCCGTTCCAGTCCGTCATGATCTTCTCGTCCCGTCCGGGATGGACGCGCTTTTCGCGGTGATCGAAGAGGGTCCGGCGGCCTTCGGACACGATCGTCCGCAACTCGTCCGGCGCAACCCGCAGGTGGGCGGCCAGCGGTTCGAGGCCGACGTCCACGTGCAGGACGCTGGTCCCGTGTTCGAAGTTTCCGCCCTCTTCCACGCCGTAATACCGGGCGAACAGGCGGCCTTTCTCTTCCCCCAGGACGTCCTGGATTTCTTCCGGCGTCCACACGAAGAACCGGCCTTCCTCGCCCTCGCTGTCCGCGTCCTGGGTCGCATAGAAGCCGCCGCCGGGCTGCAGCATCTCTCCGATCACGTATGCCGCCGTTTCCGATACGACCTTATGGAACAGCGGCTCCTTGATGGCCTGAAAGGCCTCCGTATAGGTGCGCATGAGCAACGCGTTGTCGTAGAGCATCTTCTCGAAGTGGGGGATCAGCCACTTCGCGTCGACGGAATACCGGTGGAACCCGCCGCCCAGGTGGTCGTAGATGCCGCCGTTACCCATCTTCGCAAGGGAATGGGCGGCCATGTCGAGAGCTGTCTGCCGTCCGGACCTGAGGTGCTCGCGCAGCAGGAAGGACAGGGTCATGGACGGAGGGAACTTGGGCTGCGTGCCGAAACCGCCGTTGGTGGCGTCGTAGGACGCGGCGATCCCGGCGTGTGCCTTGTCGAGCAGCCCCATATCTAGGGTTTCGTTGCTCGAGGCGAATCTGGCCAGTTCGACGAGGCGGTCTTTGAGCTTTTCGCCCTGTTCTTCCGCGTCGGACCGGCGTTCCTGGTAGAACTGGGCCACCGCCTGGAGAATGCGTGGAAACCCGGGCCGGCCGTACCGGTCGTCCGGGGGGAAATAGGTGCCGCCGTAGAAGGGTTTCAGCTCGGGCGTGAGGAAGACCGTCATGGGCCAGCCGCCGCTGCCCGTCATGGCGGTGACGGCGTTCATGTAGATCTCGTCCAGGTCGGGCCGTTCCTCCCGGTCCACCTTGACGTTGACGAAATGCCGGTTCATGATCTCCGCCGTTTCCCCGTTCTCGAAGGACTCGTGGGCCATTACGTGACACCAGTGGCAGGCGGAGTATCCGATGGACAGCATCACGGGCCTGTCTTCGGACCGGGCCTTCTCCAGGGCCTCCTCGCCCCAGGGATACCAGTCCACGGGATTGTAGGCGTGCTGCCTGAGGTAGGGACTGGTCTCGTGGACCAGGCGGTTGGCCTGCTGTTCTATGTGCTGTCCGGCCTGCTGTTCGGCGTGCCGCGTATCGTTCAACTCATACCATCCCTTCTCTGACCATGCGTTCCAGGGCAAAATCGCGGACGTCGATGGGGAACTCCATGACGCACCGCCGGGCGGAGGATTCGAAAATGCCCATGATGGTTTCCAGGGCCACGCGGGCGGTCTTCGCTTCGGACCGGTGGGCGGCGCGGCCTTCCACGGCGGAGACCAGTTCCTCCAGTTCACCGCAGACATTCGAGTAGGTCTCGTCCAGCCGCGGCGTGTGCCAGCCCTCCGACCGGTAGCTGGACAGCATCTTCAGCGGCGGTCCGTCGGGGTTGTTCACTTCGATGATGCCGTCGGAACCGATGACCCGGAAGGAGAAAGACTGGCTCGCCCGCTCGCCGAGCTCGATGAATCCCACCACCCCGTTGCCGTACCCGACGCGTCCGACCGCCATGTCTTCCACCGGCATGTCCGGATGGTTGCGCCGGCCTTCGATCTTGCGGGGCCGGTCGATCTGCCCCATGACCCACAGCGGCGGACTGTCGCCGTTCAGGTAGTTGATCAGGTCGATTACGTGGGTGCCGTTGTTCATAAGGTCGAGGGTGCAGTGGCCCCAGATTATGGCGACTTCCCCGATTTCCCCCGCCTGGATCAACGCCCTCGCCCGGACGGCCTGTGGCGAGAACCGGTGGGCGTGGCCGATGGCCAGGACTGCGCCGGCCTTTTCGCAGGCTTCGATCATCCGGTCGGCTTCATCCAGGGAGACGGCCATGGGTTTCTCGCACAGGATCCCTTTCGCGCCGCGCTCCGCCGCCGCGATCGTCGCTTCGCAGTGTCCCCGGGGCCAGGTGCATACGCTCACCAGGTCGAGATCCTCCCGCTCCAGCATTTCGCGATGGTCTTCATAAAGCCGGATGCCATGTTCGCCGGCGAGACGCCGCGCCTTCTCTCCGTCCGGATGGATGTCCGATCCGGCGATCAGTTCGACTTCGGCGTTTTCTACGTGACGGTATCCGTCCGCGTGGGCGCCGGCGATGCCGCCGCAACCGATGAATCCCGCCCGGTACTTATTCATGAATGGTCTTCCGATGAAGGTACAGGTGGTCAGGCCCGGAGCACGTGTACGGTCAGGCCCGGAGCACGGGGCGCGTCAGACAGGTCGGTCCGCCGCTGCCCGCGTAGCAAACGTGGTCCCCGTCGAATGTTTCGACCGCGCACCCGGCCTTCCGCATGCGATCGACCGTAACCGGATTGCCGCTTCGCACGAGGACGTGGCGCGGCCCTGCAGCCAGCACGTTGCAGCCGAGGCTGTCATATTCCTCGTCCGGCACGGGCACCAGTTCTATGCCCAGCGCGATAAGCATCTCGCGAAACGGGATGGGCAGGAGGCGCTCGTAGACGGCCGCGAGGTCCGCGTCCAACAGGCTGATGACGGACATGAGGTGCAGCACCGCGCCCGGACCGTCCCAGTGGACCATGGGGATGGCCAGGACGTCTATGCCTTCCGGCTGCAGCAGGGCCTGGAACTGGCGGATCCCCTCGCCGTTCGTGCGGTAGGTCAGTCCGATGACGGCAAGGTCGTCCTTGAGCCAGACCACGTCGCCGCCTTCGACGCTTCCAGGCGGTTCGATGCGTCCCGCGATGGGGATACCCGCTTCGGCGTACCAGTCTTCCTGGGCTTCCGGTTCTTCCATGCGGGCGTCCTTGCCCATGCGGCCCAGGATCACGCCCTGGCTGGTCACGGCGGCCACGGGATCATGGACATAGAGCGAGTCAAGTCCCGTCCGGCCGTCGATCGGCAGGCACGCCACTTCGGCGCCCGCGGCTTCGAGCAGGGCCGTGAACCGCTGGTGCTCCTCTACCGCACGATCGAAGTCCGGCCGGACGAGATAGTCCAGGGACCGCCACTGCCTGTCGATCCGGTCCTGGCTTTCGAAGGCTTCTTCCGGGCGCTTGACCAGCACCTTCTTGAGCGGTCGCACCATGGACTGGCTGCCGTAGTGTATCATGTCGCCTGGTCTCCGGAAAGCAGCGCTTCGATTTCATCTTCGTTCTTCAAGCTGACGCCGAGGGCCTGCGCCTTCTGCATTTTTGAGCCTGCGTTTTCACCGTAAACCAGGTAATCCGTCTTCTTGCTCACGCTGGAAGTGACCCGCCCTCCCGCGGCCGTGATCTTGTCCGCCATCTCTTCGCGGCTGTAGTTCGGCAACGTGCCCGTGATCACGACGATCTTGTCCGCCAGTACCTGGGCCTGCCCGCCGCCCTCCTTGGGCGTCCGGGCATCCGCCCCGCCCTCCGGCGCTTCCAGTTCCATGCGGAGATCGGCTTTCTTCAGCTTCCTGACGATCTCGAGGTTTCGATCGTTCCGGAAGAACGAGACGATGCTCTCGGCAATTTTCGGACCGATCTCGGGTACGGCGACCAGTTCCTCTTCCGATGCCGCCCTGATGCCGTCGATGGAGCGGAAGTGTCCGGCGATCTGCCGGGCGGCCCGCTCCCCCACGTGGGGGATGCCCAGGCCGAAGAGGAGACGGTCCAGGGGGCGGCTCTTGCTGGCTTCGATACCCCGCAACAGGTTGTCGGCGGATTTCTCGCCCATGCGCTCCAGGGCCCCGAGTTGCTCGCGGGTCAGGCGGTAGATGTCGCCCACGTCCCCGATCAAGTCGTTTCCCAGTATCTGCTCGGTGACCGCCGGACCGAACCCTTCGATGTCCATGGCGTTCCGGGCGGTGAAATGGGTGACCCGCGCCTGCGTCTGCGCCGGGCAGGCCGCGTTCTCGCAACGCACCGCCACCTCCTCGCCCACCCGCACGAGGGTGGTTTCGCACACCGGACAGGCCGTGGGCATCACGAATTCCTTCGACTCGGCCTCCCGCTTGCTCATGTCGACGGAGACGACCTTGGGGATGACGTCACCGCCCTTTTCGATGAACACGGTGTCGCCGACGCGCAGGTCCTTGCGGCGGATCTCCTCCTCGTTGTGGAGCGTGGCCCGGCTGATCGTCGATCCGGCCAGGAACACGGGTTCGAGCTCACCGACAGGCGTCACCACGCCGGTCCGGCCGACCTGAAGCCGGATGTCCAGCAGACGCGTCACGGCCCGCTGCGCGGCGAACTTGCTGGCGATGGCCCAGCGGGGGCTCTTCATCGTGGCGCCGAGCTCGCCGTGCAGCCCGATGGAATCCACCTTGATGACCATGCCGTCGATATCGTAGGACAGCGCCGACCGGCGTTCCTCCCAGGCGTGGCAGAACTCGATCACTTCGGCTATGCCGCCGAATCTTCGGGTTTCCGTGTTGGTCGGAAACCCCTGGCCGGACAGCCAGCTTAATCTCTCGAAATGGCTGTCCAGTTCGGGTTGCTCCGCGAGGGCGCCGGCTTCGTCTTCGAAACGCACCGTGTAGAGAAACACCCGGAGAGGCCGCTCGGCCACGACGCGGGGATCGCGAAGCTTCAGCGAGCCCGCCGTGGCATTGCGGGGGTTCGCGAAGAGCGGTTCCTCCCGTTCCGCGCGAAGGGCGTTCAGGTCCCGGAACCCGTCATGGGGAAGGTAAACCTCGCCCCGGACCTCGATGTTGTTGAGCCGGGGCCGTTCCTCGGCAATGCGCAGGGGTATGGACCGGATGGTACGCAGATTCGCCGTGATGTCGTCGCCCTGTTCGCCGTCCCCCCGTGTGGCGCCCAGGGCCAGCGCGCCGTTTTCGTAGCGCAGGCTGACGGCCACGCCGTCGATCTTCAGTTCGGCCGCGTAGGCGTATGCTTGCTCCGGGCCCAGCAGGTCGCGGATGCGGCGGTCGAAATCCCGGATCTCCTCATCGTTGTACGTGTTGCCGATGGAGAGCATGGGCACGGGGTGCCGGACGACGGGAAAGGAAGAGGAAGGAGAACCCCCGACGCGCTGTGTGGGCGAATCGGGGGTGATCAGATCGGGGTGAGCCGATTCCAGGTCCCGCAGTTCGTTCACCAGCATGTCGTAGTCGTAATCGCTGATGACCGGATCGGCGAGTACGAAGTACCGGTGATCGTGCGACCGGATCTTCCGGCGCAGGACTTCAATACGTTCGGCAGGCGGCATGGGGACTGCGGGCTTTAGCTAACCGGCGCGGGCGCCTTTCGGTCCGTCACGGGACGCGCCCTGCGCGAAGCGCCCTGACATTGGGGTTACGCTAACCGGTACGGGCGACTTTCGACCGTGGTGATTTTCTGGCGCGTCGGATTTCCTCGCGCTTCTTCGCGATCCAGTTCTGCCACCAGACCACGATGGGACTGGCGATGAAGATCGAAGAATAGGTCCCGGTGACGACGCCGAAGGTCAGCGCCAGGGCGAAACCCCAGTTGGTCGACGCGCTGCCCGCCAGCAGGAAGGCCAGGACCAGGAGGACGGTGAGCGACGTCATCATGGTGCGGTTCAGGCATTCGTTGATGCTCCGGTCCACCACGCCGGAAAACCCTTCCGTCCGGGTTCGGCCCAGGCTTTCCCTTATGCGGTCGTAGACCACGATGGTATCGTTCGTCGAATACCCCACGACGGTCAGCAGGGCCGCCACGACCGCCATGGTCAGCTCCTCGCCCACGAGGGTGAGGAGGGCCAGGACGATGAGCACGTCGTGGATCAGCGCGACGATCGTACCGATACCGAACCGGAATCCATTGACCTGCCGGAACCGGATGGTGATGTAGAGGACGATGCCGATGATGGAAGCCCCCACGGCGCCCATGGCGTCGACCGTGAGTTCCTTGCCGATCTTCGGGCTGACGTTGTATTCCTGCCGCAGCCAGTCCTGTTCATCGCCCTTGAGGTTATCGGGGAACTGTTCCCGGAGCGTCGTCTTGACGGCGGATGCGATCTGCTGCTCGTTCCAGTCGCTGTCAGCCGCCCTGATCAGGATGTTGTCCTCCTCGCCGATCACCTTGATCTCGCTCTGGCTCAGGTCGACTTCCTGGTTCTCGATGGCGACGTTGCCCAGCGCGCCGCGGATGTCCTGGACCTGCACCGGGGGATCGAACCGCATCTCGATCAGCGACCCGCTTTGAAAGTCCACGCCCCAGTTCACCCCGCCGCGCAGGACGATGGTCCCCAGGCCGACCGCAATCACGCACCAGGTGATGAGAAACGCCAGCTTGCCGAACCGCATGAATCCGAAGAACAGGCGGCCGAAGGGATCGGTCCGGCCGATGCTGACCTGGACGAGCTGCCACCGGTCGATGAGCGCGTCGAAGAGGGACCGCGTGATGAAGATGGCCGTGAACATGCTGATCAGGATGCCGAACCCAAGCGTCACGGCGAAGCCCTTGATGGGTCCGGTGCCGAACTCGTACAGGGCGAAGGCGGTGATCAGGGTGGTGATGTTGGCGTCCACGATGGTGCGCAGGGCGTTGCCATACCCGCTGTCCACGGCCTGCCGGATCGTCTTCTGCCCCGCCTTGAGCTCTTCCTTGATCCGTTCGAATATGAGGATATTGGCATCTACCGACATGCCCATCGTCAGGATGATCCCCGCTATTCCGGGCAGCGTCAGCGTCGCCTGGAAGGCCCCGAGGACGGCCAGGAGAAAGAGGAGGTTCAGGATCAGGGCGAAATTTGCGATGAAGCCGGCCGTCCGGTAATACACCGCCATGAAGATCATGACGGCGATAAGACCGAGAATCGAGGCCCACTTGCCTGAGTTGATGGCGTCCTCGCCCAGGGACGGCCCCACGACGTACTTGCTGATGATCTCCATCGGAGCGGGCAGGGCGCCGGCGCGCAGGACGATGGCGAGGTCCCGGGCCTCCTCCAGGGAGTTGATGCCGGTGATCTCGCCCCTGCCGTTGGGAATACGTCCCTGGATGACCGGGGCCGAGAACACCCGGCCGTCCAGCACGATCGCCAGGCGCCGTCCGATGTTGTTCCCCGTCACGCGGGAGAAGGTCCTGGCGCCGTCGTCCGTTGTCGTGAAGCCGACCGACGCCACCCCCATGCTGCCGATATCGCTGCCTGAGCCGGTCTGCGGATAGGCGTCCGCCAGCACCGCCCCGGTCAGTTCCGGCTGGGCTTGCATGTAGTAGTAGGACCTGACGCGCTGGCCGCTGGCGGTCGTCCGCATCACCCCGCCCCGGATTTCCGCGCCGTCCGGGATGAAGCTTTGCACCTGGGGCTGGGCCAGGATCTCGTCGATCCGCGCGACGTTGCTCGCCGGTACGATGATTTCGTTATCAGAGAGGTCGATGAGGCTCAGGAAGGGGTTGCGTTCCGCCGAAATGGCCGCTTCGGGTATCAGGGCGTTCGTATCCGCCGGAGCGCTGGTGGTATCCCGGGCTGCAAGCAGGGCGTCTATGCGCTCTACGACCGACCGCAGTTCGACGCCGTCGCGCAGCAGCCTGAACTCCAGCTGGGCGGTCTGATTGATCAGCGTCATGGCCCGGTCGATATCCTTCAGTCCCGGCAGCTCGACGATGATGCGGTCTTCGCCTTCCTGCTGGATGATCGGTTCGGTGACGCCGAATTCGTTGACGCGGTTCGAGATGACCTGCATGGCCCGTTCCACCACGTCTATGGCTTCCTCTTCCGGCAGGTTGGACTTGTCCACCTCAAGCTTGATGTGCACCCCGCCCTGGAGGTCCAGGCCCAGGCGTATGGACTGGTCCTGCAGCCGGTCGCGTTCGGTCTTGGTCAGATTCAGCTCTTTGAGCTGGGCCTTGTCTTCCCCTGTCAGCAGGAGATCCGAGTCGATCGTTTCGGCCTGTTCCGGGGAAAGGGTGTTCTGAACGGGGGCGTATTGCCAGTAGTCGGATGTTCTGAAGGAAGGATAGACGTACCACAGCGCGGTGAAGATTACTGCGAGAATTAGAACGATGCGTACCTGTTTCCACTGCATGTGCAACCGGGCTCCTAAGCAGACAAAGGCGGGTTGCTTGACTGCCCGCTACCCGCCTTTGTATCTGCGTTGCGTATTAGGTAAATCAATGTACGATGGGAATCTGGCCGTTAGTCTCTCAGGGCAAAAAGCACGTTCTGGCCGGCGAAGTTATCCGGCACGAGCAGTTCGATGGATACCCGGTCGCCCGAGGGATGGAATGCGACGACGTAGTCCTGCCCGTCCCTGAAGGTACGCGGGAATACGTCTACCTTCTTGATACTGTCCAGCGACGGGAAAGCCGACCGCTCGATCGTGAGGACCGTGCCTTCACGCAGGTCCTGCGACTGCGAGAAGTCCACGCCGGAGAGTGATTCGACGCGGGGTCCGCCGAAGAACGGATCCTTGATGACCATCGAGTCTTTCCAGTGGTCCATGGTGTTTACCGCGAAGAAAATCGAGTTCAGCTTCATCTCGGCCGCAAGCTTAGCCTGTTCTTCCATGTCCCGCTGTGCCAGCGCCTCGTCGCGGGCCTCGCCCAGCATCGCGATCTGTCCATTGAGCCGCTCTTCTTCGCTGCGGAGGAATACGATCCGCTCTTCGAGCATGTCCTTGACCTGGCCCAGCGAATCGGCGATGAAAGCCGCCCGGGCCTCGGCCGCGTCGCGCTCGTCGGTCAGCGTCGCGATGGTGCGGTTTATACGCGCCCTGGCGATGCGTTGCGCACGGCCCGGCGACATGTCCGCGGTCCCCTGCGTCACGTACGTGCCGAGGATGCCGTCCTTGTAAAGGAGCCAGATCTGGTTGCCGACGTTCAGGTCTTCAACCAGCGCGGTCTGCTCAACCGCGTCGCGGGCTTCGGCTGGCGAAAGGCCGTGATTCTCCATGAGGTACTGCAGCGCGACCGGCAGGTGGGAATCGCCGCGCTGAACCGTATAAGGCGCCGGAAGATCGTCTCGAAGATCCTGCATCTGCTGTTGCAGTTCCGCGACCTCGCCCCGGGTATCGATGATCTCCTGTACGAGACCGCGGTACGAGACGTCCGCCTCGCTGGCCAGCATTTCGTTTAAAACGGCTTCGTGCTCGGGATTCAGCGCCATATTGGTCAACGATTCCGCATCGACCTGCCTCTCGGGATTTGATTCGATGAACGTCGAGATCGTCGTCTGGATCTCTTCCTGCTTGGCGCGGATTTCCTGCTCCGTGGCGTCCAACCGTTCCACGAGTTCCTCGAAGTTCGCAGGTTCGGTTGCACATCCCATGACCAGCGCCATGGTTAGCAGTACGAATATACCTCGCATTGGACTCCTCCGTTAAGAGTGGTTTACCGGCGTTTCTTTTCGATTCACGGTAGATATAGATTTCAGAGCAATAAACAATTATATAGCCAAAGTCGAGATTTGTCAAGGATACTTGGCCTATCGCACTCAGTCCGGATACTTTCGTCTCATCTCCTTGACGGACTCGCTCACGAGCGCTTCCAGCACGTCCATGTCCACGTCGGCCAGTTTGTTGACGTACAGGCAGGACTTGCCGGTCTTGTGCTTGCCCAGGCGGGAAAGCAGTGCTTCTTTTGCTTCGAAACCGGGCATGATGTAAATCGACAGGTTCTGTTTGCGCGGAGAAAACCCCGCGATGGGCCAGTCGGCTTCCTGTCCGCTCGCGTACCGGTAGTGGTAGCTACCGAACCCCACGATGGACGATCCCCACATCACGGGTTCTTCTCCGGTCACCCGCCGCATGAGATCCAGCAGGACACGCGCGTCTTCCCGTCTGCGCGGGTGGTCAACCGCGTCAATAAAGGCTTCCACACTGGCGTCGGTGGGCCGGGTTTTGAGGTCGGACATGGTTTGGGCCTAAGTCAGATGTTTACCTTTTAGAATCTTCACCGGGCGGTCGTGCGGCGTATGCGGCGAATCCGCGGACGCCCAGGTAGTAATACCACCGCCTTATTATGAACATCCCCTCCTGTTTCAAAAACCTCCGGAACTCCTTGTCCGCCCATTTCCTGACCTGTTTATGGCTCCGCGTTCCGAGAGGGTGGGGCAACACGCGTTCCCGGAGGCACTGGTAGGCGACGTCATGGAGCAAGGCCGCTTCCATTGTATTGTCGGTGTCTATGGTGGGACCGGAAGCGCCGTCCCATTCGTAACCGGGACGAACGTACATGGCGGCACTGTCAATATCGACCAGCGGCTTGCCGTCTTCATCATACAAATGTACGGCCACGTCATCCGGTAAGGGGCTGTTCCGGAGCGGGAAGCAGTAGGTTTCTGTGACCTGGTACTTGGGTCTGCGCTTGATTTCTTCGTAGTTTCCCATCACGAACCCCCTTTTGAAAACCGCCGTTTAAGGCCCCTGACGGACGCAAGGGCTGGATTGAGCATGATCCGTCCCCGGTCTCCGTCGCCTAGTGGTATGTCAAACTGCCAGGGGACGGTTCCACCGCAGCCCCCCGAAGCGCGCGAAATCACGATCCAGCGTAATCCATTCGCAGCCGGACTCGATGGCCAGGGCCGCCAGATAGGCGTCGGGAACCAGGTTCCCTCTGACTTCGGCGTCCAGGTACAGTCGCTGAAATATCTCCCAATGTCGGGGACCAGGAAAGACCGGCACGCAGTGGGGCTGTGCTCTGATCGCTCGTGTGAAATCCAACGCCTCCTCCGCCGGACTCGGAAGGGCGAAAACACGGGGATGGGTAACGATACGGAGAAACCCGTTCAGTACCAGTTCCGATATGCCGAACACCTCTTCGCCCTCGAGCACGTTTTCGAGCCAACCGCGACAGGACGCGTGTTCCGGCACGTCGTCGCGATACGCCGCTACGAGGATGTTGACGTCAGGAAGGACCATCGCCTTCTTCCATGAGATCGAGCAAGGAAGCCGAGTCGTTCAGATCCACCCCGGGCATGACTCCGGTCCCATTAAAAACGGGCAGATTGACGGGGGGACGCTCCGGGTTGCGACGACGCGACAGCGAGTCGCGAAGCGCGTCGTGTATGACGGCGGTCAGCGTCTTGCCGGTACTTGCCGCGATGCCCTTCAACTCGGCGAACAGGCTGTCGTCTATGTGTATCGTGGTTCGCATACATAAAAACATATATAGTAAACATATTTATGTCAATGATTGATACAGGTGATTACCTGTATCCACAACTTGGGTTACAAAGATCATCAGTTATTAAGTATTAAGGGTATCGTCGGAGTATTTCCAGTTTCTCACGAGTCCAGGGATCTCCGAATCGAACCAACTCTAATTACCCCATTCCCGGCATCTCTTGCCATAGACGACCGTCCACGATAGCGGTCTCGCCGCCGCGCCTGTTCCTGAATCGATCAGTGCCTTGTCTCATGAAACCTTTAGTCGAAATGGTGAGTAAAACCTAGAATGAGAAATCGTAGTCGTCAAAGTAATCCGTATTGTGTCATTGTTGTATATCAGGTCGAAATCTCGAAATAAGTGTGAAAGACTCCTTCGAGCAGGCGCCTAATGAACTTACTTTCCAGCTTGACAGTAACGCACACTATGCTACATTTCCGTATACCCCACATGAAGCCGACCGATGCGCTTTGTGTCGTGGCGGCAGTACCCTCGATTCTGATCGAACGCCTACCGGAACCGAAGAGGCAGGACCGATATCCGGCGGTACGGATCAGCGCGCTCCTTCCGGATGCCGGCGTTGCCGATAGCGGATATCCCGTACATGTCTCAGACAACCTCGCAACAGGATACGGAACGACAACCGGGTGAAGCGGCGCCGAAGGTTTCGGCAACGACGCCTGGCGATGCTCCGGCCGGAACCGGGCGTCCGTTGACCTACATGTTCACCGGGGGCGGAACCGGGGGCCACGTCTATCCCGCACTGGCCATCGCCGACGAGGTGCGGTCCCGGAATCCGGAAGCCCGCATCGTGTACGTTGGCGCCCGGGACAGAATGGAAGCCACCCTCGTGCCGAAGCGGGGCTACCCCATCCACCTGGTCTATGCCCGTGGACTGCCGACGGGGAGGCGGCCTTTCGCCCTCCTTCGATTCGCGTTCTGCACCGGCTTCGGCGTCCTCCAGAGCCTGTTCCACCTGTTGAGGCACCGGCCTCGCATGATCGTAGCCACGGGCGGCTATGCGAGCAGCCCGGTCCTCCTGGCCCACTGGCTCCTCAAGTCACTCCGTCTCTCGAGTAGCCGCCGGTGTTTCGTCCACGAGCAGAACGCCGTGCCCGGGAAGGTGAACAGACTGGCCGGCCGTATCGCCGACCGCATCGGCGTTTCCTTCGAGGCCTCGCTGGGGTATTTCCCGGCGGAAAAGGCGACGTGGGCGGGCTACCCGGTACGGCGGGAGATTGGCGCCGTATCCAGGGCCGACGCGCGGGTTTCGCAGGGCTTGCCGGCCGGCGCGAAGGTTGTATTCGCCTTCGGTGCGTCCTCGGGCGCCCGCTCCATAAACCGGGGCGTCGTCGACGCGCTGCCGCGCCTCCTCGCCAGGCCGGATATCCACGTCATCCACGTCATCGGACAGACGCGCAGTCCGGATTACAACGCCGAGAGCGACACCCGGGACCGCCTGGATGGGCTCGACCTGACCGATGAACCACTGTCGAGATACCACCAGTCGGATTATTCGCACGAGATCGAAACGCTCTACGCCGCAAGTGACCTGGTCATCGGCAGATCCAGCGCAGGAGTCGTCACCGAAATCGGCATCTGCGGGATACCGTCTATTCTGGTACCGCTGCCCTACGCGCCCGGCGACCACCAGGCCGTGAACGCCAGGACGCTCGAATCGCGCGGTGCGGCCGTCGTCCTGTACGAATCGATTTCCGTGGAGAACGGCCAGACCATTGGCGTGGTCGACGGGGCGCGCCTGGCCGGAATGGCCCTCGAGATGCTGGACGACCCGGCCCGCCACGACGCCATGAGCCGGCGGGCGCGGGAGACCTTCGATCGCGGCGGGCTGGACCGGATCGTCGACCAGCTTGACCAGATGTTGACAGAAAGACCGTCTGACCGCGTGCTTTCCAACGGCAGGCCCGAGGAGCCCGACGTCACCGGTCGCGCGGTTCCTCCGGCTTCCGCGCTGTCGCCCTTTGCCCTGGTCCGCCGGTTCGCGAAAGGCCCTGACCAGGCGTTCATCGAATCCGTGGGTGAAGACTACCTGAAGTACCGTGTCGACGGATACTTGAAATCCACGGCCTGGCAGATCCGCAACGAGGGCGTCAAACTAGTCGGACTGCTCGGCTATCGGGACCGCCTGCCCTTCGTCCTGTCGCTGCTCCGTGACAAGACGCCGGCGCCTCTGCTCCAGCGGCTCTTTGGCGGCGACTACCAGCAGGTCGGTTTTATCCGCCGCAACGCCGTGACCACGATTGAGCAGCTCGGTGTATATGATGAATCGGTCCGCACCAGGCTGCTGGACCTGTTGACGGATCCGTACTACGAGGTGCGCTCCGCCGCCGCGCGGGCCTTCGCCGCCCTCGCCCCGGAAACGGCAGACACGGACGGGGAGGCGCTGAGCGGCCTGCGCGGGCTGCTGCGGGAGTCCTCCTTCGAAATCAGGTCGGCCGCCATACTCGCCCTGGGCAGAATGGGCGACGGCGCCGTCGCGGAATGGCTCAGGCCGTTTTACCAGGACCCGAACTGGAAGGTCCGCCAGGCCGTCATCGACGCCCTGACCGATCTGGTCAGGCGGAATCTTATCGACGACCTGGACGGACTGGGCGAGGAACTCGACGGCATCCTGGTCACCAGCAATCACTTCGACCCGGACTTCCCGATCAAGCGCACGCTGAACCGGCTGACCGGCATGATCCGCGGTCATCAGGAAGCCCCGTGATCCGCCGCCAACAGGAAACCCCATGAGCGCCTTATGATCTTTCACCTCGTCACCTATCTTTTCGATACCGTCGATTCGCTGTCGTTTCTGCGCCTTTTCCAGTACCTGAGCTTCCGCGCGATCTGCGCGGCGCTGACGGGCTTTGGCGTCACGCTGCTCTTCGGCCAGCGCATCATCCGCCTGCTGTACGTAAACAACGTGCGGGACAATCCCCGGACGCACGGCGTGACTTCCTCCGACTCGAAGGCCGGCACGCCGCTCATGGGCGGACTGCTGATCATCGCGTCCATCTTCGCCAGCGTGCTGCTGTGGAGCGATCTGCTCAATCGCTTTACCATAATCTTCCTCCTCGCCCTGGTCTGGTTTTCTCTGTTCGGGTTCATCGACGACTACCGGAAGATCAGGTACCGGGACAGCGACCGCGGCCTGTCCCAGGCCACCAAGCTGTTTTTTCAGGCGACTTTCGGCCTGGCCTTCGGCCTGATCTTCCTGGTACCCGGCCTGTCGCCGGTGCCTGCGGGAATCGCCTCGGAACTCTATCTCCCCTTCGTGAAGGACCCCGTCCTCGACCTGGGCTGGTGGTACCTGCCCTTCATCGCCTTCGTCGTGGTGGCCATCGCCAACGCGGTAAATTTCGCCGACGGCCTGGACGGACTGTCCATCGTCCCGGTCTCGTTTACGGTGGTCGTCTACGGGGTGTTCGCCTACGTCGTTGGAAACGCCATCTATTCGGGATACCTGCAGTTCACCTATCTGCCGGGCAGCGGCGAGCTGACGGTGATCTGCGCGGGGGTCTTCGGCGCCTGCCTGGGCTTTCTCTGGTACAACGCCTATCCCGCCCAGGTCTTCATGGGCGACGTGGGCGCCCTGCCGCTGGGCGGCATCGTAGGCACCCTGGCCGTCCTGCTCAAACAGGAGTTCCTCTTCGTCATCACCGGCGGGATCTTCGTGGCCATGGCCTTCTCGGTCCTGGTGCAGGAGAAGATCGGGATCAAATGGCTCGGCCGGCGCATCTTCTACATGGCGCCGCTCCATCACGCCTTCCAGTACCGGGGCCTGGCCGAGACCAAGGTCGTCATCCGGTTCTGGATCATCGCGGGCATCCTCGCGATCATCGGCCTGTCGACCCTCAAGATTCGGTAGGCGTGGCGGAAGGGCGGTGACCTCAAGTGATCGAGATACAGTACACAAAGTGGGTGCCCCGCGTCGACGGCGTCGAGGACCGGATCGAGCAGCTTCTCGGCCTGCTGAGCCAGATCCTCATCCATACCAGCGGCGACGTGGAGGAAGCCCTGAAGTGGATGCGCTACATCGATCAGCGGCAGGGCATCTTCGACGACAGCATCAGCTACGAATCATTCGTCAAGGAGCTCGAGAAGCGGGGATACGTGAAGCAGAAAGACGACGCGTTCTCCCTGACCGACAAAGGCGGGCGGCGTATCCGCGAGGACTCCCTGAAGTTCGTCTACAGCAACCTTAAGAAGGGATTGAGCGGGGGACACGAGACGCCCTTCGAGGGGGAAGGCGCAGAGCGGCTCAGCGAGACCCGGCCCTACCGGTACGGCGACCAGGCGTCCAACGTGGATTTCACGTCCACCATCGGCAACGCGATCCGCCGGTCCGGATTCGACCTCGACCTGCACGAGGACGACTTCGAAGTCTACGAGGTCGAACACACCACGTCCTGCGCCACGGTCATGCTCCTGGACATCAGCCACAGCATGATCCTGTACGGCGAGGACCGCATCTCCCCGGCCAAGCGCGTGGCCATGGCCCTGGCGGAGCTCATCATCCGCAAGTATCCCAGGGACGAACTGCACCTCGTCCTCTTCGGCGACGACGCGAAGCAGGTGAAGATCGAGGACCTGCCCTACGTTTCAGTCGGCCCCTACCACACCAATACCCGGGCCGGCCTCCTCATGGCCCGGAACATCCTCCGCCGGACCCGGAACGTCAACAAGCAGATCTTCATGATCACCGACGGCAAGCCCTCGGCCATCTACGACCGGAACGGCCGACTGTATCTGAATTCCTTCGGCCTCGATCCCCGGATCGTGAACCGGACCCTCGACGAGGCCATGACCTGCCGCCGGGAGAAGATCACCATCAGTACGTTCATGGTCACCCAGGATCCCTACCTGGTCGGCTTCGTGGAGAGACTCACGGAGATGAACCACGGCCGCGCCTATTACTCCTCCCTCGACAGCCTCGGCGAATACATCCTCGTGGACTACGTCAAGAACCGCCGCCGCCGGGTGAATTGAGACAAAGAGCTTCCACTTTCTTGACCAATTGAGCCTGTTCAGGTAAAGCTTGGTGTAACCGATTGTACACTGTCCGACTTTTGGCGTGAGGGCCATCCTTAACGTTGCCTTTCGCGATGCTCCGGTCGTAGTCCGTAACGATATCGAAAAGGTCATCACGGGATACGCCTTTGGACTTGCATAGTTCAATGAGTACGTTTCCAGAATGAGCTGAAACTGCATTTCTTACGGGGATGTGCGCATTGAGTTTTCTTTCTTAATCGTTGGATACAGAAAAGCCCCGTCTACCGCTACGGGGCTTTTCCTGTTTTCGGGACCGATCGCCCTTTTCAGTGGCCGAAGCTCCTACTCAGGGCGAACGGGAAGATGTAACGAAATGACCGAGACAAATGCAGGGCGGATGCTGATGTGTTGCTTGCCCTGTCGGGATACCTCCGGGGGTCACTCGGAACTCGGCTTGAAGGGAAAGGTTGGCACCCTTCCCCCACGCGCCACAGGACTCTGTCAGCGCCCTGTCTACGGGACCCGGATTATCCCGATGTTTTACAGATCATCCTTATTGACGATGGTTACAGGTGCAAGGGCATCAAGAGCACCAGTCGTCGAAAACTCAAGTTCGGTAGTGCCAAAATCCCCAATGGTGGAATCTACAGCGTGTTCAGTATCGGAGTTGAGGCCCAATCTCCACACTACAGGAGTCGCTGTGGCGTCATCCGTTAGGACTAATCTGACCGTAGCTTCTCCAACAGCGTCTGTAGCGACAGAACCGTTAGCCACCAGAATGCCTGTGTTAGCACTTTTCCAATCGACGGTAGTGCCAGCACCAACGTTTGCCCATCCGGTAACCCCCAAACGCTCTACGACTATCCTATGGCTGAACGCTGCTGATAGAGCCAGATCCGCGGCCGCGGCTGGCTCAATACTCACCACTACATCACCGGCGGTATTGGTGGTAGTATCAGCGGCAACTGGAATCTGGGTCGTTGTAGTAAAGAGCACTCTGATCCTTACATTAGGATCGGAGAAATCCGTCACTCTGAACCTCACGCCATTACTCGTCTTGCCACCAGCTGAAGCTGTGACCGTAGCCGTACCGGCGCCGATGCCGCTGACCTCACCATCACCGCTAACAGAAACGATGCCAGGAGGAGCACTTGCCCATGTTACCGGGACATTTATTTCGTTGTCATCGGCATCCGTAACAACAGCGGTTAACGTCTTGGTAGTACCGCCTACCACGAGAGCGAACGGTCCTGTTGCCGGGGTCTTGGGCGTAACCGCAACTTTAGCGGCGCTACCCTGGACGCTCACGTCGAATGTGATTACAATGCCACGACCAACGGCAGCAACTGTGATTTCGGCGGTGCCTATCCTGTTCGCCGTAATCACGCCATTGTCCACCGAGACATTGTCGTCGTCCGATTCCCACGTGAATAGGATACCGTCTATCGGCATCTTATCCTGAGTAGCAGCAACAGCGGTGACCGTCGTTTCTTCATCTGGGACCAGAGTGATAACGCCACCGGCCTTAAAACCGGACTTGGCTCCGAACGTTACATCCATTGTATCAAAATCCGGTGCGGTCCATGCGGGAGCATCGTCCTTCTTTACATCGTCCCTGATGAGAACGATATGATGAATGTCTCTCAGCACACCACTATTGATGACTTCATTGATCGTTTCAGGAGGGACTGTTCCAGGCGGACCAGGCGGGCCTTGGGCACCAGGGGCACCAAGGGCACCAGGGGCACCAGGGGCACCATCTTCACCATCAGCACCGTCTTTGCCGTCAGCGCCAGGCGGGCCCTGGGCACCGGGCTCACCCTGATCGCCCTTTTCGCCCTGGATACCCTGCTCGCCCTGGGCACCGGGCTCACCCTTCTCACCCTGCGGGCCAGTCTCACCCTGCGGGCCTTGCTCGCCGGTGTCGCCCTTTTCACCCTGGATGCCCTGCTCACCCTGGGGGCCTTGCGGGCCAGTGGCACCCTGCGGGCCTGCCTGACCCGTCGGACCGGAAACACCAGTCGGACCCGAAGGACCTGCGGGACCTGTCTTGCCCTCGCAACCTATAATGGCTATCGCGAAAGCAACTGCAAACACCACCGTCAGGCGGCTTGAGTTTATGAGGTAATGCATTATTGTCTCCCGTTTAACGGAAATTGCGGTTGTAAAAGATTACTGCCATGGCGTTGGTTATCTATATGCGTCCTCCTTCCCCTGTCCTTACTAAGGTCATGCCAGGCCCATTGGCCGGATGTATGCACACCCCTGAGCAAGGACGGTTAATACCATAGCTTGAATGAATGTGATTACCGACTTATGAACCCTCTCTACATTTACACTCGAATGAATCAGTTGGACTGATTGCACGACTCAAGACTGGCCGGATTTCAGGCCATATCGGGTACTTGTCCGTTTAAATATGATTAGACGGAGCATTAGGGCGTGATGGGCTGACTCGTCCGGCGCCGGATGGAATTGGGTGCCAAACACAGGTTTTTACTGGGGTTTAAATCAGGGAAGGAGGTGTCAGGGATGATCGAGTACGTCAGGTATGAGCAAACCGGGGTCAGGGAGGTGGATGGTCGGACCGACAGCAGGTCGAGGTTGTCCTATCTCAGTTGAAATGAAAAAGGCTCCCCGGTTCATCGGGGGCATGCAACACCCGTATTGAACGCAAGAAGCCTTATTGGGATCGGTTCAGATGCAGATGTGTCGTCTGTTCACATAAAGAAATTCCTTGAACTGGAATAGCAGGACTATCCCCTTTGCCAATAGGTTAAATTACGATTTCTGATGATTCGACGTGCATATCAATGAACGTTATTTTAATTTACGTCTCAAAATGGAATAACGGAGATGGTTATTCCCGAAAGCTGAATAGTGAACAAGGAAACATGCGCGGGTTGTACATCGCACGAGAAATCACGGGAAGGCGTCGTAACCGGCTATACGTCTACGACAGATATCTGGCGATTCTCAACGAAGGAACTGAAGTATAGTAACTTCGTAACTACCGGCCGCCATGACCCCCACCTCCTTTTTAAAATACCTTCAGCAGCTCAAGTTCGATCACGCGTTCAACCCGTACGTGGACCGCTGCCCGGACTACGACCTGGCAGACGCCCCGAAGCTGCGATCGAATGTCCTGCTGTCCGTGCTCGAGGCGGCGCTTAAGCAGCCCTTGGACTCGATGTGGATCGGCCGCGATTTCGGCTATCGAGGCGGCCGGCGGACGGGCCTGGCATTCACGGACGACGATCATCTCGCCGAACACGCGCGGAGATGGGGGTTGGCCGTTCAAAGCCCGGTCCGGGGAGGAATGACCGCCGAACGGTCGGCCAGTGCAATCTGGAACGTGCTATCCCGCGTGGACGCGCCCACGTTTCTCTGGAACGTATTCCCCCTGCACCCCCACGCCCCGGGCAATTCTTTCAGCAATAGAAAGCACAACGCACGGGAGCGCGCGGCGGGAGAAGAGATCCTTTCCCAACTCGTCCACATGCTGGAGCCGTCCAAGATCGTGGCCGTGGGAAGAGACGCGGCCCGGACGGCCAGCCGGCTGTTCGGTAGATACGAGACACTTGCCGTACGTCACCCGAGCCACGGCGGCCAGAAGATATTCATGGACCGGATGTCGGGATGGTACGGTTTGGAGTAAGGCATTCAGAGGTATTGGCCGAGGCTTTGATTCACCCTTGACGCGGCATAGACGCGCCTGTAGTATTTACTTTGTTCTGCTAACCATTCCATGTCCTGAATATACCACCATCTCACCTGCCATCATCGGTGTCAGCCGGGAGATCACTCTATGCGCGCATTCTTCAGTCACCTCTCGTCACACGGGCTCCGCGGTATCTCGGCCATGAAACTGCTGGCCGTGCTGGCCGCGCTGGTCTGCGGCGCCGGGACCGCCTTCGCCATGGCGGAGCACGAAAGCATCGCGGTCGAACCACCGGACCAGTTCGTGTTCAACACCATTTCGTTCATGCTCTGGGGCGCCTTGGTGATGTGGATGTGCGCGGGCTTCACCATGCTGGAATCCGGGTCGGTGCGGACCAAGAACGCCTCCATGATCTGCATGAAGAACATCGGCCTCTATTCCATCGCGGGAATCGCCTACTATTTACTCGGCTACAATCTCATGTACGTCGACGTCGGTAGTTACATCGGATCCATCTCGCTGACCTATGGTCCGACGGCCGACGAGGTCGCGCTGATCAACGGGACCGAAGGCGCCGCCTCGGAGGTGATCGCCCTGGGCTACTCCACCATGTCCGACTGGTTCTTCCAGATGGTCTTTGTGGCCACGGCCGCGTCCATCGTTTCAGGCGCGCTGGCGGAACGGGTCAAGCTCTGGTCGTTCTTTCTTTTCGTCCTGATCCTCACCGGGATCATCTATCCCATCGTCGGCGCGTGGACCTGGGGAGAAGGATGGCTCAGCCAGCTGGGCTTCAAGGATTTCGCGGGCTCCACCATCGTGCACAGCACGGGCGGATGGGCGGCCCTGGCCGGCCTGATCGTCGTGGGCCCCAGGCTCGGCAAGTACCGGAAGGACGGCTCCGTCAAACCCACGCCGCCTTCCAACGTGCTGGTGGTTACCCTGGGGGTCTTCATCCTCTGGCTGGGCTGGTTCGGGTTCAACGGCGGTTCGCAGCTGGCCCTGGGAAGCCCCCTTGACGCGGTGTCGATGAGCCACGTACTGGTCAATACGAACCTGGCGGCCGCGGCCGGCGCGCTCATGGCGCTGTTCTGCGCGCGGCCCGTCTTCGGCCGCACGGACCTTTTCGCCTGTCTGAACGGCGCCATCGCGGGTCTGGTCTCGATTACCGCGGGGCCTGACATGGTCCAGCACTACTGGGCCATCATTATCGGGGCCATCGGCGGCGTCATCTGCACGGTCGGGATGAAACTGCTGGAATCGGTGCGGATCGACGACGTGGTCGGCGCCGTGCCCGCCCACCTGTTCGCGGGAGTCTGGGGTACGCTGGCGGTGTGTATCGTGAGCGGGGGGAACCTGGGGGTGCAGCTGATCGGCATTCTGGCGATCGGCGCCTTCGTCTTCGTGGTATCCTGGGTGGTCTGGAAGCTGATCGATCTGGTCATGGCCGTCCGGGTAACGGCCCAGGTCGAACGACTGGGCCAGGACGTCGCGGAGCTCGGCATCGAGGCCTATCCCGAATTCGTGCTCACGCCCGAAGAACTGGACGAAGACTGAGCGTCCCGCATGATCCGGGCGGCTGCTGTAGCACAAGGCGGCTGCTGTGGTACAAATGAAAACGGCGGCAACCGGTATCGGTTGCCGCCGTTTCGTATTCCTTCGATTTTAACTGTGGGACGCTGAGGACGCGGAATCGCGGGATCAGGGACCAGCCATTTCCGCCGCCGCGTCCTACCTGCGCTCCTGCCTGTCGCCGCGTCATGACTGGCGCGCGTAGCCGGCACGGCGTCATACCAGCACAGCCTTCCGCCGGTACGTTTTCACCGCGCCGCGCTCACTCAGTTGGTCTCTTCCTTCTCCGCCTGGTCTTCCTTCTTTTCATCCGCCGTCTCGGCGGCCTGTTCCTCCGTCGCGCCGTCCCGGTCGATCAACTCGAGTATCGACATGTCCGCGGCGTCGCCCTGACGGTATCCGACGCGGACGATACGGGTGTACCCTCCTGGACGGTCGGCGTACCGGTCGGCCAGCGGGCCGAACAGCTTTGCCACCACGGATTCGTTGCGGATGACCCGAAGTACCTGCCGCCGGGCGTGCAGGTCATTGCGCTTGCCGAAGGTAATGAGCCGCTCCACGAGCCGGCGGACTTCCTTGGCCTTCGCCGTGGTGGTCTGTACGCGTTCTGAGTCCAGCACCGAAGCGGCCAGGTTGCTCAGCATCGCCTTGCGGTGGCTGGGAGAGCGGCTGAGACCGCGCCCCTGCTTTCGATGTCGCATTCCTTATGCTCCCAACTGCTCAAATGACCCGCCGCGGGCCATACGATTACGTGTTTTCGGCTTCGACGTACTCGTCGATGTCCATGCCGAATGAAAGTTCCATCTCCTGGAGGATCTGGCTCAATTCGGTCAGCGACTTGCGGCCGAAGTTCCGATACTTCAGCATCTCGGTCTCGCTCTTCTGCACCAGGTCCGCCAGGGTCTTGATGTCCGCCGCCCTCAGGCAATTGCTGGAGCGAACCGACAGTTCCAGTTCCTCCACGTTCATCTGCAGCATCTTCTTGATCTCTTCGAATTTCTCGTCCACCTCATCTTCCGGTTCCGAGAGGAACTGATCGTCGATCGAGACGAACAACTGGAGGTGGTTGCGCAGAATCTGGGACGCGGTCGACAGGGCGTCCTGCGGACCGACGCTCGCGTCGGTCCAGATTTCCAGCACGAGCCGGTCGTAGTCCGTACGCTGGCCGATACGCGTGTTCTCCACCTGGAAATTCACTCGCGTGACCGGGGTGAACATGGCGTCCATGGGGATAACGCCGATGGGCTGATCCGGTATCTTGTTCTGTTCGGCGATCACGTATCCCCGGCCGCTGTCGACGTGGATCTCCATTCTCAGCTGTCCGCCTTCGTCCAGGGAGGCGATATGAAGATCCGGATTTAGAATCTCCACGTCGATGTCGGTCTGTATGTCTTCGGCCGTAACGTCGCCCTTGCCTTCCGCTTCCAGCATCAGCGTCTTGGGTTCGTCGCTGTGCATTAGAAGCCGCAGTCCCTTGAGGTTCAGAATGATCTCGGCCACGTCTTCCACCACGTTCGGCATGGTGGAGAACTCGTGGGCGACTCCGTCGATGCGGACGCCGACCACGGCCGCACCAGGCAGGGAAGAAAGCAGGACCCTCCGGATGGAATTGCCGATGGTTGTCCCGAATCCCCGCTCCAGCGGTTCGATCACGAACTTGCTGTAGCCGTCGGTTAAGCTATCGTCTTCAATCAGCACGCCTCTCGGCATTTGGAAGTTCTTTAATTTCATATCGTTCGTCGCCCCTCATCGTGCTCGTCGAGTGAACACAGGCATGTCAGTGTCGCGGCCCTATTTCGAATACAACTCGATGATTAACTGTTCCTGTACGGGTGTCGGTATGTTTTCTCGAATGGGTGCTTCCAGCAACCGTCCGGCCAGCGTGGTCTTGTCCAGATCCAGCCAGTTTACCGCCGGGCGCTGGTTCGCGGCGCTCAGGGAGGCATGAATGCAGTCGAGCTGGCGGCTCTTCTCCCTGACCTGAATGACTTCACCCGTACGGACGATATACGAGGGGATATTGACGATACGGTCGTTGACCAGGATATGGCGATGACGAACCAGTTGACGGGCCGCCTTGCGCGACGGCGCGAAGCCGAGGCGGTAGACGATGTTGTCCAGCCGGGTTTCGAGCAGCTGCAGGAGGCGCTCGCCCGTGTTGCCCTTGGTCCGGGCCGCCTTCACGAAGTACGACCGGAACTGGCCTTCGCCGATACCGTACGTTTTACGCGTCTTTTGCTTTTCACGAAGACGGATCCCGTACTCGGTGGGTTTCCTCCGCCCGACGGACCCGTGCTGGCCCGGCGGGAACGCGCGGCGGTCCACCGCGCATTTCTCCGAAAAGCACCGATCGCCCTTCAGAAACAACTTAACGCCTTCCCGTCGACAGATTCGACAGTTGGCATCCGTATAACGAGACATGTTTGCTCCTAACACGCACGACCCGGGCACGTACGCCGGTTGGTCCTTAAGACCCCCTGGCGTATCCCTGGTGTTTCGCGATCAGACGCGACGCCTCTTCGGAGGCCGGCATCCATTGTGGGGAATAGGGGTTACGTCCTTGATAGCGGAAATCTCGAGGCCCGCGGCCTGCAAAGCCCGAATGGCCGACTCGCGGCCGGCGCCGGGTCCCTTCACCCAGACCTCGACGCGCTTCAGCCCCAGTTCGATGGCTTCCTTTGCCGCGGCCTCCGCGGCGATCTGCGCGGCAAAAGGCGTACTCTTCCGGGAGTTGCGGAACGTGCCTCCCTTGCCGCCGCTCGACCAGCTGATCGTGTGTCCCTGCAGATCGGCGAGGGTAACGATCGTATTGTTGAACGTCGCCTTGATATGGGCTACACCGATGGAATCTATGTGCCGGTCGCGCTTGCGGGCGCGACTTCGCCTAGCATTAGCCAACCTTCTACCTCCACGGATTAAAGTGAGTTCCTAGGTCTTTTTGCGCCTCGCACCGATGGTGCGCCGGGGTCCCTTTCGTATGCGGGAATTGGTACGGGTCCGCTGCCCCCGCACAGGCAACCCGCGGCGATGACGCAGGCCCCGGTAACATCCGATATCCATCAATCGGCGGATATTGAACGTGATGTCGCCGCGCAACGCGCCTTCGACCTGGTAGTCGTTCTCGATGCTCTGGCGAAGCTTCGTGATCTCCCGGTCGGTCAGGTCCCTGACGCGGGTTTCCGGGTCGATGCCGGTCGCTTCAAGCACCTTGCGGGCGGTAGTAAGTCCTATTCCAAAAATGTAGGTGATGCCGATCTCCACACGCTTGTCGCGGGGAAGATCGATTCCGGCAATACGTGCCACCATGCCCTCCTTGGCAACGAGTCGCTGCTATCCTTGCCGCTGCTTGTGGCGCGGGTTGCGACAGAGCACACGCACGACGCCCCTGCGGCGAATGACCTTGCAGTGTTCACAGATTTTCTTTACCGAAGCGCGTACTTTCATCTTCCGATCCTTAAGTTACGGTTTGTTTCCGGCTGCGCCTGATACTCCTCTACAACCGGACCCCGGATGCAGTCCTGCCCGGAGTTCACTTGTAACGGTACGTAATCCGGCCACGCGTCAGATCGTAGGGCGACAACTCGACCATGACCTTGTCGCCGGGCAGGATCTTTATGAAGTTCATTCGAACCTTGCCGGATATATGTGCCAGGACCCTGTGGCCGTTTTCCAGTTCAACGCGGAACGACGCATTGGGCAGAGGCTCCACCACCGTACCTTCCACCTGTACCGGGGGCTCTTTCGGCATGCGAATCAACCTTTCACCAATCAGCCGCGCCCGATTGCGACGGCGACCGTGGTCGGTTTTCCGGCTCCGTTCACGCGGTCCGGACCAGACTCCTCAGAATGCGTTGCGTCACTTCCTCCAGCGAACCATCGCCGTCTATCCGCTTTAAAACGCCCGCCCCGTCATAGTAATCGACGAGCGGGGCCGTCACCTTCCTGTAGATCCTCAACCTGTGCCGGATCGTCTCCGGCGTGTCGTCCGTCCGATGCCTGTTGAGCAGGCGGTCAATCACCGTGCTGTCGGGCACCTCGATGTTCAGCACCGCGTCCACGGGCGCTTCCATGCGCCGCAGGGCTTCTTTCAGGAAATCGGCCTGGTGCCGGTTCCGGGGGAAGCCGTCCAGTATGAACCCCGACGCGCAGTCCGCTTCCCGCACCCGGTCTTCCAGTATGGCCTGCGTGATTTCATCCGATACCAGTTCGCCCCTGTTCACGAATTCCGATATCCTGCGCCCGACCGGTGTACCTTCCTCCATCTCCCGCCGCAACAGATCGCCCGTAGAAATGTGCGGAATCCCGAACTTCTTCGACAGCCTGGTTGCCTGCTCGCCTTTTCCCGCCCCCGGCGTTCCAAGTAAAATAAGTCGCATAACCTGCTCTAACCTGCTCACCTGGCGCCAGGCCGCCTCAAGGCGCCTGGAACGGACGTTCCGAAGCCTAGCCCGCCCGCCCGCGTACGCGGCCACGTTTCATGAATCCCTCGTAGTGGCGGGACACGAGATGCGACTCGATTTGCTGAAGCGTATCCAGGGCGACGCCTACCACGATCAGCAGGGCGGTGCCGCCGAAGAACGAGGATGCGCTCAGAGAGACGTTCATGCTTCGGATGATGAGAAACGGCACGATGGCGATGATCGCCAGAAAGACCGAGCCGGGCAACGTAATGCGTGTCAGGATATGATCGAGATAGTCCGCCGTTCTCCTGCCGGGCCGTATCCCCGGGATGAATCCGCCGACGCGCTTCATATTGTCCGCCACGTCCACGGGGTTGAATATGATGGATGTGTAAAAATACGTGAAGAACACGATCAACAGGCCGTACATGGCGTTGTAGATGAACGCGCCGGGCTGAAACCACTCGACCATGGTCTGAAACACGGCCATGTCCGGGAAGAAGCTCGAAAACGTCCCCGGAACGAACATGATCGACTGGGCGAAGATGATGGGCATCACGCCGGCCGCGTTCACGCGCAGCGGCAGATGCGTACTCTGCCCGCCGTATACCTTTCGTCCGACCACGCGCCGCGGGTACTGTACCGTGATTCTCCGCTGCCCCTGGGTGATCAGTACCACCGAAGCGATGATCAGGATCCACACGGCCACGATGAAGATCTCGACGAGACCGCTGCGCAGCCCGTTCATCACCGCGTCGATCTCGCTCTTGACCGCGATGGGGAACTGGGCGATGATGCCAACGAAGATGATCAGCGAAATGCCGTTTCCGATGCCCCGTTCCTGGATCTGCTCGCCCAGCCACATCAGGAATATGGTGCCGGTCGTCATCGTAACGACCGTCACGAAGATGAAACCCGCCCCGGGATCGATGACGGCGGAGCGGCCCACCTCGTCGCGGATGTCCTGGAGCCAGTAGCTGATGCCGAGGGCCTGTACCAGCGACAGCACGACGGTGCCGTAGCGCGTGTACTGGTTGATCTTCTTCTGTCCTTCCTGTCCCTCCTTCTGGAGTTTCTGCAGGTACGGCCACATGGACCCCAGCAGCTGCAGGATAATGGACGAGCTGATATAGGGCATCACGCCGAGGGCGAAGATGGTCGCGCGCTCGAAGGCGCCGCCCACGAACATGTTGTACAGCCCGAAGATGGTCCCGCCCATCTGGCTGAAGAAGGCGCTCAGGACCTCGTGGTCTATGCCCGGCGTGGGTATCTGCCCGCCGATCCGGTAGACCGCGAGCAGACTGAGGGTGAAGATGATGCGCCGCCGAAGTTCCGGTATCCGGAATACATTCTGAAAACTTTCGATCATCCGGAGATCACCTCGACCGAACCGCCTGCCGCCTCGATTTTCTTCCGCGCCGTCTCACTCACCTTGTGCACGCTTACCTTCACGGGCCCTTCGATTTCGCCATCGCCGAGCAGCTTGACCGGGTCCGTCGATTTCCGGACCAGGTTCCGGTCCGCCAGCGCACCGGCGTCCACGACGATCTCTTCGTCCCATCCTTCCAGATCACGCAGGTTGACGATCTGGTAGACCTTGCGGAAGATGTTGGTGAAGCCCCGCTTGGGCAACCGGCGCACGAGGCGCATCTGCCCGCCTTCGAAGGAAGGATGGATCTTCTTGCCCGACCTGGCACGTTGTCCCTTATGCCCCCTGCCGGCCGTCTTGCCTGTGCCGGAACCGGGTCCCCTGCCCAGGCGCTTGACCTTGCGCACCGAGCCGGAGGCGTGTTTCAAACTGCCGCCATTCATAACAGCCGTCTTCCTTTCTTCATGAAACCCGCCGGCTATTCGTCATCCGTCGTGATGGTTTCCACTTCAACCAGGTGGCCGACGCGGGCGATCATGCCCTGTATCTGCGGTGTATCGTCATGCACGGCGCTGTGGTGTAACCGCCGTATGCCCAGCGCTTCCAGGGTCCGTTTCTGCCGCCGGTGCCTCCCGATGGCGCTTCTTCTCTGTGTAATACGCAGCCGCGTCGCCATAAACTACCCTTTCAGTTCCTCTATATCCACGTTGCGCGCGTCGGCGATTTCGGAGGCCACCTTCAGGTCGAGCAGGCCCTGCAGAGTCGCCTTGGCCACGTTGTAGGGGTTCGACGAACCGATCGACTTCGTGAGTATATTATGAATGCCCGCGGATTCCAGCACAGCGCGGGCCGCGTCGCCGGCGATAACGCCCGTTCCGGGTGACGCCGGCTTCAGGATCACCTCCGCCGCGCTGAACCTCCCGATGACGTCGTGGGGGATCGTGCCGTTGACCACCGGTACCCTGTGCAGATGCTTCCGGGCGGTTTCCGTCGCTTTGCGGATCGCTTCGGACAGTTCCAGGGCCTTGCCCATGCCCAGGCCCACGTGGCCGTTGCCGTCGCCCACCGCGATCAACGCGTTGAAGCTGAACGTACGGCCGCCCTTGACGACCTTGGCAACCCGGTTGATATCGACCAGACGTTCCGACGACAGATCGAATTCATCGGGATTGATTCTCGGCAATTTCTACTCCCTTCATCAGATATGAAACGCCCGGACGCCCGGACGTACCGGCGCGCAGCGCGGATTTCAGAAATCCAGTCCGCTTTCGCGCACGCCGTCCGCCAGGGCCTTCACCCGGCCGTGAAACAGGTATCCGCCGCGGTCGAAGGTCACGCTGGACACGCCCTGCGCCTTCATCTTTTCTCCCAGCACCTGCCCCACGAGCCTGCTCTGCGCCTTCCGGTCCATGCCCGACTCCAGTTTCTCCCTGATCTCGGGCGTCTTGGTGGAGAGGGACAGCAGGGTGGCGCCCGCCGCATCGTCGATGACCTGGGCGTATATGTGCTTGAGACTCCTAAAAACGTTCAGGCGCGGCCGGGCCGCGTCGCCTCGGATGGACTTTCTCACGCGGCGATGGCGGACCTTCCGCATTCTGGCTCTCTGCAGCGTTTTCTTGGCCATGATACTACACCAGTCTCCCGTCAGGCGCCGGTCTTGCCGGCCTTCCTGCGTACCTGTTCGTTGTCGTACCGTATGCCCTTGCCCTTGTACGGTTCCGGTTTCTTGAAGGACCGGATCACCGCGGCTACCTGGCCTACGAGTTGCTTGTCGACGCCCCGGACCGTTATCCGGTTGCCGCCCGTGACCTCGAGGTCCACGTCGGGAGGCGCCTGGAAGATCACGGGATGGGAATAGCCCAGGCTGAGGGTCAGGTTCCTGCCCTTCAGTTCCGCCCGGTAGCCCACGCCGATGATTTCGAGCGTCCGGTCGAACCCGCTGACGACGCCTTCCACCATGTTGGCGATCAGCGAACGGTTCAGGCCGTGCAGGGCGCGCGACTGCCTGGATTCGTTTTGACGTCCCACCACCAGGTGGCCGTCTTCCAGGACGGCGCTGATCTGGGTGGGGATCCGGTGGGAGAGCTCGCCCTTCGGACCCTTCACCTTGACGGTCCGGTCGTCTATCGAGACCTGGACCCCGTCCGGGATAGCAATGGGAAGTTTACCTATTCGTGACACCCCGACTCCTTCCGGTATTCCGGACTACCAGACGTAGCACAGCACTTCGCCGCCCGTGTTCAACTGACGGGCTTCACGGTCCGTGACGATACCCCTGGGCGTGCTCAATATGGCCACGCCGAGTCCGTTCAGCACCCTGGGCAGGCGGTCGGACTTGACATATACGCGCCGGCCCGGCTTGCTGATGCGCTTGAGCGTGGAAATGATCGATTCTCCCACCGGTCCGTACTTGAGGTATATCCGGATGACGCCCTGTTTCCCGTCCTCAACCTCGGTATAGTGGCTGATGAACTTCTGGTCCAACAGGATACGGGCGATCTCCGCCTTCACCTTCGAAGCCGGCACTTCGACCCTCGGATGCTTCGCCTGGCACGCATTGCGTATCCGGGTCAGCATGTCCGCGATCGGATCTGTCATTGACATCTTGCGGTTCTCCCTGAGCAACAGCCCCGTGTTTCTACCAACTGGCCTTTGTCACGCCCGGAATCTCGCCCTGCAGGGCCAGCGTCCGGAAACAGATGCGACAGATCCCGAAGCGGCGCATATAGGCGCGGGGACGGCCGCACTGCCTGCAGCGGCTGTACGCGCGCACCTTGTATTTCGGCCTTCTCTTCGCCTTTGCGATCAATGACTTCTTGGCCACTCGTCCCCCTCTCGATGATTCCGATGCCCGGCTCGAAACGGCCGGGCCGTTCGTACCCTACACCGGCTGGTCCCTGAAGGGCATGCCGAGATGCCTGAGCAGCTCCGCACTCTCTTCGTCGGTGCCCGCCGAGGTTACAATCGTGATGTCCATGCCCCGGAACAGATCGACCCCGTCGTAGTCGATCTCCGGAAAAATCGTCTGTTCGGTCAGCCCCAGGGTGTAATTGCCCCGGCCGTCGAAGGACCGCGTCGACACGCCCCGAAAGTCGCGTATACGGGGTATCGCCACGTTGATCAGGCGATCCAGGAACTCGTACATGCGGGTGTCCCTGAGCGTCACCCGGCAACCGACGGGCATGCCTTCCCGGATCTTGAAATTCGAAATGGATTTCCTGGCCCGGGTCACCACGGCCTTCTGGCCGGTGATCGCCGTCAATTCCGATACCGCGCTGTCCAGCAGGCTGGCGTTCTGCGAACCCTCGCCCACGCCCATGTTCAGGACCACTTTTTCAACACGGGGCACCTGCATGGTGTTGCCGTAGCCGAAATGCTGCAGAAGCGCGGATTTGATCTCGCTATTGTATTGTTCTTTCAGACGTGCCATACTCGTTTACCTGTTATCCTTCGGCGATCACTTTCACGTTGGATGCGTGCATGGGGGCCTCTTTCTCCAGCCGGCCGCCCTGCGGATTGGTCTGGGTGGGCTTGGTATGGCGCGTAACGAAATTCAGGCCTTCCACGATCACCTTGTTTTTCTCCGGCAGCACTTTCAATACTCTTCCGGTTTTGCCCCGGGTCGCGCCGGTAAGCACTACCACGGTATCGCCCTTCTTGACGTGCATCTAAGCTGCTCCTTCCATCCGGCGGGCTCGGGGACCCTACAGAACCTCCGGGGCGAGTGAAACGATGCGGGTGTATTCCCGCTCGCGCAGTTCCCGGGCGACGGGGCCGAAAATGCGCGTGCCCCTCGGTTCGCCCTGGTCATCGATCAGTACGGCCGCGTTCTCGTCGAACCGGATGTAGGACCCGTCGCGGCGGCGCACCTCCTTGCGGACCCGCACGACCACGGCTTTCACCACTTCGCCCTTCTTCACCGAACCGCCGGGAGCGGCTTCCTTCACCGATCCCACGAACCGGTCTCCCACGCTGGCGTACCGCCGGCCGGTTCCGCCCAGGACCTTGATGCAACGGACCTGTCGGGCGCCCGTGTTGTCGGCGACGTTAAGCCAGGTATACTCTTGAATCATCTTTGATCCGTCCTGTTCACCGCTTTCCGGAACCGGCGCCGGAAAACTAGACCTGTTCCGCGCGCTGGATGACTTCCGTCAGCCGCCAGCGCTTGTTCTTGCTCATCGGACGCGTCTCTGTCACCCGGACGATGTCGCCGATCCGGCACGTCTGCTCTTCGTCGTGGACCGTCAGCCTGGTCGTGCGCCGCACGTACCTGCCGTAGAAGGGATGCTTCACCGTCCGCTCCACGGCGATGGTAATGGTCTTCTCCATCTTGTTGCTGGTCACGCGTCCCACGCGGTTCTTCCTGTGTCCCCGCTCCTTCATGCGTCATCTCCCGGATCGTCCTGCCCGTCTTCCCGGTTCTGCCCGTCCCCTGCCCGGATGGAACGGATATTCAGTTCATCCTCGTGCAGGAGCGTGAGAATCCGGGCGATTTCCCGGCGCGACGACGAGATGCGCTTCGCATCCGCCATCTGCCGCGTCGCCTTCTGAAAGTTCAGGTTGAAGATCTCTTCCTTCAATTCGGCCACCCGGTCATGCAGTTCCGTCTCGGACAGCTGCCGAAGTTCGTATAGTTTCATGCCTTCCCTTCCTCGAGAACGGGCCTGCTACAGATCGTCACGGACCACCAGGCGGGTCTTGACCGATAACTTCTGCTGGGCCAGCGCTATGGACTCAAGGGCCATTTCGGAGGCCACGCCCCGCAATTCGAAGAGGATGCGTCCCGGCTTGACCACGGCCACCCAGTGCTCGGGATTGCCCTTTCCCTTGCCCATGCGCGTTTCGGCGGGCTTTTCCGTGAGCACCTTGTCCGGAAAGACCCTGATCCACACCTTGCCGCCTCGCCGCATATGGTGCACCATGGCGATACGGGCCGCTTCGATCTGCCGGTTTGTGATCCAGCCCGGTTCCAGCGCCTGAATACCGTAATCGCCGAATTCCAGCGTGGCGCCGCGCGTTGCGGTGCCCGTCATGCGGCCGCGCTGCTTCTTCCGGTACTTCAGTCGCTTGGGCATTAACATCGCAATATCTCCTCGAATAATCCCTGGTCCGTAACGGGACCCCTTTGAAAGCCCGTCTTAAACCGTCGCTTCCCGTCCAATCCCCGCTTCCTCGCCCTTGATGATCTCGCCCTTGCAGATCCACACCTTGATGCCGATGCACCCGTAGGTGGTATGGGCGGTGGACCGGGCGTAGTCGATGTCCGCCCGGAGCGTGTGCAGCGGTACGCGTCCGTCGTTAAAGGACTCGGACCGGGCCATTTCCGCTCCGCCGAGCCGGCCGCCGCAGGTGATCTTGATGCCCTCCGCGCCCATGCGCATGGCCGCGGTGATGGATTTCTTCATGGCCCTTCTGAAACTGATCCGCTGTTCGATCTGCCGCGCTATGCTGTCGCCGATAAGCTGGGCGTCGAGTTCGGGGCGGCGGATTTCCTGTATGTTGATGTAGACTTCTTTCCCGGTCAGATGCTGGAGCTCGTCCCTGAGCTTATCCACTTCCGCGCCCTTGCGTCCGATCACGATGCCGGGACGGGCCGTGTGAATGGTTATGGTGGCCTTCTGCGGCGCCCGCTCGATTTCGACCTTGGCGATGCCGGCCCGCGAGAGCCGGCTCTTGACGTAACGACGGATCATAAGGTCTTCCTGGAGCAGTTCCGCCATGTTCTTGTCGGAATACCAGTTGGACTGCCACGTCTTGATCACGCCAAGACGAAATCCGATCGGATGTGTTTTCTGACCCACGTCGTCAACTCCTGTTGTCAGGACTCCCTGGTGAATGGCCCGCGCCGGCCATGTGTCTAGTCCAGGCTAGGCCAAGCTAGGCCGCGACCACCACGGTAATATGGCTGGTGCGTTTCCGGATAGTGGAAGCGCTGCCCCGGGGGCCGTAATGAATGCGTTTCATGACCGGTCCGCCGTCGACATAGACGGTCTTGATCTTCAGGTCTTCGATATCCAGCGTGTGTTCGTCATCCACGTTCATCGCGTTCGCCGTCGCGGAACGCACGGTTTTTTCTATCGGCTTTGCACACGCCTTGGGCACGAATTGCAGAATGTTCAGGGCTTCCTGCACCGACAGGCCGCGGATCATGGCCGCCACCTGCCGTATCTTGCGTGCGGAGCCGCGTACCTGCCGCGCCGTTGCACGGGCTTCCATCGTTGTACTCCCCCTGTTCCGGGTTCCGGCTACTTCAGCTGGGTAGACCGTTCCGTGACCCGGCCGCTGTGTCCCCGGTACGTGCGCGTCGGCGCGAATTCACCCAGCTTGTGGCCCACCATGTTCTCCGAGATGTAGACCGGAATGAACTTGTTGCCGTTGTGAATGGCCAGGGTGTGGCCGACGAAATCCGGCGTGATCGTGCATGCGCGGGCCCAGGTGCGGACCACCCGCTTCTCGCCGGTTCGATTCAGTTCGTCTACCTTCTTCTTGACGCTGCTGTCAATGTACGGCCCTTTTTTGATCGAACGAGCCATCGTCGCCTCCCGCTGTCTTCCCTACGCCTATTTACGCCGCTTGACGATCAGCGTATTCGACTTCTTGTTCCTCCTGCGCGTCCGCAGGCCCTTGGTCTTCTTTCCCCACGGAGATACGGGGTGTCGTCCACCCGAACTCTTGCCTTCCCCACCGCCCATGGGGTGGTCCACGGGGTTCTTCGCCACGCCGCGGGAATAGCCGCGCCGTCCCAGCCAGCGGGAGCGCCCGGCCTTGCCGAGCGATATGTTTTCATGATCCGTGTTGCCCACCTGGCCGATCGTGGCGGAACACGCGCTGGGCACCCGCCTGATCTCGCCGGACGGCAGGCGCAACTGGGCAAAACCGCCGTCTCGCGACATCAACTGGGCGGCCCCCCCGGCGGAACGTACGAGCTGGCCGCCGCGGCCGGGCGAAAGTTCGATGTTATGAAGCATGGTGCCCAGTGGAATGTTTTCCAGCGGCATATGGTTGCCGCTCCGGATCTCCGACTGGCTGCCGGCCGTCACCGTATGCCCCACCGACAGGCCGAGGGGCGCGAGAATATAGCGTTTCTCGCCGTCCGCGTAATGTAGCAGCGCGATGCGCGCCGAACGGTTCGGATCGTACTCGATGGCATGTACCCTCGCCGGGATTCCGGTCTTGTCGCGCCGGAAGTCGATCACGCGGTAGCGCCGCTTGTGACCGCCTCCGCGGTGCCGGGCGGTCATTCGTCCCAGGTTGTTCCGGCCGCCCGACTTCTTCAGGGGACGGACCAGGGAGGACTCCGGCGTATCCTTCGTGATCTCCTTGAAGGAGGACACGGTTTTGAACCGCTGGCCGGGGGTCTTGGGTCTAAATGTGCGTACTGCCATAACAGGCCTTCCTCTTCCTGGCGCGATCATGCGCTACCAGGCGATCAGGTTCCGGTGTACAGATCGATTATGTCGCCGTCGGCGAGTTTCACGATGGCTTTCTTCCAGTCGGGACGCCGGCCCTCGAAACGGCCGAGGCGCTTCACCTTGCCCTTCATTCGGAGCGTGCGCACGGACTCGACCCGCACGTCGAAAATCTCCTCGACGGCCCGCTTGATTTCCAATTTGTTCACTTCCCTGGCCACTTCGAACACGTACTTGTTTTGCTCTTCCTGGAGCACGTGGTTCTTCTCCGTTACCAGGGGCCGCGCCACGATGGCGCGCGGATCTTTCGTCATGATTTCAACGCCTCCTCGACCTGCTTCAGCCCCTCGCGGGTGAAGATGAGGCAGTCGCTGCGCAGAATCTCATGCACGTGGGTGTCCGTGGCCACATTGATGTTCACGTCGGGTATGTTTCGACAGGACTTGTACACGGCGTCGTCGCTTCGGTCCATGAGGACCAGGCACTTCCTGTCGTTCACCTTCATGTTCGAAAGCACGGAGACCATCTGCCGGGTCCTGGGCGCGTCGAACTCCAGCGCGTCTATTACGAGTACGGAACCGTTCTGCGCCCGCGTCGACAGCACGGACTTCAGCGCGAGGCGGCGCACCTTCTTCGGAATCTTGTAACTGTAGCTTCGGGGCTTCGGTCCGTGGGCTCTTCCACCCCCGATGCGGGCCGGGGACCGCCGTGAGCCCATGCGAGCCCGCCCCAGGCCCTTTTGCCGGTAGATCTTCTTCCCGGCGTAGGACACTTCCGAACGGGTCTGTGCGCTGGCTGTTCCCTGCCGCTGGCCGGCCTGGTACATTTTCTGCGCTTCATACATGGCATGCGCATTTGCGGATATGCCGAAGACCGATTCTTCCAGGTCGATCTCGCCCTGTTCCGTCCCGTCGCTGCTGTACAATCTAGCTACCGGCATGACTACTCCCACCTTGGCCTTCCAGAACCGCGCCGCCGTTTACCCGGCCCGGTTGATCAATACGTATGCGTTCCTGTGGCCCGGAACCGCCCCCTTCACCAGGAGGATGTTGTTTTCGGCATCCACCCCGACCACCTGCAGGTTTCTGACCGTCACGCGCTTGTTGCCCATCCGGCCGCCCATGCGGGTGCCCTTGAAAACCTTGGACGGCGTCGCGCTCTGTCCAATCGATCCCGGATGACGCCAGCGGTCGCTTTGTCCCCGGGTCTTGTCGCCGCCCCGGAAACCGTGCCGCTTCACGACACCCTGGAACCCTTTTCCCTTGTAATACCCCGTCACGTCGACCAGTTCGCCGGTCTCGAAAATGTCGGCGCCGTATACCTGGCCGGGTTCGCAGGCCTCGATATCGTCCACCTCGACCTCGCGAAGGACCCGCTGCGGATCGACCTTGGCCTGCTTGAAATGACCCTGCAGCGGCCTGGTGGTCTGCTTTTCTTTCTTCGCGTCAAAACCGATCTGGGCCGCCTCGTAGCCGTCCCGGGCCAGCGTCTTCACCTGGGTGACGTAGCACGGCCCCGCTTCGATCACCGTGACCGGCACCGCGTCACCGTTTTCGGCAAAGACCTGGCTCATCCCGATCTTCCTGCCAATCAAGCCATGCATCTTCGAGACTCCTACACCCTGATTTCCACGTCCACGCCGGCGGGCAGATCCAGCTTGAGGAGCGCGTCCACCGTCTGCTGTGACGTGTCATAGATATCGATAAGCCGTTTGTGTACGCGCGTTTCAAACTGTTCCCGCGATTTCTTGTCGATAAACGGAGAGCGCAGGACGGTATAGACGGTACGTTTCGTCGGCAGGGGTATCGGACCCATGACCCGGGCGCCGGCCCGCTGGGCCGCCTGAGTGATTTCCCTGGCCGATTTGTCCAGCATGGCGTGGTCGCAGGCCTTCAGCCTGATCCTGATTTTCTGGTCCGTCTGATCGGCCATGACGGTCTCCTTCTCCCGTTACTCGATGACTTCGGTTACGACGCCCGCGCCGACGGTTCTCCCGCCCTCCCTGATGGCGAAGCGTAGTTCCTTGTCCATGGCGATGGGCTGCATGAGGTTGACTTCCATGTCGACGTTGTCCCCGGGCATGACCATC